>JBOEGH010000007.1:0-141589 GCA_050633325.1 Alphaproteobacteria bacterium
AAAATGGCTCCCCAGGAAGGATTCGAACCTCCGACAAAGTGATTAACAGTCACCTACTCTACCGCTGAGTTACTGGGGAACACGCTTTGAGGGGTTTTTATGCCCTGATGTTCAAAGCTTGTCAAGAAAGAAGTTTGTACTTATTTCTCTTATTTGTATTTTTTCCAAATCAGGGGGAGAGTGGAGGCACGGACCGGAGTCGAACCGGTGTACACGGAGTTGCAATCCGCTGCATAGCCTCTCTGCCACCGCGCCATTTGCTCATCCCCAAATTAGGAAGCTTATGATTAAATGATAAGGTATATGTGAGTCAACAACCAACTCATTAAGAATGTGTTTTTTACTGAAAAAACTCTGGTCAACATAATTAAATGCGTTTACGCTTAGTTTGTGTGATTGTCAGTATTCGCACGTACCTATACAATAAGGTTTCTTAAATCATGGTAGATTATTTACAGACTCGCATTAATATGGTTGATGGACAGATACACCCTAATGGTGTTGTGGATCAACGTATATTGGATAGTTTTCAAACCGTACCAAGAGAGTTATTCGTTCCTGAAAGATTGCGTGGGGTTTCATATACCGATGATGATCTGGATATTGGGCAAGGTAGATATCTTTTAGAACCTACAACGCATGCAAAAATGATTCAGGCAGCTTTGCCGCGTGATACTGATGTTGTCTTGGATATTGGTGTTGGGGCAGGGTACTCATGTGCAATATTATCTCCCATGGTAACAACAATAATTGCGTTAGAGCATAATAAGCGCCAAATGGATAAAGCGACTAAATTATGGGATAAGTTGGGCTGTTGTAATGTCGCGTTGATGGAAGGTAAGTTAGAAGATGGAGTGCCTGACCAAGCTCCTTATAGCTTGATTTTGATTAACGGCGCGGTTTCTTCTGTCCCGGATAGTATAATTGATCAACTTGATATAAATGGCCGTCTTGTGACAGTAGTTAGAGAGAACAGCCAATCATGTGGTCGTGCAGTTATGTTTATGAAGTCAAAGGATGGTTCTGTATCATCCAAGGTATTATTTGACGCAAACGTACCTTTTTTATCAAGTTTTAAGCCTAAACCAGCTTTTGAATTTTAGTTTTATTATAAAATATTCTTTAGTGCCTCTTTAAAATTGTGGATAGCATTATATTTCTAATGTGATGGGGCTTTGACAATAGCTCTGCAATAGACCAGACTGTTAATGACTGATTCCTAAATAACTATCTGAACATATTCAAACATGACCGAAGAAGCGCAAACAGAAGAAGACCCGTCTATCGAAGAGATATTGGACTCTATTCGTCAGATTATATCTGAGGATGAAGAAGGTGATTCTGATAACTCAGATGATGATGATGTGGCGGCGGCAGATGTTGCAGAGCCAGAACCTGAAGTTGACGAGCCTTTGGATCAATCGGCAATCGATGATATCGGTTTTGATATGCCTGGTGAATCTTCGGATGAGCCTTTAGATCAATCGGCAATTGATGACATTGATTTTGATTCACCTGCTGCAGATCCTGAACCTGAGCCGGATGAAGAGCCAGATGATGATATATTGGAATTAACAGATCGTGTTGATCCTGAGCCTACACCAGAGCCTGAGCCTACACCAGAACCTGAGCCTACACCAGAACCAGAGCCCACACCTGAACCAGAGCCCGTAAACGTTATTGATGTTGATGACACCTTATTAACAGAAGGTGCGGAGGAGGCCGCTTTTGACGCTATTAGTGAATTGGCAAGAAAGACGGCTATTGACCACAACGGTGTCACTCTTGAGGATATAGTTCGTAAAGAGATAAGGCCTCTATTGCGATCTTGGTTAGATAAAAACCTTCCTGTTGTTATCGAACGTCTGGTTCGTGAAGAGCTGGAGCGTGTTTCAAAGCGCGTACTAGATGAATAATTATTGTTTATTAACGCTGTAATACTTGCTTTCCAGATGAAAAACCGTATGATTTTCCTGCTTTAAACGTAAGGAAAAACAAAATGGCTCTGGACAAAACATTCGACCCTAAGAACATTGAAGATAAGCATTATCAAGATTGGGAAAAATCTGGTGCTTTTGCTTGTGATCCTAAAAGTCAGGCAAAGCCATATACGATTATGATGCCGCCGCCTAATGTTACTGGTTCATTACACATGGGGCATGCACTTAATACAACGTTGCAGGATTTACTTACGCGTTATCACCGTATGAAGGGACTGGATGCATTGTGGCAACCAGGAACTGATCATGCAGGTATAGCAACCCAAATGGTGGTTGAGAGAATGCTGGATAAAGAAGGTACATCACGCAAGGAATTAGGACGTGATAAGTTTCTTGAGCGTGTGTGGGATTGGAAAGAAGAGTCAGGTGGAACAATTGTTAAGCAAATGCGCGCAATTGGTGCGACCCCTGATTGGGATCGTGAGCGCTTTACAATGGATGAGGGGTTATCCCGTGCCGTTATAAAGGTATTCGTTCAGCTTTATAAAGAAAAGCTATTATACAAGGATAAGAGGCTTGTAAATTGGGACACCAAGCTTCTGACATCTATCTCTGACTTAGAGGTGGAGTCAAAGGACCAAAAAGGAAAAATGTGGCACATTCGTTATCCAATTGAAGGTGAGGTAGAGAGGTTTATTACCGTGGCAACTACGCGCCCTGAAACCTTGCTTGGAGATACTGCCGTTGCTGTAAATCCTGAAGATGAGAGATACAAAAACCTTATTGGTAAATCTGTGGCTTTACCACTTACAGATCGTTTAATACCAATTATAGCGGATGAGCACGCAGACCCTGAGGCGGGTAGTGGCGCGGTTAAAATCACTCCTGCACATGACTTTAATGACTATGAGGTAGGGAAACGTCATGATTTGCCTATGATTAATATTCTGGATATTCATGGGTGTTTGAATGAGAATACTCCAGATGCTTATCGTGGAATGGATCGATTTAAAGCGCGTAAGAAAATACTAGCGGATTTAGAGGATCTTGATGCATTGGTTAGAGTTGAGGATATTCAACACACCGTACCTTATGGTGATAGATCGGGAACTGTTATTGAGCCGTTTTTAACTGATCAGTGGTATGTGGATGCTGAAACTATGGCTAAGCCGGCGATTGAGGCCGTCGAAACGGGTAAAATGGAGTTTGTGCCAAAGCAATGGGAAAACACATATTATGCGTGGATGCGTGATATTCAACCTTGGTGTATCTCGCGTCAGCTTTGGTGGGGACATCAAATTCCTGCTTGGTACGACAATGATGGAAATGTTTATGTTGCCGAAACTGAAGAGGAAGCGCAGGCCGAGGCGGGTGAAGGTGTTAAAATTACGCGTGACCCTGATGTTTTAGATACGTGGTTTTCTTCTGCATTATGGCCGTTTTCAACATTGGGTTGGCCTGATAAGACTCCTGAGCTAGATAAGTATTATCAAACAGACGTATTGTTGACTGGTTTTGACATTATTTTCTTTTGGGTTGCACGAATGATGATGATGGGAATGCATTTCATGGACGGAGAAGTCCCGTTCAAGACCGTTTATATGCATGCCCTTGTTCGCGATGAAAAGGGACAGAAAATGTCTAAATCTAAGGGTAATGTTATGGACCCGTTGGACTTAATAGACAAATATGGCGCGGACGCTCTTCGATTTACAATGGTGGCTATGGCGGCACAAGGTCGTGACATAAAAATGTCAGAAGAGCGCCTTGGTGGTTACAGAAATTTTGCGACTAAGCTTTGGAATGCTGCGCGTTATTGTGAAATGAATGATTGCTTGGATAAGCATGATGGCTTTGATCCTGCTTCTGTTACTTATGCGCCAAATAAATGGCTGATTAATGAGTTAGCAATTGCGACAAAGGATATTGAAAAGGCCATAGATGGCTACAAATTCAATGAAGCGGCAAATGCGGTTTATGGATTTGTATGGGGGACTTATTGTGACTGGTATCTAGAATTTTCTAAGCCTGTTTTACAAGGCGGTGGAAGTGCAGCAGAGGAGGTTCGTCAAACCACAAGTTGGGCGTTAGAGCAAATTCTAACTCTGCTTAATCCATTCATGCCTTATATAACTGAGGAATTGTACTCTTCTATCGGTAAAAGAGAAGCTGGGGATCGTCTATTGACTTCCGCTTGGCCGGTTTATGGTGATGATTTACTAGATAATGAAGCAGTTCAGCAAATGGAGTGGTTGCAAAATGTAGTAACTGAAATTCGCTCGGTTCGGGCGGATATGAATGTTCCTGCGGGTGCAAAGGTAGAGTTGTTGGTGAAAGGGGCATGTGAGACCACTAAGCTTGGCTTTGAAGAGTTCGAAGACGTACTTTTGCGCATGGCACGATTGAGCAGTATATCGCATGTAGATGATGTGCCTAAGGGCTCTATTCAAACTGTGGTTGGTGAAACTACGTTAATATTACCTATTGCAGATATTATTGATATTGATGCAGAGCGTGCACGACTTAATAAGGCAATTGGTAAAATTGATTCTGACATTACTAAGATTGATGCGAAACTTGGTAATGAAAAGTTCGTGAGTAATGCTCCCGATGCAGTAATAGCGGAACAAAAGTCACGTAAAGATGACGCGTTGATAAAACGTGAAAAACTTGCAAAAGCTTTGGATCAATTGGATATCTAAATAATTTGTGCTTAAAGAGCGTAGTAAGTATAATACGTAAATGATTACAGAGTTGCTCAGGAATAAACTTAAGGATTTGTCGGCAAAGATTGAAGGGGCGGCAAATTATAAGCCTCATGATTTGTGTTCTCATATACCTGCTGACATGGATATTGAGGGCAGAGATTGGGGGTCTTTGGCAGAGGCATGGTCAAATGTCGATTCAACTGTTCCTTATATTGTTATGAAGTCACAGATGAATGATGAACTATGCGGCAATAGTTACGAAGGCTTTATTGAGAAGAGTGTTCGTAACCAGTCTTCTTTTTATTCATTTTCATTCCTTGCACAAGGGACGTCTACGGTGGTCATGTTGGCGCAGTCGGATGATGACTTGGCGGTTATGCGATTTTCCTCTCATCCGGATACAAATAATGGCCGTATAATGAAGGAAGATTGTAATAGGTGTGAATTTCCAGGATTGCTACAACCGATTATGGATAACATTATTATTGGAAACGATATTATGCAAGTTGAGGTAATGCCAATTGTTCAACCATATAAATTGGAGCAGGGCGATCTTCCTATTTATAATGAATATTTGGACCTTCTTTTGGAAGGTACGGTATATGAAAGTAAAGCGTATGAGACTGCTTTGTTACCTGATTCTACGCTTATATTGTTCGATCCGGGTGAATTGCACTATATCGATGCATATTGGGATATGGATGAGACACAAAAATATGCAGAAGAAGAAAAATCAAAAGATCTGATATTAATGCGTATAGAGGCTTGGGATATTCCTGATAATTTAAGGCCGGTTAACCGCCTTGATGAGCTGAAGCAAGATATATCTTTTGAGCGCGATGTGTGTATTAAGAATTCAGCTGAAAAATCTTTTGAGACATTATCAGGCTTCGCTATTTAATTTTCTAAATATTATGCAATATATAAAACGCCCATACAATATATGCAGGGCGTTTACTATTTTCCTGTAGATGGAATGCAGAAATAGATAGTTACTATTTCTTAGTAGCACCAGACATGAAATTACCGTAACGGTTTTCAAATTTATCAAGTTGGCCTTTTTCGATAACTTTACCAGTACCACCTTGCCATGCCGGATGTGTCAATGGATCAACGTCCAGTTTGATAACATCACCCGCTTTTCCATGCGTGCTGCGTGTTTTGTATTCTGTACCATCTGTTAGCACAACTGTGATCTCGTGGTAATCTGGATGTATATCCGCTTTCATTGTCTGTACTTTCTTTTAAATCTTATTCTATCAAACCTTGAATAGAGCGCATTTTTAGCGTTAAGTTGACTTTAATGCAAGCATTTTTTCAAAGGAATTAGTATGAATTGGTGGCAACCCCATATTTTTGCTGAAAAACAACGGTATTTGCGTGGCCGCGCACAGGTTATGAAGGCTTTGCGTTTGTTTTTTGATGGTAATAATTTTACCGAAGTTGATACACCGATTCTACAAATTTGTCCCGTTATGGACACGCATATCCATGCATTTAGTACGGAATTAAAGGGTTTAGATTTATCGAAGAAAAAGGATATGTATTTACAAACAAGCCCTGAATTTGACATGAAGAAGCTTCTTGTCGCGGGTATGGATAATATATATCAAATCTGCCCTGTTTTTCGTAATGCAGAAGGATCGGATTTGCACTCACCAGAATTTACGTTGTTAGAATGGTATAGAGCAGGAGCTGATTATAATGCGCTTATGGATGATTCTGTTGATATATTGCGCCATGTGGCAAAAACAATGATGATTAAAAACTATACATATCAGGGGAAAACTTGTGATCCATTCCTTGATTGGCAGAAAATATCTGTGTGTGGAGCTTTTAGTAAATATGCAGATATAGATTTGTCGTTATGTTTGGGTAATAAATCAAAGTTTTCGGATGCAGCAAAGGCCATAGATGTTCGTGTAACCAAAGTAGATTCTTGGGATGATATATTCCATGCGATCATGGCAGAAAAGATTGAACCTTATCTGGGTATAGATACACCAACCATTTTGTATGACTACCCGATTTCTATGGCAGCTTTATCGCGTAAGAGTAGTAATGACCCTAGATTTGCTGAGCGTTTTGAGCTTTATGTTTGCGGGGTTGAGCTTGCAAATGCTTATTCTGAGCTAACAGATGTTACGGAACAGCGATCAAGGTACGAAAATGATATGAGTTTGAAGCAATCTCTTTATGGGGAAAGATACCCAGCCGATGATGATTTCTTTAGAGCCTTAGAATACGGAATGCCTGATAGTGCAGGAATAGCGTTGGGGGTTGATCGTTTGGTTATGCTTACTGTTGGGGTAAGTAATATTGAAGATGTATTATGGGCACCGGTTCAGGTTGATTAGACTATCGGTTGAGGGTTTTGTTGATATATTAATGTATATAATGTAAGTCATAGATCGTATAACTTATAACGTGCGATATTATGAGTAAAAAAAATATAGTAAAAATTTTAAGAAAACGCCTTAGGTTCGTTAAAGGTAGTTGGCTTTATTTTCTCGGCTGGGTGTGCGTTATAAGGCATAGACTGTATTTCAATTCTAACCCTGTACAAAAAGAGCATAATCTAAATAGTGAATTAATAGTATCGCTTACTTCGTATCCGCCTAGGTTTAAATACTTAAAAAGAACAATCGAGAGTATAATTGTACAAACGGTTAGCCCAGATAAAATTGTTCTTGTTATTGACAAGGGTGATATGGATAAGTTGCCCAATGATATACTTTTGCTTAAAGATAGAGGTTTAGAAATAATAGTAGGAGCTGACATAAGGTCTTTTAATAAGTTAGTTCCAGTAATAAATTTATATCCTGATGCATATATTGTAACGGCCGATGATGACGTTTATTATTCGCCAAAATGGCTGAATAACCTAGTTTCTAATCATGATGGAAATAAAAACACAATAGTTTGTAATGTTGCGAATGGAATTGTGTTTGATGAACAGAATAATATTATGCCTTACAATGAGTGGCTTTGGTTTATTAATGATACCTTATCTAGTAAATTTTTTATGCCTCTAGGAGTTGGCGGAGTGTTGTATTCGCCTGAATCTCTGAAGACTCCATTAATAGTTGATAGTGATAAGTTTAAATCACTGTGTCCGTGTGCAGATGATTTTTGGTTTTATTTTATGGGTAAGTTAAATGATGCTAACTATATAATGGCACCATTCACGGGGTGTCCAATAAATTGGCCAGGATCACAAGAAGTTGCGCTTTCATTCAATAATACTGGACGTTTTAATGGTATTTCCGAAAATGATGTGCAACTTCAAAGTTTAATAAAAGAGTTTGGTGATATTTGGAACCAAAAATATTAATTTAAAATTTTAGAAATAAAAAAGCCACCTATTAAGGTGGCTTAGATTTTATCTTTTATTAGTAAGGCTAATCAGGACTAGTCTTTGTAAATATCCATGATATTTGAAAGCATAGATAGGGCTGCGCCGTTTTCACGTTGGAAAGAATTGCGGCCAATGATTGAACCATTACCACCACCATCGCGAATTGCACGCGCATCATCATAAACAGCGTCCGCACCTTTTGCAGCACCGCCAGAGAAGACAACAATTCGTCTGCCGTTAAAGCAAGAGCGAACAACTTCTTTAACGCGCTCAGTTTGCGTGCTGACATCTATATTATTTTCTACGAACACTTTCTTTGCTTCGTCTTGCATAATGTGATCTGTAGGTAACTTAACCTTGATAATATGAGCGCCAAGTAAACAGGCCATGTGAGCAGCGTAAGATATAACGTCTACTGCTGTTTCGCCTTCTTTCGTAACGCCTTCACCACGTGCATATGACCATACGACTGATGGTAGGCCAACATCTTTGGCTTCACGAATCATGTCACGAACTTCTTCGAACATTTCGAATTGGTTGTCTGAGCCCGGGTAAATTGTAAACCCAACAGCAGTACATCCTAATTCAAGCGCATCTTGAACTGATCCAGTGATTGCTTGGTTACCATCTTGATTTTTACCAGAAGCCAATGAGTTAGCGCTGTTGTATTTCAGTATAGTAGGGACCTGTCCTGCGAATGTGTCCGCTCCGGCCTGTAATGGCCCAAGTGGTGCGGCATATGCGCTGCACTGTGAATCTATTGCCAGTTGATAATGATAATGTGGGTCGTATCCTACTGGGTTTTTTGCAAATGATCTTGCGGGTCCATGCTCAAATCCTTGGTCCACTGGAAGGATAACCATTTTACCAGTACCAGCCAAGGAACCAGTGTTTAACATGCGTACAAGATTGCCTTTTACGCCTGCATTTTCATTCTCGTAACAATCAATTATTTTTTTTACGTTTGCGGTCAAAGCCATTTGTGAAATCCTTAAAAATTATGTTCTTTGTTAATGTTCTTTCAAAAGAAAAGGCCTCGAAATCGAGACCCTTATTGATATATAGAAACTTATCCGTAAGAACAAGTGTGAAGTTGCAATGCTTACATACCAAGGTCAATACCACTAAGGACATTTCCTGCTTGCTCAAAGTTATCTGAAACTTCTGCACCAAAAGTACTTGTTACGCCTTTTTGCTCTAAGCTATCACTTGTTGATACGTTTATTGCATTATGAAGTTGTGCGAATGCTTCGCCGTTTAATTTACTCATCTTTTATTACCCCGTCTTCTTTTAGTTTATTATATGCTCTGTTATCAGTTGTCGCCGGCCCATCATATAATTCCTCTATTACCTCTGTTTTCGAGGCTTCAACCTTATCATAGAGGGTTGATATAATCCGAGCATCCCGCAAAGTTGGGCGATCCTGCTTTAAAATGATGATATACTGATTCAGTAAATATTGCAAACCTTTATGCTTTAAAGGAAAGTAATCTAATGCTTCGCCAAGTGCACGCTTAGAATAACCACAAGTCTCGAGCTTCACTTGTCTTCCGTCGCGTTCACCTTCTTGGCGAGTTATACAGCCGTAATTAAAAAGCCATTCAATCTCTCTGTTCATTGCGGATTTACTGATTTTTAGGTCGCGCATAATTTCAGTTTGAGTAACACCAGGAACCTCATCAATATAATTTAGGATAAGTGCACGCCTTATTGATGATGATGGGTCATTAGCAAGAGCCTCAACTAAATGGTCAACAATGAGACAGCCTTGCTGTCCCTTTGTCGTCATTACACGCTTTGCATGTTGCTTCATTAAATTCATAGAGTTATTTTACCTGATTTTAAAAAGCTATTCAAGATTATGGTGATTATGTCTAGTAACCTTTGCTATGCATTTCTAGCGCTGTGTCGATCATACGACACGAGAAACCCCATTCATTATCATACCAAGCCATTACACGCACAAAGTTGCCATCAACTACACGTGTACCATTTAGACTAAATATTGATGAATGTGGATCGTGATTAAAGTCACCGGAAACACATGGATCATCATAAACTGCAAGCACACCTTTTAGTTGGTTTTGCGCGTAAGAGGTAACTGCGTTGTTAACATCTTCAACGCTAACCGCTTTACTTGGTTGGAATGTAAGATCAACTAGTGAAACATTAGGCGTTGGAACGCGAATTGATACGCCGTCTAATTTCCCATCAAGTTCTGGAAGGACAAGCCCAACCGCTTTCGCTGCGCCTGTAGATGTTGGGATCATATTAGTGGCCGCTGCTCGTGCGCGGTAAGGGTCACGATGTGATGAATCAACAATGTTCTGATCGCCAGTATATGCATGTATAGTGGTCATGAAGCCTTTTTCAATTCCAACTGTTTCATTCAAAGCATAAGCCATAGGCGCAAGACAGTTAGTAGTACATGATGCATTTGACACAATTTTGTGTTCAGCCTTTAAAAGGTGATGGTTAACGCCATAAACAACTGTTATGTCTTCATTTTTAGCAGGTGCAGATATTAGTACTTTTTTCGCTCCTGATGCTAAGTGGCGTTCAGATCCTTCACGGTCGTTAAACTTACCTGTACATTCCATTAGGATATCCACGTCTTCTTCGCCCCAATGTAAGTTTTCAGGGTTTCTGTTACGAAAACGTCTTATTCTCTTACCATCTAAGATCATGGCATCTTCACCATCTCTTTCAACGGTAAATGGTGCGCGGCCGTGCACTGAATCGTATTTTAATAAAGGAAAGAAATTGCCACCTGGATCGTTAATTGCAACAATTTCTATATCATCACGTTTAGATTCAAGAATTGCGCGTGCTACTAAACGTCCTATGCGTCCAAACCCGTTAATGGCAACTTTTAAGGTCATAGTATTAAAACTCCGTATTTTTAAATATTTATTAGTTTAATTTTTTTTATCAAGAGCATTCTCTACGCGCTCTATAATTGCGTCAGAAGTAATGCCAAAATGTTTGTAAAGATCAGTTGCGGGCGCAGATGCGCCAAAACTATCCATACCAACAAATATACTGTGACCACCGATAAGGCGATCCCAACTTTGACGGATACCTGCTTCCACGGCTACTTTTATACTCTTATTACAAATAAGGCTTTGAATGTGATCACCATCTTGTTCCCAGAATAGATCAAGACAAGGACATGATACTAACCTTACTCCACGTCCTTGGGATGCGAAATGTTCATATGCTTTGTTTGCAATTTCAACTTCAGAACCGCTGGCGAATAAAGTAATCTCCAGATCTCCGCCAGTTTCTTTTAATATATAGGCACCTTTTGCAGATTGGTTTTCGTCTTTACTTTCGCATAAGGTTGGTAACCCTTGGCGTGTTAAGGCAAGCAGAGCAGGGGCGTTTTGATTATTAATGGCAAGCTCCCAGCACTCAGCAGTTTCAATGCCGTCACATGGGCGGTAAACATAACAATTAGGTATCGCGCGTAGTGCAGATACATGTTCAACAGGTTGGTGGGTTGGGCCATCTTCACCCAGTCCAATTGAATCATGTGTAAGAACGTGTATAACGCGTTTTTTCATTAATGCAGCTAAACGGATAGATGGGCGAGAATAGTCCGCAAATTGTAAGAATGTACCCGCATATGGAATTAAATTACTGTGCAAGGTAATACCGTTCATGATTGCGGCCATGCCGTGTTCACGTACACCGTAATTGATGTAATTGCCGCCGTAATTTGTGCTATCTATTACAGTTGATGCGGAAACCTTTGTGTTATTAGACCCTGTTAGATCTGCAGAACCACCGATCAAAGAACCTGTTGCAGCAACAAGTTTCTCTAACACCATACCAGATGTTTGACGTGTTGCTTTTTTAGGTTTTTCTTCCGCGAAATTATCCTTCAAGTCCTTAATGATGGGCGCGATTAGAGAGGATAAATCACCGGAGATTAGGTTTGTTAAATCATCTTTCTTAGATGATGCGTTGAACCTATCTTCCCATGAGTTTTGTTCTTGTTGGTTTTGAATGCCAACATTACGCCAAAGGGATAAAATGTCATCTGGAATAATAAACTCACCATGTGGCCAACCGATGTTCTCACGAGTACCTTTTATCTCATCAACACCAAGGGGAGCACCATGGGCAGCATTGCTGTCTTCTTTAGTTGGCGCACCAAATCCAATTTTAGTTTTACAACATATAAGGCTTGGTGTGTCTGTTGTTTTTGCCTTTGCAATTGCAGCTTCTATCTCGTCATAGTTATGACCGTCTACTTCTTGAACATCCCATCTATATGCTTCAAAGCGTGCCTTTGTATCATCAATGAATGTAAGATCCGTTTTACCATCAATACAAATGCCATTGTCATCATAAAGAACAATCATTTTATCTAATTTCAGATGTCCTGCAAGCGAGCATGCCTCATGGCTTATGCCTTCCATTAAATCACCGTCACCACACATTGTATATGTATAGTGGGACATGAGATCATCGCCAAAACGGGCGTTTATTATTCTCTCTGACAATGCCATACCTACTGCGGTGGCAATACCTTGACCTAATGGTCCTGTTGTTGTTTCAATACCTGCATCTTGTTCTACTTCTGGGTGTCCGGCGGTAATTGCGCCTAATGTGCGGAAATTTTTGATTTGTTCCAATGTAAGCTTTTCATATCCAGTTAAGTAGTTCAGAGCATATAAAAGCATTGATCCATGACCACCTGAAAGAACGAATCTGTCTCTGTCCGGCCATTCGGGGTTTTTCGCGTCAAATTTTAGGAACTTAGAGTAAAGAACCGTTGCAACATCGGCCATGCCCATTGGCATACCAGGGTGCCCTGAATTTGCACGCTGCACTGCGTCCATTGAAAGGGCGCGTATTGCATTAGACATGTTTTTAATGTCTGCCTGAGTTAAGTTTTGCGTTGATTTAGCATTATCTGCATTTGTCATTCGTTTTTACCTATTTTGTACTCTTAAAGTATCCGATGTCTGAATTCGCAAGTACCATGCATTTTCGGGGGCGCAAGGTCAAGTATCTACAGCATAAATTCCTGTGGTTTAATGGGGAAAAATTATGTTATCGCCTTGACCGTTTGTGCGGCTTCCTCATAATGAGTTCAATCACTGTTCTAAAACTAATTATATAAACAATAAAAGGGTCATCGAATGTCATCAATCAGATTTTCTTTGGAAAAGCTTGATAACGCTGTAGGTAAGCTGGATTCATCTGTAACAAATGTTGAAAAGGCACTGCAAGAATATGTCCCTGTTGAAGAGTTGGAAGCAAAATTAGTAGAGCAAGCAGACATGCTTGAGCTGCGTGATGACATGGGGAATGTCATTGATGTTGATTTTGTTGCAAAGCGTCTTGATAAAGCAATAGATACAGTTGAAAAACTATTAAGTGATAAGGATTAACAAAATATGTCAGAGGTAACGCTTAAAATTAATAATCGTGGATACAGCCTTGCTTGTGATGAAGGTCAGGAGCAACGTCTTGTCGATTTGGCACACTATGTTGATGGGCATTTGCATAATATAGCACAGGCAGGCGCGGCAACTAATGAAGCGCATTTGTTAGTTTTAACATCTTTGGTGCTTGCGGACGAAATATATGAATTACGTGATTCCGTGGCAGAGTTGCAAAATATTCGTATGAATGAGAGTTCTGGTCATAATAGTTCCAGATCTGAAGAAGACGACGTTTTAATTGCAGAAGCAATAGATCATCTTGCCGGAAAGATTGAGCATATTGCCGCTCGTATTCAGGGATCAGAGGCTGCTTAATTGTAGTTGCTCGTTAGTTAAGTATATTAAATACACAAAACATTACTATTTTAATAAAAGCGTGCTATAAACCCTTCGTGCTGCGGAGTGCGTGATTGTGGCTTTATCTCGGTGGTCGATGCTTTTTCGCATTGGGAGCTGTCCCTGACTTAGTCCACCAGTTTGGCTGTAGGACTTTGATATTATGGCACCCACCTAATTATTTAGGACCCCGCGAAGATATTATACGCACACGGCTTTTGCGGCACACTTCTATGGTTAGAACAATAGATTAGAAACAGAGGTATTATTTATGGCCTCTACTATGAGACTTATATGGATGATGTAAAATCAAGTAAAAATGCGTTAAGAGCAGAGGCAAAGCGTGCTAGAGGCTTGCTTAGTTTAGATTCAGATCAACATGATAGTTTGTGCAGTAATATTTTTGACAATATAAATATAGATGAAAATATAGTCGTTGCGGCATATTGGCCAAAGGGGCGTGAGTTAGATACTTCAATATTAATTGATGAATGCCTAAAGCATGGGTCCAAGGTTTCTCTTCCTGTCATTGATGAAAATAGCAGAGTTTTAAAGTTTGCAAATTATAATCATGATACAAATTTGATTAGTGGGCAGTTTGACGTTCTTCATCCTGTAATTGATGATAATACTGAGTTTTTAAACCCTGATGTTATATTTGTTCCTATGTTGGCGTTTGACAGGCGGGGTTATCGATTGGGATATGGTGGTGGATATTATGATGCTACTCTTTCCCATTTCCGTAATGAAAAAGAAGTTATGGCGGTTGGCTTAGCTTATGCTAAGCAGGCGTGTTTATTTAATCTCCCGATAGAGGATCATGATATAAAAATGGATTGGATCATTACTGAACAATCTTCGCAGTGTTATAGGTAAGGTGTAATTACTATGAGAATATTATTTATTGGCGATATTATGGGGCGCTCAGGGCGTGAAGCTTTGGAAAAATATTTGCCTAGGCTTAAAAAAGAGTTGAATGTTGATGTGGCAATTGTGAACGGAGAAAATGCTGCACACGGAAGAGGAATTACTGAGAAATTCTGTAACGATTTTTATGAATATGGTGCAGACATAATTACAACTGGGGATCATGTATGGGATCAACGTGAAATATTAAAATATATAACACGCGATCCTAAATTATTAAGGCCGGCAAACTTCCCTCAACAAACTACGCCGGGTAATGGTTATTATCTGCATGAAGTTGCCGGAGGGCGAAAGATATTGGTTGTTAACCTGTTATGTAGGGTGTTTATGCCCCCGCAAGATGATCCGTTTGCATGTATGGAGGACATCCTGTCAGAATATAGAATGGGTCTAAACTGTGATGCGATATTTGTAGATTTACATGGAGAAGCATCTTCTGAAAAAATGGCGTTTGGGCAGCATTTCTCAGGAAGAATATCTGCCGTAATAGGAACACATACACATATACCAACGGCTGATGCTCATATTATGAATGGTAAAACGGCATATATGACTGATGCGGGTATGAGTGGTGACTTTGACAGCGTCATAGGAACACGTAAGGAAACTTCGATACATCGTTTCATCAAAAAAACACCGGGAGAGCATTTTATTCCGGCAAATGAAAATATGATGTTATGCGGCGCATTGGTCGTAACTAATGATAATACAGGTAAAGCTCTTGGTATCGAACCTTTAAGAATAGGTGATGTTTTGAGTGAAACAATACCTAATATTTAATCTTCTTTATTGATTACTCTTTGTCAAAGTCTATGGTTTCTTTGTGTTTTTCAAAGTATCTCATGCAGGCATTGTTTAGTTCCTCTACCAGTGCATCACCTTGCTTTCCGCCATCGCCCTTTATTTTTCCGGCAACTACAATCTTGATTGTTGAATGATAAGCACGTGCAATTTCCAGAGTTTCATTGTCCAATCTCTCTACCACTTCCATGAACTGAACAAATCTGTCTGCTATTCTGGTTATTAGCTGGTAATGGAACATTGCTCCATTTGCTTTGAGTTGAACACAAGGCAGTAATATTGCTGTAATCAGATCTTCTAAGTTGTCTACATTGTTGTTTTCAACCTTTTCTGCCTCTTCAATTCCTTGCATCATACGTTCAAGATATAGATCAGCAAGAGGGGTAAAATCAGCAGTATGAGTTTCAAGAAGCCTTTGCGCACGTTTCAATACTTTTTCACTTAAACCGCCTGTTCCAACTTTTCCTTTTATTATGTTTGGGGGCATAACAAAAGTAGCATCACGTTTTGGGGTTTGGTTGTAGTGTTTAATATCCATATTTGTGTCGCTGTTTCATGTTTTTAGTTATAGGAAGTCAATATTAGTTAGTGATGAATCGTCATCATCATCCTTGATTTCAATTTCTATGGCATCTGAATCTTTTGGATCATCATTTCTGCGCATTAACCCCTGACTGTTTGTGTTGGATTTTCTTCGGCGGTCTGGGCCAAAGAACTCTTCACATTTAACAAATTGCCGGGGTCTTTCAATTATTTGGTGTAGGCGTTTATATAGATCACGTGTGTTAAACGGTTTTACAAGAAATTCTGTGATTCCTGCATCACGTGCTTTGAAAACGCGTCTTTTTTCGCTAAAGCCAGTCATTAGTATTATTGGTACATATTGGTTAGGGCTTTTTCGTTCGTTCCTGATTTTATGGCTGAGTGCAATCCCATCGCATGGTGTCATCATCCAGTCGGTAATAACCAAATCCGGGTTGTATTGACAAAATTTGATAAAGCCTTCTTCACCGTCCATGGCCGTTATTATTGTCCCAATCCCAAATGACTGCAGAATACCTTTGATAAGCTCCAACATCGGGGCATTATCTTCTACCAATAGAACTTTTGTTGTTTGTAAGTTGTAAGTCATTACGGTTGAGCTGTGTTTTTGTTTTGTTTAAATTTATAGTATGCGGTAATTATTAATACATAAGTTTTTTAAAATAAATAAAGAAATGTTCCTTTTCTTTAAAATGCTCAAGATATATATTGTATCAATAAATTATATAAACCCAAATTAAAAGAGTAATTATACTATGGCAGGCCATTCAAAATGGGCGAATATTCAACATCGCAAAGGTGCGCAGGATAAAAAGCGCGCAAAAATATTTTCTAAACTAGGCCGAGAGCTTACTGTTGCGGCCAAAATGGGGGGCGGCGACCCTGATATGAACCCGCGTTTGCGTTTGGCTATTTCTACGGCGCGCGGTCAATCTATGCCTAAAGATGGTATTGAGAGAGCTATACAAAAGGGTATAGGTGCGACTGATTCGGATAATTACGAGGAAATACGTTATGAAGGTTTTGGAGTAAGTGGTGTAGCTGTAATTGTTGAGGCATTAACGGATAATAAAAACCGTACGGCGGCAGAGGTTCGTACTATTTTCGCAAAATCAGGTGGCAATCTTGGGGCAACTGGGTGTGTTGGATTTATGTTCGACCACATTGCCGAAATTATATATCCTATAAATAAAGCCAGTGCGGATGATATGTTCGAAGCAGCATTAGAGGCTGGTGCTTCGAACGTTGAGAGCGATGAAGAGTTTCATGAGATTATATGTGAAGTAGAAGACTTCGCCACAGTTCGCGACGCATTGGAAAAACAGTATGGAGAGCCAGAGAGACAAGGCTTGATTTGGAAACCTAATTTAACGACCGAAGTTGATGAAAATCACGCATCTTCTATTTTAAAGCTAGTAGATGCTTTAGAAGACAATGATGACGTTCAAAAAGTTACTACTAACTTTGAAGTTAGTGATGAGATCATGGAAAAACTTATGGCATCTAGTTAAAGTTTTTTCACAAAGGGTTCATTGTTTGTTCTTTTTGTGTTAGCGTCCTTACATGAGAGTTTTAGGAATAGATCCCGGATTGCAAAAAACTGGGTGGGGCATAATAAGTACTAGAGGTAATGTTTTGCAATTTGTTGCAAGCGGCCTGATACGCACTAATCCCAAAAATGAAATGGCAACCAGATTGGCAAGCCTTCACCACGGTTTAATATCCGTAATTGATGAGTGGCAGCCAGATATAGCCTCTATTGAAGAGACTTTTGTAAATAAAAACCCTGCAAGTGCCTTAAAGCTTGGACAGGCGCGCGGTGTATTGCTTTGTGTTCCTGCTATTAAGGGAATTAATGTGGGTGAGTATTCGGCAAATAAGGTTAAAAAATCGGTCGTAGGTGCAGGACATGCAGATAAAAAGCAAATAGGCATGATGATCAAAACTCTACTTCCCACTTGTGGAGAAATTTCAGAAGATGAGGCGGATGCTCTTGCTGTTGCGATTACACATGCGCATTATGGCTCACTAGATAATGTATTGTTACGCGCCAGTGTGTAGTACAAATTTAAACAGGTGTAAAATATGATAGGCAAGCTATCCGGTATTATTGATTTCTTTGACACTGAGTCACTTATTCTTGATGTTGGTGGCGTTGGCTATGTTGTTCTGGCAAGCAGCAGAACATTATCATCTATTGGTCAGGTGGGTGATACGGTTTCTCTTCTTATAACCACGAATGTAAGAGAGGATGCAATTACTCTTTACGGTTTTGCCGATGTACTGGAAAAACAGTGGTTTGCGTTGCTGACTTCTGTGCAAGGGGTTGGGGCTAAGGCTGCTATGGCTATATTGGCTGCTTGCCCTGCGGATCAACTTGGTTTTGCAATTGCCGGTCAAGATAAGGCGGTCTTTACAAGTGCATCAGGTGTCGGTCCAAAGTTGGCAACACGGATTCTGACTGAACTTAAAGACAAGGCAGGTAAAATAGATGTTTCTTCTAGCCTAAAATCTCAAAGCAAGGCGGTTGATAGTGATGGTGTAAATGTGCAGGTCAGCGAAAATTATGGCGTGGATCAAGATGCGGTTTCTGCACTAACTAACCTTGGATACAGTAGTGTAGATGCGTATAGAGCCGTATCAAAGGCGCAAGAGCAAGCAAAAGAAAATGGTGAAGATGTTAATCTGCAATCATTAATACGTGCCGCTTTACAGGAGCTTAGTTCATGAGTGATGCTTCTGTTTCTTTTGAAAAAAATGAAAATTTAAATAGGGAAAAGCAAGGTGATGATGGCTCTGCCGAGGGGGCTTTACGTCCATTATCTTTGGATGAGTTTGTCGGGCAAAAAGACCTTAGAGAGAATTTAGACATATTTGTTAAGGCTGCGCGTGCACGTGGTGATGCGATGGATCACGTTTTATTCTATGGGCCGCCTGGTTTGGGTAAAACTACCCTTGCGCAAATTGTCGCCAAAGAGTTGGGTGTTGGATTTCGCGCTACCTCTGGACCTGTTATTGCCAAGTCGGGAGATTTGGCGGCGATTTTGACTAATCTACAGCCAAATGATGTTTTATTTATTGATGAAATTCATCGACTTAATCCCGCGGTGGAAGAAATTCTTTATCCGGCTATGGAGGATCGCAAGTTAGACTTAATCATAGGAGAGGGGCCGGCAGCACGATCTGTACAAATTGAGCTATCTCCATTTACTCTGGTCGGGGCAACCACGCGCAGTGGTTTGTTGAGTAACCCTTTACGTGATCGTTTTGGTATTCCTCTACGGTTGGAGTTTTATACTGCACACGAATTATCATCAATTGTTGCAAGATCAGCACGCCTGTTGGGAATGAATTTATCAGATGAAGGTGCGCTGGAAATTGCGCGTAGATCAAGGGGCACACCGAGAATAGCAGGTAGGCTTACGCGTCGTGTACGGGACTTTTTGTTTGCCGCAGAACAAGAACAAGCTGATAACTTGCTTGTTGATCGTGCACTTGGCAAATTGGATGTAGATGCGTCTGGATTGGACTCTATGGATCGTAAATATATGAGCTGTATTATAGATAATTATGGTGGAGGGCCGGTTGGAGTCGATACGATAGCCGCGGCGTTATCTGAGCAACGTGACATGATAGAGGATGTTATTGAACCTTATTTAATGCAACAAGGTCTGGTGCAGCGTACATCACGTGGGCGTGTTATATCGGTTAAAGGTTTTGAGTATTTAGGCCTTAAACCTAATGCATCTAAACTTGATCAGGCTAGCCTTTTAGATAAATTAGAGGATTAGGAATTGAAGCACTCAATTGATGTCAGAGTTTATTATGAGGATACAGATGCAGGTGGAATAGTTTACCATGCGAACTACCTTAAATTTGCGGAACGTGGGCGTACTGAATTCTTACGCAGTACAGGATTTGATAACAGCTCTATAAATAAAATACATAACGCCATATTTGTTGTAAGGCATATTGATATAGATTACCTAAAGCCTGCTTTACTGGATGATCTTCTGCAATTAGAAACCACTATTTCAGAGCTTAAAAACAGTAGTTTCATTATGCATCAGCGCGCAGTTAAAAACAGTGAAGTTATTGCCGATATGCGTGTGGTTTTGGTTTGTGTTGATACAGATACGTATAAGCCTGTGCGCTTGCCTGAAAATGTAAAAGAAGCTTTTAAGTGTTATTCAGAACGCGTAGAGTAAATTTCAAAATATTTCAAAGGATTCATCTGTATCATTCGTCTTAATATAAAACAGGGTTTAATAAAATGGCATCAAATATAATTTCAGAGAACTTGGGAACAGCAATGGTTGCACATGATATGAGTGCATGGGGCCTGTTCATGAGTGCAGATATTATTGTGAAAAGTGTAATATTATTGCTTATCCTTTCCTCAGTATGGAGCTGGACTATCATAGTGCATAAAAGAGGGGCATTGTCCTTGTTAAACAGGCGAGCAAACAGGTTTGAAGATTCATTTTGGTCTGGTGAGCCGTTAGATAAAATTTATGCAAGGGTGAAGAAAAGTAAAGAAGATCCCATGCTACGTACTTTTTCTGCAGGTATGGATGAATGGAAAGCAGGAATTGTAGGCGGTGTTCCGTCAAATCAAAATATGCAGGCAAGCCTTCGCCAAAGAGTGGAGCGCTCTATGTCTGTTGCGATTGGTCGTGAAATGAATCATTTAGAAAGCGGTATGACGTTTTTGGCCAGTGTTGCATCTAGTGCTCCTTTCATTGGTTTGTTTGGAACAGTTTGGGGGATTATGAATAGTTTTACTGCGATAGCAGAAAGCAATAACACCAGTCTGGCCGTCGTTGCCCCTGGTATTGCAGAGGCTTTGTTTGCTACGGCAATTGGTCTTGTTGCTGCTATCCCTGCTGCTATTGCTTATAATGTTTTATCTGCACGTCTAAATCGTTACGCAGACAGGCTTGAGGCATTTACGGATGAATTTTCCGCTATACTTTCCAGACATCTTGATTCTCAAGAAGCTACAATAGTAGGGGGTAAATAATGGGTGCTACTCTATCGCATAAAACCAGATCAAGAGGTCGCAGAACAGGCGGTAGCTATCGCCCTATAGCGGAAATTAACGTAACTCCTATGGTAGATGTTATGTTGGTTTTGTTAATCATTTTTATGGTTGCTGCGCCAATGTTAACAGCGGGTGTAGATGTTAACCTACCAGACAGCAAAGCAAAGGCCTTACAAACTGAGGATCAAAAACCTATTGAAATTACAGTTGATAAAGATGGAAAAATATATCTTGCGGATACCGAAATTAAGAGGGCTGCTTTGATCTCAATATTAAAGCCAATGATGGAAGGAGATGAAGAGCGCCGCATTTATATACGCGGTGATCGTGATATTGAATATGGCAAAGTTATGGAAGTCTTGGGTTATTTGAATAGCGCGGGATTTCGTAAAGTTGCGCTAATTTCCAAGCCTAAGAATTAAAAGCCGAATAATTCAATGGGGTCAAAAATAAACAACAGAGGAAATGATTTGGTTTCGACCAATATGGGGGCTCCTGCTCTCATGTCTGTTGCATTTCATATTTGTGTGTTTGCATTGGCAACGGTTGGGTTACCTTTTTTTGTTAAAGAAACAGAGCCAATGGAAATGGCAATTACCGTTGAACTGGTAGATTTAGCGGAAGTTTCACAAACAAACAACATCGACCAACCGCAAAAAAGTGAAGTCGAAGAAAAGCCGGTTGAAACGAAGCCAGTTTATAATAATACAGATACGGTTCCTGACCTATTATCACCACAAGAACCTGAAGTGGAAGAAGTGCCTGAACCACCTAAGGAAAAGCCGAAACCCGACCCAACATTAATAAAAACACCACCTAAGCCTAAGAATAAACCTAGAAAACCAAAGCCTCCTGCACCTAAAAAAGTGGAAAAGCAGAAAGAAGAGCCTGACAAAAAGGACTTCACAAGTTTACTGAAAAGTTTGACGCCTGATAATCAAGATACGCAACCCACACCTCAACCTGTTGAGGAGAATAGTAATCAGGGTAAAACTTCGCAAGTTGCAGATTTTTCAAAACAAATGACACGTAGTGAGTTGGATGATTTAAATCGCGGGGTTCAGCCGTGCTGGAATGTAAATGCAGGTGGTAAAAACGCAGAAAAATTACGAGTATCATTACGTGTGTTTGTAAATCCTGATTTACAAGTTAGAGAGGTTCAAATTATCGATCAAGTAAGCTATAGTACTGATACTCATTTCAGGGCAGCAGCAGAAGCTGCACGACGTGCTTTGTTGAATCCACGTTGTTCCAGGTTACGTTTGCCGCCCGAAAAGTATGAGCAATGGAAGGTGTTTAAATATACCTTTGACCCGAGCAAGATGTTGTAAAACGCGAACAGTGAGGAAACGTAATATGTTTCGTACATTATTATCTATTGTAACTTTTATTTCTGTGATTTTCCCTTCTGTTGCTTTGTCGCAGGAAATGGAAGCCACAATTACGCAAGGAACGTTCAAACCGCGCCCGATTGCGGTCAGTGATTTTCACAGTGATAATGTTGTGTTTGAAAAACTTGCGCGTGATATACCTGCTATAGTTAGAAAAAACCTAGAGCAATCAGGATTATTTAGGTCTATTAATTCGAATGCATTTGTACAAACGCCAAGCTCTGTTTTTAGAGAGGGGGTGCGTTTCCCTGAATGGCGTGCAACCGGTACAGAAACAATGGTTTCAGGTAGCGTTGTTAAAGATAACCAGGGACGAACAAGGGTAGAATTCCGTCTTTGGGATGTGCTATCAGAACAACAATTAATAGGAATGGCATATACAACAACACCGCAAAACTGGCGCAGAATTGCGCATATTATGTCAGATGAAATATATAAGCGCCTTACAGGTGAAGATGGTTATTTTGACACACGTATAGTATATATCTCAGAAAACGGCCCTGCGCATAAGCGTGTGAAACGCCTTGCGATTATGGATCAAGATGGTGCTAATCATAAATATTTAACAGATGGTAGCTATCTTGTTTTGACACCCCGTTTCTCTCCTGAAACACAGCGTATAACATATATGTCTTACCAAGGTGGCAGGCCTCGTGTTTATTTATATGACATTAACACAGGAAGGCATGAGGTTTTGGGATCATTCCCTGGTATGACGTTTGCCCCTAGGTTCTCTCCCGATGGTCAAAGCGTTGTTATGAGTATTGCAAAGAATGGTAATACGGATATTTATGTTATGAATCTTAATACTAAGGCTATTAAACGCATGACAAGTAACAGAGCCATTGAGACTGCACCATCATATTCACCTGATGGCAAGCAGATTGTATATGAGTCCGATCGTGGTGGTTCTCAACAGTTATATATTATGAATGTAGATGGTTCAGGTGGAAATCGTATTACTTTTGGTAAGGGAAGATACGCTAACCCGGTTTGGTCTCCACGTGGTGATTTAATTGCTTTCACTCGTATGTATAAAGGTAAATTCTATATTGGAGTTATACGCCCAGATGGTAGTGGTGAGAGATTAATTACTAACGCTTATCATGTTGAGGGGCCAAGTTGGTCGCCAAATGGTCGTGTTCTGACATATTTCAAGGAAACACCTAATAAGAACAGCCGTGCAGCGCGTCTTTATACTATTGATATTACAGGATATAATGAGCGTTGGTTGAGAACACCAAAGGATGGATCTGACCCTGCTTGGTCACCATTAAATCCATAGTCTTTTATATACAGCTATGATTTTGATGGGGGTGTTGTATGTTCAATGTCTTTGAACATACGGATCACTTCACGATATATGTCGCGTTTGAATGGTACTATTAAATCAATTGTATTTTCTAAATCAACCCATTTCCATGAGTTAAATTCTGGTGGGTAAAATGCCAATAAATTGATATCATTGTCGTTTCCTGTAAAACGTGCAGCAACCCAGGTTTGTTCCTGACCACGGTATCTACCATTCCAGAACTTGGCAATTAATTCATCCGGGAGATCATAACGTATCTTTTCTTCCGCCACTCTTATTATCTCTGCTTTATTTGTTCCCACTTCTTCCGCAAGCTCACGCAGGGCGGTTTGCTCTATGGATTCACCTTCATCCATTCCACCTTGCGGCATTTGCCAAGCGTTAGGGGTGTCAATTCTTTCTCCAACGAAAACCTGACCTTTGTCATTGAAAAGAGCAATTCCAACACAAGGTCTGTATAGCAGTTTGTCTTTATCTATATATGTCATTTTGAGCTTAGTTCTTAGTGGTGTGATGATTGAGTGTGTGTATTATCTTCAGGCTCTAAGTGGTCATCGTTGTTTAGCGGAGAGGTAGGTATTTCTTTATATTTCACAGTATCATGTCCTGATTTATACAAAGGAAGATCGTAGATAGCAGAAACCGGAGCAATAATATAATCAGCCTTGGCAACTTTCATTATCCAAACAGCGGCATTTTTTAAGGTGGATGGATAGTTAGGAATTACAACAACAGCATGTCCTTTTTCTTTTGCTATAGCTTCAAGATGTTCAAAGGAATTCTTTTCACCCTTTATTTTAAACACCTCTAAATCTGCCTTAATATATGGAGCACCAATAGATATTGCTTTGCCTTCTATTGATTTTGGAGCTTTTGGATTTAGTTCCAATATGCCTAAACCTCTATGATAAATTTTTTCAGCCATTTTTATGTAATGTTGTTTTGCACTGGTAATTCCATCATCTGTGAACGTACTAACACCAACATACCCTTGAGATTTTGATAGTATATTATACATCGCCTCAACCTTATGAGATACGGGGCTATGGTGGTATATGCTGTATTTACCAATATCGTAAGATTTTGATTTTTGTATAGGAAGGTTAACCCATACTTCATGCCCTTTATTTTGTGCCATTGCCATCCATTCCTTTGGCAATGATGAGTAGGGGGATAAAACAAATGACACCTCGGCAGGGAGAAGATCTAGTGCAGAAAGAGAGTTTTCTTTTGATAGGCCATAATCCACGACTATAAATGAAATTATAGGCTTATCAGTTTCTTTTATTTCTTCAAATTTAAAAGGTCTTTGGTAAGCGCGAAAACTAGTTAAGTTATCTGTTTTTCTTATTATAGGAAGGCGTCCAATATTCGTAGTTTCATGAAGCCCTTTTACTATTGATATAGGTTTAGGACCTTTTTCCATTGAATTATTGGATGGGGTATCTTTTTTTTCTGCAATAGTAAGGGGGATATTTTCAGATGTAATTTGGTCTTCTATTTTCTTAATAGTTTCTGAGCCGTTGCTATATACGTACAAAAATAGAAGAAGATAGATAAAAGCAATGGCAACAATACCTTTAAAAAATGCACTAATATCCATTTTATTAAATATGTTTGATAAAGCTATCTGGATATACGCACATAAATTTCCTAACCAAGAAATTTTGGTTAGGGGAATTTTGTTCTTTATTTGTTGTAAGTTCATATGCATTCCCATAGTGCAAAGTAAGCGCGGGATTTTATTTATTGAACGTTAGTATTCTTACTTTCCTTGTATAAAGAAAGACCAGCAAGTAGGTCTAACGCCCTAGTTAATTGATAATCCTGTTTTTTGTTTTCGCTCTCTTCTTCTTTTTTTGACTTTTTCTTATCATCCGATACGTCTTTCGATTTTTTACTTTTGTCTTCATTTTTCAAAGAACCACGTAAGTCAGCCTCTCTTCTGCTGCCATATTTAGAATCATATACCTCAACCTTTGCGGGCTTTACTATAATGTCAGGTGTTATTCCTGTGCCTTGTATAGATCGGCCGGAAGGTGTGTAATATCGCGCAGTCGTCAACCGCATGGCAGAGTTACCAGGCAGTGGCATTACAGTTTGCACTGACCCCTTACCAAAGGACTGCGTACCCATTATTATTCCACGTTTATGATCTTGTAGTGCTCCTGCAACAATTTCTGATGCTGAGGCTGATCCACTATTGATTAGTACAACAACAGGCAGTCCATTTACTAAGTCACCGGGTGTTGAGTTATTGCGCTCTGTGCTATCTTTATATCGGCCACGTTGTGATACGATTTCCCCCTTATCAAGGAAAGCATCGGACACCTCTATTGCTTGGGAAAGAAGTCCTCCTGGATTGTTACGAAGGTCAAGAACATAGCCTGTAACTGAGTCACCAAGTTCTTCTGTTATATCTTGTATTGCCTTGCGTACGCCTGATCCTGTGTTTTGACTGAATGTTGTGACACGTATATACCCGATATTTCCCTCTACGCGGGACTTAACGGATTTTATGCGTATTACATCGCGAGTTATTGTTACATCAATCGGAGCGTCTTCTCCTTCTCTAAGTATAACCAGATCAATTGTTGATCCAACTTTACCGCGCATCTTCTCAACTGCTTCACTAAGATTTAATCCCATGACCGCTTCATTATCTATTTTAGATATATAATCGCCAGCCAGAAGACCTGCGCGGAATGCTGGAGTATCATCAATTGGAGAGACAACTTTAACCAAACCACTTTCCATTGTTACTTCTATTCCCAATCCACCGAATGCTCCACGAGTTTCAACCTTCATATCATTGAAACGTTCTTCATTCAGAAACCCTGAATGGGGATCAAGGCTGGATAACATTCCATCCAACGCATTTTCTATTAACTCTTTGTCTGTAATATCTTCAACATATTCTGCGCGCACTCTTTCAAATACATCACCGAAAAGATTAAGCTGGCGATATGTCTCGCTGTTTTGTTTTTCTGTCGTAGTAGTTTGTGAACCGGCTGTTCTTTGATCGTCTGCAATACTGGTTAGTGGGTAATTCGAACCAATAAACATAGATGCGGCAAGCAAAGATAATATAAGAGTTTTTTTCATGACGCTTTTAGTGTCCTTTATATTTAAAGAAAGATTAGCCTAAGCTAGGAAATTTTACGACAGGATCTATGGCTTTTCCATTTTTCCTCAGTTCATAATATAGTGTTGGGCGGGGAATTAAAGAAGAATTTGTTAATATTCCAATCGGTTCACCTGATTTTACATGCTCCCCGATAACAGAATTTATCTTATCCAGACCTGCAATTAAGGAATGGTATCCGTTTGCGTGCTCAATTATTACAATATTACCATAGCGCTTAAACATGCCCGTGAACTGTATCGTGCCATTCATTGGTGCAATAACTAATGCGCCGTTTCGTCCTTCAATGGTAAGGCCTTTACTTATCGCACCTAACTGATCCTTTTGTTTGTAACTGGTTCTGATAATACCGGAAACAGGCAGTTTTGATGTTCCTGAATCTATTACTTTTCGGTTGGGTTTGGAACGGCTAGCTAATTTTAGCTTTTTACGTTCCTTTTCTTTGCGTTGTGCTTCTTTACGGTCATTTTCTTTAATTCTGTTTACCAAGTCAGCAAGGTTTTTGGCTTGTAAGGAGATTTTTTTTATCGATATTTCTCGCGCGTCTATATCATCGTTAGTTTTTGAGAACAGCTTTTTTCGTTTGTCTATAAGTGTATATAAGTTTTGTTGTTGTGTGCGTAGACTTTCAGATGCATTAAATAAAGTAGTTTTTTCTGTTTCTAAGTCTTTTGTAACACGATCTAATGTTTCCAAATTTTTGTTCAGCTTTTCAGCATGGCGATTAACTGATGGGATTATACTACCCATTAGCATAGCAGACTGCGCGGTTTTGTAAGGACTGTCAGGGCGAGCAAGCATTGCTTCTGGCGGGGTTCTTCTTATACGCTCTAGAGCGAGTATAAGTTTTGCTATTGCACGGCGATCTGCTTTTAACTCATCTTCTAATGTTGATTTTTTGATTTCAAGGCTGGCTATTCTTTGTTCAAAATCTCTAAGTTTCTTTTGGTTTTCATTGATCGTTGATGTGATCTTTATCAGTTTGCTTTTTGTAACGTTTAGGTCTTTGTGAATGTTATAGCTTTGCTTTTCTAGGCTTTCTTTGTTTTTCTTTTCCTGTGCAATACGTTTTTCAAACGAGTGCAATGCATCAACTTTACTTTGAGGAATAGGGGGATCACCTGCCTGTGCAGGCAGGCAGGTTACAAACAGGACAAAGCATATTAATAACAGCTGTGTCATTTATTATCAGGTCTCTTTAATAAGATGTTACTCCCTATGATAGGGATGCCCAGAAAGAATTTGCTGCGCACGATAAACTTGCTCTAAAAGCATGACTCTTGCAAGTAAATGTGGCCATGTTTGTTGCCCAAAGCTGAGGAGAACATCAGTTTTATCTCTGGTATTTTGTGTTAAACCATCCGCACCACCTATTATAAATTGAATGTGATTGTCGCCGTTATTCTTAAAATTATCTAACATGTTTGCAAAGTCTAAGGATTTTAAACCATCACCACGTTCGTCTAATGCGACGACTACGGCTTGATCATTGATATGTTTTAAGATTTTTTCTTCTTCTTCAAGTTGGCATTTCTTGGGGCAGTTATGTTTTGACTCAAGTTCGTAAATTGTAAGCTTCCATTTGATTCTTTTTTTGTAACTTTCAATTAACTCATAATGAGGGCCTTTTTTTACACGTGCTACGGAAATTATATCAACTTTTAACAACTGTGGTCATCCTTAGATATTATATACTGGGGGGGAGAGGAATTATTATGCTTGTACTAAGTCAGTTGGTACATCGGGGTTGGTCTCACCAGCACACCACATTTTTTCAATATTATAAAACTCTCTGACTTCTGGTCTGAATAAATGGACAATAACATCACCTGCATCCATAACCACCCAATCACTTTGAGATAGGCCTTCTATGGATATACCTTTAACATTATGAGATTGTAGTTTTTCCTTTAATTTGCGAGCGAGAGAATTAACATGACGAGATGATGTTCCCGTTGCGATGAACATATAATCAGCCAATGCAGATCCACCAGATAAATCAACACATACAATGTCTTCGGCCTTATCAAAATCCAACGATTCTTGTACTATAGATTTCATCTCATTAGGGCTTAATGCCTTTTTATTGTGATATGTAATAATGATGTCTACTCCTCGTTTAGAAACATTTCATTATAGTTAACTTTTCGCAAACAAATGGCCGAACCTTCATAATAAAGGGTTCAGCCAATAAAATACCAAATTAACGGAATTTACAGGTTCAATAAGAAAATTAGTATGACCATTGCTTATATTCAAGCAGTCACCAGTTCCTTTCTTTTGGAAGCATTTGTTTTTAACCTCATAACTACATTATAATCATTTAAAGGTATTTTTGCAATAATATTTTGTATGTCAAGGGATGCCATGAATTCGTAAGCTATTGTTTTAAAGAATTATTTCGAATTTCTGTGGATGATATATTCACCATTTTTTTTTGTAAAAGCCAATACGTCGTATTTGTGGTCAGAGGCCAGTTTCCCCCGCGGTCTAAAATTATGTGTTGTTGTGTATTTAGCATACGCACAGGGCATTGCTTAACTAGTTTGACAGGTGGGTGTCTGGTGATATGTATCATGCACATGTCACCCAATATGTTTTTCCAATTGTTCCATAAATGAAAGTTATGAGCATTATCCATACCTGTCACCCATGCAAAATGTGTATGTGGGTAGTATGTTTTTAGCTTTTTAATCGAAGCATAGCTGTAGGTAGTGAGGAATTCTTCTTCTATGCTGGTTACTACTATTTGTGGGTGATCGTTTATTTTACGTGATAGTTCTATTCGCTCATTAAGGGGTAACATATCATGTTCTGATTTTAATGGGTTTTGCGGCGTTACCAGCCACCAAACAGCATCTAGCCTGAATGATTTCAAAACCATTTTAGATATGTGAACGTGACCAATATGTGGGGGATTAAATGAACCCCCCAATATTCCCACACGCATATTTTTCCATCGTGCAGAGTTTAGAATTTTAGGTTCTGAAAAAATGGGCATTATTATTCTTTAATATTGGTTAGGACCTTGTTTGACCTTTTCCATGTACAAGGTATTTGTATGTACATAATTGATCTAACCCAACTGGGCCACGCGCATGCATTTTCCCTGTTGCTATACCTATTTCTGCGCCCATGCCGAATTCTCCACCATCTGCAAACTGTGTAGAGGTGTTATGCATTATAATGCCGCTATCTACATTTTGTTGGAAATATGAAGTTATATCTTCATTTTCTGAAATTATACAGTCTGTATGGTGAGAGCCTTTAGAGTTTATGTGAGATACTGCTTCTTCAACATTATCAACAAACTTACAGCTTATCTTTGCATCAAGATATTCTGTAACCCAATCATCAGAATTGGCGCTTCCTATACGTGAGTCAAAGCTTTGAACATCTTTGTCACCAACCACTTCGCAGCCTGATTCCAGAAGAGATTTTATAATATCACCAACTATAGCTGGCTCTAGTTTCTTATCAAATAATAGTGTTTCTGCAGCCCCGCAAATACCGGTACGACGCATTTTAGAATTTAGTATCACGTCCTTAGTAATTTCTCTATTTGCGCTTTCACTGACATATATATGGCACAATCCATCTAAGTGACCAAAGACAGGCATGCGTGCTTCGTTCATTACACGTTCGGTTAGTCCATGACCGCCCCGAGGTATCATAACATCTATGTAATCGGATGCACGTAACATTGATCCTACGACCTCTCTGTCTTTTGTAGGTATCATAGATACGCAAGCTTTGGGTAAGCCAAAACTTTCTAGGGTATCTTGCGTTATTTTATGCAAAGCAAGTGAACTGTTAAGGCTCTCTGATCCACCGCGAAGAATAACAGCACTATGTGATTTGAGACAAAGTATAGATGCATCAATTGTTACATTTGGTCTTGATTCATAAACCATGCCGAAAACACCCATAGGGCAAGAAACTCGTTGTATAAGCAAGCCATTTGGACGTTTTTCTTCCCACAGTATTTTACCCGTTGGGTCATCAAGGTTTTTTACTGTTTCAATGCTCTTTGCCATTGCCTCTATGCGTTGTTCGTCCAATGATAAACGATCAATCATCGCGTTTGTTAGGCCGCGCTCACGGGCAGACGATAAATCTTTACTATTCTCAGATAGAATAGCAGATATATTGTTACGCAATGCATCCGCAAGTCCGTTGAGTGCATTATTTATTGTATTAGTCGGAGTTTTAACAAGCGTTGCTGCGGCAGATTTTGCTTCGATACCAAGTCGGGATACAAGTTCATCTGGTGTTTCCACACCTTTAGTTTCTGACATCTTAAATACCTTAGATTTATTCAAACAATACAATGTTTAAATTATATATGCTTAATGAAAGAAAGATAGCCAGAATTAATGTAATTGTGTTTTTAAGAATACATTTTTAGTGAATGTTGCTTTCAATATCTGATATTGATTGCTCAACAAGCTTTGAGTTTGTTTTTTTATCCAGTTTATCTACGATAATTTGCGTAGCAGCATTCATTGCTAAATCAGCAGCATATGCTTGAATTTCATTGATTGCATTTTGTTCCATACGCTGAAGGCGACTTTCCAATTGCTGCTCTCTGCGTTGCATAATTTCATCTAGCTCAGCTTCCGCTTGTTGTCTGAATTGTCTTGCATTTTCCTTTGCATTTTCAATTATCTTTTCAGATTCATGAACAGCGTCGCGATGTTTACGTTGGAATTGCGCAAGCATTTCCTGAGCTTCAACACGAAGGTTCTCAGCTTCTTCCAAGTCTTTTTTTATACCTTCAATTCGTGCATCCAGAGCCTTTGATACAATCGGTGATGCAACTTTAATTATGATTGCTGCAAATATAATGAATGAGAAAGTATACCATGTGTAACCATCGGCAAGTAATTCAGTCAATAATTCCATGATTTATACTCCTAAGCAGCCTTGTTAATTGAGTTAACTACATCTCTTGCAGTTTTTTCGTCGGCGCGAACACCAATTATCTTTTCAGCGGCCTCAGTGGCAACATCAACTGCAACATCGCTCATATCTTCCATCGCAGCCTTGATAGCTTGATCTATATTTTTTTCAATTTCTGAAATTTTTTCATTAGAGTAATCTTGAAATTTCTTTGTGTTGTTTTCTGATTGTTCTTTTATATCAGTTTCAACGCTTTGGATAAGTAATGCAGATTCTTCGCGTGCTTTTTTAAGGCTATCTTCATATGCGTTTTGCACGGATGATACCTCATCTTTTAGTCGTTCCGCAGAATCAAGATCGTTTTTAATGCGTTCTGCTCTATTTTCTACTGTTCTTGATATATCCGGTAATGATTTGCGTGAAAAAATCACATAAATAATTACGAATGTAACAATTAACCAAAATGTCTGACCACTGAAAGAGGAGGGGTCAAGTTGAGGAAGACCGCCAGAAGCTTCTGCGTGTCCAGCATCATGGTGTGAAGATGCATGGTCTGAGCTTCCCGCAAATGAATGCGTTGCGTAAGTTAGCGTTATAAAGCTGGATATTGCCAGTTTCTTTATCATCGGTCTTCCTGAATAAGTAATTGTAAGTCTTCTAAAATGATTAGATATAAATTAACCAAATAGTAGAGCTGCACCAACACCGATTGGTATAATACCAAGTGCTTCGATAAACGCTAGAATCAAGAAGAACTTTTCATCTAGTAGTTTCTTTGTTTCAGGGTTACGAGCAATTGCGTTGTTATATGACGCAAAGTACATTCCCAAGCCAAGTGCCGCGCCAAATGCAGGTAGTACAACCAACGCTCCGGCAATAAGTTTTGCAGCTTCTGATTCCATAGTTTTTTTCCTTTAGTTAATTAGTTAATTAAATCTTATTTTTTCATCGGTGAGATCATACAGATTTAGTGATGAAGATCAACACTATCTTTAAGATAAACACATGATAAAATTGCAAAAACGTATGCTTGGATGCAGGCAACCAATAGCTCAAACATTAACAAGCCAACGTTAATTAGTACAGGGAATATACCCAATGCCGCCCATGCGAAACCCATGCTTGCTGCTGCGATTGAGAAACTTACAACCACTTTCAAGATAAGGTGACCCGCCATCATATTGGCACAAAGCCTAACAGAATGCGTGATCGGACGTACAAAAAATGAAATAATTTCAATAGGTATAATAAATGCAATTAACCACCAAGGAACATTAGGTGGAATGAATAAAGAGAAGAATTTTAAACCGTGGTTGTATAGACCGAATCCGATAACCATAAAAAATACGATTAGGGATAAAACTCCGGTTACGACCAAATGCGAGGTAAATGTAAATGAATGCGGCAATAAACCGAGTATATTTCCAGTAAGAACAAATATAAACAGCGTAAAGATTAGCGGGAAGTACTGGCGACCGTCTTTACCAATATTGTCTTGAACCATCTTACTTACAAATTCGTACAGTATCTCACCAGTCATTTGCAAACGGCCGGGTACCATATCACCACGACGAGAGGCTAGAGTAAGAAACGCTACGGAAACGAAAGCCGCAATAGCCATCCAAAGGGATGAATTTGTAAAAGAGATATCAATTCCACTTATATCCATTTGAGCGGACTCTGAAATGGGCGTTACAACGAATTGGTGTATTGGGCTAGCCACACTTAATCTCCATTAAAATTACACATTAAAAAATTTTCACTCTTTTAGCTTATTTTTTTTATATAATCAATGATGATTATTGGCTATTCATTTTTTTCTTCGTATTTTTTCTTCATAGCAGCATTTGCGCGTAAAACACCGTTTACAAAGCCCAGCAGCATAAAGCCTATCAGTGCCAGGGGGATTGTCTCGAAATACCAATCTACTAAATAACCAATAAATGCTCCGGCAAAAACGTTGGATAAGAATTCTGATCCTGCCCTTGCGCTCTTTTCTGCATCTTCTGATTCGCTATTTTCGTATTCTTTATAGCCATCGTTAACATTAAAATGGTCTTTTCGTGCGTCATTAATACGCTTATCTAGCTCATCCATTTTATCTTGTGTTTCTTTTGGTATTTCCATTTGATTAAGCTACTTGTTGATCTATGAAGCCAAAGGATTGTTGTAGGTCAACCGACACTAATTGGGACACGCCTTTTTCAGACATGGTTACACCATATAGCCTGTTCATACGTGCCATACTTAAACGATGGTGGGTTATAACAAGGAAACGAGTTTCTCCGCGCTCTGCGATCTCATCCAGTAAGTCACAAACGCGATCAACATTGGCGTCATCCAAAGGTGCGTCTATTTCGTCAAGAACACAGATGGGAGAAGGATTTGTTAAGAACATGGCAAATATAAGTGCAATGGACGTTAGGGTCTGCTCTCCACCTGACAGCAAGGATAAAGATTGCAATGCCTTGCCCGGAGGTTGCGCAAATATTTCAAGCCCTGCACCAAGCGGATCTTCAGAGGATATAAGCTCCAGATGTGCTTTACCCCCACCAAATAACCTGACAAAAAGCCTTTGGAAATGTGCATTAACATGATCAAAGGCAACGTTCAGGCGTTCTCTCGCTTCTTTGTTTATTTTATTTATTGCGCCTCTAAGCTCTTCAATGGCTTGTATCAGGTCATTTTTTTCATTCAGTAATGTGGTCAGCTCTTTTTCTAAATCGTTTGTCTCTTCCTCGGCGCGAAGATTAACAGCACCTATGGAATCACGTTGGCTGTTTAACCTTTCCTTCTCACGTTTCAGGTTTTCGAGATCACTGATCTGATATTTTGCTAAATCGGCTGCCGCGTGGCTTCGTAGCTCTTGGGGTTTTATATTTAGCTTTTCTTCAATGGAAATTTCTAGTGTTTCCAGTTGTTGATTAGTTGCGTGAAGCATTGCTTGATTTGCTGCTCTTTCTTCTCTGGCTTTACCAAGTATGCCTTCGGCCTGTTTTAAGGCTTTGTTAGTGGCGTTTATTTCTTCCTCGCACTTGACCAGTTGCTCGGTTGCTTCATCTTTTTCTTTTTCAACTTTACTTATTATGCTTAGCAGGTCTTCTCGATTATTTTCCAGGCTATCCGGCGTTTCGTTAAGGGAAGAAAGCTTATCATTTAGTGTATCTATACGGTTATTTAAGGTTTTTAAATGATCTGTCGCCCTGATCGTACGGTTTTTAAGAGATATTCTTTCCTCTGCTATGGCTTGAATGCGTGCACGACGTGTGCGTTGCTCTTGAACACATAAATCAAGATCACGAGTTGCTTCTTGATATTGGCCTTTTGCTGTATTAAGAGTTTCTCTAACTTCATTTATAATTGCTTCGCTATGGTCTCCATTATCTTTGTTGCTTGTAATTGAGATTAGGGATGCCTGATCTTTTTCAAGAGTTTCTTTTAACGATGCAATATCTTCTGAAATGGATTGTATCTGGAACTCATAGCGTTTCTTATCGCTTTCAATTCTTAGGTTTTTGTCTTTTATTTTTTGAAGAGCAGGGCGCAACTCTTTTAGAGTTTTCTCAGTGTCTTTAATATTAGTCAGTATATTTTCATAAATATCTTTTGCGTCGTTTTGCTTGGAGACGGCATGACTTAAAGTAACTTTCGCAGAATTAAGCTTATCACTAATTTTTTCACGATGGGTTTCTAGCTCTAACAGCTTGTTCTTCTGCTCAAGATAAAGGGAGTGACGGTCAGTTGCATGTGACTGAACATGATAACCATCCCAGCGCCAGTAATATCCATCTTCTGAGACCAAAGACTGCCCGTTAGTAAGAAGGTTTGAAAATTGATCACCTGTTTCTTTATCTTTGACGAATCCTATTTGTGACAGTGTCGCATGTAGTTCTTTTGGGGCATCTACATGTGGTAGTAATGGTGAAATACCATCAGGAAGTTTAGGTAACTCTATGTTTGCTTCCAGTATCCTCCAATTTGTTGGGGCGTCGCTGTCGACAGATGCCATAAGAGAATCGCCTAATGCACGTGACAGAGCTTTTTCAAAACCTGTTTCCGTTATTATAGAATCAAGAATGGGAGAGAACTTTTGATCTTCATCACTTTGAAAGAATTGCTCCAGTACTGATATCTCTGCAGTGTATTCAGTATATTGTTTTTCTATATTTGATGCAGATGATCTTGCGCTTTCCACCATATCGTCTGCGCTTGATATATTATCTCTTGCATCATCTGTTTGGTTTTTAAATTCCTGTAATTTATTTTCCAGATCGGCCGTTTTTTCTTCCAACTGCGATATTGTTTTTCGACTCTCATCATCGATAACCAGACCGTCCATTTGCTCTTGAGCCTTATCCTTACGTTGCGAAAGTGTTGTTAGCTGTGAGTTGTGTCGCTTAATCTGGTTTTCAAGAGATTCCTCTCTTGCTCTGCTTTCTGCGGCGCTTTCTTTTAATGATGTAAATCGGTTTTCTAGTTCTTCAACCTTTTCCTGAATATTGTTCTTTGTATTTTGTAATTTTTCTTGAGTTTCAGGGTCGCTTTCCTGCTCTTTTAATAGTGCTTCATAATCATTTTGAGCAGTCTCAAGTAATTTGGAGCTTTCTTCCAGTGTTTGCTCTTCACGTTGCGCGTCTATGTTTGCTTGATGGATATGTGATTTTGTTTCGCTCAGATCTTTTGCATGTCTGTCAGATTCATTTTCAAGCCTTTCAAAGTCTAGTTTGTGTTTCTGAAGCTTGGCTGATAGCTCTGATTCAGTCTTGCGTAATGACGGTAAGTCCTGTGATTGAGTGTTTTGGGTCTTGGTTAACTGTGTAACTGTGCCCAAATTTTCAGCAACCAGACTTTCTGATTCAGAGAATGCGCTTAGTATTTCTTTTTTCTTGTTAATAATGTTCTGCCATTCAAGGTAGGTAATTATCAATTCAAACTGGCGTATTTGTGCGCTAATATTTTTGTATTTACTTGCTTGTTTTGCTTGGCGTTTTAAATAGCCTAGGCGAGTTTCCATGCTTCCGACGATATCGTCTACGCGTGTTAGATTAGTGTCTGTTGCCTTAAGCCTTAATTCTGCTTCGTGTCTTCTTGCATATAGTCCTGCAATACCTGCGGACTCTTCTAAAATAAGTCGTCTGTCTTGTGGTTTTGCATTAATCATACGTGTCACATGGCCTTGAGACACCAAGGATGGTGAGTTAGAGCCGGTTACAGTATCTGCGAACAGCATTTGCACATCTCTTGCACGCGCATTTTTACCATTTATCTTGTAACCTGATCCCTTATCGCGCTCAATTTTACGGATAACTTCGATATCATCGCTGTTATTATAAGGGGAGGGGGCGGTGCGAGTTGTATTGTTAAGAAGTAGGGATACTTCTGCAAAATTACGTGCGCTTCTTCTGTCAGTACCGGAAAAAATCACATCTTCCATACCTGAACCACGCATACGTTTGGCGGAGCTTTCCCCCATTACCCAACGCAAAGCTTCGACAAGATTTGATTTCCCGCAACCGTTTGGGCCTACAATACCATTTAAGCCCGGTTCTATATCTAGCTCTGTCTTATCGACAAATGATTTAAAGCCACTTAGCCGAAGGCTTGCGAATTGGATCATTTATATAAAAATGCCTTTACTCAACATATGCTTATGTGGTTGATCCGCGGAACTATTCCGCAGATTTAACCATAGCCGCTTCAATTACAGCTTTAATATTAGCGTATGTATCTAAACCACTTACAGTCGCCTTATCATTAATGACAAGTGTTGGGGTAGACTTAACGCCATGATTATCTGTTGCTGCTTTTTGTCTATTTGCCATTGTTTCATGCAATTCTTTGCTATTTAGACATGCATCAATTTGCGCGCTGCTTGCGCCTGTAAGTTTGGCATTTTGTTTTAAATATGACTCATAGCTTTCATTTAACCACGTCTTTTGTGTTTCGAACAAAAGTTGAACAAAGTCGAAATATGCTTTTTCAGGAACACAACGTGCAACCGCGCCAATTTTTATATCAAACATGTTACGTGGGAAATCATCGAATACGATATATGCTTTTCCTGTGTCGATATATTCTTCTTTTATTAGTTTAAAGTTACCCTTGTGGAACATCGCACAACCACCACAAGTGAATGAGCTATGCTCTGATATTTTAATCGGAGCATCAGGATTTCCTAAAATTCTTGGAGTAGAAGCTTTTTCTAAATCAAACTCATTAGAAACGTTACTCTCAGCAGCCATTGATTCCTCAGAAGTCTCACCTTGTTCGGTGCTCGCTTGATCTTCTTCAGTATTAGTATCTGTAATTTCAGCAGAAGAGGATGCGGTAACTTCTTCTTTAGAATTATCATCATTTGTCATTTTTGCATTTTCATTAAAGTTATAAATTACAATAACTGCAGTGAGTGCAATAATGATGAAGATTAGCCCAATTGGTGATTTTTTTGTTTTTTCAGCTGTTTCATTAGCCTGATCTTCAGTCTTTGACATAGTAAACTCCATAATTATATTAACGCCTTATACCATACTTAAACTCCTTAAAAGTCAAGAAATAGAATGGTTCTTATCCATTTTTTATCCACATTTTGTGAGGCTAATTCTGTGGGGTTTTATCGGTGGCAGTAAATATCAGGTCTATCCTGTTTTTTGTACTGCTTTTAGATGCGTAGCCAAAAGGAGTTAACTTTAAACGGTTAGCGTTAATATTGCGCTCTATCAGGAAGCTTCTGACTTCTAACGCTCTGGCCAGCGAGATTCTAACGTCGCTATATTCTTCACCTGAAATAGGGGTAGCATAAGCATTTATGTGAATGTTTATATTTTCATCCTGATTTAAAATATCCAAAGCATGCTTTTCAAGGAAATATTGTAGATTCTTATCTAATGAAATTTGATCTGGTTGTAATGCAAAACTAACAAGGGTTGTTTCAGGTTCTTCTTGTCCTGCTGATGGTTCAATAGTGTTGTTTAGGAATGGTTTTACCTTAGGAGTAGGGGCAAAAATTATGGGTTTTCTGATTGGTTGTGGGGTAGTGCCTGTGTTTGCTAACACTTCCGTAGGTATTACACCTATTATTGTAAGTAAAATGAGAAAGGATGTTTTTAATATATTTGTAGTCATAATAATTATAACACCCTTTCTATATGATTTATTTCACTGCTTTTAGAACCCTTCCGATAGGATCAAAAAGTTGCTCGTTAGTCGCGAGGATATTACCAGTATCTACTGGATTTTTACGAATGTCATCAATATCGGAAATAAAGCCCCCAGCTTCTTTCACTATAAGTACACCAGCGGCTATGTCCCAAGCTTTAAGATCACGTTCCCAAAATCCTTCGTAACGTCCTGCGGCCACATATGCCATATCAAGGGCTGCTGCTCCAAAACGTCTTAGGCCGGGTGCAACTGATTGCATCGCAGAATATTCCGCAATAAACTTACTTCTTTGTGCTTGTGATCTACGTGGTGCACCTGTGGCTATGGTTGCGTTCATTAGTTCATTCCTGCCTGAAACACGCAAACGGCTGCGCCTCATCATGAAGGCACCAGTTCCTTTTTCTGCGTGAAATATTTCATCTTTAACAGGGTCATGTATAAGGCCAGCAATTATTTGACCTTTATGTTCTAATGCAATTGAAATGGCCCAATGCGGTATGCCGTGGAGGAAATTTGTAGTGCCATCAAGTGGGTCTATTATCCAGCGATACTCAGAATCTTTACCCGCTACCGCACCTGATTCTTCCATTAAGAAACTATAGTCGGGGCGTAGTTTTTTCAGTTCTTCAAATATAATTTCCTCTGACCTACGATCTGCTGCTGAAACAAAATCACCTGGTCCTTTTTGTGAAACTTGTAGATGTTCCACTTCGTTAAAATCTCTTAAAAGTGAGCGTGCCGCTTTTTCACTGGCACGCATCATTACATTCATTACAGGCGTTTGTATTGCCATTTTATTTCTTCCTTATTTACGATTTGTTTTTGTATTGTTTAATTACTAGCCTTTGTGGCGTTCAAAGTATGTTCCTACGCCGTCTTCCAATTTAACAACTACTTTTGTTCCAACCTCAATATGAGGGGGAACCATTACTTTTTCACCATTATCCAAAATAGCGGGTTTGTATGATGTTGTTGCTGTTTGTCCTTTTATTACCGGTTCGGCTTCTACGATTTCTAGAATTATTCGATCAGGTAATTTGAAGCCTAATGGCTCTCCCTCATGTGATTCTACTTCAACCATCATATTTTCTTGAAGGTATGCAGCTTGGGTCCCCATTGCCTCTTTAGTGACAGTGATTTGATCATATGTCTCTGTATTCATTAGGTTGATTTCATCACCAGCGGCGTAAAGAAACTGATATTCAGTTTGATCAAGGCGTACACGCTCAACAGTTTCTTGCGTACGGAATCTGACATTGTCTTTGTTGCCTGTACGAATATCGCGCATTTCAATTTGTGCAACGGATGCACCTTTACCGGGTTGTTGTATATCATTCTTTACAACAACGCAGAGCTTTCCATTATGCTCTATAACGTTGCCGGAACGTAGTGTTATTGCATTTACTTTCATGATGTCCTTTCCGGTGATTTTATATCTGATATTAAGGCTTTGCCAAATTTTTCAAGTCTATCTTTAAATTCTGGATCTTCTACTTGCTCCAGCACCCCCGATAGATATTTTTTTTCACTCTGCGTCAAGGGAGAAATGATTTTTTTTGTGGAAATATTAGTTTCAGAGATATTTCCTGCTACAAATCTAATATCTGTAATCCACTTATTTCCAAATAGCTGATTAATACGCTCTAGTATAAGATCTTTTTGGTATGGCAATATGGTTGCATAGGAGCTGGTAGTTGCAATATCCAATGTGGCGGTTTGATCTTTATTGCGTGTTGCCTTGCGGTAATTAATTTTAACTGGTTGAGCCTTATCGGCAAACTCACTGCCCATAATCTCGTCCCATTGCTTCACCACTCTACCCAATGCAATATATTTGCGGGAGAAATTCTTACTTGCAACTCTTGCTGTAGATTCTGATAATGGGCGCATTAGGTTATATTCTCAATTTGTAGATAGTATTTGTTATCATAGATTAAAATATAATCACAGTCGAGCGCATTAGTTTTGTAAAAACTTGGATAAAGGGAATGTGTTTTTTTGTTGCTCGTGCTATAGTTAATTGAATTAATAACTTCGTTGGATATGGTGTGTTTAAAATTATAAAACAGAATTATAAAAATATCACATTTGCAGTGGTTGGTGGATTTTGCATTTTATCTGCGTACTCTGCGCATGCACATATAGAAGAACTGATAATAGGGTACTCTAAGGCGTATTTTGCATATGACAAAGGCCCGGGGGCAGAAAAAAGAAGCTATAATACAGAGAATAGACATGAAGATGTGTATTTGTATGAACAACCGACCATCAAGGCTCTTTCTCATGCTTATTGGGGGCTTAATGTATATAGCTTGGATGATGATGAGGCCGTTGATGAATTTATGAAGATCAATGAATGCGATATGTATAGTAAATTCGTTGGCGATGAGTTTGAGTGGTCAAGTATTAGGGATGCGGCAAAGGATTTTATAGCAAATAATAAAGGTGATTTTCCTACCAGGTTTGAATTTATTATACCAATTAAATTGCAAGACTATAGTGAAAGATTTTCTGCATTTGATGTGCAAAAAAAGTACCAAATAAATTCATTTAGAAAGTTTGAGCTTTATGCATCAGATGCATTTAGGAAGCCCTGTATCAGGGATGAAACCCTTGCTGATGGTTATCCACGAATTGTAATATTGGAGTTAAGTCGACCTCTTAGTGTTGTCAGGGTTCCTATGTCTCCTAGTGTTGCCAATGAATATACCAGATTAAAAAATGCTGAGTTCAAGAAGAGTTATAAAAAGGCGGCATATAGAACTAAAACTGCAATGTATAAAATGAGGGATGCATACATATTCCTTAGAGTTAAAATCTTTGCTCATGGCGGTTTATTGGGTAAAAGTAGAACCAGTCGCCTTTCTTCTGTTCGCATGATGGGGATTCTTGAGGGCTATGAGGTCTATGCTGATAAATATAAGGACAAGTTGTTTTATTCTCAAATTTTTGTCAGAAGTAAGAAAAAAGGTAAGCTTAACGTTAAGCTCGGCGATCAATATAAGGTATTGGAAGAGTTATCTAACAGTGGTGGCGTTTTGCAATAACTAAGGTCTTGTTATTTCAATTCCGACAGATGCCGTGTCCTTGATTATGTCAGGCTTTTCTATGGTTATGTGTACCGTTTTGATTTTCTCTTGTTTTAGGCATTCTGCAGCAATCTGCTCTGCTAACTCTTCTAAAAGATCGTAATGTTTTGCCGATGATATTTCTTTAATATCGTTAACGACGTCTTCGTAAGATATGACTTCATTAATAGACTCTAGTGGCTTGCCGTAATTGCATGCAACATCCATTGTTACATTTATAATAACTCGTTGTTTTGCTTGTTTTTCGAAATCATATATTCCAGCCGACATTTCAATTGTCAGGTCTTTTATAAATACTTTATCTGTATTTGAAGAGGTGTTAGGCATTACCTTGCTCTGCACGTATTTGATCGCGTAGATTATCTATCGGCAGTGACTTTTTACCATCTTTATAGTGCCAATATGTCCAACCATTACATGATTGCGCATCTTGTACCGCAGCACCCATTTTGTGAATTGACCCGCGCAAGTTATCGATGCGGTTTTGAACGATTATAGAACCATCTGCATGTACAGTTGCTTTGTGGCGTTTCTTTGAGTCCGTTAATATTGCTCCTGGCTCCAGAAGGCCACGCTCAATAAGTGATCCAAAGGGAACACGTGGTAACTCACGCTTAGGCTTAGTTTCTATAAGATTATCTTTTAAGGGGTCTATTGCTGCTATACGTTTTTTTGCATAATCGGCATATACTTCATCGCGCTCCAGACCAATGAAAGATCTTCCAAGTTTTTTGGCAACTGCACCCGTTGTTCCTGTTCCGAAAAACGGGTCAAGAACGGTGTCACCTTTACGAGTGGAGGCCATGATAACCCGGCTGAGTAGTGCCTCTGGTTTTTGTGTAGGGTGTGCTTTTTTGCCGTTTTCGTCTTTCAAACGTTCTGCACCTGTGCAAAGCGGTAAGTACCAGTCGCTACGCATTTGAAGGTCTTCGTTAAGTGCCTTCATTGAATCGTAATTAAAGTAGTATTTTGATTTTTGCGATTTAGATGCCCATATCATTGTTTCATGTGCATTTGTAAACCGTCTACCGCGGAAATTGGGCATTGGATTGGATTTACGCCAGATTATATCATTAAGTATCCAAAACCCCATATCTTGAAGAATATAGCCAAGACGGAAAATGTTGTGATAACTGCCTATAACCCAGATAGAACCGTCTTCTGTTAATGTATCGCGCGCTGCACCTAACCATTCACGGGTAAAATCATCATAAGCTTGCAAGCTTTGGAATTGATCCCAGTCATTATCAACCGCATCAACTTTGGAGTCATTAGGGCGGTGGAGGTCACCACCAAGTTGTAAGTTATAAGGTGGGTCGGCAAAAATACAATCAACAGATCCTTTAGGAACTGTGCGCATATTTTCAACGCAGTCACCTACTAGAATTGTCTCTGTGGGTAAATCTTTTTTCTGACTCGACATATCAATCACCTTATGAAAGTTAGGATCGAATCATGATTCATTATTGACTCTGGGTCAAGCAAAAAAGTTATTATTTTGTGCAGACTCAATGTCTTATATGGATTTTATTACCTTAAACTATTGTTGTGATTCAATAAATCTTTTAACCGGGGCAAAACTCTTGCGGTGGTGAGGGGTTATACCGTGTATTTCTATTGCTTCGCGATGTTGTTTAGTTGGGTAACCTGAATTACTTTCCCAACCGTAGTGGGGGTATTGCTTTGATAGTTCAAGCATTACTTTATCCCTGTGTACTTTGGCAATAATAGATGCGGCAGCAATGGTTTTGGATTTAGAATCCCCCTTAACAACCGTAATTGTATTTGAACTTAAAGTAGGGGCTTTGTTACCATCCACCAAAGCGTGATCAATGTTGCTCAATTTGTCATGCGCTTCTTTCATTGCCTTTAGTGATGCTTGTAATATGTTGATATCATCAATTTCCCTAGGTGATATTTCTGAAATAGCATAAGGGAAGTGTGTAACTATATAATCGTACATCTCATTACGTTTCTTTGCAGATATTTTTTTACTGTCTGTGATTTCACTTATGAAACTTAACGTGCGTTTATTTGCGGGAATTATAACGCATGCGGCTACTACCGGTCCTGATAAAGGGCCGCGGCCAACCTCGTCCAGCCCGCAAACTATACCTTCATATTGATCCTCTAAAGAAAAGTCTGCCATTATTGATTAAGGCTTTTGCTTGCTATTTCAAAAATGTCCGGTGCAATATTATCTATTTCCAGAATATCTTTTAAAGCTTGCTTCATCATTATTTGTCGATCAGGCGTGTACGATTTCCATGATCTCATAGGTGTTAGAAGGCGAGCGGCTATTTGAGGGTTAATGGTGTTTAACTCAACAATAGCATCACGTAAGAATGCATAACCTGAACCATCTGTCGCATGGAAACGTACAGGGTTATTCATTGCAAATGCAGAAAATAGAGAGCGTACACGATTAGGATTCTTAATATTGAAGTCTTCGTGTTCTCTCAGGCTTTTTACAACTTGCATAGTTTTAGGTAGGTGTATTTGAGACTGAGCACTAAACCATTTATCTATTACAAGTGGATAGTCTTTATAGCGTGCATAAAAATCATTAACTATTTCATGATTTACCGCGCCATTAAGCGCACAGCCCAAGTACAATCCAGCCATTCTATCGGTCATGTTATTTGCTGCTTCATAATGTTCCTTACAACGCTGCGCATCTTCATCTGTAAGTTTGTTAGACAAAATCATAAGGGCAGTATTTTGTAAGGTTCGTTGCCCCATTGCTTCTGCCGTAATTGAGAAGTCTTCACCTGTGCGGTTATTGTCATATATTTCTCTTAATATTGACGAGAAGTTATCTGTAATAGAATTTAATATAATCTCACGTGCATCGTGAATTGCTTGAGGGTCTATGACATCGTGGTTTTGACTTATGCTCGAAATATCAGGGACGCTTATCGCACGTGCCATTAATGCTTTGTCTGATTTTGCATCGTTAGCTTTATCCAGCAATCTTTTATAGACTTCCATGAATGATTGGTCTGGTGCTTCGCCGGTATCTATTATTTTGTTTATAGTGCGTAAATAATATGTTTGTCCCGCTTCCCATCTGTTGAAGCCGTCACTGTCGCTAACCATTAAGAATTTTAGATCATCATCGGTTAGTTCACTTGTTAGTTTTACCGGTGCTGAAAAATTACGCAAAATTGATGGTCTAGGCTTCTCCTTTACATTAGGGATTACAAGATGTGTTTCGTCATTATCAAATAAGATTGTATGTTCAGGCACAATATCATTCCCATCAGCCCCCACTAACCCCAAGACGATCGGCATCATCATCGGTTCTTTATCTATTTGTCCCGGAGTATCGGGAGTTCTTTGATATAGACTTACTTTGTAAAGCTCTTCTTTTTCATCATATTCACCTTTAAAAGTTACTTCAGGTGTGCCAGCTTGCGAATACCATAATTTGAATTGGGACAAATCAACACCACTTGCATCTTCCATTGCTTGAACAAAGTCGTCACACGTTACTGCTTGACCATCGTGGCGTTCGAAGTATAAGTCCGTTCCTTTACGGTAGTTTTCTGCACCTAATATTGTGTGCATCATGCGTATTATTTCTGCACCTTTTTCATATACAGTCATTGTATAGAAATTATTTATTTCTATATAGTTATCCGGGCGAATAGGGTGCGCAAGGGGTGAGGCATCCTCGGCAAATTGAAAGCGCCTAAGGTGCGTAACATCATCAATGCGTTGTACATCGCGTGAGTGTGTGTCACTTGAAAACTCTTGATCGCGGAATACTGTTAGCCCTTCTTTTAAGGAGAGTTGGAACCAATCACGGCAGGTTACTCTGTTACCGCTCCAATTGTGAAAATATTCGTGGGCTATCACACCTTCTACACGCATAAAATCTTGATCCGTTGCGGTTTCTTGTTGTGCCAGAACAAGAGCAGTGTTGAATATATTAAGCGATTTATTCTCCATCGCGCCCATATTGAAATCACTTACAGCGACAATATTGAATATATCAAGATCATACTCCAGACCGTAAATTTCCTCATCCCATGTCATTGAGCGTTTAAGGCTGTCCATTGCATGATCACATTGCCCCTCATCTCCGTGGCGCACATAGATATAAAGGTCTACTTCACGTCCTGAGGCAGTCGTAAATGTGTCATGAATATGTGTTAAATCACCAACGACTAATGCGAATAGGTAACATGGTTTTAAGTGTGGGTCTTCCCAAACGGTAAAGTGACGATCTTCTCCTGCCTCGCCGCCATCTGTGCGGTTTCCATTTGATAATAATACCGGATATTTCTTATCTGCTTCAACGCGCACGGTGAACGTGGTCATAACATCAGGACGGTCAGGGTAATATGTTATACGACGAAAACCTTCTGCCTCACATTGTGTGCAATATGTTCCACCAGAGTTATATAAACCTTCTAGACGTGTATTAAGTTCAGGATATATTTTTGTCTTAATTGTTAATGTGAATTGATCTTTATTCGGAACTTCTAATGTAATGCCATCGTCAGTTTTATCGTATTGAGACAATTCTTGGTTATCGATAGATATACCAATTATTTCAAGGTCTTCGCCATGCAAATAGATTGTTTGTTCTGTTTGGTTTTTACGTTTATATGACGTAGTGGCTGTTACAATAGTGTAGCCATCATGTATATCAAAATTTAAATACAGATTTTCAATATCAAAAGGAAATGGGGTGTAGTCTTTAAGATAAATAGTCTTGGGAGCATCTGTTTTCATTTTGTTACCTTTTGATTCGAATAATCAATATAATGGATCAAAAGGTGCTTGATGCAAAGAGGGTTTAAGCGTCTATAACCATGTCATTACGATGTATAATTTCTGTTCTACCAGCATAGCCCAAAACATCAATTACATCAGAGCTGCGTACACCAATAATTCTTGTTGCTTCACCTGCATCATAGGCACTGATACCCATGCCGATTTTTGCTCCACCTTGATCTGTTATTTTTATAACATCACCACGTTTGAAATCCCCGGATATTTGTTTAACACCAACAGGAAGCAAGCTCTTACCACTTTGTAATGCCGTTAATGCGCCGTCATCAATTGTTATGTTTCCTTTAGGATTCATATGCGCGCTAAGCCAAGTTTTACGCGCATTTTTATCGCATTCCTTTGCAACGAACAATGTAGATTTTTTATTAGCGTCATCATATAGGTTAGAAAGGGTATGGTTATCCTTTCCATTGGTGATGATTAAATTTATACCTGATTTTGTCGCCGCTTGGGCGGCTTCAATTTTACTTTTCATTCCACCTGTACTTAGTCCTGCAATTGCATCACCTGCCATTTGTGTATGTTCATCAGTAAGGTTTTCAATTAATTGTATGTGGGTTGCCTGTGGATTAATGTCTGGATTATCTGTGTATAATCCATCTGTGGTTGATAGTATTATGACAGTGTCAGCAAGGATCATCTGCGCCACTCTGACACTTAGTCTATCATTGTCTCCGAACCTTATCTCTTCAGTAGAGACTGTGTCGTTCTCGTTAATAATAGGGACTATGCCACTTTCTAACAGAGTGTGAAGTGTCTCACGTGCATTAAGGTTCATGCGTCGGTTCTCTGTCTCACTCATGGTCAATAGAACCTGTGCTGCCGTTATCCCTTGCTTTTTAAATGCGTTAAAATATCCGTTAAATAAATGATATTGGCCAACTGCTGATGCGGCTTGTTTTTTGGCTAGTGGTATTGAATTTGGAGAAATATCAGCGGGAATGTTTAATGCCTTGCGCCCTAAGGCAACTCCTCCTGATGATACTATTACAATCTTCTTCCCTTGGTCTTTTAACTTCTTTATATCTTGGGCAAGGGTATCCATCCAAGGGTGGTTTGCCTGATCAAGGCTTTCTCCACGAACAAGCACAGAACCAATTTTAATAACTATAAGGTTTGCATTATCAATGACTGATCTCATGATGGGTCAAAACCTGTATCTTCTATGCCTTCGCCGTATTTCTCTCTATATACAATTTCTGCAAGCTTATAGAGAATGTTCTTTGTGTTCTCTCCTGAAACCGCAGACATAATATAAACTTTTTTGCCTATTTCATTTTCTAGCATTTGCGCTTGATCATTGGACAGTTCTTCGCCAAGGGCATCTGCCTTATTAATGACTACAATTTCCAATCTGTTCTCCAGATCACAGCCATATTCTTTTAATTCATGGCGGATGGTTTTGTAATCTTTAACGATATCATCTTGCGTGCAATCAATAACATGCAATAACACGGATGTGCGCTCCACATGGCCAAGGAAGCGATCACCAAGGCCTTGCCCCTCATGCGCACCTTCAATAATGCCAGGAATGTCCGCAATTACAAAATCTCTGTCACCTACCTTAACCACGCCTAAATTCGGATGAAGCGTGGTGAATGGGTAGTCTGCGATCTTAGGCTTCGCATTCGAACAAGCAGCAAGAAAAGTTGATTTCCCAGCATTTGGTAAACCAACAAGGCCGACATCCGCAATCAGTTTTAGACGTAACCATACTGCCATTTCTTGTGATGGCCAGCCAGGGGTGAACTTACGTGGGGCTTGGTTAGTTGCACTTTTGTAATGTGCATTTCCATATCCGCCATCGCCACCTTTTAGGAATTTAATTATTTGGCCTTCTTCCGTTAAATCGGCAAGAACCGTGTCTTTTTCATCATCAACTATTTCAGTTCCAACAGGAACTTTTATAATCAGATCATCACCGCTAGGACCAGTTCTGTTGCGTCCTGATCCATGTTTTCCATGTTCTGCGCGATAGTGTTGCTGATAACGAAAGTCAATTAGCGTGTTAAGTGTCTCAACGGCCTGAAAATATATATCACCGCCTTTGCCACCATTGCCTCCGCTAGGACCCCCGAATGCTATGTTCTTTTCACGGTGAAATGCAACGCAACCAGGTCCGCCTTTGCCGCTTTCCAAATATATTTTTGCTTCATCTAAAAATTTCATAGTAATTATTCTTTTTGCTTATTAATCGGAGGCCAATAAAAAAGGGGAAGGCATATTCTGCTCCCCCTTATAAATTATATATACTCAATAAAGAGGTTATTCAGCGGCTTGTGCTGTTGAACCATCATTTGCCGGTACGATATTTACAACTGATCTGTCGCCTTTACCTTTTGTGAAAAGAACTTCACCTTCAAGTAGTGCGAAGATTGTGTGGTCTTTACCAAGGCCAACATTCTTGCCTGGCTGCCATTTAGTACCACGTTGACGAACGATTATGTTACCTGCCAATACAGATTCGCCGCCATACTTTTTAATACCTAGTCGACGACCAACCGAATCACGACCGTTTCTGGAACTACCACCTGCTTTTTTATGTGCCATTATTTATCTCCTGATTAAATTGCGTGCGATAATCTAAAATTATGCCGCTTTGATGTTTGTGATTTGAATCATTGTAAGGTCTTGACGGTGACCTTTTTTACGACGGTAATTTTGACGACGCTTCTTTTTGAATACGGTAATTTTTGGACCACGTGTCTGTCTTACCAAAGTAGCTTCCACTGTAGCACCTTTAACCAAAGGCTCACCAATTTTTGATGTTTTACCGTCTGCGACCATCAACACTTCATCAAGTGTAATTTTTGAACCATCTTCACCTTCAAGTTTTTCAACAAGAAGTTTGTCGTCTTTTTGTACTTTATACTGTTTTCCACCAGTTTTAATAACCGCAAACATCGCTTTAATCCGTTTTAATTGTGTGTTTTCATTTTTGTTAGTTTTACAACAGCCCAAACTCAAACCAGAGTCTTTCACGTCGTAGGCGATGGAAATAACCATATTCACCGCTTAGTGTCAAGAAATAACATGATAATAATAGTTACTTTCTATTTAATTTACCGAGGATACCATGTTTAGATGATGTAATGATAGAAATAATTAGGAATAATCCTGAATATAGCGCAATGACAGATGCACTGTTTACTGTTGCGTCAAAACCAATCCACAAAGGCAGTAAGGCAGATGACAGATACCCAGATATTGCGCAAATAACAGATATGACAGCACTAAGAAGTATCTGATTGACCATATTATCACAATACATTCGGGCTGCTGCTGCCGGACATATAAATAAGGCTATTACCAATATTGATCCTGTGGCTTCAAAACAGGCTACGGCTATTAATGCGGTTAGAATCAGTAATATTAATTTGAACAAATAGGGCTTGTAACCGATTACCTCAGAATATAGGGAGTCAAAAGTTGTCAGCCTTAATTCCTTGAAAAAAGTAAATAAGAAGATAATGGTAATAATCAACAATGCAAATAAGGTTTTAATTTGTGTGGGCATGGAATCCCATTCAAAGGGTTCGGACCAGTATGTTAACTCTAAAGCACCGTAAAGCACGTGTTGTGTATCTAAGTGTATTCGTGAACCCACTTGTGTTTCAAGCAATACTACACCAAGGGCGAACATGGCCGTGAATACTGCGCCAATTGCTGCTCCTTGCTCTATACCTCCCCATCGTTGGAAAATGTAGACCAGTAACACTGCGATCATTGCTGATATTAATGCTCCGCTCATAACGTATATTATACTGAATGATCCTGATAAAAGTACGCCGACCACAATACCGGGTAGAACGGAATGTGATATAGCATCTATCATGACAGCTTGTTTAGTTAATACGAGAAAGCTACCAAGTATTGCACAAAGCACGCTTGCCAAGGTCACAATGACCATGGCGGGGAAATCTATGATAAAGAACTGATCAAACATAGGCACCTCTGATGACCTTTATAAGCAGACTAATAGCAAACAAAGAAAAGGCGACTAAAACAATGGTGGATCCGGTTGGTAAGTCATATATTTCACTAGATATATATACTCCAGCTATACAGCTTACAGATCCTATGCTGCCTGCTATGGCTGCCATTAGTTCGCTTCGTTGTGTCCATAACCTTGCTGTGATGGCAGGTGTGATAAGGAGGGCTATTATCATTATAAGGCCAACGGTTTTAAGCCCTGTGCATATAACTAATATCATTAAGAACAGAAGCAGGTGTTCGGTTCTTTTTACATTTAGGCCAAGAAGTTCTGCGTAATCTTTATCAAAGCATAAGAGGCGTAAGCTTTTAAAATTCACAATAACTAGACAAAGAACTATGCATGATACTGTTCCTAGTAATATCAGATTATCTATTCGTAACCCTGCCACTTGGCCTAGCAAGAACGCGTCTAATCCGGCCTTGTTACCTGTATCCATATTTTGAATAATACTTAGAAGTAGGAGGCCCGCACCATAGAAAAAACTCATGACGCTGGCGATAGCGGTATCGGAAGACAGTCTTGTTTTGCTTGTAATAAACTGAACTGCTGCCGCCCCCAAATACGCTGTAATAGCAGAGCAAAGTAATAATAATGGTAAGAATTTACCGTCATCCAAACCTAATGCAAGGGACACCAAGAATCCTATTCCTACACCGGGTAGGGTTGCATGGGTAACAGCATCAGAAATAAGTGCCTGTTTTCTTAATACAAGAAAGCAACCAACCAACCCTGCGGACAGACCTAGTAATGCCGTAGATATAAATACTATGCTTGCATTGTAGTGCTGAGTGAAAAGAGTTTCGAAGATATCCATTAATTTAAGTCTCAACAGGTCTGTATGCGCGACTTATATTTCCTGGTGTTAATGCTTCATCAGATGATCCATTAGATATTATAGATCGATTAAGTAACAGGATATTGTCAAAATGCTTGCTTGCTGCTTGAAGGTTATGGTGGATTATTAGAATTGTTTTTCCTTGTGTTTTTAATTTATCGAACAAGTCAAAGAGCAGCAGTTGTGTTGATTGATCTACACCTGCCATTGGCTCATCTAATAAAAATAGTTCCGCCTTTTGTGCCAAAGCGCGCGCCATAAAAACACGCTGTTGCTGTCCGCCTGATAATGCACCGATTTGACGATCTGCAAAATCTTGTAGCTTTACTTGCTCTAAATATTGCATAGCTTCATCTTTATTGGATTTAGTTATCCTTTTTAGCCAACCGATGCGTGGATACATCCCCATCAAGCATACATCCAGTGCGCTGACAGGAAACTCCCAGTCAACTGAGTTTCTCTGTGGTATGTAGGCTATTTTCTTTCTGTTATTGGATAATTTACCACCAAAAAACTCAACTTCTCCTTCATGTGGTAATAAATCTAACGCTGATTTTAGAAATGTAGATTTTCCCGCGCCGTTAGGGCCAAGTACACCTGTTATTGTTCCTGACTTTGCGGTGAAAGAAATATCTGTTAGGGCATAGTCTTCCTGTTGTGAGTATCTGCACGACAGGTTTTTGACGAAAAGTGGAGGGGGGAGGCTGTTATGTATCATTTTTCTTGCTCAAGGCGTTGGCTATAGTTTTCACATTATGTTCCATCATACCTATATAGGTGCTCTCAACTGTGCCCTCAACACCCATTGCATCAGAAAATAACTCACCACCAATAACAACATCATGGCCGCGTGCTTTTGCTCCCTCTATTACAGCTTTTATATTATGATCACCTACAGATGTTTCTACAAAGACAGCAGGGATATTGCGCTCTACTATCAGGGTAACTAGCTGCTTTATTTTGTTTAGTCCTGCTTCACTTTCTGTTGATATACCCTGTATTCCTATAACATCTATATCATATGCAGAACCAAGATAACCAAAAGCGTCATGAGCCGTAACTAATACTCTATTTTCTTTTTTGATACCGGATATTGTGGAACGCAAATTACTGTCTAATTTTTGTAATTTATCAGTATAAGCAATATTATTTTTCTCGTATAGATCTGCATTCTCGGGGCTAATGTTGGAAAGGGCTTTGACGACTGTTTTACCACCAATAATCCAGTTGTTAACATCCATCCATATGTGTGGGTCATATTCCTTGTCATCGCCTATAGTTTGTAACTTATCAATGTTTAGTGCGCTACCTATGGATATAGTCGGCTTTTTTGATGCAAGGTCTTCGAGGAAGTGTTCCATTTTACCTTCCAGATTTATACCATTGTAGAAAACTATATCGGCCTTCATCATTTTAGAAACATCAGTACGCGTCGGATGATAAAGGTGAGGGTCTATACCTGTGCCCATCAATGATTCTACTTTTGCACTATTACCCACGATATTTTGAACCAAATCACCTATTTGCGATGTAGTAGTAACTATACTCAAGCTGTCTTTTGCTGATGCCGAAAATGGCATTAATGTTACTAAAAATATGAATAATATGTTTTTCATTATGTGTTCACCTTATTAATGTACTATGTTTTAGTATATGCACCAATGTTTAGCCATGGCAACACTTATTGTCTTGGGCTAAGTTTTTTTTGAGGATTTTTTATTTTATGGTTTCTGAAAACTCACTTGCCGATCCAAAACAGCAAGCATCCTGGTTTGAAAGGGTAAGGCAAGCTCACCAAAATGAGAACGCCGAAGATTATGTTGAGCTTATCGCTGATCTTATAGATGTTAATGGTGAAGCTCGGGTTGTTGATTTATCTAAACGGTTTGGTATTTCTCATGCAACGGTGAACAAAACGATCGCCCGCCTTAAAAAAGAAGGACTGGTTATATCTGAGCCATATAGATCAATATTCCTTACGGATAAGGGGCGCGAATTGGCTGCATCGTGTAAGGAGCGTCATATAATTGTATTAGAATTTTTGAAATCAATTGGTGTAAGTGACGAGATAGCGGAGATGGATGCAGAAGGTATTGAGCACCATGTAAGCAAAGAAACTTTAAAAGCTTTCAAAAAATATATTAATAAATAAATAAAACTAATAAGGTACTGTTTGCGTCGATTGTGTATTGGTATCCGCGGATTTTTGTGTTATCAAAATTTAGATTAGTTCAACAATAATTACAGTAGTTACACAAGATAATGACCTTACGCTCTTTTTCTGCATTTTTCGCAGCCTTTATTATTACAGCACTTATTTCTTACTCTTTCCCTGCTCTGGCAAGCGCACCGGCGGAATCAGGCGACAGTACATCACATAACCTAAATCTTGGTCTTCACTGGGCAGGGATATTATGTATTGCAATATTTGTGCTGTCTTATGCTGCGGTTTTGGTAGAAGAATACACGCATATGCGTAAGTCAAAGCCAGTTATGCTTGGTGCCGGTCTTATATGGATTGTTGTTGCATATATTGCACCTGATTATGGCGTTGATAAGCACGCTTTACATGAAGCCATTATGCACGGATTAAAAGAGTATGCTGGTTTATTATTATTCCTACTTTCTGCTATGACTTATATTAGTGCCTTGGAAAATCGTAATGTGTTTGCTGTTATACGTACGAAATTAGTTTTATCTGGCATGAGTTTAAAACAGTTATTTTGGGCAACAGGTATTCTTGCGTTCTTCTTATCACCAATTGCTGATAACCTTACAACTGCCTTGGTAATGGGAACTGTTATTATGGCGGTTGGTAGATCTAATGCACAGTTCATTACAATTGGTTGTATTAACATTGTTTCTGCTGCTAATGCTGGTGGAGCGTTTAGTCCGTTCGGTGATATTACGACCCTTATGGTATGGCAGGCAGGTAATGTCGAATTTTTTGAATTTTTCTCACTATTCTTCCCATCTGTTGCATGTTTCTTGGTTCCTGCATTTATAATGAGCTTCTTTGTTCCTAACGAACAGCCTGAAACTATTGATGAGCAGGTAGAGCTTAAACAAGGTGCAAAAGTCATTATCGGTCTTGCATTTTTGACTATTACTATGGCTGTCGGATTTGAACAAACCTTGGGTCTTCCACCATTCATTGGTATGATGACGGGTATGTCTTTGCTTATGATTACTGCATGGTTTGTAAGACAAAGGGGCGCAGTAAAAGATAAGGATTTTGATATTCTTACAAATGTAGCCTCTGCAGAATGGGATACATTACTATTCTTCTTTGGTGTTATCTTCAGTGTTGGTGGTTTGGCTTTTCTTGGTTATTTAGAATTCATGTCTACGACCCTTTATGATGGTCTGGGTGCAAGTACTACTAATATTATATTAGGGTTTGTCTCTGCGATAGTTGATAACATACCCGTTATGTTTGCTGTTTTGACTATGGATCCTGAGCTTGATCATTTCCAATGGTTGCTTATCACCCTTACTACCGGTGTTGGTGGTAGTATGTTGTCTATTGGATCTGCTGCGGGTGTTGCTCTAATGGGGGTTGCACGTGGATATTATACGTTTGGTTCTCACCTAAAGTGGGCTCCGGTTATTATGCTTGGTTATGCTGCGGCTATTGCTATGCACTTTGCTCTTAACTCTCCGACTGGACTTTTCTAATATCCATTGGATTTGCAAGCTTCGTGTAACCTGTATATTTTAAACATTCATGCTTATTATTTAGTGTGTGCCTATTTGTTTTAATTTCTCCGCTGTTCCTGCGGATGCAATAGCGATGTTATTGGAGTGTTGTATTTATGTTTAAAGTGAAAAGTAAAACTTCAAACTCCAATGTAGGAGGCTTTGGGTCCTCCATTTACGACAAATTGGAAGTAGGGCATGCAAAGTCACCACTGGCATTTAAAATCCCTATTGCTGCATTCTTGCTTACAATAATAACGGCCATAATTATTGGAACTACGTTTTATTTAGAAAGCAATGAAATCGTTATTCAAAAGCGTTTAAAAGACGTAGAGGCAAACAGTAAATTGTTGAGCGTCATGATTAACAATTTTTATGAGGATTTAAATTCTGATGTTATGTTTTTAAACGGTACACCTCCTGTACAAGAGATAATTAAGGCAACTGAAGGGAACAATAAAAAAGAATTGATCGCATGGAAAACAAGACTAAATACAATTTTTTCTACTATGCTATATTCAAATAATTCATACGTAAAGATTAGGTTTATAGGTATGGATGATGGTGGCAAAGAGATTGTTAAGGTCGTTAGTAACGGCCATCAAATAACAAAAACCCCCGATGGAGGGTTACACAAGTTGGGTGATACAGGGTTCTTCAAAACCGCCATAACCTATGCAAAGGGGGCTGTTTATTTTTCAGAACCTGAATTAAATAGAGAGTTTGGAAAATTAACTAAGCCTCATAAGGCAATTTTAAAAGCTGCAATTCCCGTTTTTAATGAGGGTACTGGCAAAATATTTGGTGTTATCGTTATTTGCGCAGACTATGATAAAATGGTCTCTAAATTAATAAATGCAGTTGCGAAATATACATCTCTTTATGTTGCTAATGATAACGGGGATTACCTAGTTCACCCGAACAAAAATAAGTCATTTAGATTTGACTTAAATGAGACCTCTAAAATTCAAGACGAGTTTCCATTTTTATCAAAAGTTGTTTCTAACGATATTACATCTTTAGAAGTTTTAGATTTTTATGACAAAAAATACGAACAGGATATCGGTAATTACAATGTTATATCCTTTGATAATGTTGATGTTGAGAACTCAGTAAGGGTTTTATTGATCTCTAGCGATGAGGAATACTTAAAATCTATCGCAGGAGTTAGGTATCGCAGCTTGGTATTGGAGCTAGCATTATCTATTGTTGCACTTGTATTTGCTATATTTGCTTCTCGTAAATTTACTGCTCCGTTAAAGCAGATGACAACTTCAGTTCAACAATTTGAGAAAACAGGTCGTGTCGAAGACTTACCGATTAAGTCAAATGATGAAATTGGGGTTCTTGCTCGTGCATTTTATAATACCTTGGAAATATCTAAAGAGCGTGAGGTTGACGCTAAATCTGCTAATGCCAGAATGATGGCTATATTAGAAAGCGCTGCTGATGCTATAATCACAATCGACATTAATGGCAAAATTTTATCATGTAATGCTGCTGCTGAAAGGACCTTTGGTTATTCAGATGGCGAAGTTGTTGGTGAGAGCGTTGAAACCTTAATACCTGCATTACATAATGAGGAGAGTAACAATTATTTTGCGAATTATCTTAATTCTACGAGCATGGAAGGAAGTGGATCACATAGAGATGTTCAGGCAATTAGAAAATGTGGTGAAGAATTCCCAATTGAGCTTTCTGTTTCTGAAGTTAAAACAGATACAGAACACTTATATACAGGTGTCATAAGAGATGTATCACAAAGGCGTTCTGTAGAAGAGACACTTGTTACCTATGCCCAAGAGTTAGAAGGTAAGAGTCTTGAGCTTGAACTACTAAGGCAGAAGGCTGATGCCGCAAATAATGCAAGAGGAGACTTCCTTGCCAATATGAGCCATGAAATCAGAACGCCGATGAATGGAATTATTGGTACATGTAGTTTAATGGGCGAGACAAAATTAACTAAAAAACAGTCTACATATCTTGATACTATAACTAATTCTTCTGAAGCACTGCTCCACATTATAAATGATATATTAGACTTTTCTAAGATTGAAGCAGGTAAGCTTGATTTTGAACATATTCCTTTTAACCTTTCATTGTTAATTAATGAGATAAAAGATGTTATGAGTGTCAATACAACTGACGAAGTTAATATGTCACTGTCTTATCCTGATAATTTCCCCTGTTATGTTTACGGCGACCCTGTACGTATAAGACAAATATTATTTAATCTTATTAGTAATGCAATTAAGTTTACCTCACATGGCTTTGTTGAAATTAAAGTTGAAAATGTTGTTCCAAAAGATAGCAAGCATGAATTTACAATATCTGTAAAAGACAGTGGTATTGGTATCAGCGATGATAAAATAGGACATATTTTTGAAAAGTTTGGGCAAGCAGAAGAAGACACCACAAGAAAATTCGGAGGTACGGGATTAGGACTATCAATATGTTCCGAATTGGTCCGTATGATGGATGGTCAAGTTACAGTTGATAGCGTATTCGGTGAAGGATCTAAGTTCACCTTTACAATATGTTTAGAGCCATCGACGAAACAAGAGGTGGATAATCAAGAGGGTTTAGAAAATATTGGTACCGAAGAACTTGACCCTGATAATGTAAGCTTTGATGGTTTTAAAGTGTTGCTGGCTGACGATAATTTTACAAACATGATTATTGTTACAGAAATGTTAGAGCAATGCGGATGTAATGTTACCCCTGCTGTTAATGGCGTGGAGGCCGTGGATATTGAATCTAAGAATAAGTTTGATTTAATTTTTATGGATTGCAGAATGCCTGAAATGGATGGGTATGAAGCAACAAGAAATATAAGGGAACGCGAATCTTCCGAAGGTGTTGATAGGTCAACAATTATCGCCTTAACTGCAAATGCAATGAAGGGTGATAGAGAAAAATGTCTTGATGCAGGTATGGATGATTATATAACAAAACCTATTAAGAAGGAGTTGTTAATCAAAACACTACTTAGTCATCTAGCGGTAAAAAAATAATCGGTAAACAAAAGATATGTTGGATATTAGGGTCGTATATAAAAAATCACTTATTGTATTTATTTGCATGTTTTTCGCCGTGGTGTTGGTTGAAAAAAATGCTTATGCCGAGAAAAATAAGATATTTAGTAATACAGGTCTAAATCTACCACGCTTTGTTTCAATAGCAAAAAACACTGCTAATGTTAGGTCAGGGCCGGGGCAAAAATATCCTGTGAAATGGACTATAAACAGAAAGGAACTTCCTGTCGAAGTTATCCTTGAATTTGATCATTGGCGTAAAATAAGAGACCTTGAAGGTGATGAAGGGTGGGTTTTTCATACTCTTTTATCAGGAAAAAGATATGCCGTTATTATTGGTTCTGACAATGCCATCGCTTATGATAGTCCAATAGCAGGCAATAGAAAAAAGCCTAGTGTTTCCATGTACTTAGAGCCGGGATCGGTAGTCAGGCTGATGACATGTAACGGTGCTTGGTGTGAGGTTGAAACAGCAGATTTATCTGGGTGGATAAAAAGAAAATCACTTTGGGGTGTTTACGAAACGGAAAATATTGATTAGAATCATATTCGTAGCGTTCGTTACGTATCTAAATAATTCCTTCCATAACCTTATAACAATTCTGTCTGTAGGTTCGATTCAAAATGTTTGCATTAACTAATAAACCTGAAATGGGTGCCCGTTTCTATTCTGCTCTGATTCAACTTGCTGCTGATCATGAGCGTGGAATAGACAGTATGAAAGTAATCCAGCACATGGCTGGGGTTCTTGTTGAGACCTATTATATTTTTGATGATTCTGATCAGGCTATGCAGGCTAGTTTTAAGAAGCTATCGGCATTACTTAATTGTCATCCTGCGCCTGGTATGCTTGCGCCTTATGCTTTGCCCCCTGCGCATATTATCGATTTTGAAACTGAACGTGGACGTTTGGCTGCACGTGTGTTCTTTGAGGAATGGCTTGATTGTAATTTTGAGCTGCATGATCTTATACTTAATGTTTTCCAATACATTATCATTGGTTGGGAAGACATGGGAGTTCCACGGGAAGAGACACTTAGGTTACTTATCGAATGTGTAAAGAAATGCATGGGATTTGAAATTGCTGCACAGGAATTGTGTGATATATCAATAGAATATCAAGTCGGGCGAAAAGGTTGGACTGTAAGTGATTGTATTGCTGCTTTAAGTGGTGTTGCAGGCCAACGTTTAGCAATTTCTGTAAGTTCGTCTGATGTTTGTGATTATTTCAGAGGCTCTGATTTGCCGGAAAATTTGGATCGAGTAGTTTATAACATGACACAAGAGGCAGTGCGTCTTGGTGTTCCTGCGGGAAGTGATTGGCGTTTTGGCTTGGCTGCGAATGATACGCCGATTAATGCCCCTGTTGATCTTATTAGAGAGCTGGAGCCGCGCTGTTTACGTTTCTTCCGTGCAATTGGTTTGAACGGTTCGTACGATCAGGCCGTATCCTGTGCGAAAGCTGCGGGAAGAATGATTGCGGTTGCATCGGGTGGGGATTTGCCTGAAATTGAACCTGCAATAGCCAAGCCATTGGCTATGTCAGCGATAACGGAAAGCTATAAATTCGTGTGTCTTGATTTCGATATGGTATCTTTATAAACGATTTCATTTGAAAAATAATACATCTACTCTTGCCCCATTTGTCAGAACCTCGTATAAATCTCTTTGAAATAAAAAGTAGCGAGATACAATGACTTTTGTACAAAAATCCAGTTATTCTTATGAAGAAATAATAGAATGTGCCAATGGTGATATGTTTGGTGCAGGCAACGCACAATTACCGTTACCACCTATGCTAATGTTAGATCGTATTACTAATGTGTCGCTTGAAGGCGGTGCATACGGTAAAGGTATAATAGAAGCAGAGTTTGATATAAACCCTGACCTTTGGTTCTATAAATGTCACTTTAAAGGTGATCCTGTTATGCCAGGATGTCTTGGCTTAGACGGCCTGTGGCAGCTTTTAGGCTTTTACCTTGGCTGGACAAAGGCAGAAGGCGCAGGCCGGGCTCTTGGTGTTGGTGAGATAAAACTGGCGGCTATGGTTACGCCTGATGTTAAATCATTAAAATATGTCGTAGATATAAAACGCGTTATGAATGGTAAGCTGGTTCTGGGTATTGCTGATGGTACTATCTATGCAGATGGTGAGCAGGCATACAGCGTTAAGGGACTTAAGGTCGGATTGTTTGACAATTCTGCGGCAGAGTAGTGTTATTTTATAAAAAAGGAGTCTTGCAATGCGTCGTGTTGTAATTACCGGGATTGGTATTGTTTCTTGTATAGGTAACAACAAGGATGAGGTTCTGGAATCCCTTAAGGAGGGGAAATCGGGAATAACTGCATCAGAAGAATACGCAGAAAAAGGTTTCCGTTCTCAAATTCATGGTAAGCCTGATATTGAACTTAAAGATCATATTGATAAGCGTTTGTGGCGTTTTATGGGTGATGCCGCCGGTTATGTGCATCTTTCTATGGAACAAGCAATAGCAGATGCAGGTTTATCCGAAGATGATGTTAGTAACGAGCGCACAGGTGTTATCGTCGGTTCCGGTGGACCTTCTACTCGTGCCCAAGTGCTTGCAGCAGATGTAACACGCGAAAAAGGCCCCAAAAGAGTTGGGCCATTCGCAGTACCAAAGGCGATGTGTTCAACCACATCAGCAACGGCATCAACAAACTTTAAAATTAAGGGCGTGAACTATACTATTTCGTCTGCGTGTTCTACATCTGCGCATTGTATAGGTAATGCGTCAGAGCTCATCCAATGGGGAAAACAGGACATAGTATTCGCCGGTGGCGGAGAAGAGCTAGATTGGACATTATCTGTTTTATTCGATGCGATGGGCGCGATGAGCTCTTGCTATAATGATACTCCGGAAAAGGCGGCGCGCGCATATGATGCAAATCGTGATGGGTTCGTAATCAGCGGCGGTGGTGGAGTTGTAGTTCTTGAAGAGCTGGAGCACGCATTGGCGCGTGGAGCTACTATATACGGTGAAGTTACTGGATATGGTGCTACTTCTGATGGCCATGATATGGTTGCTCCAAGTGGCGAGGGCGGTAAGAGGGCGATGTTAAAAGCACTGGAGACAGTTGAAACGCCTGTTACTTATATTAACACACACGGTACGTCGACACCTGTGGGTGATATAGGTGAGTTAGACGCGATTCGTGAGGTGTTTGAGCCTTTAGATCAAGACATGCCTCATATTAGTGCTACTAAATCTATGACAGGGCATTCTTTGGGTGCCACTGGTGTTCAGGAAACTATTTACAGCCTATTGATGATGAATAACGATTTTGTTGCACCAAGTATTAATATCGAAACTCTAGATGATGGTGCAAAAGGCTTACCAATTGCGCAAAATCGCGTTGATAATGTTACACATGAAACCATTATTTCTAACAGCTTTGGCTTTGGTGGTACTAACTGTAGTTTAGCCATCAGCCGTTATAAAGGTTAGGGGATGGCTATCCCTTTTGAAGATTTTATGAAGGTTGATATTCGTGTTGGAACGATTGTTGATGCTCATGATTTTCCAGAGGCCAGAAAACCTGCTTTTAAGCTGTTTATAGATTTTGGAGAGAAAATAGGTCAAAAAAAGTCTTCAGCACAGATCACGAGTAACTACTCTCGTGATGAGTTGATAGGCAAACAAGTGATGGCGGTTGTGAATTTTGAACCCCGTCAAATAGGACCATTTATGTCAGAGGTTTTAACCTTGGGTGTCCCTGATGAAAATGGTGAAGTAATTTTAATGCAACCTAGTGCAAACGTTCCAAATGGTGGGCGTTTATATTGATAAAGAATAAAAAGGATAAAGAAGTAATGAATGATTTGATGAAGGGTAAAAGAGGCCTTGTGATGGGTGTTGCTAATGACCACTCAATTGCGTGGGGTATGGCAAGTGCATTACATGAAGCGGGCGCAGAGATGGCTTTTACCTACCAAGGTGATGCATTTGGAAAACGCGTAAAGCCACTTGCCGAGAGCATAGGCGCAGAGATTGTTATTGATTGTGATGCATCTAATGAAGATGATTTAGACAACGTATTCAATATATTAGAAGAAAAATGGGGTAAGATTGACTTTATTATTCATGCTATTGCTTATTCTAATAAGGATGAATTACAGGGTAGGTATGTCGATACTACGTTGGGTAATTTTTTACAAACAATGCAAATATCATGTTATTCGTTTACCTCTGTTATGCGCCGTGCAAAGGACTTAATGGCCGATGGCGGATCTGCGGTTACACTTAGTTACTATGGATCACAAAAGGTAATGCCTAATTATAATGTTATGGGTGTTGCTAAGGCTGCGCTTGAGGCATCTGTCCGTTATCTTGCCGCAGACCTTGGGCCAAGTGAAGATGGTAAATCAGGCATTCGTGTTAATGCAATCTCTGCTGGTCCTATGCGTACCCTTGCCGGAGCGGTAATCGGTGGAGCGCGTAAAACATTTAAGTATAACAAACTTACCGCACCTTTGCGTCGCCCTGTTGAGCTTGATGAACTTGGTGGGACTGCACTATATCTTCTGTCTGATCTATCAACTGCTGTAACCGGTGAAACTCACTATGTCGATTGTGGATATAACGCCGTGGGTATGATTCCACATGATAAGATAGAAGAAATGGCAGGGTAATATTGATTAACGATAGGTATCTCAGTGAACGACAAAGATACCTTCTTTTAATAAATCAGGAGTATCTGAAAAGAATCCATCAACGCCCCAGCTTTGTAATTGGCGTGCCTGATCTGGCTCATTTACAGTATAGGCAAGGATTGGTTTTTCCAGATCCATAACGTCTTCTGCTTGCTCTCTCGTAAGGGTGTTTGCATTAACATGTATGGTCGAAACATCTAAGTATTTCGTTAGTTCCTGCCAGTTTTCAGGCCATTCTTCCGGGAATAAGAAACCTCTGTTCCAGTCTTCTGCAATGTCCGCTGCGGTTTCTAAGCTAACATGTTGGAAAGATGAAATTAGAAGTCGATCATGGTCATCCCATATTGAAGAAAGAAGATCCAAAGCGACTTCGCTTGTTTCTTTCTCACGGCCGGGGCAGGGCTTTATTTCTAAATTAAGACCAAGATTGCGTTCTAGTAAAACATCAATGGTTTCTTCCAATGTTGGAATAGTAATTCCTGTAAAGCTCTCTCCATACCAATTACCACATTCCAACTCTCTAATTTCCTCGAGTGTTCTATCAGCTACATTACCACTGCCGTTTGTTGTGCGGTCTAATGTATCGTCATGGAATATAATTGGAATTTCATCTTTTGTAATTTTGACGTCAAGCTCTACCCAATCAATACCCATATCGGCCGCAGTATGTATACCAACAAGTGTGTTTTCTGGAGCATATCCGGCACATCCACGATGTCCTATAATTTTGGGTAATTTTATTGGCATTTTGTTTTCCTGTCTTATGACGCTATTTCATTTTCAACGTCCATAAACTCCGATATTTTTTGCACAAAATCCAGCGCTTTTTTTATTCCTAACTTTTAACGTAGAGCGGGTGTCGCACGAATTATATCACGATATAGTGCAACTGATGGCTCATGGCCTTTTTTAGCTAGTGGTAGAAGTAAGTCGGCTGCAGCTCCAGTATAGATTTTAGCGTGGGTCGATTTTCTGAGCATTTCTCGTGCTATGGCGTGTTGCCCATCCTTGTCGGAAATATAGGCGCGCGTTTGATATTGTGTAATATCTATTGCATGAAGTATTGGGCTTACATTTGCAAGTTTTTCTGGGCTATTACGTGTTGTGATATAGAGGTAGGCTGCTGTTGAAAAGAACAATAATGCGAAGAGCAGTATTGTTATCAAGAAGTGGCGAAAAAATAGCCGTGATTTTGAAATAGCCATACTTTGATTATAGCGTATTTTTATTGCGAAGAGATATATTTTTGTTATTCATAGAATATAGGTGTTATATTATCTATATCATTCTATATCGCGTAAATTATGTTAACGCGTCCTGTTTCCGGTTGATCTTCGGTTTTATGCCTTCTGTGAGGTACGGCAATTGCCTCATCGCTTATACATAGTGGGTGTGCTTCTCCTCTATGTGCTGTAATTACAGGGGAATTCAGGGAAATACCCTTAACTTTGTCTGTGTCAAACATGACGCCATTTCCCTCTATATACAGATTAATGACAATTGAATTTTTGTCAGTATGAGTTTTCTCTCCGACTTTATTTTTCATACCTGCTTGTAAGGTCATTGTTGGCATATGGCCACTGTTAATGTCCATTAATGCGTGCATGGTAGGTGTGTGTAAATTAAAGTTTTTTCCGTTTGCGTGACAAAGATTAAATTCTTCTGTGATTACTAAATACTCTCTACCTTGATGTTCTGCCAACTCGTAAGGTACTGAATCCATATTATCTACCTCTAATATGGTTTCGATTTTGTCTGTTCGTATTATGTCTTGATTGATATAAACTTCGTCTGATTGGCTTTGTAAGTCTTTCACCATCTCTCGTAATTTATCAGTCATTTGTAATGGAATGTATGAAACCAAAACATTAGGATTTTCATCCAATGTTGCGAACAGATCATCAAAGTCCTGTGCTTCATAAAACTGATTACGTATTTTGCTCATAAATAATCTTACTAAGTAACTTAGATGATAAAAGCCGAAGTAATTTACCTCGGCTTTTAATAATTATAAAATTAGCGTGGATTAACCAGCAGCTTTCTCATCTTCTTCTTCGAAAATATCGCCAGTTTCCTGGTCAACACGCTTCATAGAAAGTTTAACTTTACCGCGGTTATCAACACCAGTTAGAAGAACTTTAACTTCATCACCTTCATTAACAATATCCGTTGTTTTTGCTACACGGTGATCTGCAAGTTCAGAGATGTGAACAAGACCGTCTTTAGCGCCCATAAAGTTAACAAATGCACCAAAATCAACACATTTAACAACCTTACCAGTGTAAACCACACCAACTTCAGGCTCATCAGTGATGTCTTTAATCATCTTAATGGCTTTTTCAATTGATTCTGCATTAGTCGCAGCAATCTTGATAGTACCATCATCATCGATATCAATCTTAGTTTCAGTTACTTCGATCATTTCACGGATAACTTTACCACCTGTACCAATTACTTCGCGGATTTTGTCCGTTGGAATTTGAATAGATACGATTTGCGGTGCGTTTGCATTCAGTTCACCACGACCTTCTGTTAGGGCTTTTGACATTTCACCAAGTATATGGATACGTCCGTCTTTTGCCTGATCAAGTGCAACTTCCATGATTTCTTTAGTTATAGAAGTAATCTTGATATCCATTTGAAGGGCAGTAATACCATTTTCAGTACCTGCAACTTTAAAGTCCATGTCACCTAAGTGATCTTCATCACCAAGAATGTCTGAAAGAACGGCAAAGTCATCACCTTCTTTAATCAAGCCCATAGCGATACCCGCAACAGGTTGTTTAAGAGGAACACCAGCATCCATAAGAGCAAGTGAAGTACCACATACAGTTGCCATAGAAGATGAGCCATTACTTTCTGTTATTTCAGAAACAGAACGCATTGTGTATGGGAATTCTTCTGCGGTTGGCAATAGTGGGTTAAGTGAACGCCATGCCAATTTACCATGACCAATCTCACGACGACCCGGAGGGCCCATGCGACCAGCTTCACCAACAGAATATGGAGGGAAGTTATAGTGAAGAAGGAAACGTTCTTTATATTCACCATCAAGTGCATCTATGATTTGCTCATCTTGACCAGTACCAAGAGTTACAACAACAAGAGCCTGTGTTTCACCACGTGTAAACAAACATGAACCATGAGTACGCGAAAGAACGCCAACCTCAGATACGATTGGACGAACTGTTTTTGTGTCACGTTCGTCGATACGCTTGCCTGTTTTCAGGATAGAACCGCGAACTACGTCTGCTTCTAGTGATTTGAACTTAGATGATATGATTGCTTTATCGATACCAGTTTCTTCGTTTGTAAATGCAACAATAGCAGCATCACGCGCCGCATTAACCGCAGATTGACGCTCCATCTTGTCAGTAAGCGTATATGCCTTCTCAACATCTTTCGCAAACTTCTTGTTAAGAGCATCAGCCATTTTTGTAACTTCTGCCGGAGTTTCCGGAATGTCCCACATGTCTTTTGCACACATCTCAGCCAAATCAATGATACCATCGATAACGCTTTGATATGCTTCGTGACCTGCGTTAACCGCGCCTAGCATAATTTCCTCAGAAAGCTCAGATGCTTCTGATTCAACCATCAAAACACCTTCTTTTGTACCAGCAACAACAAGGTCAAGATCCATGTCCTTAACATCATACATTGGTGGGTTAACAATATACTCACCATCCTTGTAACTAACACGTGCGCCACCAATTGGGCCCATGAAAGGTATACCTGAAATAGTAAGAGCAGCAGATGCACCAACCATTGCAATCATATCAGGATCATTTTCAAGATCGTGTGAAATTACTGTACACACAACTTGTACTTCGTTTAAAAAACCCTTTGGGAATAATGGACGAATTGGACGATCTATCAAGCGTGAAGTAAGTGTTTCTTTTTCGCTTGGACGTGCTTCACGTTTGAAAAATCCACCAGGTATTTTACCTGCTGAATATGTTTTTTCTTGGTAATGAACAGAAAGCGGGAAGAAGTCTTGCCCGTCTCTGATGCTTTTTGATCCAGTAACAGCACAAAGTACTGATGTCTCACCAACAGTCGCAACAACTGCGCCGTCTGCTTGACGTGCGATCTTACCAGTTTCCAACGTTAGTGTTTTACCAGCAAAATCAATTTCTTTTTTATATACATTAAACATTATTATATGTTTCCTCTTTATATCTATTAAAATCACATTCACACATGTGAAGGTGAACATTGTTCGTTTACAAAACCTTTAATAGGTCTTCGGCGGACTGTTAAAAGCAAACTTTATTTTTGCCCTTAATTGTCAACCGTAAGCCATCATAAAATACAGCTTTGCAAACGCGTATAGACATGCCACTATCTGCCTCAAAAGTCAATCTATTCATTCTATTAGGAGTTCTTATGTCACAATATCTTGTTCTATTACGCCACGGTCAAAGTGAGTGGAATTTAGCAAACAAATTTACAGGTTTTCACGATGTTGATTTAACCGCAAAAGGGGAAGAAGAAGCAAAGGCGGCAGGCGCAATGTTAAAGGCGGCTAACATCAAATTTGATAAAGTTTTCAGCTCCACCCAAATTAGAGCAAACAGAACAGCCGAAATTATGCTTAACGAAGCAGGGCAGAGTGAATTGTTTAGTGAAATGGTTCGTCATCCTCATCTTCGTGAAAGAGATTATGGTGATTTAACAGGTCTGGATAAAGATGAAACCCGCGAAAAATATGGTGAAGATCAAGTTCACATTTGGCGCAGATCATATGAAATTTCACCTCCAGGTGGTGAATGTTTGCAAGATGTAGTTGAAAATCGTGTTAGACCATATTTTACCGAAAATATTAAGCCATTATTAGATGATGGTGAGAATATACTGATTGCCGCACATGGTAACTCTTTGCGTGCAACATTAATTACACTGGGCGTTGAAACACCTGAAACTATTAATGATGCAGAGTTCCCAACTGGAAAGCCTCTGGTATTTGAAATGGAAAATGGCGAGATTAAGAAACGCTACTTCCTTGATTAGGAATTATATTCATAAACTCAATCATAAAAAAAGGCTCCGATTTGGAGCCTTTTGTAATTCTATATATCAATAATATATTAACGACGAATACCTAGTGCCTTAATAAGGTCTTGGTAACTCTTTTCGTTATTCTTCTTGAGATAATCAAGAAGTTTACGACGCTTTGCAACCATTGCTAAAAGACCACGACGACTGTGGAAGTCTTTTTTGTGAACTTGCATGTGCTCTGACAATTCTGTGATGCGTGTAGTAAGAATAGCAACTTGAACTTCTGGAGATCCAGTATCTTTTTTGTCTCTTGCGTATTCTTTAATAATCTCTGCTTTTTGTGCTGTTTCCAATGACATGGTGTTTTCCTTTTCAAATATCTTTTTTACATGTTAAATACACGGACTGGTTTTACTTCCGCTCTAACTTGTTCAATTAATGCAACTGGTGCATCATCATAAACAGCTATTGCTATAGTGCTTTCTTTATTACCAAGTCCAACTGTTGTAAGTCTTTCAAAGTCTGGTCTTGAAACAAAGCTAAGCGCCTGTCCATTACGAATTTTTACTGTTTCATCCTCTTTCAAATACAGAGCCGGGATATCGTCCAGCACACTTTCCAGAGGCAGTAAGCATTCACTTCGGGCGGAAACGTAGTCCATATCGAGTAACTTGTCTAGTGAAATCGCATCTTTGGCAACAAAAGAACCTACTTTTTCACGACGTAATGCAGATATAAATCCTTTTGTGCCCAGATCATTACCTATATCACGTGCCAAAGAACGCACATATGTACCTTTTCCACATATCATTGAAAAGTCAGCATCATTTTCGCGTGCTTCTAGTAGATCCAGTTCTTCTATATATACTGTTCTTGCTTTTAGTTCCGGAATATCACCATCGCGGGCGATATCATAGGCTCTCTCACCATTAATTTTGATAGCAGAGAAGTTAGGGGGGACTTGCTGTATATTGCCTGTATATTTATCAAGAATGGCGATTATATCTTCTGTAGTAGGGCGGTGATCGGACGTTGCAACAACTTTGCCTTCCATATCATCTGTATCGCGCTGCTCTCCCCATTGAATGGTGAAATGATATGTCTTTATATCATCTTGCGCGAATGAAATTGTCTTTGTTGCCTCACCAAGGGCAATCGGAAGAACACCAGTAGCCAGTGGATCTAAAGTTCCGGCATGTCCGATTTTTTGTGCGTTTAGAATACGTCTTACTTTACCTATTGCTTGGGTAGAGGTCATTCCATACGGCTTGTCCAGATTTACCCATCCAGAGATATGGTCACCTTTTTTCTTGCGTCCCACAGTGTTTATTCCTCTGTAGTATCTTCGTCGTCACCTTTACGTACATCACGCAACAAATTTTCAATATGTTGTGCTTCGTCAAAGGATGTGTCTGTTACGAATTTAACTTTAGGGGTGAATTTCAAGTTAGAAGATTTACCAATTTCCTTTTGAAACACATGTGCTTGCTCATTCAACGCAGGCAATAGTTCATCCATGCTGTCACCATTAAGTGACATAACATATGCACGAGCATGCCTTAAATCAGGAGAAGGGCGCACTTCGGAAACTATAATCATATTTGATTTATTAATCAGCATCTCATTATTGAAATGACCGCGCTGAAGTGTTTCTGACAAAATATGCCTAAGTTGCTCCCCCACGCGGAGCATCCGTTGGGACGGCTCACTACTATTTGTTTTCTGCTTTTTCATGACTAATTACTGAACAACACGATCTTCTTCAATAATTTCAAAGCATTCAATGATATCACCTTCTTTAAGGTCATCATATTTCTCAAATGCCATACCACATTCTTGGCCTTCTTTAACGTCCTTAACTTCTTCTTTGAATCGTTTAAGGGTTTTAAGCATACCTTCATGTATAACCACATCATCACGTAACAAACGAACCTTAGAGCCACGCTTAACACTACCTGTTGTAACATCACAACCAGCAATTTTACCAACTTTAGTAATATTAAACACCTGCTTGATTAGTGCCTGACCAATATATTCCTCACGAACACTTGGTGGCAACATACCAGTAAGAAGGGCTTTTGCATCATCAATTACATTATAAATGATGTTGTAATAACGAATATCTACTTTTTCTTGATCGGCAAGGGTACGGGCATTCATGTTTGCACGTACGTTAAATCCAATGATTAATGCGCCTGAAGCATTAGCAAGAATAACATCAGATTCTGTGATACCACCAACACCAGTGTGAAGAACTTGGATTTCGATACCTTCATTTTCTTCTTCCATTTTGGTTAAAGAGCCAGTTATCGCCTCGATTGATCCAAAGACATCTGCACGAATAAGAACAGGAAGTTTAGTTACTTCACCAGCTTCACGTTTAGCAAGTATTTGCTCCATCGTTGTACGACCTGTGATAGCTTTTGCTGCCTGTGTTTCTTTATTTTTACGCTGACGATATTCTGCAATTTCGCGTGCTTTTGACTCTTCTGAGGTAACATTGAATATATCACCGGCAGAAGGAGTAGCATTTGCACCTAGTATCTCAACAGGTTGACCGGGGATTGCCTCTTTAACGTTATTACCTTTATCGTCGATAATTGCACGAACACGTCCAAATACAGCGCCAGCAACAAACACATGTCCGACACGTAATGTACCTTTTTGTATAAGGATAGTGGCAACAGAACCACGACCTTTTTGAAGTTTAGATTCAACAACAAATCCTTGTGCTTCTCTATTTGGATTAGCTTTAAGTTCCAATATTTCAGATTGAAGAAGAATGGCTTCTTCCAATTTATCAAGGTTAGTTCTCTGTTTAGCAGATATCTCCACACATTGAACATCGCCACCCATTTCTTCGATTACTATTTCGTGTTGTAGTAAATCTTGCTTTGCTTTCGTTGGGTTAGCATCAGGTAAATCAATTTTATTGATAGCAATAATAATTGGACAACCCGCAGCCTTGGCATGATTAATTGATTCAATAGTCTGTGGCATAATAGAATCACTTGCAGAAATCACAATAACTACAATGTCCGTTACGTCTGCACCACGTGCGCGCATTTCTGTAAATGCCGCGTGACCAGGTGTGTCTAAGAACGTGATTTTATCACCTGATTGAAGCTCAACTTGATATGCGCCAATATGCTGTGTAATACCACCAGCTTCTCCTGCTACTACGTCTGTGGCGCGCAAGGCATCCAATAATGAAGTTTTACCATGATCAACATGTCCCATGATCGTAACAACAGGGGGGCGAGTGATAAGGTCTTCTTCTTTGTCCTCAATATCATCCAAACCAATTTCAACGTCTGCATCTGTTACACGTTTTACCTTATGACCAAATTCTTCAATAAGAAGTTCAGCAGTGTCCGCATCAATTGTTTGCGTACCCGTAGCCATAACACCCATCTTCATAAGTGCTTTAACAACATCTTTGCTGGCCTCTGCCATACGATTTGAAAGTACTTGAACTGTAATAGTTTCAGGTAAAATAACTTCGCGAACTGACTTTTCCTGCGGTGCTTGGAATGGTTGGGCTGCAAGACGTGCTTTTTCGCGCATTCTTTTTTGTGCAGCAAGGCTAGGGCCACGATCACGATCATAATCTCTATTAATAGCTTGCGAAACAGTTATTCTTCCGCCACGACGATCAGCAGTATTACGAGGAGGGGGCTTAGTCGCAGATTTCTTAATTTTATCGCGATAACTCTCAGCCGGTTTACTATCTTCATTAGAGAAAGTTTTAACACGCTTTGGCTCTTCTTTAGGCACAGTATTCTTTACTACTGGTGTTTCTTCTTTCTTTACAGATTCAGCAGCTTTTTTCTGCTCTGCTTTTTCTTCTGCTTCAGCGATTTTTCTTCTTGCTTCTTCTTCCTCGGCCTCTTTTGCCTTCTTGTCTTCCAATGTCATAACACGGCGTTTAGGAAGTTCTTTCTTCTTTGTCTCCCCAGAAAGGGCAGCCTCTAAAGCGCGTGCACGTGCGTCTTTTTCACCAGTAGTTAGTCTGGCATCACCCTTAGCAGCAGCTTTTTCAGTAGGCGCAACCCTTTTGCGCCTAATTTCAACAGAGACTTTATTTGCAGGCGCACCTGATGATGAAGCACCACCTTTTAGGCTGAGCGTCTTTCCTGAAAGGCTAAGTGTTTTGCCCGCAGGTTTTGTTTCTTTGTCTTCTACTTTTTTCTCAGTCATTAGGTTCGCCTAAAATATTACAGATATAAATATATATTATGCATAGACTTGTGTAAATCTACGCATAATTTCCAACAGTTATTAGTCCTTAGCATCCGCTTTTGCATTTGCCTCAGCTTCTTCCACAGCCTTCGCAGCTGCAGCGTCTTCCTCCGCAAACCAGTGCTCACGAGCCTTCATGATAACTGCATTTGCTTCTTTTTCGCTCATCTGGTTTTCACCAAGAAGTTCGACAAGTTCATCACCGGCAAGATCAGCTAAATCATCAAGTGTTTTAACACCTTGTTCACCAATTTTCATGATTTGATCAGGACGCAGACCTTCTGCCGTCATTAGGTCGTCAGCTATACCGAATTCAGATTGCTTTTCCTGAAGTTCGACAGTTTTCTGATTTAACCAATTAATCGCACGCTGTTGAAGTTCGTTAGAGATTTCATCTTCAAATCCTTCAATTTCGTTCAATTCTTCAATTGGTGTTTCAGCAATTTCTTCAACTGTAGAGAAACCTTCTACTACAAGCAATTGAGCAATAGTATCATCAACATCAAGCGCCTCAATGAACAGAGCAGAGCGAGTTGCGAATTCTTCTGTACGGCGTTCTGATTCTTGCTCATCAGTCATAATATCAATATCCCAACCTGTTAGGATAGATGCTAGACGTACATTCTGTCCACGACGACCAATAGCAAGGCTGAGTTGATCTTCAGGGACAACAACATCCATGTGTTTTTTATCTTCGTCCAAAACAACTTTTGATACTGCTGCTGGCTGTAGCGCATTAACTACAAATGTCCCCAGATCTTCTGTCCATGGTATAATGTCAATTTTTTCACCGCCAAGCTCGTTAACAACGGCTTGAACACGACTTCCGCGCATACCAACACATGCACCAACCGGATCAATTGAGTGTTCTCTGGATTGAACAGCGATTTTTGCGCGACTACCCGGATCACGTGCGACACCTTTGATCTCAATAATGCCGTCGTAAATTTCAGGGACTTCCTGAGTAAATAATTTAGCCATAAATTCAGGGTGGCTACGCGACAAGAAGATTTGCGGCCCACGCATTTCTTCACGAACTTCATATATAATTGCACGAACACGGTCATTCACATTTAATGGCTCGCGCGGGATACATTCATCACGGCGAATAATACCTTCGGCGCGACCTTGAATGTCAATTGTCGCATTTCCATATTCAACACGTTTAACTACACCGTTAACGATTTCACCAACACGGTCTTTATATTCTTCATATTGACGTGCGCGTTCTGCTTCACGAACTTTTTGCATAATAACTTGTTTAGCAGTTTGTGCGGCAATACGTCCAAAGTCTAACGGAGGCAAATCATCTATAAGATATTCGCCTTCTTCTGCGTCTGGCTTGATACGAGAAGCTTGGTTTATTGTTAATTGCGCAACTTCATTTTCAATTTCAAAATCATTGGCAACCACTTCACGATAACGTTTTAACTCAATATCACCGCTTCCACGATTGATTTGCGCACGAATGTCTTGTTCATGTCCATATTTGGAACGACCTGCTTTTTGGATCGCTTCTTCCATCGCTTCTAAAACGATTTCACGATCTATATTCTTCTCACGGGCCACCATATCTGCGACTTGCAACAATTCCATTTTCTATCTCCTAAAGATTTGCTGTAGCTTTAATTAGTTCATCAGTTAAAACAAGTTTTGCTTGCGCCAATGAGGGATAGGGGATTTGTACATCACCAGTATCCGTAGTCACAAGTATATTATTGTCTTCTATTCCATTTAATACACCGCGATAACGTTTTTGTCCGTTTTCTGCAGGTGTAAGTGTTTCAATTTTTATTTCAAAGCCTTTATAGCGGTCAAACTCATCCTCACGTATAAGCATGCGATCTATACCGGGAGAGCTAACCTCTAATCTATAAGCACCATTAATAGGGTCTTCTACGTCCATCACCGCAGATATAGCACGGCTTATCTTTGCCGCATCGTCAACCAAAAGGTTATTCGTTTTAATGTCTTCTGCCATAATTTGAACAAGTGATGACCCGTCTTCTCCAGAAATTTTAATACGATGAAAGGTAAGGCCCAGATCCTCGATCACTGGTATTACTATTTTCGCAATTTTTTCTTCTAGTGGCGTATATCGCATTTAAAATCCTAATAATGTAGATCCGATTAAGTAATAAAAAAGGCGGCTTCTTTGTGAGCCACCGTCTTTAAGATCGGATATTTGCCTGTTTTATACGCTCAACACGTTTGAAATGCAAGATGTTTATTAGTTTCTTTCAAAAAACATATAAACCATTTTCTTTGCGCCTTTTGCACCTTTTTCTTCGTATCTGGTTGTTATCCAATCTTCAGGTGGTGTATAGAAGTCACTTTTATGACTTGCTGTCCAGTTAAACGATGGATGGTGTGATGCTTGAGTGCACATCCATTCAGCCAGGTTTTCTACATCAGTAGTTAAAACCAACTGCCCGCCAGGCTTAAGTATTTTTGCAAAAACATCCAAATTAGATTGATTAATTATACGGCGTTTATGGTGACGTTTCTTATGCCATGGATCAGGGTTCAACACATATATACCGTCAATACTGCTTGGCTTAACTGATCGTGCGATAATCATCCCGTCATCCATAACAACACGGACATTATCATTTTCATTATCTGATTCTTGAAGATTCATTAAGAATGCAGACATTCCACCAATAAAAGGCTCAGCCCCGAGATATCCCGTTTCAGGATTGTCACGCATAAGTGTGGCTAAATGCTCACCATAACCGAATCCAATTTCTAACCAGTAATTAGAATAAGAACGCCCAAGTATTTCCGCGGGTGATATGTCGTGCTCTAATGAAAGATTAGTTTCAGCTATCTCAATTTTTGGTAATAACTCATCAAGTATATTTGTACGCAAAGGGGAGGTTGATCGTCCCTGTCTGCGGCCAAAAAAACTCCGCTCATAATTGGCGGAGTTTTGTCTTGGAATATGTGGCTTACGAGGCAACAGGATTACCCAAGGATACGTTGTAATTCAGCCACAAGATCTGTCTTTTCCCATGAGAAACCACCATCTTCAGTTGGTGTGCGGCCAAAGTGACCATATGCCGCTGTGCGTTCATAAATTGGTCTGTTAAGCTTTAAGTGCTCACGAATACCGCGCGGGCGCAGGTCAACAAGACTTTGTAGCGCATCAACAATTACTGTTTCAGGTGCGGTACCTGTACCATGTGTGTTTAGGTAAACTGAAATTGGTTTAGATACACCAATCGCATATGAAAGCTGTATCGTACAACCCTCCGCATATCCCGCAGCAACTACGTTTTTCGCAAGATAACGAGCCGCGTATGCAGCAGAACGGTCAACCTTTGTACAGTCTTTACCAGAGAATGCACCACCACCATGAGGAGCGGCACCACCATATGTATCAACGATAATTTTACGTCCTGTTAATCCACAGTCACCAACTGGCCCACCAATAACAAAACGACCAGTAGGGTTAACATATAGCTCTTCTTCAGGAACATCCCAGCCCTCTGGAAGAACGCTTTTAATATATGGACGAACTAAATCTTTAACATCATCTTGGCTTAAACCTTCTGCGTGTTGTGTTGAAACAACAACAGACTTAACACCTACAGGTTTGTCATCTTTATATTCCAGTGTTACCTGAGACTTTGAATCAGGCTCTATCCCTTTAAGGATACCTGCATGGCGGTCTTCTGCCATACGACGAAGTATTGAATGTGAATAATGTAAAGGAGCAGGCATAAGAGCATCTGTTTCCTTACATGCGTAACCAAACATAATACCTTGGTCACCAGCACCTTCGTCTTTGTCGACACCAGTTCCTTCATCAACACCTTGTGCGATATCAACTGACTGTGAGTGTAGCTTTACATCTACATCTACAGTTTTCCAGTTGAATCCTTCTTGTTCATAGCCGATAGCTTTAATTGCATCACGTGCAGCTTGCTCAATCTTTTCTTTTGTAACACTGTCAGGGCCACGAGTTTCACCAGCGATAACAACGCTATCAGTAGTAACCAAAGTTTCACATGCAACGCGCGACTGGTTATCAGCAGCCATATAAAGGTCTACTACCGCATCAGAAATACGGTCACAAATCTTATCTGGATGACCCTCAGATACTGATTCACTGGTAAAAATATAGTCTGTTAATGTCTTTTGTTGCATAGCTTGTCCTGAATATGGCATTATTTTGCTCGTCTTAATTAAATTACTTTATTTACAAAGTAGAACCCTAAAGCAAAAAAAAGGCTTTATTCAAGCCTTAATGTTAAAATTTATGATTTAGCCAGCATTTTTTACCATTGACTTGATAAATTTCAGTATATCAAGTCTGGTTTTCTTATCCTCTATTGAATAATAAGTTCGAATAAGATCAAGAGTTTCCTTTTTAGAAAATATGTCTTCTGGTATATTGTTTGCCTGTTTAACTGATGTGGGCTCACCAAATGATTCTTGTGAATTATCCGACATACCAGCTGGCGTATTTGAATTTGAACTTGGTCTTTCTAGTCCCTCGTAAAAATAATCAATAGATACGTCTAATATTTTGCTAAAGCTAAATAAACGACTAGCGCTAACTCTGTTTGTTCCACGTTCGTATTTTTGAACTTGCTGGAATGTAACACCTATATATTCTGCTAACTTCTCTTGGCTTAAACCAAGAAGCGTTCTTCTGCTTCTTAACTGCTTACCAACATGCTTATCAACAGTATCGGGTATTCCTTTTGTTTTTCTTATATTTTCCATGAATCTGACTTGTACTTTGTTTCTCTATAATTCAATAATCTTAATAACATTCGTTCGTATGTATTAAAAAGTTAACACTACTTACAACGAGAGTACTCAAGTATGCAACAGACCTTAAGTATATAATTAATAATATATTCAACGCATGCTTTATTTTTCCGTTAATTTTCTATGTAAAACACTGTTTTTAATTATATTTATATATAGTAGGAATATAGTACAAAATGTTATCAAAAACCAAATAATCGTCATTTCTATATTCTTTTGAATAGAATCACTACTGATTCGGCGTGGTAATTTGTGTAAATATACTCTTTCATCTAATAGAACTTCTGGAAGTATACTATAACCTAAAGGAGTAATAATTGCACTTATGCCAGTATTGGCACTTCTTATCAAGGGGGTAGATGATTCTATTGCTCTGAACTTCGCTTGAACCAAATGTTGATAAGGGCCTGAGCTTTTACCATACCAACCATCATTTGTTACATTTAGCAAAACATCAGGAGTGGTTTTAATATTGCTGATAATAGGGAATATAACCTCATAGCAAATAAAGGGTAAGAAATTTAACCCTTCCGGAGTTTTAAATGCATGGTGGTTTGAACCTTCTTTAAATCCTGAGAAACCTACAATTGGTGATATGTTTAAAATATCATCAAATGGCATGTACTCGCCAAAAGGAACTAGGTGATGTTTATCATATGTGTTTATAATTTCTGCGTTATCATTAAATACTATTATACTGTTATAGTACTCTTCTTGTTCACCGTTGTAACGTAAAGCACCGGTTATTAAGTAGGCTTCACCATCATAGCTGCTTAGCATATGTTTAATATTATTTCTTGCCCATGGTGTGTCGATTACATCCTGTGACATCGCTGTTTCAGGCCATATAATATAATGTATTGAAGGTTTGGAACTATCTGCATTAAGATTATCAGCTTTACTAGCTCTATAGTAAGATAAGTTCAGCTGCTTCTTAAAGTTTTTGGCTCTGTTTTCCGGTTTCCACTTTTCACTCTGCTTAATATTGGGCTGTATTACTACTATGTTGTAGTTATCATGATACTTAATAGGGTTGGCATTTATACGGTAAACTCCATACATGTATGCGCTAATTATACTTACGCTAATTATAGCGGAGAATATCAGTTTATGATTTTTCTTATGTTGGGATATTATAAGAAACCCTGGAGAACATGCCCAAAATATAGTGATAAGTGTTAATAAATATATAGAAGATATAGATGCAGTTTGAGCAATAGGCAGAATATCAATCCAACTATAGCCGTATAAGTTCCAAGGAAATCCAGTTAATAAATGGCCACGAGCATATTCTGATATAAACAGACAAGTAACAAAGCCTATATAAGACGCTACATTATTGATATCTTTATATAGACGCTTATATGCATAGCATCCAATGGCAGTGAATAATGAAAGTACTATGGGCAACCCAGAAACAGCAAAGGGCCAAGCCCAATAATATGGATTATCTTCGATAAGCAGAGCATTTCCAACCCAAGCCAAGCTAAAGCCAAAATACCCAAGCGAGAATATAAACCCTGATAACGATGCATCAAACGGTGTTTTTGACTTTGTAATATTAATATAGATGTAGCTTAGGCTGATAAACAATATAGGCCAAAAGTTAATTGGCGCCATAGACAACGATAAAAAAGACCCAAAAAATAAGGTAATTAGATTCTTCATAATGATTATTATGCGCCTTGTGCTTTATAGGTAACTATTAATTAGGGCTAGTCGTCTTTATTTTTGTTGTCTGGTATTTCACGTATATGTATACGCTTTACACGGCGTGGGTCTGCCTCAATGATTTCAAATATCATACCGCTTTTATGTGTTATCACTTCTCCTCTGGCTGGTACACGCTCTGCCAAAAAGAAAATTAGCCCTCCTAAAGTATCGTTTTCTTGACGCTCTTCATCGCTAAGGATATTACCAAATATTTCTTCGAACTCCTCCAGATCAACGCGCGCATCTGCAGTGACTGTGCCGTCTGTATCCACAACTATCTCAGTGTGATCGTCTGGGTCGTGCTCATCATCAATTTCGCCTACGATGGATTCTATAACATCACCAATTGTTACTAACCCATCAATACCGCCAAACTCATCCACGACTAAAACCATATGTTTTCGTGTTATACGCATTTGCAATAAAAGGTCTAACATTTTAATTGATGGCGATACTATCGGAACATTACGTACTAGATTCTGAACATCAATATCTTCTTCGCGTGATATTGAAGCCATTATGTCCTTAACATGAATTGATCCGATAACATTATCTAAAGTGTCCATATAAACGGGAAGTCGACTATATTGGCGTTCAGATAGTAAGGCAAACAGGTCCTCTTTTGATATGTCATGATTTATCGCAATTATATCTGCGCGTGGTATCATAATATCTGCCGCGCATTTATCGCGCAGTTCAAGAACATTTGCGATCAATGTTTTCTCATGCACTGACATTGATGTTTCTACAGCATCCGCAGATTCATCTTCTATATATTCTTCTATAGTTTCACGTAAAGTTGGATCCTGTGCGGGCTTAATCATGTTTTTAACAAAAGATATAATCCCCGAAGCAGGGGACATGTCACCATCAACACCACCTTCATGCTTATTATGCGTAGGTGATGATGCTATTTCTTCTTCGTTCTTTTTAATAACTTTTAACATGATCAATATTTTCTATTCTGACATAAACTTATTTGATTTCATATGGGTTTTTTATATCCATAGAATTTAAAATTTCAACTTCTAAAGACTCCATTACTCTCGCACTCTCGTCACATTGGTGATCATAGTGAAGCAAATGCAAGCATCCATGTACAAGCATGTGTGTGTAATGATCCGACACAGATTTATTCTGATGATTGGCTTCTGCGCATATAGTCTCATAAGCGATTATTATGTCACCAAGATTTATAAAAGGAATAGATATGCTGGAATCATCGTTATCTTCGGTTTGAGGAAATGATAAGACATTTGTAGGCTTATCTTTATCACGATATGTTTTATTTAGATTTTGAACCAACTCATCATCAGCCAATACAACGCTTACCTCCAACTCTTGATTTGAATAGGAGGAATGACCCAATACTTTTGTTATGGCGATATTTGTTAACTCTTCAATTTCGGAAATAACTGAAAGCCAACGATCATCCTCAACGGTAATATCTATTTCAAAAAGGGACATGATTTATTTGTTGTGGCCTTCATATGCTTTTATTATTTTTCGAACCAGATTATGACGAATAACATCTTCACCGGCAAAAGTAACAAAACCTATATCCTTAACATCACCAAGGATATCTATTGCCTCTGTTAAACCGGATTTAATGTGGCCGGGAAGGTCGGTTTGCGTCGCGTCACCGGTAATAACCATATGTGATGCTTCTCCCATTCGGGTTAAAAACATCTTCATCTGTGCGCAAGTTGTATTTTGCGCTTCATCAAGAATAACGAAAGAATGTGCAAGCGTGCGTCCACGCATAAATGCAAGTGGTGCAATTTCTATCTCTCTTGCCTCTATTTTTTTAAGAAGAAAATCCCATGGCAACATATCTTGTAAAGCGTCATATATTGGCCGCATATACGGATCAACCTTTTCCTTCATATCTCCCGGCAGAAAGCCTAAGTTCTCACCAGCCTCGACAGCGGGGCGCGTAAATATCAGACGTTCAACCTTTCCCTGTAAATACATATCAACCCCCGCAGCAACGGCAAGATATGTCTTACCGGTTCCGGCAGGGCCAAGGCCAAATACCATGTCATTTTTATTTATAAGTTTTAGATATTTCTCTTGGTTTGGTGATCTTGGAACAATTGTTTTGTTTTTGGTCTTTATAACAACGGAGCTTTTATTATCTGCCTTTTTGCTTTTTGAAGTTTTTTTGAAACGAAGTTCCGCATCAATATCAGCATGAGTGATGTTAAGCAGCTCTTCTTTTTCCAAGCGCTTGTCTAAAGACAGAAGTACAGTTTTAGCCTTGTTAGTGGCATCCTTTGAACCACTCATCCGAAGAAGATTACCTCGATCGGAAATGTGAATATCCAGCTTTTTTTCCAGATAAGATAAGTGCTCGTTATACTCACCAAACAACAGGGATATTCTATTGTTATCAGGAAATTCTAATATTATTTCTTTGGTCAAATTATGTTTTCACCTCAATAATTGTAAGTGCCTTTATTATAACACAAAACCGTAAAAATTTGTATTAATTTAGGTTTATGCTATGGCTTAGGCTGCCTCATCATCGATGATGTCGATATTACCTGTAAGAGAATTATCAAAGGCCTCGGTAATATTAACATCAACAATACTACCGATAAGGCGATCGTTACCGTTAACATATACAGATTGAGAGTAGGGGCTACGCCCTGTTATTTGTCCGTCTTTCTTGCCTTTTCTATCAAATAGAACTGGCATCGTTTTACCCTCACAAGTTTTGTTGAACGTGGTCTGCTGCTCATTTATTAATGCCTGAAAACGCTGTAAACGCTCTGATGCAATATGATCTGGTACTAATGCGGCTTGGATACTTGCCGCCGGTGTTCCGGGACGTGCGCTATATTTAAATGAATAACAAGAAACATACCCTGTATCACGAGCAAGTTGCATACTGTCTTCAAAATCTTGTTCTGTCTCACCAGGGAAGCCGATAATGTAATCCGAACTAAAGGCAATGTCAGGACGACTTTTACGTAGTTTAGCAATAACATCGCGGTAAACATCTGCTTTATGCTTTCGGTTCATTGCTTCTAATATTCTGTCAGAGCCACTTTGAACAGGCAGATGCAAGAAAGGCATTAATTTTTGCACTTCTCCATGTACTGCAATCAATTCATCATCCATATCACGTGGGTGAGAGGTGCTGTATCTTATGCGCTCCAAACCATTTATTTCTGATATTTTGCTGATTAAGCTTGCTAGATTCGATGTCCCGCCATTTTTTGTATCACCATGATATGCGTTAACATTCTGGCCAAGTAACATGATTTCAAGCGCCCCTTGATCAACCAGCCTATGTGCCTCTTCAATAACATCTTGTTCACTTCGGGAATATTCTCCCCCGCGTGTATAGGGAACAACACAAAAAGTACAAAACTTGTCACAGCCTTCTTGAATAGAAAGGAAAGCAGATGCTCCCTCTATTGTGTGTTCGTCTGGAAGGTGATCGAATTTAGAAATTGTTGGGAATTCAGTATTTATAACACGATCTTCACCAGATGCCTTCAGAATCATTTCAGGTAATTCATGATAAGTTTGTGGCCCAAATACCATATCTACATATGGAGCGCGCTCTAATATAAAGTCACCTTCTGCCTGTGCAACACAACCAGCAACGGCGATCAGCATTTTACCGCCTTTTTCCTCTTTCTGATCTTTATGTACACGCAGTCGACCAAGTTCTGAAAACACTTTGTCTGTTGCTTTTTCACGGATATGGCATGTATTTAGAATCATCATATCTGCATCAACCGGAGTATCCACAGCTTTATAGCCAAGCGAAGAGAGTATATCGCTCATACGGTTACTGTCATAGACATTCATCTGACAGCCCCATGTCTTAATAAACAGTTTCTTGTGTGTTTGCGTCATGATATATTACACTTATCTTTTATATTCTGTATTTAGTATCTGTGTCATAAACCATATAAACATATTGTAAATCAAGAGTTATACCTCATGAAAAGAACAGTTTTAGCACTTCAGCCTCTACTTAATTGCGAAATGGAAACGTTAGAGCATAAGTTTAATGTTATTAAACTATGGGAAAGCACAAAACCAGACAGCGTTATATTAGATAACTCAACTGATATTACCGCTATATTATCCACATATAACGGTAGCGGCGTAAGTAAACGCCTGATGGAAGCGTTACCAAATCTGGAGATAATTGCTCAATTCGGGGTTGGATACGACAATATAGATTTAGTCGCTGCAAAAGATAGGGGGATTGTTGTTACCAATACTCCTGATGTTTTAACCGATGATACTGCCGATGTTGCGTTGTTTCTTATGCTTAATGTTGCGAGAAGAGCCGTTGAGGCAGATATGTTTGTACGTGTCGGACGTTGGCATTCAGGTGCTATGCCGTTGAGCACTTCAATTTCAGGCAAGACTGTTGGCATTGTGGGGCTGGGGAATATAGGTAAAGCAATTGCACAACGTGCCGCGGCTTTTAATACAAAAATTATATATAATTCACGAAGTCAAAAAGATGTTCCATATACATATTACAAAGACCTAAAGGAAATGGCAGAGGCATCTGATTTTTTAATATTGGCATGTGCAGGTGGTGAGGAAACAAAAAATATCATTAATCATGAAATACTAGATGCACTTGGTAAAAATGGTTACTTGATCAATATTGCACGTGGCAGCGTTGTAAATGAAGAGGATCTTTTAATTGCACTTCGCAATAAATCAATTGCAGGGGCGGGGCTTGATGTATATTCAAACGAGCCGAATGTGCCTGACGAAATGATTAAAATGGATAATGTTGTATTATCTCCACATGTTGGATCTGCAACGGTTGAAACAAGATCAAAAATGGGGCAGCTTGTGATCGATAATTTTACGGCTCATTTTGAAGGGCAACCATTATTAACACCCGTTAAATTAGCTAGTTAATTTGAGGATAAAAACAGTAATGAGATTTATACTAACTGTACTACTGAGTATCACCTTTTCAAACTCTGCAATTGCAGCCGGATGCTATAGCCCACGTGAAGCAGAAGCAGAACAAGGTATAAGAATTCACAGCGAACTTATGGTTATTGGGCTTAATTGTGCGCATATGGCCGATGCAAATGGCAACAATCTGTATATGGAGCACAAAAAATTTACTGCCAAGCATGAAGATTTATTCGCTAAATACGAAAAAATACTCATGGAATATATGCAGAAAAACGGAACTAATAATGCTGAAAAAAGCATGCACAAACTGCGCACTGACTTTGCAAACAAAATATCAAATGATGCCGCGGTTATGCGCCCTGATATATTTTGCAGAACATTTTCTTCACGTATTGAAAAAGCAACAAAGATGGATCGTACAACACTTCGTAAATGGGCGGCTACTCCATATGTAGAACATCCGGTTTCTAAACCACTTTGTGAGGGATAACCGAATACGGATATAATTAATCTGGATAAGTTACTGTTTTTTATAACAATATCTTTAAATCATATCATTTAAACATTAACCTTGTCTTAGATATATTCTAGATGAGGTAAGTATTTTATGAGCATAGATACTCAAATTGACGCGTTTTTTGAACCAATTGGAAAAGCTTCCTCATCTATTATTTTTTATTCCGTTCCCCTTATGGAAGGCGTTGAAGTAAAACTTATTCTTGTCTGGCTGGCTCTTGCAGCCGTTTTTTTTACCCTTTATCTAGGCTTTATTAACATACGATTTTTCGGCCGCGCAGTTAAACTTTTGTTTGGCGAGGGGATGCAAAAATCCGACAATGGAGAGATAACTCAATTTCAGGCGCTAATGGCTTCACTGTCAGGGACGGTAGGATTAGGTAATATCAGTGGAGTTGCAATTGCAATATCTGTTGGCGGACCTGGGGCGGTGTTTTGGATGACCGTTATGGGATTTTTAGGTATGTCATCAAAATTTGCTGAGGTTATGCTGGGTGTAAAATATCGTATTCACCCAGATGAAAACAATCCGCAAAGGGTTTCCGGTGGCCCTATGTATTATTTAAAGGAAGGCTTCTCTCGTAAAGGACTACCAAGTATAGGTAAATTTATGGCTGGTATGTTTGCTGTTTTTTGCATTATTGGTGCAATTGGTGGCGGTAATATGTATCAAGCTAATCAGGCGTTTGAACAAGTGTTAGTCGCGACAACACCAGATGGTGGTGCAAGCTTTCTCGTCGGATATGGTTGGGCAGCAGGACTTGTTTTGTCATTATTAGTGGGTGCGGTCATTCTGGGAGGCTTAAAATCTATTGCCAGTGTTGCTTCTAAATTAGTGCCTGCAATGGCATTATTATACCTAATGGCAGGTTTGGTTGTAATTTTTATAAATATTGACCAACTACCATCTGCATTTGGGGTGATAATAAAAACAGCATTTTCAATGGAGGCGGGTATTGGCGGCTTGTTAGGTGGGATACTTATTGGTGTACAACGCGCGGCATTCTCAAATGAGGCTGCATTGGGATCTGCATCAATTGTCCAATCAACAACAAAAACCGACGGACCTGTGGGTACAGGTATTGTTGCTATGCTTGGTCCGTTTATAGATACCATTGTTATTTGTAATGTTACTGCATTGGTAATTGTTATAACCGGTGTATATACGCAAACAGATGGAAGTATAGCAGGAGTCGCTTTGACCTCTATGGCGTTTGAAAGTGTAATACCAAGCTTTAAATATGCACTGACCGGTGCTGTTTTACTTTTTGCATACTCGACAATGATTAGCTGGTATTACTGTGGTGCGGTATGTTTTCGTTATCTTTTTGGAGAAAATGATAAGATTGAAAACCTTTTCAAAGTATTCTTTTGTTCATGCATAGTTGTTGGCGCGTCTGCAAAGCTTGGTAACTTAATTGATTTTGCTGATGCTGCGATGATGTCTATGGCGATACCAAATGTAATTGCACTTTATATATTTGCCCCAGAAATAAAAAAAGATGTGAAAGAATACGTGCAAGCTCTTAAAAAATCATAATAATTTACCTTTTGTAAAACTCTATTGATTAGACTGCACCTTACAAGCATAATGCACGTACAAATATCTATGTGTGCAACAATATTTTAAGAGGTATAAAGTGAGTGGGCCAAGTAAAATTGTTAATACAAAATTCTGTGAAGGTATTTCAGATATATCAGACAGTTATTCAGGATTCCTAATTGATCAATGGGGAGTTTTGCATGATGGAGTCAAAGCATATGACGGTGTAATTGACTGCTTAAAACAATTAAAAGAACGCCAAAAGCATGTAATAATCCTTTCCAATTCAGGCAAAAGAGCCAAGGATAACGCGGATCGTTTAAGTGATCTTGGTATCACGTCTGAGCTGTATGACCAGATCATTACCTCTGGTGAAGTTACGTGGCAAGGTTTAGACAAGCAGGATGAAGGCTATTTTAAAAATATAGGTAAAAAATGCATTGTTATAAGCAGGGGCGGCGATCGATCAATTGTTAACTCTTTAGATGTTGAAGTGGTTGATGAACCCAAAGATGCTGACTTTTTAATCATCAGCGGTACGGACGCACCTGATAAAACATTAGAAGATTATGAGCCTCTATTAAAAGAATCGGCGAGATATAACCTGAAGGCAGTCTGCGCAAACCCTGACAGTCTGGGTATTATGGGTGGTCGTAACATTATGGGGCCTGGCACTTTGGCCGCCAGATACAAAGATTTTGGTGGAATAGTAGAATATATAGGGAAACCTCATAAATTTATTTTCCAGCACTGCATGAAAATTCTACAGGAAAATAATATTTACCCCGGTCAGACTGTTATGATAGGTGACACGATGGCACATGATATTTTAGGTGGTTCGCTTGTAAATATTGATACTTGCCTAATAACACGTGGTATACATAACTCTGTATTTGCACACTGCAAAGAACCAGCAGAAATTGATCAAGCGCTAGACATACTTGTACGTCAATATAACAACGTACGACCCAAATATTTGGTAAGTGATTTAAATTGGGGTAAAGCATTGCCAGATAGAAAACACAGAAAGCGTGTTGCTAAATAATTACCTGTTTATTTCTGAAAAATTAAATATCTGGAATTAATGAATTATATTTTATTTATTGATTCCAGATATGCTTCACTAACATCTGACTTTAACAAAACACTCATTGCAGCCTTTATTTCAGGAATTGCTTTTTCTGCGGCTTCCTCACCCAATTCAATTAACTCTTGGCATTTTTCAAATTCCAATAATCCTATGTGACCGACTGGTGGTTTAATATGAATATCCGGTGGTTCACCCGCCAATCTTGAGCGTGTTAGACGATCTTGTAAAATACCAAGTCCAGATACCATAACCCCAAATAAACTAGGATCATTATTCTCTCGTCTAAACAACCTTCTGGACAATGAAGAGCTTTTAAACTTCTTTTGCTCTTCAGGTGGTACATCTTTATTATCAAATATATCAAATCCAGCCACAGTTTGATAACCATCACCGGGTTTTGCCGCCTTTCCAATAAGGTCTGTGTTCAAATCAATGGCAATAGTCATTCTTGCGCCCATGGCCTGACATGGGGAAATAGGGCATGGATTAACCAATGCACCATCAACCAAATTACGTTCATCCATATTAACAGGAGGGAATATACCCGGAAGTGCAAATGATGCAGTCATAGCATCCATTATATCACCGCGCCTTAACCATACTTCATGGCCTGTAAGAAGATCTGTTGCAATTGCTACATATGAGTGCGGAAGATCCTCTATCACCATTCCGTCAAAATGTTGCTGTAAAGTATCTCTTAGGCGTTTACCACCAACTAAACCTGCACTTCGGACGCGAAAATCAAGATAAGATAAGATCTTAAAGCGGTTTAATGATCGCCCCCATTCCTCAAGATCATCAAGCTTGCCGGCAAGGTAACACCCCCCGACAACTGCTCCTATCGATGTTCCTGCAATTATTGTAGGATATATATCATGACGATTAAGAGCTCTCAAAACACCTATATGTGCGAAACCTCTTGCCATTCCACCGCCTAAAGCCAGACCTAAACCACTTTGACCATTCTCAATACTAAAAGTCATATATTCCCTATAATCAGTTTAATCTTTAACATTATTAATTTTTACATTATAACACACAGACCTTAACAGAAGATATATTGATGCCCACTGCGCCAGTACATAATAATAAAAACAATCAACAAGATAAGAATCTAACCGTTTATCTTGTTAAAAGACTTGGCATGAATTATTTATGGCCGCGCAAATCTACGCTTATGATAGCTGTGTTTTTCATGGCTTTTTCTGCTGCTATGACTGCTGCTGTTGCGATGTTGATGCAGCCGGTCTTGGATGATGTCTTATATGGTGGACGAGAAGACCTTATTCTACTTGTTTCACTTGCTCTGTCTGCTACGTTCGCGGCGCGTGGTATTACAACATATATACATACTATCTTGATGAACAGTATTGGTCATACGGTTGTCGCAGAGATACAAGCATCATTATTTGCCAAATTTATGCATATGGATATGGCATTTTTTCACGATAACCCAAGTGGTACATTGTTATCACGTGTGGTAAATGACGTTAATGTGATGCGTACAGCAGTGACAAGTACACTTACAGGATTTGGCAAAAGCTTTTTCACCTTAATATTCCTTATAATGGTTATGTTTTCAAATGACTGGAAGCTTACTCTTGCTGCTTTTGTAGTGTTCCCTTTGCTTACTATATTCGTAGTATATATCGGCAAGAGATTACGCAAAATTTCAAAAAGCATTCAAAGTGAGCTTGGTGGATTATCTGACTTATTGTCTCAAGCATTCCAAGGTATAAGACTAATAAAATCCTATCGTATGGAACGCATGCAAGTTACAAAAATTACTGATGCAATTAACCGGGTGCGGGATTTGAACATAAAGGCGGTTAAAGTATCCACATTATCAACACCAGTGAATGAGATATTAGTTGGTCTGATTATGGGTGCAATTATTGCTTATGGTGGTTATGAAGTTCTTGCGGGGCGTACAACCCCCGGGCAATTAGCTGCATTCTTATCTGCCTTTATATTGGCTTATGAACCAATGAAAAAACTAGCACGATTGAACAACACCTTACAAATGGGATTAGGAGCAACTGAGCGCGTATTCGATATGCTGGATAAAGATCCTGATATTAATAACAGCCCTAATGCGATTGATCTTGGTACAGAAGTTCCAAACATAGAATTTAAAGATGTAGTGTTTTCCTATGAAGGTACTGATAAGAAGGCATTAAACAACATTTCATTAAATATAGAAGCAGGCAAGGTTACGGCACTAGTTGGCACTTCGGGCGGCGGTAAAAGTACTGTTATGAATCTAATCCCACGATTTTACGACATTCATAGTGGTAATATATCCATAAATAACCATGACATAAGTGACCTTACAATTGAGTCTTTGCGTAATTCAATTGCTCTGGTTTCACAAGATATAATGATTTTTAACGAGAGTGTGATTGAGAATATTCGCTATGGTAAGCCAGACGCAACAGATGATGAGGTGTTCATAGCGGCTCGTGATGCTGCTGCACATGATTTTATTGAGGGCTTTGATGATGGATATCAAACAATAGTAGGAGAGAACGGCGTCAAGCTGTCTGGTGGACAGAAGCAAAGGATATCAATTGCACGTGCAATATTACGTGATGCACCTATTTTGCTTTTGGATGAGGCGACTTCTGCGCTTGATAATGAATCAGAAAAACTGGTGCAAACTGCGCTTGAGCGCTTGGAAAAAGGTCGCACAACCCTTGTTATTGCGCACAGGCTCACAACGGTTCAAGACGCGGATCACATCATAGTTTTGGATCGTGGTTGCGTCGCAGAGCAGGGAACACATAACGATCTGATGAAAAGAAATGGCTTATACGCCAACATGTATGAAACGGGATTGAAATAGTGTTTCTAAAGCTGCTGTTTATTACTGTATCAACCTACCTTCTTTTTATATTTGTTCTGTTCGTTTCGCAAAGGACGCTAATATATTTACCGGATGAATCTAAGCCTGATTATATTCAGGGGGTTGATATTGTTAATGTAACAACCAAAGATGGGCAGCCCCTAGAGGCTTGGTACATACCTCCCAAAGATCCCAACATGCCAGTAATTGTTTTCTTTCATGGTAATGCAGGAAACTATGGAGATCGTATTTATAAATCCCAGCACTATGCTAACAATGGCTATGGTTTATTGCTCGCAGAATATAGAGGGTATGGTGGTAATTCCGGCAGGCATAGTGAAGAAGGATTTTATCATGATGGACGCGCTTATATAAAATGGCTCAGAAATGTAAAAAACATTAAACCTGAAAAGGTTATAATTTATGGTGAGTCTATTGGTTCTGGTATAGCCGTTCAAATGGCAACGGAATATAAGGTTGCAGCACTCATACTTGAAGTTCCTTTTTCGAGCTTGGTTGATGTTGCATCAAATCTTTACCCATTCGTTCCCGTAAAATACCTTCTAAAGGATCGGTATATGAATATAGACAAAATAGAGAATATTAATAATGCCCCTTTACTTATTTTGCATGGACATAAAGATCAAGTAATCCCATTTTCTTCTGCCAAAAGTCTTTTTGATAAAGCCACAGAACCTAAGAAGTTAATAGAGTTTCCACAGGCAAACCACAACAACCTCTATGAATTTGGTGCATCACAGCATGTATCTGATTTTTTAACTAGTATAGAATCTAAAAATGATAAATAATGGTTAAGGTAATTTTCATTTCGTGTGTTGGAGTACAATTATGCCTTGCCATTCTGCAATAGAGAAAAAGACAGTAACTGCCAAGGCTGATGATACGGTCGAGGTGGTTTTGAAGTCCATTAAGAAAGCAAAAGCACAAGCCTGCGCAGTTGTTGATGATGATGGAATGTTTTTAGGCTTGTTTTCAATGAAAATACTTCTTAAAAATTTAATACCTTTATCAGTTGCAATGACGAATGGCGTTAAAATTGACATCAAAGTAACCGCAGCCCCGGGCGTAGCCAAAAGATTGGCAAATGTTAAAACTCTGGCAGTTTCAGAATTGATGGATAAAAATGCTGATACAGTATTTCCTGATGCCCCAATTTGGGAAGGGGTAGGTGTGTTAACAAAAGAGGGCAGCCCACTGCCTGTTGTTGATAATAGTGGCAAGCTGCATGGTCTTATAACCTACGACTCACTAGTTAACGATTTGGAAAGCATTCAAACCAGCAGTTAGGTAGTTAAATGATTGTTTTTAATCAAATAAATATGTCTGATATTTTTAGACTTCTGAGTTATAGCTTTTTGATTATATTGTCAGCTATTAATACTTCATACGCACAAAACGTTAGTGTTGCAGATGATTCTGACGTAGTAGTCCCTGTGATCACACAAGGTATCTACCAAATACTGGAAAAAGAAGAAGTATCTGTTCTTACCAAGGATAACAGCAAACATGATTTTATTGTTGAAGTTGCCCGAACTGCTGAAGAACAAAATAAAGGATTAATGTTCAGAACCACTGTTCCTGAAAAAACAGGAATGTTATTTCTGTTTGAGGGGGAGAAGCTAAGAAGCTTTTGGATGAAAAACACACAAGTCTCTCTTGATATTATATTCATCAAGAAAAATGGGCTAATACACCATATACATCCTAATGCGGAAATAAATACACTAGACCCAATCAGCTCAACGGGGGGAGTGTCAGCAGTGCTAGAGATAGCTGCGGGTGAGGCAGATAGGCTTGGTATAAAGATAGGAGATAGCGTTTTACACAATGCTTTTATCCAATAAAATTGTGTTTAATTGACTATAAAATATTTTTGTAAATTTTTAATATTATTCTCTTGCTGTTTGGTTTTGCATCGTGTAAAAACCCAATACGTTTTAAGTCGGAGCGTGGCGCAGCCTGGTAGCGCACCTGTTTTGGGAACAGGGGGTCGGAGGTTCGAATCCTCTCGCTCCGACCACATAACCTAGATTATTGGTTATCCAATACAATAAAATGTATTATCAAAAAGACTTTCATATTTTCAGCAACTTAATGTTTTTCCTTATTGTCGATTAATATAAATTTATATATTTTTAATGTACCTTAGGCCAACATGGTATTTATATTTATTTAAAAGGAATTAAAATGATAGTTAAAAAATTTACTTTATTAATGTTAGGTGTTCTTTTTGCAACAACTGGTTCTTTAGTATTTTCGGCCCAAGCAAGTGCTGAAGAAGAAAGACAATGCGCAGTACATTATACTAGAACTGCATGCCCTGGTGAAGAAGAGACTAGCTTTAAGAAATGCGATGGTAATGCTTCTTGTGTTAAGCATAAAAAAGCCACAACATTAGAAGAATGCCAAGCGGCGGCCACAAAATCATGCCGTAATAGACGTCTAAATATTACCAAGAGCAAAGTTATAACAGCCACTTGGAAGGGCGAGGCCATTCAATCAGTTGCTGGCAATGATGATTTTTGTCTTACATATGAAAAAAGAGATGAAGAATTTAACCACTGTACTGAATAAATAGATAGTGACAGAATGCTTAAGAATGTAAGCGTTCTGTCGCCTAAACTAAAATAACTTCCCTCAAGGTTTTATCAATATTTTAAGGAATAAAATTGATGAATTTTTTAAATAAGCTTAGTATCAAAGTTAAAATTTCCCTAATTTTATTTGTTGTACTATTTGGTTTTGCCTCTATAGGGACAATATATGTTAATAGTAACGCAAAACAACGCGCTTTCATTGAAAAGCAAACTCATTCTAAAAAGGTCTACAAGCTACTAACAGATATACAAATTGGATTCTTACAAGAAAGAAGGTCTGAGAAAGACTTCCTATTGAGAATGAACCTTAAATACTCTGAGCGACATAACAAAAAGGCAGATGAAATATTATCTATTTTTTCTGATCTTAAAAGCACTGTCAAAAATAAAGACGATTTAGCCATTATACAGGATATGGAAGGCAAATTCATCTTATATGCTGAGCAGTTCAAACTTGTAGTGGAACAAAGAAAAAAAATCGGCTTAGATCCTAAGCTTGGGCTGCTTGGTAAATTAAATAAAGCAGTACTAGAAGCAGAAACTGAAATACTTAGTTATGATAATGGTGATCTACTTGCGAGTTTGTATTTACTAATGCGCCATGAGAAAAACTTTCTGCTAACTTTTGATCCTATTTACATTACTAAAATGCAACAAACTCTAGGAGATATAGAGAATATAGTTTTTGCGACAGTAGATGACGAAGATGATCAGGAATATGTAAATGACATGGTTCAAATATATTCTATTGGTTTTAAAAATGTTTCTAAAAGCTTATTGGAAGAAGTTAAGTACAAAAAGAAAATGAGTGGTTTATATGCTCAGGTTGAACCGGTGCTTTTAGAAATGTCTGAAAAAGCTAGCTTAGATTTGATCAAGGCTAACAAATCATTGGAAATGGAACAGAACCGCTCTTTCACTAAAATTTTAATTGCGATAGTTTTAGTGATTTCTATTGCTAGTTCTGTAATGGCGTTTATTGGATACAATATATCATTACAAGTTTCTGAGATGACCAAAACAATGTCAATTCTTGCTAAGAATGAAACAGATATCCTTATACCTTACTTAGGCGATAATAATGAGCTTGGCGAAATGGCAAAATCAGTTCAAGTATTTAAAGAGGGAATGATAGAAAAAGCCCTAATTGAAGAAGAAACCAAGGAAATGCGTATAGAGGTTGAGAAGGAAAAAGTTGAAGCTATGGAAATACTAGCTAACAATTTTGACAAGCAAGTAGGAAACTCGATAAATTCGTTATCATCGGCTGCTATTGCTCTACAATCAACCGCAGAGGGAATGAAGAATACCGCCGATACCACTAATCAATCTAGTGATACAGTGGCACAATCATCTAACGAAGCAAGCATGAACGTTAATACAATCGCTTCGGCAATGGAAGAAATGTCAGCTAGCGCGTCCGAAATTGTTACTCAAATAAATGCTGCGAGATCTATTTCACGTGATACATCTAATAATGCCGAGACGGCGAGCCAAACAATAACAAACCTAAACTTACTAGTAGAAAACATCGGTGAAGTAGTAGGGGCCATTCAAGATATTGCAGAGCAAACTAACCTCCTTGCCTTGAATGCTACGATAGAAGCGGCCAGAGCAGGGGATGCGGGTAAGGGCTTTGCTGTTGTTGCTGACGAGGTTAAAAAGCTTGCCACTGAAACAGATGGTAAAACCAAAGAAATTAATAGCCGCATTAATGAAATTAAAGATGCCACAAATGCATCAGTAGGAGCAATGGATGTCATTATTAAAAATATATCTGACATCGATGGTGCCGTAACAGCAGTATCTTCAGCCATTGAAGAACAAAATGAAACTACTAACGAAATTACCAGAAGTACGTCTGAAGCTTCCCAAGGGGCGATGAATGTTTCACAGGTTATTGTTAATGTTCAAAAGGGTGCGAGAGATACTGGTGTATCTGCCGACAATGTTTTAGAAGCATCAAAAGAAGTTTCACAACTGTCTGACAGTTTAAAGAGATCTATACAAGACTTTTTAAATAGCATTAGATAATATTGAGGTTTGTTCAAATCGTTATTTATGCGTAACTTTGTGCATCTAAATCATTAAGTTTTGTCATTTATGTTAAACTAAGTTTTATATGATTTTATATTAGCATTTTTTTTAATCTTGATTGCAGTTATCTCTTGACAAAAGCACAAAAAAACTCTTTTCTGCATCCTGTCTTTACGGATCAGCTTTTATTTATGTGGAGGGGTGGTCGAGTGGTTAAAGGCAGCGGATTGTAACTCCGCCCGCGTATGCGTACGCAGGTTCGAATCCTGCCCCCTCCACCATTTCATAATCTTCTTCATTCATTTGTTGTAAAAGAGAGAATGGCCGCGACATTTCAGCGGTTTGAAATCCCTCATTCCTGACATAGCTTAATCTGTTGGCAAAAGTCAGCCTCAGGACAGTTTTCTGGTTCTCACTTTCTCCTGTTGCCCACATTTTATGGGGGTTAGCGAGAAAGCCTAAGGCGGTTAAAAAAGTTTCCTCAAAATGTAGTAACCGACGACCGCATTGCCTCATACGCTCGGCAAAGATGATCTTCTCTTCTTCGAGTTGTTTGATCTTGGTTTCATACGCAATGATAAGTATGTGATTATCCGCCTCAATAATCCGTTCTAAGAACATCTCAACCCTTCTGATCAATCTTTCCCAGTCTTGCTGTAGAGTTCGGCTTGTTCGCCTGATAAGGCTTCACGCTCCATCCTGGGCCTATTGAACATTTTCTGATAGCAACTCTATAGAATAAATTTAATCTATTATGATTCGTCTTCTTCATTTGAAGAAGAATTTTTTGCTTTACCACATTGAAGTTTATCACGCAAAGGGCTGTTCGGATCGATGTCTTTTTGACATATCGTGCATTTATCACCTCCGGATATTGCATTCAATCCACCGCAGCTGCCTTTGATCGTTTTGCCATTCAATATAACACCCAAGGCCATGCCTATAACGACTATAATCAAAAGTACGAAAGTTAAAATTAGAGTTTCCATTTTATTATCTTCTTATTTTGAATTCTGAAAAGCTGAGCTCGTCTTCGTAATATATTTTTGTCCAGAATTATCTTTTTGATTTACAATGAATAAAGCGGCAATCATATTTTGTTCTGCTAACTTCATACCTTGTTTTTCACCAATTGCAAGCAAAGCTGTTGCCCAAGCATCAGCAAGAGTAGCATTTTCTGCCAGAACTGTCACAGATGCGGTATTATGCGTGATAGGGTATCCATTTTTCGGATTTATGATATGTGAATATCTTACACCATCTTCTTCAAAATAATTTCTGTAATCCCCTGATGTTGCCATCGCTATATTATTGAGCTTTACAAGCTTTTGAATCTCTTTACCTGAATGATCAGGTTGCTCAATTCCAATCTGCCACGCCAAACCATGTGGGTTTTTTCCACGTGTTATTAGGTCACCGCCTATTTCCACTAAGAAGTTATCAATACCTAATGACGTTAATCCTTTTGCGATTTGATCTATGCCATACCCCTTTGCGATAGCAGATAGGCTAATGGTTACGTTGGAATTAAGTTTGGTCAACGAACTAGATTCAACATCCAGATCCAATTGTCTGTTTTGCCCTATTTGAGATAGCTTTGTGCTAATCTCTTCCTTCGTCGGTATAGTTTTATCGCCATTTTTTGCGCCAAACCCCCAAAGGTTAATTATAGGTGCTAATGTAACGTCAAAGAACCCATTACTTTCTTCATGTACTTGATTGCCTATAACCATAACATCCAAAAGCATAGGGGAGATATTGAAAGGATGACTCTCTTTTGATTTGTTGAACTTAGATATTTCAGAATCAGGATTCCAGTTTGATAAATGGGAATCTATTCTTTTTATAGTATCATTTATAATATTCTGTGCTTTTTCCCTGATCTCAGGATTATTGCTTATAATTACAACATTATATGTTGTACCCATGGCATAACCTGAAAAACGGGTTGTTTTCTCATATGAAGCACAGGCGCTCAACATCATTAAAAAGCAAGATATTATGTATATTTTATGCATAAAAAACTGTTTATAGTTATTGAATATTATAATCAATAATAAATTCATAAAAAAGTGGTGCAAACAGCTCTTAGCTAGATTAATATATAAAATGTAACTTTTCCTGAAGTTTTCTCTTTAAAAACGTTTATTTAAGTTATATATAACGCCAGTTATATTGATCAATCGGACATAATAAATAAAAAATATGCAAGAATTCAAATTAAAAAAAGGTCTAGACCTCCCGATCTCTGGTGCTCCGGAGCAAAAAGTACATGACGCACCCAAGGTGAAGTCTTTTGCTTTAATTGGCTCTGACTATATCGATTTAAAACCTCGACTCAATGTGGAGGAGGGCGAAGAAGTCAAACGTGGGCAAACAATCTTCTTTAATAAGACTATGCCTGACGTGAAAATGGTTTCTCCTGTAACAGGGCGCATTAAAGCAGTAAACCGCGGTTTAAAACGTGTTCTTGAAAGTGTAGTTATTGAATCTTCCGATATTTCCGATAAAGGAATCGATTTTTCTGATATCGGCGACACTAATAGTGCAAAGGGTATAGCGAAAAAACTATGTGCTTCAGGTTTATGGACATCTTTTCGCACACGTCCATATTCAAAAATTCCTGATCCTGAAACTCAGCCAGAAGCAATTTTTATAACAGCCATAGATACAGAGCCTTTATCGCCTAATGCAAATATCATTATTGATAAAAATGCGAAAGCTTTCGCAAAAGGTGTAGAAACAATATCATTACTTACTCAGGGATCTACATATCTTTGTCATGAAATAGGAAATGACGTTCCAGCTGCGGATGTTAAAGGTGTGAAAGCTGCTGCTTTTTCAGGGCCTCATCCGGCCGGACTTGCAGGAACACATATTCATTTCTTACAACCTCCTAAGAATAATCAAGTCGTTTGGACGATAGGGTATCAGGACGTTATTGCAATTGGTAACCTCATTATTACAGGGTTTCTTGATGCCTCACGAGTTATAGCGCTTAGCGGGCCATTGTGCAAAAACCCAAGATTAGTAAAAACTGTTTCAGGCGCCTCAATAGAAGATTTAATGAAAGATAATTATGACTCTTCTGTTCCTGTGCGGATGATTTCAGGATCAGTCTTAAGTGGTAGGGAAGCATCAGGAACTAAAGCTTACCTAGATCGTTATGCTCGACAAATTACAGTCATAGAAGAAGACAAAAAACAAATTCCACTTGGCTGGATACGACCTATGTCGTCAAAATTTGCTTTGCAGCCTGTTTTAGGCTCAGCATTTTCTAAAAAGATGTATGATTTAACATCCAATCTTAATGGTGGGCGACGCGCAATGGTTCCAACGGGAACTTTTGAACAAATAATGCCACAAGATTTTTTACCAACGCAATTGCTGCGTGCTTTATTGGTTATGGATACAGATACGGCTCAAGCTCTTGGAGCTCTTGAGCTGGATGAAGAGGATTTGGCATTATCTGGATTCTCTTGTCCTGCAAAATATGAATATGGCACAGCTTTGCGCGATTGTTTAACTAAGATTGAGAAGGAAGGGTAACCGTATCATGGGATTACGAGCTTTTTTCGATCGTATAGAACCGTCATTCACAAAGGGCGGTAAATATGAAAGATATTTTCCACTATATGAGATGGTGGAAAGTTTTATTTACACACCTAAAACTGTGACTACGGCTGCGCCACATGCACGTTCATACGTGGATATGAAAAGAATTATGAGCTATGTGGTAATAGCTACTATTCCGTGTATTTTATTTGGCCTTTATAATACAGGTCTGCAAACCAATACTGCCATAGCAGAGCTAGGAGCTTCGGGATGGCGGGCTTCTATTATTGAGTTTCTCGGGGTCGGTTTTGATCCAAATAACGTATTTGCAAATATGTTTCATGGAGCATTGTTTTTTATTCCTATCTACATCACAACGCTTGTTGCCGGAGGTGTTTGGGAAGTTTTATTTGCTACTATTCGTCGTCATGAAGTGAATGAAGGCTTTCTTGTAACCTCAATGCTTTATGCACTTATTATGCCACCTGATGTTCCTTTATGGCAGGTAGCCCTTGGTATATCCTTTGGTGTTGTTATTGGTAAAGAGGTTTTTGGAGGTACAGGAAAGAACTTCTTAAATCCTGCATTAACAGGTAGAGCATTCCTTTACTTTGCTTATCCCGCGCAAATGTCAGGAGATACTATATGGACTGCTGTTGACGGATTTTCAGGTGCAACGGCACTATCTGTTTCCGCATCAAAAGGCTTTCAAGAGCTAAGCTATCACGGTGTAACATGGATGGATGCATTCATAGGAACTATTCAGGGATCTATTGGTGAGACATCAACAATTGCTTGTTTTATAGGATTGGTATTCCTTCTTGTTACCAAAATTGCAAATTGGCGTATGGTTGTTGGTTGTTTGGTCGGTATAATTGCATTTACATCATTGTTGAACATTATTGGTTCAGATACTAACCCTATGTTTGCAATGCCGTGGTATTGGCATCTTGTAATCGGAGGATACGCATTTGGTTTGGTATTTATGGTTACTGAACCGGTTTCCGGAGCGCACACCAATACAGGGCGATTTATATATGGTGCTTTAATTGGTTTTATGGTGGTTCTGATACGCGTTCTTAACCCTGCATTCCCAGAAGGTATGATGTTGGCTATATTGTTTGGAAATGTATTCGCGCCGTTAATCGATTATTTTGTGGTCCAAGCTAATATAAAGAGAAGAGCGAAAAAGCAAAATGTCTGATACAAAAAGCAAATTAGATAATAACGCCGCTAATAAAGATTCTGCTATTAAGCGTTTTTTGGCACTTTCACCTGACTCCACGGGTAAAACGATATTTGTTGCAGTTTCTTTGTGCTTGTTCGCCTCGATGATTGTATCTAGTGCGGCTGTATCACTTAGACCAATTCAAGATGCTAACAGGGCAAAAGATAAGCAAGCTAATGTATTGCAAGTGGCCGGTCTGTATAAGGATGGTATTGATGTTGAAAAAGCTTTTTCAGCATTTGAACCAAGAGTTTTAGAACTTGAGAGCGGAAAGTTTAGCGATAAGTTTGATGCAAAAACATTTGATGATAAGGCTGCTGCTTCTGACCCTGATCTTTCAGTTTCTCTTGCTGATGATCCGGCAGGTATCGGACGTAAAGCAAAGTATAGGGTGATATACTTATTACGCGATGAAAATGGTAAAATAGATAAGGTGATCTTACCGATCCACGGCTATGGTCTTTGGTCAACTTTGTATGGGTTTATCGCTTTGGAAGAAAACGGCAATGATATTTACGGTTTACAATTTTACCAACATGCTGAAACGCCTGGTCTTGGTGCCGAAGTAGATAACCCTAAATGGAAGGCTTTGTGGTCAGGTAAAAAACTTGCAGATGAAAATGGTGAGCTACACATAACGGTTGCTAAATCTGTTCCTGCTGCTGGTAAAAATTATTATGTCGATGCGCTTTCCGGGGCGACGCTTACCTCTAATGGGGTTGATAATTTGGTACGATTCTGGATGGGCAAGCATGGCTATAAGAATTTTCTTAAAAATCTGAAGGCTGGAGAAATTTGATGGCTCATAAGAAAAAAGAATTATTAATTGACCCGATGGTCGATAACAACCCGATTACCTTACAAGCACTGGGAATTTGTTCTGCACTAGCTGTAACCTCATCATTACAAGTGTCGATAGTTATGGCATTGGCGGTTACATTCGTTACAAGTTTTTCATCCATGTTTATATCTATATTGCGTAATCAAATACCAAGCTCAATCCGTATTATTGTGCAAATGGTTATTATCGCTTCGTTGGTTATATTGGTGGATCAGGTTTTAAAAGCATTTGCCTTTGAAATTTCTAAAACTCTTTCTGTATTTGTCGGACTAATTATCACAAACTGTATCGTTATGGGGCGCGCAGAGGCATTTGCGATGAAGAACCCTCCGATCCCGTCATTTATTGATGGAATTGGTAATGGTTTGGGATACGGCCTTATTTTGGTTATGGTTGGCTTTATACGTGAACTGTTCGGAGCAGGAAGTCTGTTTGGTATAACAATATTACATAAAGTAACTGATGGCGGGTGGTATGTGCCAAATGGAATGCTTCTCTTACCGCCATCTGCGTTTTTTATTGTGGGTTTGATTATCTGGGCTTTTAGAACATGGAAGCCAAGACAAGTTGAATCGCGCGAATATACAATTCAAGCGGTGAAGGAACACTAATGGAAGATCTTATTTCACTAGCTGTTAAAGCGATATTTGTTGAAAATTTAGCCCTAAGTTTTTTCTTAGGAATGTGTACTTTCATCGCAGTATCAAAGAAGGTATCCACCGCTATCGGACTTGGTATTTCCGTGATGGTTGTGCAATCAATTACCGTTCCGGCTAATAACTTGCTTTATAACTATTTGTTAAAATCTGGCGCTCTTTCATGGGCAGGTTTTGAGAATGTTGATCTCACATTCTTAGGTCTTATATGCTATATCGGGGTGATTGCTGCATTGGTTCAAATCTTGGAAATGGTTCTTGATAAGTATTTCCCATCTCTTTATAACGCGTTGGGAATTTACCTACCTCTAATTACAGTGAACTGTGCGATTATGGGTGGCTCTTTGTTCATGGTTGAACGTGATTACGATTTTGCAGAATCTGTGACTTATGGAATTTCATCAGGTTTTGGATGGGCGCTAGCCATTACTGCTATGGCAGGTATTAGGGAAAAACTTAAATACTCTGATATACCTGCTGGCTTACAAGGGCTTGGCATTACATATATTACAGCTGGCCTAATGGCCATGGCATTTATGTCATTTAGTGGCGTGAAATTATAGGGAAAGAATAGTACTGATGGAAACATTTGGTCTGGGTATTTTACTCTTTACAATTATTATCTTAACTCTTGTGACAATCATCTTGTTTGCACGCTCACGGCTTGTTTCAACTGGGGATGTTAATATTACTATTAATGGCGAAAAGACCATTTCTGTTCCCGCCGGTGGCAAGCTTTTACAAACCTTAGCGGCAGAAAAGCTTTTTGTTCCTTCTGCATGTGGTGGGGGTGGAACATGTGCGCAGTGCAGGGTGAAGATTCATTCCGGTGGCGGATCAATCCTATCTACAGAGCTTAGCCATATTACAAAGCGTGAAGCAGCGTGCGGTGATCGTCTATCATGTCAGGTTGCGGTTAAACAGGATATGGAAGTCGAAGTACCTGAAGAAGTATTTGGCGTCAAAAAATGGGAATGTACCGTGCGTTCAAATGATAACGTCGCAACATTCATCAAAGCTTTAGTGCTTGATCTGCCGGAAGGGGAGGATGTTAATTTCCGTGCCGGAGGTTATATTCAAATAGAAGCCCCCACACACAATTTGAAATACACCGATTTTGACATAGGTGAAGAATACCGTGAAGATTGGGATAGGTTTAATTTATGGCAATATGAGTCAGTGGTTGAAGAACCAATTGAACGTGCTTACTCAATGGCCAATTACCCTGAGGAAAAAGGGATGATTATGCTGAATGTTCGTTGTGCCTCTCCACCTCCTGGATCATCTGACATTGCACCGGGTAAAATGTCATCATATATCTTCAACCTTAAGCCGGGTGATAAAGTTACAATTTCAGGGCCTTTTGGTGAGTTTTTTGCACGCGACACAGACAAAGAAATGATTTTTGTCGGCGGTGGTGCTGGTATGGCACCAATGCGCAGTCATATCTTTGATCAGCTTAAGCGTTTAGGCTCGAAACGTAAAATATCATTCTGGTATGGTGCACGTTCAAAGCGCGAGATGTTCTTTGTTGAAGATTTTGATGGTTTACAAGAAAGTAACCCTAACTTTAAATGGCATGTAGCACTATCCGATGCGTTACCTTCAGATGACTGGGATGGTTACACAGGATTTATTCACAATGTATTATTTGAAGAATATTTGAAAAATCATCCCGCACCGGAAGACTGTGAATACTATATGTGTGGACCACCAATTATGAACCAGTCCGTTATAAATATGCTTATTGATCTGGGTGTTGATCGTGAAGATATTATGCTTGATGATTTCGGTGGTTGATAATCAACCACCTTTATCTAACGTCTAAGGTTAACCGACGATCATTTGCTTCATACGAAGGGCTTCGTATTCAAGCTCATTCAAGCGATAGTGAACAACATCACCAATCGTAACTATACCTTTTAGAGTATTGCTATCATCAACGACAGGTACATGACGAAAGCGACCATCTGTCATCTTTTGTAAAATATCATTTAATGGATCAGCGGGAGTACATGTCACCACATTTTTTGTCATCAAGTCTTTTACGATTTGTGATGAGATATTATCAGCCTCCTTATCCATTTTTCTTATAATATCACGTTCTGATAAAATACCGATAAGATCCCCATTCTCTGCTGTAACCAAGACAGCGCCAATTCTGTTCTCAGTTAAAATATTTATTACCTGATCTATAGTATTATCCGTATTAACAGATATAATTTTACTACCTTTTTTTGTCAGAAGATCTGCGACTGTTGAGATTGTAGATGACATATTAGTTTCAATAGATTGGCTTTTTGTATCTGTACCTTGATCTCCGGCTGTTGGTGCTTGATAGTTGCTAGGCGACATAATGTTGATCCCTTTCATTTTTTGTTATGGCTTGTTATTTTAAAGTGTAATATCTGTTGTGTTTATTATTTCTTATATTCAATTCAACTAATATCATGACCTCAAAGGAGGCAGATGTGATCGATAATATTAATCTTACTCCATTTTGGGCAACTTTGCTATTTATCATAGCGGTTATTACAGGTCATCTTTACCGAAAAAATTGGAAAAACGAAGGAGCAAAGTGGAAATTATGGTTATACGGTAGTATTTCCGGTGCTTTACTTTTAATAATTGCGTTTGTTCCTATATCGTAATTAAAGATTGTATCGTTGGTTTATAATACTATTTTAAACATGTTATTTTTTCTTTTCTTGAGTAATTAGAGTGTTTTAAACTATAAATACAATTGTAAAGTCTTTAATCAGGATACATACATGAATAATCAAGATCCATTAAAACAAGATCCGCTTAAAAGATATATTAAGGGTATGAACTCTATTCAACCAAGTCTTCTTGACCCAATACAAGCCGCCGGCTGGAAGGATGCTAACCAGCATAAGAATAAAGAAGTTGTTGGAGAGCCTGGTCCAGGCACTATTGAACTTTTACTAGAATATTCCAAGGGCAAGAGCTGGACCAAGTGGACTGCTTTACTTTTTGGCGTTGCAGCACTTATATATTGCTATATCTATTCTTATTCCATATTGGCAAGCATTTTCATTATAACATGCGCGTCATTTTGCGGTTACACCATCATCGGCATGTTTGAATTACTCAAACAAGTTTTATTTTATGCTGCTTTTGCATATATAATTTTTAAATTATTATATTGGATCGGCTCTATTTAGATAAACACCCAACACATAGATTATTCATAACGCCTATGACAGATAATGTTGAAAATACCATCAATCTAATGAAAACCCTACACCACGGGCAAACAGATCAATCTGGTAGACCGTACTTTTTTCACCCTATAAGAGTATCGCAGAATGTAATTAGACTTTATCCTGATGCGCATGAAGATATAATTTTAGCGGCATTACTACACGACACGATAGAAGATTGTGATATTGACGAAGCCTTCTTAGAAAGCAAAGGATATTCTGAAAACTGTATAGAAATGATAAGCTTAGTAACTAAGGATAAGGGTGGCCGCCGTAGCTATACTCAGGTTATTGATTATTTAATTCTATCAAATAATAGAGGGGCAATATTAATAAAAATAGCAGACAATATGGATAACCTTCATCCTTTACGTGTAAAAGAGCTAATGCTTACATCTCCCGATAAAGCAAAACGACTTGGCGATAGATACAGAAAATCTATAGATAAGCTATGTATAGCGGCTGATATAAATTCAGAGAGAGTCTACATGTTAATAGAGGACTATTCTGATCTTGAGAAATAAGTCCAAAATCAATGTACAAGTTTTATATCATCCCACTTTGTAAATGCCATATTACTTTCTTTTTACTAGCTCTTATCCTTGAATAACATCATTTCGTAATACAAATAAGATTAATAAAATTTTAAACGAATTACTTTAAAATATATAGTATAGGCAATTTTTTACACGAAAGCATATACTAAAGAAGTAATTTATTATGAAGAACTCAAGTAAAAGCTATTCAAAAGGTTATATTGGAGACATATCAGAAGATATGAGCTTCGATGAGTTCGTGCGTATATTAAAGCAAGCGTCCGTAGGTAAGGATATTAAAGTAGAGATAATTGATGGTGAGAATATACATATATCAGGATCAGAAATATCACTAGCAGAAGTTCAAAACAGGATAGATACGCTTGCTACTGGGTCACCCAATTCGGAACCAACAGAAAACAGTAATGTAAATAAAGATAGTGCAGAAAACACACTGGAACATGTAACACAGTCTATTATTGATAATATTGAACCAAAACAAACATATTCCGAAAAGCAAAATATAATAAAGTCTAGTAACAATAACGACTTAAACACGTCAAGCGACAGTAACGAAAGCCCTGATGTTATACTTGATGCAATAGGCTTGTCCGAAAAACCAGAATTGAACGTGATGTCTCTATCTGATAGTGACGAGATATCATCATTAGGTGTTATAATTAAAAATGCTGAACATGAAGAGGTTTCTCCTGCTGTTACACATATCGTTCCAGAAGACGTTGTAATTATTGATAAAACACCAAAAGAAGACGCATTAAAGCCCACTAATAAAAACCCTATTACCGTGGATGATCAACTATCATTAAACCAAAATGGTACTAGTACGAACATTCATGCCGCCATCATATCAAACGATACGGATGACGAAGTTCTGGACGTTTCATCAATAAATGATGCAGGAACCAATGGTAACGTTACGTTCAACGACATTACAGATTCAATTATATACAATACAGGTAATGCATTTGATTATTTAGCAGCGGGTGAGACAACAACAGATACTTTTTCTTATACAGTATCTGATGGAATAGGAGGGACAAATACAGCCGACGTAACTGTAACAATAACAGGTATAAATGATGGTCCAACAGCACAAGATGATTCACTATCCACTAACGAAGACACCAATATATCAGGTAACCTGTTCGTAGATAATGGTAATGGTTTAGATGTTGATATAGATATTATTGACAGCTTCACAATCACACATATTAACGGCAGCAACGTAAATGTTGGCGCAGCAGTTACAGGCGATAATGGTGGTACATTCACTATACAATCTGATGGTACAGTTAACTTTAATGTTGGTGATGACTTTCAGTATTTAGACACAGGGGCTACTCTTGATACGACAATCAACTATACAATCACGGATAACCAGGGTGCATCAAGTACGGCCAGTGTAACTGTTACAGTTGTTGGTGTTAACGATGTGCCAGTTGCGGAAAATGATGGTGTTTACAATGAAACAGATGAGGGTGGTGCTTCACTAACAGTAACAGAGGCAGACCTTCTGGCAAATGACACAGATCCCGAAAACGACACAATAGAAATAACAAACATCTCCATAAATCCGGGGGAAGGTAGTATTACAGATAATGGTGACGGTACATGGACATATACTCCACCTGTAGACAGCTTATCTTTCAACGGTATGGCTACTCTTACATACACAATACAAGATGATAGTGGGTTAACCGACACTGCTACGTTCCAAATTCGTGTCTTTAACGTGCTCAGCGCCACTAATGGTGATGACACCATTACACATGAAAGCAGCATAACCCCACACAAAATATTAGGTTTGGACGGTAATGATACAATTACCGGATCACATCAAAGAGACATTATAATTGGCGGCAATGGTGATGATATATTAATTGGCAACGGTGGTGATGATGACTTTATATTTGCAGGGGTTTCAACAGGAACAGATACCGTAAGCGGTGGCAGTGGGACAAACAGAATATTAGGGTCAGATATCGATGATATATTCTCACTTTCTTCATTTTCGAACATTTCTGAAATAGATATGGGAAGTGGTAATGATACTCTTTTAGGTACGGCTGGTGATGATGCATTTAACTTCTCTAGTGTTGTTATTACAGACCTTGAAGTAATTAACGGCAACGGTGGAAATGATACTATAGTCGGAACATCAGGCGGTAATAGCATTGATTTATCAAATGTTACGTCCTTGATTGGATTTGCCTATATTAATGGTGGTGCAGGTAACGATACTATTCATGGATCACAAGATGATAACTTATTCATAATAGAAACAGGATCTGACAAACTATATGGTGAGGACGGTGACGATACTTTCCAATTAAGCGCAATACAAAGTGGTAAAAAATCCATTAATGGCGATGCTGGTCATGATCAAATTTTAGGAACTGCCGGAGATGATATATTACGCCTTAATGCGCTTAGCGGTGTTGAGCATATAGACCTAGGGGCAGGCACTAACACCATTATTATAGATAGTGGTGATAATGTAGATTTTTCATCATATGCCACAGGTGACTTCTTGAATGTAGATGTTATTACCGATGATATATCATCAGAAACTATAACGGGATCACAAGGTAATGATGTATTTAATATAACAGCAGATAGCGCAAACGACGTATTTAACGGTCATGATGGCGATGACATCTTTAATGTTTCAGATACACAAAACGGTAAGGATCGCATTGATGGCGGAGATGGACATGATCAAATTATCGGTTCATCAGGCGATGACACATTACGCGTAGTATCCATAACTAATATTGAGCACATAGACTTTGGTGCAGGAACTAACACCATTATTGTAGATTATGGCGATAGTGTTGACTTCTCATCATATGCTGCAGGTGATTTCCTTAACGTTGACATACTTACCGATGATGTATCCTCAGAAACCATAGTAGGGTCGCAAGGAAATGATGTGTTTAATGTCACAGCAGATAGTGGCAACGACACATTTAACGGTCATGATGGCGATGATATATTCAACGTTTCAGGCTTTAATAATGGCGATGACCGTTTTGATGGTGGAGATGGGTATGACCAAATCATTGGAACTGCCGGCAAAGATACAATTCGTTTCGTGTATATCAGAAATATTGAGCATATAGACCTGGGAGCCGGTCAAGATACCCTTATTGTAGATTACAATGACAGTGCAGATTTCTCTTCATATACCGCAGGTGACTTTGTAGGTGTGGATATTATAACAGACGATGTAGCAGCAGAAACCATTACAGGGTCGCAAGGCAATGATGTGTTTAATATTAAAGCAGACAGCGGGAATGATGTGTTTAATGGTCATGATGGTGATGACATATTTAACGTTTCAGGAGTACAAAACGGTGATGACCGTATTGATGGCGGGAATGGACATGACCAGATACTCGGATCATCAGGCGATGACACATTACGAGTAGTATCTATATCTAATATCGAACACATAGACCTTGGAGCAGGCGATAATACTATTATAGTAGATTACGGCGATACACTTGACTTATCAGGGTTTGCAAGTGGTTCAGTTTTAAACCTGACCTTAACCGATGATGTATCCGCAGAAACCATAATAGGGTCACAAGGTAATGATGTCTTCAATATTAGAGCAGACAGCGGCAATGACGTGTTTAATGGTCATGACGGCGATGACATCTTTAACGTTTCAGGAGTACAAAACGGTGACGATCATATTGATGGTGGAAATGGATATGACAAGATACTTGGTTCATCAGGTGATGACGCATTGCGCATAAACCAACTGTTAAATGTAGAATATATAGACTTGGGGGCAGGGGATAATACTATTATAGTTGATTACGGAGATACACTTGACTTATCAAGCTTCGCAAGTGGTTCAGTATTAAATTTGACCTTAACCGATGATGTGGCAGTAGAAACCATAATAGGGTCACAAGGTGATGATGTCTTCAAAACAAGAGCAGATTCAAACACTGATATCCTATATGGGGAAGGTGGTGCGGACACATTTATGTTCGAAGCCAATCAACACAAAGCTGATAACATTGGTGATTTTGATATAACTGAAGGTGATAAAATAGATATATCAGACATACTTAGTTACGATTCATCATTAGGGCATTTAATAAATGACTTTGTACAACTAGTTGCAGATTCTGACGGTGACCCTGCCAATGGAACAGGCAAAGTTACATTAATGGTTGACGTTGACGGAAGTGAAAATGGATCATCTTTTAAATCATTTGCAATTTTTGATGATCAAGCAGAAACACTTACCGATTTAATTAATAACGGTCACCTTCTTGTATAATAAACATTCATGAATACACATTAACCACATACTATCGTATATTTACCTTTATTAAAATATATACAGTAAGTTACATACATATACTTTTAAACATCAGGGGTGTTAGCACATGATTGGCAAGCTAGTTTCAAAAAAATCTTTGATTGCTGAAAACGAACGATTAAATAAAGAAATTATTGAAATAGAGCAAAATAACAAGTCTATTATGGATAGCTCACCAATATGCACAAAAATAATTGATCTTAATTATAACTTACAGTTCATGAGCGAAAGCGGAGTAAAGGCGTTAGACATTGACGATATAGAAGAGTATTACGGCAGACCGTATCCTCTTGAATTTTACTCTAACTCCTTCAAAAATGATATGAAATTAAGCATAAAAAAATGTCACGAAACTCATGAAACAGTAGTACATGAAGCCGATATCATTGATTTAAATGGAAATACATTATGGTTTCATTCAACCATAGTTCCTGTAGATAATGAAGAAGGTGAAATAGACCACTTTTTGGTATTTTCCATTGATATAACAAGGTTTAAGAAGTAATCAGCCCTCATATAACACAAATATAATTTTCTTCTAATTCATAGAAAGATCCACATATTGCCTTTGAAGTCATTTTGCTATACATAATCGCCATAAGCATGATTACTACAAGACAAGAAAGATAATAAAGGCTATGGCGGATAAAAATAATTACAAAAAGACGAAAATTGGTGATCATGAATTGCGTCCTGAATCCCTTATGATGTCATATGGATATGATCCTACATTATCTGAGGGCTCTGTTAAGCCCCCAGTATTTCTAACATCAACGTTTGCCTATTCCACACCTGAGGAAGGGGAGGAGTTCTTTCACATTATGGCAGGGCGCAAAGAAGCACCTGACGGCGATAATGGCGGCCTAATCTATAGCCGCTTTAATCACCCGAATGCTGAAATAATTGAAGATAGGCTCGCACTTTTAGAAGGATCTGAGAGTGCCGCAGTGCTTTCCAGTGGTATGGGCGCAATAAGCGCAGTTCTATTCGGATTTTTACGCCCCGGTGATGTTATTTTACACAGTGCGCCCCTTTATGGTGGCACAGAAACACTGATACGTGGTGCACTTGCACAGTTTGGCATTAAATCAGTTAGTTTTACAGATGGCCTACATGAAGATTCAATGCGTGAAGCAGCAAAAAAAGCTCAATCACTTGGCCGTCTTGCGATGATATTCTGCGAAACACCTGCAAACCCTACTAATGCTCTGGTTGATTTTGAATTGATAAATAAAGTCGCAGATTCAGTAGAGAAAGAAACTGGATTACGTCCGATTTCTGTATGTGACAACACATTAATGGGACCAATATGCCAGCAAGCATGCCCACATGGAATTGATTTGGCTGTATATTCACTTACTAAATATATTGGCGGACATAGTGACCTAGTTGCCGGCGCAGTTTGCGGACGAAAAGCTTTACTTAAAACTGTACGTTCTATGCGTGGTGCAATGGGTCTTAATCTTGATCCACACACAAGCTGGATGATATCAAGATCGCTTGAAACACTTGCTATTCGTATGAGCCGCGCAAGTGATAGCAGCATTAAAATTGCGCAATGGCTGTCCGATAACCCGTACCATGCAGTAGAAGTTTATCATCCTGAATTTATCAAAAATGAAACATACCAAGAGGTTTATAAGCGCCAATGTAACGGCAGCGGATCTACATTTTCTTTTGTAATGAACGAATCAAAAGAAACAATATTTAAACTAATCAACGCATTGTCTTTATTCAAATCTGCAGTAAGCCTAGGTGGTACGGAATCTCTTGTTTGTCATCCATCATCGACAACACATTCAGGTGTGGCAAAAGAAATACGCGAAGCAACAGGAGTTAAAGACGGCCTTATTCGTTTATCAATTGGCCTAGAACACCATGAAGATTTAATTGCTGATCTAGAAAATGCATTCCGCACAGTATTTGTTGAAGAAGCTAAATAAGTAAGTTTAACAGTTTTTAACCTAATCATTTAATAAGCCCGGTAATAGGGAATAAATTGACGAAATTACACTTCATTTTGGATTCCACCCTGGATAATACAAATGTGTGATAATGTATATTATGGAAAATGAGATGCTTGTTTAACCAAATATGTGGAAACACTTACGCTTCAGTTATATAACCAACATCAAATTAGTATCAAGATCGCACCTGCGAACGTCAAAATAACATTTGCGAAAGTATAGCTGCCTGCGTAACCAAGTGCAGGAACTTGGCTTTTTGCCGCTTCTGTTACAAGGTTTAGCGATGGCGTACTAGTCATTGCGCCGGTAATTGCACCGAGCAACAAAGCAGCATTCATTTTCATAACGTAATGGCCAAATATAAATGCAATAAACACAGGTATAACAGTGATAGAAACACCACATAACACCATTAGTGGGCCTACAGATGTTAGTGCTTCAATAACTTTTCCACCTGCATTCAGGCCGATTGAAGACATAAACAATACAATACCCAAATCCATCATAATATTGCGAGCAGCCCTAGGAAATGCACCAAATGTAGGATGAACAGAACGGAAGAATCCGATAAGAATACCTACTATCAAAAGGCCTCCTGCGCTGCCTAAACCAACTGAAATCTGACCAAATTTTAGTACTATTGTACCTAAAAGCAAACCAAGAGCAGCACCAAGACATAATGTTAATAAATCGGTTTTTTCAACATCAGCTTCTATGCTGCCAAGCTTTTCACTAACACTTGTTATTCGATCTTCCTCACCGATAACCTCTAGCTTGTCACCTTTACAAAGAATGGTATTCTTATCAATTGGTAATTCGATACCTGACCGTATAAGACCTATTGGAAAACACCCGTACTTCGCAGGCAACATCAATTCTTGCACCTTATTTCCAACGAATTCAGCACCAGTCACCACGATCTCTTTTGTACGTATTCTAAAGTTTAATAATTCCTGGTCAAAGACCTCAGGAATCATCTTACTTTTCGCCAAGTTATGTTGGGCTATCGATGCAATAACTGACACAACGTCATTTTCTTCAATTACAACGTTACGAGTTATTTCAATAAGTTCCCCATCACGACGAATTCCCAGAACGGTAAAATACTGGTTTGTGGCCTCTTGGATTTGACGAATTGTTTTTCCTACCATTTTGCCACTCTCGATTTGATAGGTCCGCACCATTGGCAAATTATCTTCATTGATGGTCTTAACACTAGCGATCGCCGGGGCAATTTTCTTTGCTTCTTCAACAAGGTTAACCCTAAAAATTGTAGGGATGTACTTAATAATAAACATTAAGCCGCCAATACCAAACAGATAGGTGAGCGAATAAGCAACACTGATATTTTGAATAACCTCCTCCGCAGTAATCCCCTCTGGCAGAGATTTAAGTCCACTGGTTACGGCGTCTTGTGCCCCTACTAAGGTTGGTGTACTTGTTAAAGCGCCCGCAAGCATTCCTGCGGCAATTCCCGTATCCATACTAAATACAAATGCAAAGGACCAGCATAAAGAAACACCAATTACTGCAACTATTAGCGACAAAACTAAATAACGTGCGCCATCAGCAGCAAATGCGGTAAAAAAGCTTGGCCCGGCCTGTAAACCTACACAAAATATGAAAATAGTAAAACCAAACGTTGCCATGTCAGGATTGCTAGTAAACCCCCATGAGCCTAAACATAACCCTGCTATTAACACTCCTGTTACATTACCTAACTCAAAGCCAAGTATGTTAATTTTCCCAAGTAAGTAGCCCAAACTGATTACTGAAAAAATAATAAGAACCTGATCACCTTTTAAAAGGTCGTATAAATCTATTTCCATTGGATTTGCTCTGTTTAATATTATACATAAATACTCACAACATATTACGTGACGTATACTCCTTTTTTAGAAAACTACAAGCAAAATCAGAAATTTAAGGTGTGCAATTAACACAGATGAAACATGCACCAATTTCAGATCAGCGAATAATAATATGAAACTTACTATATATGATTATCTAATTAGTTTAGGAACAAGGGGTGCTAAGGTCATTGTTAAGTTATGCTTAGGCTCTTCACCTGAAGAATCAACACGTAACATCATGTTTTTATCAATCAACTGATAACCGCTTATAATTTTTTGAGTCTTATCACTTCTCAAATCCTTTGATGGTGCGGCAACAATAACGTTATCAGAGAACTCAAGGTCAAAATGGTCTGCCCAATGTTGAGCATCATCACGAGAGCCTGCATTTCCATCAGGACCATAAACGATAATCTTTAATTCTAAAACATTATCATTAGGCAGGGTAAATGCCCCGTTAGTTGCCTTAACTAAAACCTGATTAAAGGTTTTTACCTGAGAATTAACATCCTGAGTTTTAGATCCGTAATAAGAACCCTTCTTCGCAGATCCGGACTGAGCTTGAGATTTAGGGGATGCTATATCAATATATTCTAAAACTATAACCCTGCCCTGCAAGCTAGATAAGTTGAATTTCTTACCTTTCTGATCATAAAATTCAATATCTGGGTAAATTTTATTCATTTTCGGAGGCCAAACTTTAGGTAAGTTTTGGTTACCTTCTGATTTCTTGGCTAGGATTATCCGCATTTTTTTCTGTTCTTCTAATATATGGGCAATTTCTGCTGCAGGCTTTTTATTTGCCTCAATCGCAAGATATGAAAAGAACATAAGAGCAACCAGACAGCTTATTAGAAAACGTGTCATAATCGATATCGCTTTATCAATTCCTGCTCTTGTTACATTCATAAAAAATTATCCTTTTGAATATGCTTCACCTCTATCAAGATAAGCATAAATGACGTATATTCTCAATATGATTGATAAGTTTATACATAATGGGATTATTGATACCAAAGATATCAATATAGTTAAAAATTACGCAAAAACCAGCAACAAGCGTATAGTTTATTTAGACGCCACGTTTGTCCTTCCAACCTCGTCTGAAAATATTAAACAAAACTTTTTAACAAATCGTATAGAAAATTCTATATTTTTTGATACTAAACATATATCGGATCACAATTCACACTTGCCTAATATGATTCCAAATGTTGACTACTTTAGTAGCGCCCTGTCCGATATGGGTATTAATAATAGCGATATAATAGTCATCTACGGACAGCATAGTATCACCATGGGGCCTGCGCGAGCATGGTGGATGCTAAAAGGGTTTGGACATAAAGAGGTTATGGTACTTAATGGTAGTTTATCTACATGGATAAAAGACGGCCTGACTACTGAGAATGACGAACCGAAGAAGCCTGAACGTACAGAGTATGTAGCAAAAGAATTTAATAGTTCCATGATTGCCAATATTAGTTCAGTAAATAACGTATCTACAAAAAACTTATTCCCTATCATTGATGCCCGGCCAGAAAAAAGATTTCTTGGTACTTTGGAAGAACCAAGAAAAGGTATGCGTAGCGGACATATACCGAACAGTATTAACATACCTTGTAGCTCACTTATTACTGAAGATGGCCTATTAAAGACAAAAGCAGAATTAAAAAAACTATTTAAATCCAAAGGCCTTGATGTAGAAAAATCCAGCTTCAATAATATTATAACTACTTGTGGCAGTGGAATTACGGCCTGCTCCCTATCATTAGCATTATATAACATCAGCTATGATGGTGAAGTCATGGTTTATGACGGATCGTGGAGTGAATGGGGACAAGATACATCACCTACCCTAGTGGTAAGATAAAACATTTTAAATCTTGAAAGCTTGTCGTTTTTATTGAAAACGCTATAACTACTACACAGTTATAAAATATGTAGAAAATCATAATATGAGTAAACAAACATCAATACCCCCAATATCCGTTGCGCCTATGATGGATTGGACAGACCGCCATTGCCGTTACTTCCACCGCCTTATATCGCCAAATGCCCTTCTATATACCGAAATGGTTACCACAGGAGCATTGATCCACGGAGACAGCGAAAGATTTCTACGATTTAATGATGCTGAGCACCCTGTTGCACTTCAACTTGGTGGCTCTGATCCAAAGGATTTATCTATTTGCGCAAAAATGGGGGAAGATACAGGGTATGATGAGATCAACCTAAATTGTGGATGCCCTAGCGATAGAGTGCAAAAGGGTAAAATAGGCGCTATACTTATGAAAGAGCCTAACACAGTTGCCAACGCAGTAGATGAAATGGTTCGAAACGTAAAAATACCTGTAACCGTTAAATGTCGTATAGGTATAGATGATCACGACTCTTACGAATTTCTAGATGAATTTATAAGCACAGTTAAAGAAGCTGGTTGCAATACATTTATAATTCATGCTCGTAAAGCTTGGCTTCAAGGGTTAAGCCCAAAGGAAAACCGTACAGTTCCACAAATAAATTATGACCGCGTAAGAGAGATAAAGTCATCATACCCTGACCTCAACATTTCGATAAACGGAGATATAAAAACCGTTGAAGACGTACAAGAGCATCTACAAACATTAGATAGCGCAATGCTTGGCCGCGAAGCATACCAAAACCCTTACATCTTATCATCACTAGAAGAAGAGGTATTCAAGAACGCCAATGTTAGAACTAGAGTTGAGGTTGCACACGCAATGGTTCCATATATCGAACAACAAATGTTAGAGTTTAATACGCCTGTAAAATCTGTTACACGACATATGGTTGGCTTGTTCCAAGGGTTACCTGGCGCAAAGAAATGGCGACAATTACTATCTACTCTTCCGCATAAAGAAGGTGTGGATGCAAACGTAATTAAAGAAGCATTACTGGCTGTAGACTAACAACCAAACCTAAGACTTGGAAGGTAAACCTCCACCTACGTGAAAGCTCTCACCACAGCCGCATCTTCCTGTTTCATTTGGATTTATAAAATCAAAGCGAGAATTGCCAAGATCATCAGTTATATAATCTATCTCAGTACCAAAAAGCATCCATGAATAAATCTTAGGAATATAGATCATTGATCCGTTTTCTTTGAATGCCTCATCCTTTGATAAATCATCACCCGCATTAACATATTCCATCTGATAACTATGACCAGAGCATCCAGTAGACTTTATGGTAAGCCTTACCCCTTGCGTCCCATTAGGTGACTTATCCAAAAGGCCTTGTATTTGAGTAGCAGCCTTTTCGGTGATTTGTATTGGTGAGTTCATAACCACTTCCCTAAGTGAACATATTCAACTGCATCTTTGCAGTCTCCGCCATCATTGATGGATCCCATTGAGGCTCCCATATGATCTCAACGTCGCAACCATTCACTCCCTCAATAGGAAGTATAGCTCCCTGAACCCAAGCTGGCATTTCTTGTGCAACAGGGCACGCCGGAGAAGTGAGAGACATTTTCACCTCTACATCGCTTTTACCATCTTTTTCCTCTAAGATATCAACCTTGTAAATCAGACCTAACTCATAAATATTCACAGGAATTTCAGGATCATATATTTCCCTAAGCCCCTTTAGTATAGTCGGCCATAAAACGTGATCACGTGTTGCTATAACATGTGGTGGTTCTGACAAGTTACTCAGGTCATCATCCTGACTATTATCAACTTTTTTTACTTCACACATGATGTAACAACGCCTCGAGGAAGATTAAATAGAGGCTTTTCAAAGCTCATATCAACAGAAAGGCTTTTCGTTGCACGCTCAAAAGTATCACCAGATTGTTTCCTTGAAGAGAAAAATCTTTTCCCCATACCCAATCCATCAGTTGCAATCTCGTGAGAAGTAACCATGTTAACTTTTTTAGCAAAACAGCCACAATCTAATTTACGTTTTTTGCCTGATTTAGATAGCATAGCGTTTATGCTATCACATCTACTCTTAAGAGGTTTTTCATAATAAATCTCAAAACACATAGATATAAAGTCTGTTTCGGATACATTTTTACCTAGACCTTTTCCGCTATTAATTGCTTGTTTACCATCATTCAAACAACCGCAGAACCCTTTAGGTAAGGCAACTTCAAAGTACTTATTACCAATAAAATGGTTAGGCAGACACAAACCGTCAGACACTTTAGTACCTTTGTTCATAGAACCTTTAAAACCAGAGAATATGGCATGATCACCGTATAAAGTGCTGAAACCTACTAAACCGGCACCAATAATAACAACAGCAGCCATAACTTTAACTAACACCATTTTCAAAATACCTCTTTAAATAATACATAAAATTAACCGAAATACAGTATAACAAAACTAACTAATTAAATAACATGTTTACTTTATTTAATCCACTTATTAACTGATCCACATCACCCTGATCACTGTACATTGCTAATGAAGCACGCGCCGTTGCGCCTATACCCAGGCGCTCCATTACGGGCATGGCACAATGATGTCCCGTTCTTATGGCAACACCACACTGATCTAACACCATACCAATGTCACTAGGGTGAGTGTTTTCCATTGTGAAACTTAAGATCCCTGCTTTTTTTGTGAGATCATCAACACCATATAACGTAAGTCCATCGACCTCATTAATTGCATTCGTAGCATATTCCAGCAATTGCGCTTCATACAAAGCAATTTTATCCATAGATTTATCAACAAGATAATCCACAGCTTTACCAAGGCCGATTACCTCCACAATAGCTGGAGTCCCTGCCTCAAATTTATATGGAGATTCACGGTATATAGTTCCGGTGTTAAAGCTAACTCGCTCTATCATATCTCCGCCACCTTGATATGGAGGCATTGATTCAAGTACATCATATTTGCCATATAAAACACCTACACCGCTAGGCGCGTATAACTTATGTCCCGTAAAAACGTAAAAATCCACATCCATTGATGTAACGTCTACCCCACGATGCACAACACCTTGTGAACCATCAACAACAATTTTGATAGAAGGGTTGAATCTGCGTATAGTTTTAACGATGTCTGAAACTGGATTTATTGTTCCCAAAGCATTAGATATCTCAACAAATGATACCAACTTTGTTTTATCACAGAGTAATGCTTCAAAGGTGTTCAAATCTAGTTGCCCATCATCGGTAACCGAAACAACCCTGACAACCACGCCTATTTGATCAGATAATATCTGCCAGGGAACAATATTTGCGTGATGCTCCATCTCTGTGATGATTATTTCATCACCAGATTTCAAAAACTCCCTACCCCAGCTTTGGGCAATAAGGTTTATGCTTTCAGTCGCATTACGGGTAAAAACAATATTCTTTTCACTATTTGCACCTATAAAACCGGCTATTTTCTTGCGTGAATCCTCAAAACTTTGTGTTAAATTTTGCGAAATATCGTAAAGGCCACGATGTATGTTTGAGTAACCACCGGTCAAAATATCGTTCATTGCATCTATAACGCACTGAGGTTTTTGTGCGCTTGCCGCACTATCAAGGAAAGACAAAGTCTTGCCATTCATCATTTTAGACAATGCCGGAAAATCACTACGCCATGGAGATTGAATATCAGCCATGCTAACTCATAGCCTTTTCTAACCACTGGCCGCATTTACCCTTTATTTCATCATGAAGATAGCTGTCAGAAACTTTATCCACAACTTCATCCACAAAAGCCTGCACAAGCAGCATACGCGCCTGAGATTCATTCAAACCACGAGAACGCAAATAAAATAAAGGCTCTTCATCTAATTGCCCAGTTGTAGCACCATGCGAGCATTTAACATCATCAGCATATATTTCCAACTCAGGCTTAGTGTCCATTTCCGCCTTTGGCGACAATAGCAACGTATTAGATAACTGATAACCATCAGTTTTCTGCGCTGCTTGATGGACATGAACTTTACCTTGGAATACGCCGCGTGATGCATCATCCAATATAGTTCTGTAGAACTGATTTGACAAACAATGTGGCGCTTTATGCTCTACCAATATAGTAGTATCGCCATGTTGCTGATCTCGCAGTAAATTAACACCATTCAATGAACAATCAATATTACTACCATTCAAAACCGCGTGAACATCGTGACGAGTTAGTTTTCCACCTAAATTCAGGGAAAAACTATTTAAGTATGCATCACGTTCCATGGTGATATTAACCAAATTAGTTTGAACAGATTCCGTGCTGTCCTCTTGAATACGAATATGGTTTAGACGCGAATTTGTACCAAGAGTTATGCGTGTTTTCATATTCTTCCAATATGAACCATCACCTGTATGACGCTCTATCAGGGTAAGATGAGCCCCCTCTTCTAAAACTATTTCCAGATGCAGGTTTTGATGTTGTCCATCAACACCTGTCCACATGATTTCCTCAATCTGTTCACAGATTACTCCACTGGTTTTGTGGATAACTATTTTTTGGACATCTTGCGCGACTACGCCTTTCAAATCACCAAGAGCACGAGAAAGATTGGTGTATTTCCATTCTTCATCTTTTGGTGTTGGCAGGTTTTGTGGTTCTAATGCTAAAGCGCTCATTACGCGGCATCCTCTATAAAATCAACATAACCTTTTTCCTCTAGCTCAATAGCAAGCTCAGGGCCACCACTTTTAACAATTTTACCATCGGCAAGAATATGCACAACATCAGGCTTAATATAATCTAGCAAACGTTGGTAATGCGTAATAACAAGAAAAGATTTATCATCGGTGCGCAAACGATTAACACCATCGGCGACGACCTTCAGCGCATCAATATCAAGACCGGAGTCAGTTTCATCTAACACGCAGAACTTCGGGTCAAGCATCGCCATTTGCAAAACCTCATTACGCTTTTTCTCACCTCCTGAGAAACCTACATTTACTGCGCGCTTCATCATATCATCCGCAATACCAAGCTCCTTTGTCTTTGCCTTAATCAATTTCAACATTCCAAGGGCATCCAATTCGTCCTCACCACGTTGTTTACGGATTGAGTTAATAGATGTTTTAAGGAACATGCTCATATTAACACCCGGTATTTCCACAGGATATTGAAAGGCAAGGAATAAACCAAGTGCCGCACGTTCTTCCGGATCAAGGTCTAGTAAATCTTCACCGTCTAGAGTTGCTGACCCACTTGTAACTTCATAATCATCACGACCGGCCAACACATAAGATAGCGTTGATTTACCCGCTCCATTAGGGCCCATAATGGCATGTACTTCACCAGCAGGGATAGTAAGATTTAATCCCTTAATAATTTCTTTTTCTTCACCATCATCTGTTTCAATAGATGCATGTAAATCTTTAATCTCAATCATGGTTTTAACTGTCCCAACTCATCTGGTTTAATTTTATCTACTATAAAGTCCGGCAATTGCTTTGCCGCACCCTTTTGATTCTCGTTTTCATTTATCTCAGTCTTATCTACTAGCGTTTTTTCATTGGTGTTTACAATCGCATTATAAGCAAAAAAAGCTCCAAACACTATCAGTGCTAATGTAAACATTAGAACTGAATAATGTATAGCCTTATCCATCAACAATCCAATGTCTTTAGCCACTTTCAACACCTCTTTTTTGTGCCTTATAAACCCCATATATTGAAATTGCAATCCAGCATATTTCAACCAACAAGCCACCCGTGTCACCAACATCGTATTCAGCCGCAATGGAGACCAATAAACAAACTCCTCCCACACCATTAAGTAAACAATACGCAACACCCTTCGGGTCAATTCTTTCCACAATGATCAACATATATGCAAGCACGCATATCATCGCCCCAACTATGCCGATTATCATCATAATCATTAAATAACCCTTGAAAAAGTAATTTTTTCAATAGCAACGCCACTTACAGATTCTAAGCTTGATGCTCTGACGACCATTATGTTCAAATTATATTTAGTTTCGTTATCTCCTAGTTTTAACACAATAGGCATATCAATAATCCACTGATACCTACCTGAAACATTTTCCTCAGAAATTACTCGAGGACCTGACAAAGCACTTGCTTTCAACGTGATTTTCTTATTCTTAATGTCATGTATTATATATCTTTCATGTAACCATGATGTAACGCTATTCCAGCCTTTTTTTGTATAGTTTGTTGAGGATTCTAGCAGAGATTTATGGTAATTATTAGAATTTAAACTTAAAGTTTCAATCGAAACTGTTTGCACCCAAGATAAAAGCGATGTTTCCGAAACAAGTGGCTGGTCTAGGGGAATCATTTGCACCAATCTACCATCGTTAGTAGTTGCAAAATATTGAGTTTTGGATTTTCCAATAATTTTAACAGATTCTACTATAACATGTTGCCTAAATATTAGAAATCCTACAGCACAAATCAAAAAAATATTAAGGACTAAATTAACTTTCCCCATCACCCAACACTCCCTTCAAGGGATATGGCGATAAGTTTCTGAGCCTCTACGGCAAATTCCATAGGTAAGTGCTGCATCACTTCACGAGCAAAACCGTTTACGATCAGGGCAATAGCATCCTCTTCGCTTAATCCGCGTTGCATGCAATAAAACAACTGATCCTCTGATATTTTTGAGGTAGTAGCCTCATGCCCCAAAGATGCTGTATTATTACGACTTTCAACATATGGAACGGTATGCGCGCCGCACTGATCGCCGATTAGCAAGCTGTCACACACTGTGAAATTCTTTGCGCCCTCTGCGTTTGGAAGTATTTTCACAACACCACGATATGTATTATCACTGTTTCCTGCACTTATCCCTTTTGAGATAATGCGACTTGTAGTGTTTTTACCGATATGGATCATCTTCGTACCTGTATCAGCCTGCTGTCTACCATTTGTGATAGCAACAGAGTAAAACTCACCAACAGAGTTATCACCCTTTAGAATACAAGACGGATATTTCCAAGTAATAGCAGACCCTGTTTCCACCTGAGTCCAGCTGATCTTAGAATTACGACCTTCGCACAACCCACGCTTAGTCACAAAATTGTAAATTCCACCTTTTCCGGTTTCAGGATCACCAGGATACCAATTTTGAACAGTTGAATATTTAATTTCTGCATCTTCATGGGCGACAAGCTCAACAATTGCGGCGTGCAATTGGTTTTCATCGCGCATTGGTGCGGTACACCCCTCCAGATACGAAACGTAAGAGCCTTTATCAGCGATAATAAGTGTACGCTCAAACTGCCCAGTATTAAGCTCATTAATACGGAAGTAAGTAGACAGCTCCATCGGGCAACGAACCCCAGGTGGAATGTAAACAAAGCTACCGTCTGTGAAAACGGCACTGTTCAGACATGCATGCTTGTTATCAGAATGGGGAACAACCGACCCCATATATTTCTTTACTAAATCAGGATGATCCTTAATAGCCTCAGAAATTGAGCAGAATATAACGCCATGCTTCTTCAGCTCTTCTTTAAAAGTCGTTGCGACAGACACAGAATCAAAAACAACATCAACTGCAACAGGGGTACGATTCTTAACACCTGCAAGTATTTCTTGTTCACGCAATGGAATACCAAGTTTTGAATAAGTTTCTAATAGAACAGGGTCAACGTCATCTATGGTTTCTGGGGCATTTTCCATTGATTTAGGGGCGGCATAATAATAAGAATCCTGATAGTCAATTGGATCAAATTCAACTTTTGCCCATTCCGGCTCCGGCATTTTCAACCAATGTTCATACGCCTTCAAACGACGCTCAAGCATCCATTCAGGCTCTTCTTTCTTGGCGGAGATAAATCGTACAATATCTTCACTCAACCCTTTAGGGGCTTTATCAGTTTCGATATCAGTTACAAACCCTGCCTCATACACTCCAGAAAGTGCGTCAACTTGTGCAATTGTTTCATCAGTAGCGACCATTTTACAATTGCCCCCTTTCTAAATTTACCGTATTTCCAGCCATATCGGCCAAACTCACGTTACTAAATACACCTTTTACCGCGGTGTTTACACTATCCCAACGCCCTCGTATAGGACAATTATCACCTAGCTTACAGCCAGGTTCACCGCCATCGACACAATCCACAAGGGATATAGGCCCGTCTATTGCAGAAATTATCTGCTCAATAGAAATGTCTTCAGGTGGAAACCCTAACGAATACCCCCCATTAGTACCTCTGGTCGATATAACAATACCTGCCTGAGCCAATGATTTCAGCACCTTAGAAATCGTTGGTTTTGGCAACTGCATTTGTTGAGCTAAGCCTGCTACGCTTACACAATCTTCTGCCTGCATCATTTCAATCAACACAATTACTGCATAATCAGACATCTTAGTAATTTTAAGCATAAAACACCATACAGTACTAAATAAGTACCTTTTCTCACTTTAACTATAAAAATTCAAGAGCAAACTTTAAAGAATAGCTATTTAGTCGCCTCAAATTTAATTTCTTTATATTTTTCTTCCGCATCAGTTAAATGCCAAGAATTTCTTGCCATAAACACAGGGTCATCATCATGGTCTCTTGCTATCGCTGTTTGGTTGGCGTCAATAAACTTTTTGATTACAGAACTATCATCACAAGATATCCAACGCGCAGTATAAAGGCTGGTCGGCTCAAATTTAACAGGAATGTCATACTCACTACGAATTCGATCACGCAACACCTCGAACTGCAAAGGCCCTACAACACCAACAACCCAGTCAGGGTCACTATATGGTTTAAAAACTCTTGCTGCGCCCTCTTCTGCCAACTGCTCCAATGCTTTACCCAAATGTTTTGCTTTCAATGGATCCTCTGCGCGCGCGCGTTGCATGTATTCAGGTGCAAAACTTGGTATACCAGTGAATGTTAAATCTTCACCTTCTGTAAGTGCATCACCAATTCGCAAACCACCATAATTAGGTAAACCTATTATATCACCCGCATAAGCTTCCTCTGCGACCTCGCGGTCTTGCGCTAAGAATAACTGCGGAGAATGCATAGTCAGCATTTTACCTGAACGAATGTGCTTAAGTTTCATGCCTTTACGAAACTTACCGGAACATATACGGGTAAAGGCGATTCTATCCCTGTGTTTAGGATCCATATTAGCCTGAATTTTAAATACAAAACCCGTTACTTTTGTTTCATCCGGCTTAATATCACGGCTTTTTGTAGTTTGGTTATTTGGTGATGGTGCAAATCTTGATAAACCGTCCAGCAACTCTCGAACACCGAAGTTATTAACCGCACTACCGAAAAATACTGGTGTCATTCCACCCTTTAGGAAACTATCAAGGTTAAATTCCGGAAAAACTCCACGTACCATCTCAACTTCTTCACGCAAAGTCGCAGCAACATCCGCAGGTAGCAGCTCATCAATTTTAGGGTCATCTAGACCAGAGCATTCAATTTCCTCGCTTAACTCTTCGCCTTTTGTACGCTCAAACAATACAAGCTTATCTTCTAACAGGTTGTAACAACCTTTAAAATCACGCCCCATGCCAATGGGCCAGCTTGCAGGAACTATTTCCAGAGCAAGCTTTTCCTCAACCTCATCCAAGAGGTCAAAAGGGTCTTGACCATCCCTGTCCATTTTGTTGATAAATGTGATGATCGGAATATCACGCAGGCGACATACCTCAAACAATTTCAGTGTTTGCTGCTCAATACCTTTGGCGCAGTCAAGAACCATAATAGCACTATCTACAGCGGTAAGAGTTCTATATGTATCTTCTGAAAAATCTTCATGTCCGGGAGTATCAAGTAAATTATAAGTAACGCCGCCATTTACAAATGTCATAACAGACGACGCAACGGAAATACCACGTTCTTGCTCAACCTTCATCCAGTCAGAGCGAGCACGCCTTCTGTCGCCCTTTGCTTTAACCATACCAGCCATTTGGATAGCGCCCCCAAACAACAACAATTTTTCCGTAAGCGTTGTTTTACCAGCATCCGGATGGGATATAATTCCAAATGTCCTACGACCTTCTATGATTTTAGATAATGCAGACATATTATGCCCCTAACTACACAACAAATAATTTTACAAACGTTTTTAATATAGTGGCGTTATCATTACCACCTAATAAAATCTAATCTAATATTTTACCTTCAAAAGGATTATTCATACCCTGATCTTCAATTTCTATTACCCATAAATCTGGGTCACGAGACATTGAGCGCTGAATATACTTATCAACCTCACCCTCTTCAACCCGTTCTTTCTTCATTGCATGCATCCACCCCAAATTACCATCAAGATCTCTTTGTTGTGTTAAAAGCGTACATACCCCGGAAAGACCATTTAACTTGAGCAGTATTGTCCCTGTGTTTTGCTCACCGCGTTGGTGAATATAATAGAACACACCACGATCATTTAAAGGTTTTAATTGTGCCTCTATCCATAAATGAACAGGCAAACGAGGTTCTTCTTCATACATAACTAATGAATGTGACCTTCATTTACCCAACGCTCTACGGTTAAGGACTGTGTAAGAGAGGAATCTTCAGGGTGGTGATAGCCATATACGATTTTAGCTGCCCCAAGTGCGATATTATCCGGCTCACCCGCGTCTATCAGGCTTCCATATGTACGCATAACCGCTCCATAGCATTTACATTCGGCAGCACTTTTTACATTTTTTTGTACCGGTATATTACAGGACATAGCATTTACTCTTAGTTTTTAAGTTTTTTTCCGTAAAGTTCTAAACGGTGATCAACTAATTCATAGCCCAGATCATGAGCTATTTTCTCTTTTAGTCTTTCAAGTTCTTCATTTTGAAATTCAACCACATGTCCTGTTTCAAGATCAACTAAGTGATGGTGGTGCTCTGCATTTACTTCGTACCTTGCATAACCTTCTTGAAATTCATGACGCACAACAAGCTCAAGCTCATCAAGAAGACTAAGGGTTCTATATACAGTAGCAATACTAATAGATGAATCCAAAGCCTTTGCACGGTCGTACACATCCTCAACAGATGGGTGATCTTCAGCTGCACCTAAAACCTGTAAAATAACTCGACGCTGCCCAGTCATTTTAAGCCCAGCTTCTACACAACGTTGTTCAAGATTAGACATATAATAGATTCCTATTCAATATTTACGAATGGGCATCATAAAAGTCATCTTATAATCGTGCAAGATAATTTGTTATATATAAGCTCAATATGCCTTATGATCTTACTCTTACAGAGGGTATTGTAAACTTTACAACTGTTCCAACACCAAATTCAGATTCCAATTGAAATGTTCCACCATGAAGCTCCACCATAGCTTTTGCCAGTGGTAAACCTAAACCTGTGCCCTGTTGCCCCACAACCCGTTTATCGGGAGTATCATTAACTTGACCAAACGGCTCTAGTGCAGTGTCAATTTTCTCTTCCGCTATACCATCACCATCATCCTCAATTGATATTTCCAAATCCCCATCATTTACCAACTTAGTGGCAACCCTGATTTGAGAACCTTGCGGAGAGAATTTGATAGCATTAGACATCAAATTAATAACAACCTGTCTGATAAGCCTGTAATCTGCATTAACGACCAAAACATCATCACTTATATTACGAACTATTTCCATGTTGCTTGAGAAAGTACGAGAACTAAGCATACGTGAAACGGAAATTATCATATCATGAACGTCAAAATCATCCTCGACCAAATCTATGCGACCGGCTTCAATCTTTGACATATCCAAAACTTCGTTAATGATATCTAATAAATGTTCTGCACTCATATGAATATCGCCAAGATACTCTTTATATTTATCATTACCCACAGGCCCGAAAGTTTCATTTTTCATCAGCTCGGAGAACCCAATAATAGCATTAAGAGGCGTACGTAATTCGTGACTCATATTTGCCAAAAACGTGGACTTAGCATGATTAGCGGTGTCGGCCTGATCCTTTGCAAACCTTAATGACTGCTCCATTTGTTTGCGCAACGTAATATCCATCATTGTGGTAATTAGAAATTTCCTATTTTGGCTAAGCTTTAATGTTGCAGACGTAAATAACACATTTGCAACACCGCCATCTTTACGAAGAATTTTGGATTCTCCTGTACTTCTAACTCCTACGCTAATGAATTTTTTATGATTTGCGCGAGTACGTTCCTTCTCATCCTCTGTAACCAGAGTTGTAAACGGCTCACCTATAATTTCATCTTTACTCCAACCATATGTGCGAACAAAACTGTCATTCAATCTTACTATATTACCGTTTTCATCTGAAACTATAATCCCTACTTCACTAACCTCAAATATGGATGCCAATAAAGATATAGCATCGTCACGCTCTCTTTGAAGTATCGATTCATCACTACTGTCAAGATGTCCCATTATCTCAATAAAGATTATATTGCCATCATCATCAAATATTGGAGTAACCCAAAACCCGTAAACCTTTACTGAACTAGGGATAGTAGGCAAGGACTGCATCATAACGGTACGTTTTCTTGATAAACACACTTCGAAGGATTGCTTGAAATGGCGTGCGTTATCTGCATCCATAAACTTATCCAGACTAGATCCTAATGCATTTTCTTTCTTACAGTGAAAATATTCCAAGGCAAGAGGGTTTGCCTGTAACACACGTGAAGGTACGCCATCTTCCACCATTATAACGACCCTAGGTATGGGGGACGCCTTAAATAACTTTTCGAAATTTACATTTACTTCATTAGCTGCCATATGCTCGCTTTATATTCATAAGGGAGAGTTTTACCGAAATATATCCTATGCATTTCCTTGAACATATCGCTCAAGCGGGCTTAGCTCGTGATATTCAAGAACGGTATCAGTTTTATCTGTTTTTGATTTTTTCAAATCAGAGCGTAAATTAGCCAGCAGCTCGGCGACATCGTCACCACCAACAGGCTCTGCTATACAACAGGAGAGGCTTAATGGTACTTCTTTTCCACCTGCTTCGATTTGAAATTTTATATTTTGTTGCTCTAACTCCTGACGAAGACGCTCTAATGCAGTTACACCACCTGAAACGTCAGTCTGCTTTAAACTTAGAACAAACTCGTCCTCTCCCATGTAATAAGCATCATCAAATGATCTAATACTCAACTTTATTAAACCTGAAATTAGCTTGATATAACCTTTTTGCTCATCATGTATAGATTCCATTGGTATGTGCTCATAATTATCAAGCTTCATGAATGCTATACAGAAACTTTTTCCCTGACGCTCTAGACGCTCTAATTCACGACTAATATCCGCATACAACATATTCTTGCTACGCAATCCGGTTTGAGTGTCAAACCCACTACCATCTTGCAGCAAGTCTTTTTCAAGTCTCCGTATATAGAACAGGAACTCTTCATAATGCTTTAAAAAATTTTGAAAATCTTTACATGAGGGTTTTTCACGCGTTTCTTTCATATTGTAGATAAGGCCATCGACAACCTTAAACATATCGGCGTGCACGGCGCTAAGCTTTTCAACTATTTCTGGCTGAATTCCCTTTTCTTTATTGGCATAAACCAACCATTGCGCAAAGGACGTAGGCTTTTGTAGTTTATGCATTAAATCAATATTTTCAGGATAGAATAGACACTGAACAAGCACATGATACCATGCATTGTGATCCTCTAAAATAGGAAGTAACTTTGCCCAATTTTCATTTTCATTATAATTCAATGTCATCAATATTTAATCCTTAACGCACACACGAAAAATAAATAGTACAATATATTCGTTAAATATTATTAAAAATTTTATATTTATTTTAAATTACCCAACCATTCCTTCTCTAATTCATCCAAACTAGAAGACATAATTGCGGCACGAACCTCACGCATTAGCATATTCATCGTTGCTATATTGTGCTGCGCCAAAATTTGAGTAGCAAGCAACTCGTTCGCTTTAAGCAAATGATGTATATATGACTTTGAAAAGTTCATTGATGCAGGAATACCTATGCGTTCATCAAGTGGGCTTTCATCCTCACGGTAACGTGCATTCTTTAAGTTTATAGTCTCGTTCGATTCTCCTTTAACAAATGCCGCCCCGTGTCGGGCCAACCTTGTCGGAATAACACAATCAAACGTATCAACGCCCAGGCGAACAAACGTAAATACGTCTTTAATTTTACCAATACCTAGAAAATGCACAGGGCGATCTGGGTGCACATACTTCATTGAGCTAGAGGCAACGTCATACATTTCTTCATCAGTTCCACCTAAACAGCCACCAATGGCAGTACCAAAGAACGGCCTATCCTTGGTATATTGTGCAGAAACTTTGCGTAAATCAGGATAAACACCACCTTGGACAATTCCATATACCGCTTGCGCGCCATTGTCATGACGTTCAAATTCTGCCAGACACCTATCACCCCAACGAATCGACATTTCCATTGAACGTTCTGTGTAATCTTTATCAACGTGATAAGGTGTGCATTCATCAAACTGCATCAACAAGTCTGCACCAAGCTTGCGTTGAATCTCCATAGAATATTCAGGGGTAAGCTTAATAGTCTGTCCATTAACATAGGATTTAAATACGCACCCTTCCTCAGAAATAGAAATAAGGTTTCTGTTATCATGCCCCTTACTATTTTTCCCCTTGATTTCATTAGCCATTGTCCCCTCACCTAATGAGAAAACCTGAAAACCGCCGCTGTCGGTTAACATAGGGCCATTCCAATTCATAAACTTATGAAGGCCACCCATCTTTTCAACCAAATCCGCACCGGGTTGAAGCATCAAGTGATAAGTATTTGAAAGAATTATATCTGTTTTAGCCTCTTTTAGCTGGCATGGGGAAACATTTTTAACCGTTGCCTTAGTACCACAAAAAATATAATTAGGCGTTTGAATAGTACCATGAGGGGTTTTCAGCTCTCCCAAACGAGCGTCAGATTTTTCATCACGCGATTTTATATCAAACGAAAAGTTAGGGTAATTCAACATACAAACAGCACCTTAAAAACATTAAACGTGAAAAACCCGCCTATTACAGCGGGTTATAACTATATTAATATCGGCTAGGTTTAAGAAAACACTATAACCATATTAAAAAACTATATTTAAGCTGCTAACGCTGCTTCTACTTGTGCCTTAACCGGACGTAGAACAGGGTCTAGCTTTGTTGATGCTGTACCTTGCAGATAAGCATCAAGCCCACCTTTATGCTCAACCGTGCGAAGACCTGCTGCTGTTGCGCGAATTTTAACCCAACGATCCAAAGCTTCACTATAAAGGCTTGTATCTTGTGTGTTTGGTAGAAACTTACGTTTTGTTCTGTTTAGTGCGTGAGAAACATTATTTCCACTCATCACGCTTTTTCCTGTAATCATGCAACGACGGCTCATAGCCAAATTCCTTATATTATTCTTGTAGTATCTAAGATAGATGCGGAAAAATAGTCGAAGACGACATATAAAGTCAAGCATTTCTGTACAAAAACTGAATAATTTTTTATCAGAGCACCTTACCCGCATATATATATGCAACAAGTAGAGACAAAATAAGCAGAATATGGGCAATAACGTTAATGAAAATACCACGCTGCAAATGCTTATGATTTAACTTTGCACTCGCCCCTTCCGGCCCTATCCACGATTTCTTTAAACTGTGACCGGATATATCTTGAACCGGACCACCTATACTGATTCCCAAAGGCCATGAAACAGCACTTAGAATAATACCACCTTCTTCATACGGTATATGATTCTTTTTTGACCACCACAATATCAATGCCTTATGTAGTTTAGCTGTAGGAGTAAGAGCAGACGCCACAGTATATAAAAAGCCTGAAAATAAAGAGGTAATAAAGCCCATCATCTTCTCTAATGCCAGTGGAATTGCCCCAAACCCCTTTGTGAAACCACACTTACCATAGCGCCAAGCCGTAAATGAAAGAGCAACATATATAAGCAAAATTGGTACACCACCAATTAAATACCACACAGACGGTGCGACCATTCCTTTATCGAAGCTAGTTGCAGAATAAGACAACGCAGTGCGTGTGATCCCATAATCATCTGTTGAATTCAAATCTACACGGCTTGATCTTGAAAGACTATAATAAGCACCATCAACAGTACCCGTTTTTTCCAATGCAAAATACATTTTAATAATCACGTACCATACGCTGCCCGAAGTCAAGCAGGCAGATACAACAAACACCTCCATTAAATAGCGAGCATTGTAACTCACAACCTCACCCAGAAATAATGCGAACAACAGAATAACTGATGTAAATAAAAACCCTCTAAACATAAGGTCAGAACGGGATCTGGTATTTTTATCCATTCGATCACCAATGCGACCAAACAAGAAGTCCAAAGCCCCCAATAACAAGGAATTAGCATTACCGGCAATTGGGCCTGTAACCATCCCCAGAATCATAGTTAGCAAAATAGCGCCGACCAAATAAGGTACACGATCAACGTCCATAATTTGGGAATGAATTTCAAAGAACTTCTGGAATATGTTATCGATAATACGCCCCTTACAATAAATAATATTCCATCATATTATGCAGCGTTGTATTAGACATTACAACAATGTATACTTGAATTTGTGCAGTGCAATATAATGTCGTACATATTTTAAGTTACCTTCTGATTTACAAGGATTCTAATGCTATACCAACTTCATGAACTAAAACATGCAATGATGATTCCAATGCGTATACAGGCTAACTTTACGCGTGCATTATTAGAGAATCCACTTAACCCGTTATCAAACACGCAATTAGGTAGAACCATAATCGCCAATACTACATTGTTTGAGCGTATAACCAGACGCTTTGAACGACCTGAATTTGGCCTGCACGAGACAGAAATTAATGGCGAAAAGGTCGCTGTTAAAGAAAATATAATCGTTGAAAAACCATTCGGATCTTTGCTTAATTTCAAAAGAGGAACAAAAAGAAATGACCCTAAGGTTTTAATTGTTGCGCCTATGTCTGGACATTTTGCAACCCTATTACGTGGAACTGTAGAATCCCTACTACCTCATCATGACGTTTACATCACAGATTGGGAAGATGCGCGCCAAGTCCCTATGTCAGAGGGAGGCTTTGATTTTGATGATTATATTACGTATTTACGAGAGTTTATGAGCCTTTTAGGTGCGGATACACACGTCATCGCAGTATGCCAACCGGCAGTTCCTGTGCTTGCTGCTATATCTCTTATGGCGACAGAAAATGATCCTAATCAGCCACTAACCATGACATTGATGGGCGGACCAATCGATACGCGCGTATCCAAAACAGAGGTAACTGAACTTGCCGAAACTCGACCGTTAAAATGGTTTGAAAACTCTGTCCTTTACAATGTTCCATTTCACTATCCAGGTACGCAAAGGCGTGTTTACCCGGGGTTTTTACAGCTTTCAGGATTCATGTCCATGAATCTAGACACACATATAGATTCGCATATGAAATTTTACCAACACCTTATCGAAGGTGATGATGATTCTAGTGAAAGACATAAGAAGTTTTATAACGAATACCTTTCCGTCATGGATATACCCGCAGAATTTTACCTTCAGACAGTTGCCGAAGTATTTCAAAAACACTCTCTGCCATGTGGCAAAATGAAATGGCGTGACCCATATACCGGAAATTTAATAGATGTAAGACCACAAGATATAAAACATACCGCCCTATTAACTATTGAGGGTGAATTAGATGATATATCAGCACGCGGACAGACTACTGCGGCACACAATCTTTGTCATTCCCTTCCACAACGTAAACAGTTTCATCACTTTCAATTAGAGTGTGGGCACTATGGAATATTCAACGGAGGCAGGTGGAGAAAACAAATCATGCCTCGGATCAGAGAATTCATACGTGAATTTGATAAAGACAAAGATCCTGTTCCTTCAAAAGACTTGAAGAATGTAGAATCCGTAATGCCTGATCGTTACGACCATGATAAACACGGTATTGCCGCGGTACGTCGTTGGTTAAAAGAACATCAACCTGAGAACTACAAAGATACAAAAATAGTTAGCAACAAAAACACCTCTAAGAATAACAAGAAAAAGAAAACTCCCCCTTCTTCCAAAACGGATAACCCCAAAAGCAAAAATAAGGTTAAATAATGATTGAGGATATGGTCACGGTAAAACGAAGCAAACGTGCAAAACGTGTTGCCCTAAGGCTTGACCCCGTAGAAAGAGTAGTAAATCTTGTCGTTCCTCAACGTATGTCATTAAAAAAAGCTTATTACTTCGCCCGCGAGCACGAAGACTGGGTTAAGGAAACTCTGGATAACCTTGCTCCTGCTGTGCCTTTTAAACACAACACCATTCTGCCTATTTTTGGTGATAAGGTTACAATTGATATACAACACATGCCAGAGGCAAAGCGTACAACGTTAAAGCAAAATGACGATGTATTAATTGTCAAAACTTATCAAGATGACCCGACCAACCGCATCACTACACACCTAAAAAAACTAGCTCGACATGGATTAGCAGACATAGCAAGTGAGAAAGCTGACGCTATTAATAAAGTCATTTCCTCTGTAAGTGTTCGTGATACTAAAAGCCGCTGGGGTAGTTGCTCTCAAGATGGGAGCATCTCCTTTTCATGGAGATTGATATTCGCGCCATACGATGCCATCGATTACGTGGTTGCACATGAGGTTGCGCACTTAGTTCACATGGATCACAGCAAAGACTTTTGGAGTTTATGCAAAAAACTATCCTGTAATTTCGAAGAAGGTAAAGGATGGATGCAAAACAACGGCAATGAACTTATGCGATATGGTAAAAAGTAATTCACCTACGTTTATCGATATAATCTAAAGCGCCCTGCAAAATATGCTGTGCCGCCAATTTATCAATAAGCCCTGTGTCCTTTGCGCGCCTTTTTGAGATATCCACAGATTTACCCACAAAGTCCTCCACAACAGATGTGGATAACCTTTCATCCCACAAGCCGACCCATAGATTATCCCCCTTCAAACCATCGGATAACTGCGCAATGAACTCCAAGCCAAAATCGCGTACCGATTGGCATCTCGGCCCTGCACTGTCATCCATATTTAATGGGTATCCAAAAACATAACCGCCTACGTCATAATCTCTAATTATCTCTTCAAGCGCTTTAAGGTCTTTAGAAAACTTTGTTCTTTTCAATGTACACAGAGGAAACGCAATGCTTTGCCCGCTATCAGACAAAGAAACACCAATTGTTTTCTTGCCCAAATCCAAGCCCATGAGTGCAACACCATCAGGGCAATTACTGTAATTATTTTGAACTAAATCCATAATCGTTATTTACCCTATATAAGGCTTGCGCGCTAGACTTCCCGATGATAAAAGTCCAAGGGTTAACAATCAATATCAAAAAGGCGAATATATGTCTCTGGATAAGGAAAGCGTAAAAAAAGTTGCTTCTCTCGCACGTATTAGAATGAGCGATGAAGAACTGGAACGCATGGTACCACAACTATCAAAAATCATAGGCTTTGTAGAACAGCTTGCAGAAGTGGATACAGATAATGTAGAGCCACTGGCAAACGTTGTGGACATCACTCCTGAGCTACGTGACGATATCGTTAACGATGGTAACTGTGAAGATCTAGTATTAAAGAATGCTCCGGAAGAAACTCAAGGGTATTTTGTTGTTCCTAAGGTAATTGAATAAAAGGAATATATAATATGTCTTTGCAGAGCATTCCTGAAAATCAGAAACGCATAATAAGGATGGTCGGATTAACAAGCGGCCTGTTTTTCATATCAGCATCAACATTTATATTAACATATCCTGATTATGCATCTAATTTACTAGGTTCTAGCGCTCAATTAATCGCCTATATTGGCCTATTTGTAGGAATAATAGATTCTATTCTGGCTTTATTCATATTTCGTTCGAAAGAGAAAAAATGACACAATTAACAGACTTAACAATTACAGAGGCTATAGATTCTCTGGAGAAAAAAGAATTCACTGCGGTTGAACTTGCACAAGCGCATATTGATGCAATGGCAGAACACAAAAACATTAACGCCTATATCACTGAAACTCCTGATATTGCGATTAAGCAGGCAGAGGAATCAGATAAACGTCGTGCTTCTGGTGATGCAGGTGCGCTAGATGGTATACCTTTGGCTATTAAAGATTTGTTTTGCACAAATGACGTTCAAACAACCGCAGCAAGTCACATTTTAGAGGGTTTTAAACCACAATATGAATCAACCGTTACCCAAAAGCTATTTAATGGCGGTGCTGTTATGTTGGGTAAAAGTAACCTTGATGAATTTGCCATGGGTTCCTCTAATACTACTAGTTATTTCGGCGATGTAATAAACCCGTGGAAACGTAATGAAGACGATGCAAACCTTACCCCCGGAGGATCATCAGGTGGCTCTGCCGCTGCTGTTGCGGCGCGCATTTGTATGGGTGCTACGGGTACTGATACCGGAGGATCAATACGCCAACCGGCTTCGTTTTGTGGTATTACAGGTATAAAACCTACCTATGGACGTTGCTCTCGTTGGGGGACAATCGCATTTGCTTCATCATTAGATCAGGCAGGTACATTCGCACGTACGGTAGAAGATAATGCCCTACTCCTTAGAACAATGTCAGGATACGATCCTAAGGACAGTACATCTGCGAACAAAGAAGTACCGGATTTCCTTGCCGCTTTAACAGGCGATATAAAAGGCAAAGTAATTGGTATTCCAAAAGAATATCGCGTTGATGGTATGCCAGAGGAAATTTCATCACTTTGGCAACAAGGCGTTGAATGGTTAGAAAGCGCAGGGGCAAAAACAGTTGAAGTAAGCCTACCTCACACGCATTATGCCTTGGCCACTTACTATGTTATTGCACCTGCTGAGGCTTCTTCTAACTTGGCACGTTACGATGGCGTTCGCTTTGGTCATCGTGCAAATGAAGATGATTTAACAGACATGTATGAAGTAACCAGAGCGGAAGGTTTCGGTGACGAAGTAAAACGCCGTATTATGATCGGAACATACGCCCTATCATCAGGTTACTACGATGCATATTATATCAAAGCGCAAAAAGTACGCAGACTTATATCTCAGGACTTTTTAGACGCATTTAATAAATGTGATGCATTACTAACACCTACCGCTCCATCTGCCGCATTCGCAATTGGCGAAAACGAAGATGATCCAATAAAAATGTATCTAAATGATGTATTCACGGTTCCTGCCTCTCTTGCTGGATTACCCGGCATTTCTGTTCCCGCGGGACTGGATTCGCAGGGCCTACCGCTAGGTCTACAGGTTATTGGTCGTCCATGGGATGAGGAAACTGTATTAAAAGTTGCAGGTGTGGTTGAGAATCTGGCACAATTTAATCACATGCCATGTTCAGTTAAAAAGGCCAAATAATGATTTCAAAACCTTACATACAGACAATTCTTACACTAATCATTGCTATATCATTAGGAATATCTTTTAACGCATATGCGCAAAACCCACCGAATAATGATGTACAATCTCTAAGTGACATTTTAAATGATGAAGAAGATTATGGCAGTAATGGTAAACCGTTAACTTCTGAAATAATGGCTAATCACTATTATAAAACATGCTCTAACAAGAAAAACCTCTCATTTGATGAGGAAGAAACAAAAATAATTTGCGCTTGTAGTTCAGCCAAAATGTCAGAAATTCTTTCCGTTCAAGAGTTTAAAGACTTAGAGAAGAAAACTAAGGCAGGTAAAGATGCACGTGGTAAATATATTGCTTATGCTTATGCCCCTTGTATGAAACATGTGATCGAAAGAAAGGTAAAGCATGATTGCTATGCTTCTAAAAGTTTAGACGATGTCGTTTCAGGAAAGAAAAGCTTGTGCAAATGTGTGGTTGACCGCTTTAAATACCATATTGATCAAAATGCTACTTTAATAGTCAGAAAAGCAACCCATTACAACCCGATGACGTTAAATCCATTGGAAGAGTATTTTAAACATGACAACTATTACAGTCAGCGTGATCACACTATAAAACAGTGCAGATTTGAATTTTTTTATAAAATAGAAAACAGATAAAATTAATATAATTTAGGAAACATCATGACCCAAATGGTACAAGGCGAAACAGGCGATTGGGAAATCGTTATAGGTATGGAAATACATGCTCAAATCAGTGTAGAATCGAAGTTATTCTCTGGTGCTTCAACCAGTTTTGGTGCCGCCCCTAACACGCAAGTATCGCTGGTCGATGCAGCAATGCCTGGAATGCTTCCCGTTTTAAACAAGCAGTGTGTAGAACAGGCAATAAAAACCGGTCTTGGTCTTAATTCTCAGATAAATACACACTCTGTATTTGCACGGAAAAATTACTTTTACCCCGATCTGCCGCAAGGTTACCAAATATCACAATTTGAGGACCCTATCGTTGGCAAAGGCACGATAGAGATCGATTTACCGGATGGTAGCATCAAAAACATTGGCATTACGCGATTGCACCTTGAGCAAGACGCAGGGAAATCAGTACATGACCAACATCCTAAGAAAACTTATGTTGACTTAAACCGCTCTGGATGTGCCCTAATGGAAATTGTTTCAGAACCTGACATACGTGGCCCAGAAGAAGCAACAGCATATCTATCTAAAATTCGTATGATTCTCAGATATCTTGAAACATGTGATGGAAACATGGATGAAGGATCTATGCGCGCAGATGTAAATATTTCTGTTAGAAAACCAGGAGGAGACCTTGGTACACGTGCAGAAATTAAAAACGTGAACTCTTTAAAAGCAGTGCAACAGGCCATTGAATTCGAAGCAAGAAGACAAGTTGATTTAATCGAAGACGGTAAAGAAGTTGACCAAGAAACGCGCTTATGGGATCCGGTTAAACTGGAAACAAGATCAATGCGCTCAAAAGAAGAAGCTCATGATTACCGTTACTTCCCTGATCCTGATTTACTTCCATTGGTATTTGAACAAAGCTGGGTTGATGAAATTAAGCAAACGTTGCCAGAGCTTCCAGATCAGAAAAAACATAGATTTATGGATGATTTTGGCCTAAACCGTTATGACGCTAGCGTTCTAATCGCAGAAAGAAATCGTGCGGATTACTACGAAAATGTTGCGCAAGGACGTGATTCTAAGCTTGCTGCTAATTGGGTAATTAATGAACTTCTTGGGATATTAAAGAAGAATGAAAAGACATTAGGTGAAAGCCCAATTTCGGCGAATGATCTTGGTGAACTTATTGATTTAATTTCCAATGACACTATTTCCGGGAAAATTGCCAAAGATGTATTTTCTGACATGTTTACAAGCGGAAAAAGCGCATCTGTGATCGTTGATGAAAAAGGATTGAAGCAGGTTACAGATACTGGCGCAATTGAGGCAATAGTTGACGAAGTAATAGGCGAAAACCCAGACAATGTAGACGCATATAAAGGCGGTAAAGACAAATTGTTCGGATTTTTTGTCGGACAAGTAATGAAAAAATCACAGGGTAAGGCTAACCCTGCTGTTGTTAACAAGTTACTGAAAGAAAAACTGATATAATGAAATTTGAATATAAAGTAGCAATATACAGAGAGAGCATGCTTGGATCACTATTTCTTGGTGGTTCAAAAGTTGACCCTTTGAAATTCACTGATTTCTTGAATAAGAATGGTCAAGATGGGTGGGAAGTAGTAACAATGGAACGTGAAGTACGCCGCATGTTATTATTCTTCAGCAGAGAAGCCTTTCTGGTTGTAATGAAAAAACCTAAGGAGTAAATCAACATGAATCATCAAATACTTCTTAAAGCCATTATAGCAATGGTATGCATAGGTGCCCTACTATGCATAACTCAATTATGGACATCTTTATTGGCGTGGGACATTTTCTTTAAAGTACTTATAACTCTTGGAATATTAATTATAGTTGCCGCATTTGGAATAGTAGCCAAGGCAGACTTAGGGTCAAAAAAAAAGATGAAAGATGATAATTATCTTGATTAGATAATTTATTTATTTTTATACCTAAACCACTTTACAATAGAAGCATAATCCCCTAATAAAAGGGACTGAATTGTTAGGAGACTTGGCCGAGTGGCTGAAGGCGCTCCCCTGCTAAGGGAGTATGGGGTTTATAGCCTCATCGAGGGTTCGAATCCCTCAGTCTCCGCCATTTTCATTAACTAGATCTTAATCAAAATCTTATTAACATGTTGTATTAGCTGAAAAATTGTTTTCAGTTGCCTTTGGGGCGCATTTCGTTCTACCAATTATGGTACACAAAATGACATACAAAGCGGTACACATGGATGGCAAATTATCTTTTTCTACGCGGACAGAATTACTATTATAGAAGGCGCGTACCTGAGCATATTTTAGAGTATGAAAACAAGGATATTATAAAGGTATCTCTTGGCACCAAAGACGAAAAAGAAGCCATTCGAAAAGCAGCTATTTATAACGACTATATTGAGGATTATTGGAAAAGCCTGATTAAGGGCGGTGGCAAGCAAGATGCAGATGCAGCATACCGTGTTGCAATTAAGCTCGCCAAGGCTCACGGTTTTGCATATAAGAATGCTACCGATATTGCTAAAGCACCATTAGAAGAAATAGTCGAACGCCTTCAAACCGCAACAAAATCCATTGATAAGCCCGACACAGTATCCTCTGTTCTTGGTGGAACCGAACAACCGGAAATTCTTTTGGACGCCTGTATCGACAAGTTTTGGCCTCTATGCACTGACAGGCTTACCAATAAATCTGAAGATCAGGTGCGGAAATGGAAAAACCCACGCATTGCCGTAATGAACACCTTCATCGAGGTTATCGGAAACAAGCCCTTAAACACAGTTACACGCGCAGACATCCTTAAATACCGTCAATGGTGGATGGATAGAGTTGAAAATGGTGAAGTTGTTGCGGCAACCGTGAACAAAAATGTCATGTATACGAGGGATGTCCTCCAGCTCGTTGCAATGTCCCACGAGATTGATACTGATTTCGACTTATTATTTTCTAAAATTCGGCTTAAAGAAGTTGAGCATTCCAGACCGCCTTTTGAGACAGCCTATGTCCAAGATGTACTACTTGCCCCTAATAGTATGGAAACTCTGAATACAGAAGCAAGATTACTTGTATTTGCTATGGCTGACACAGGAGCGCGGGAATCTGAATTAATTGGATTACGCAAAGAGGACATATTTTTAAATGAGCCTATTCCGCATATATGGATCAGAGCAAGAAAGAATCGGGCTCTTAAGACCCCCACCTCAGAAAGAAAGCTGCCATTGGTTGGTGCATCCCTCCATGCATTCAAATTATTGCCTGACGGGTTTTCTCACTATCGTAACGCGGATACTGCCTCGACTACTATTAATAAGTACTTTCGTGAGAATGGCCTTAAACCAACGCCAGAGCATTCACTGTACTCACTGCGCCATACGTTTAAGGATCGCTTGCGTGATGCTCAGGCGCCTGAAGAGGTTATTGATGAACTTATGGGGCATAAGAAATCCGGTCCAAAATATGGGCGTGGGCATATGATGGAAACTAAATATGAATGGATGAAGAAAATCGCGTTTAACATCGCCCCTAGCTAGAGAGTTGATGCTTCCTTGCTTGCGCAAATCTTATAAGATTTTTTAGCTCTTCATTATAATCATCCTGTATGGGTAATATATGCCCCGATCTTTTAGGGGATAAAGATTCATTTTCATCACTATTGATCGGATGTTTCAGCAAGTACCATCGTAAATCTTGATAGATGATGTTGTTCGATATTCCGGCGTTACGTTTTTTTGAAAAAATGTAATCCCATATATAATCGGGTACTTCAAACTCCTTCATAATAATAGCATTCCAAAACTCTAAAATTTCAATATCAGTCTTTTGAGATAACTCAGGAATATGGTCTATTTCAGAAACAGAAACACTTTTGATCGGATTTTTTGGTACAAGATCAAGATCTTCCAATATAGATAAATCAGCAATCTCTTTTATTAGAATGCGGTGATATACAGCCAATCTAAATCCAACATAGAATTTAATTACTGAAAGCTCAGCAGTCGTATATGAATACCCTGCATAGGCTCTTATCAATACCTCCCACAAGAACCAATTGGATTCTCGGACTTTTCCATGCTCTCTCTTTGCCGCTAAGGCTTTGGCATCTTTAGAATTACGCGGTGGGCCTATTGATAATAAAATCCCTGCTCCATTGAATAAATTGCCATAGCTAAAAGCAGCATAGAACATCTTCTTTCTGAACTGATAAAAATGCTTCTTTACTGTTGTAGCACTGACTTTGGTTATGATCTCAGTATCAACAACGGAAAGATTATCTGCAAAACATCTTAAAATCTTTTCGGTCTTATACTGGGATAATTTAGACCCGTACCAGAGTTTGTTTTTGTATTTTCCTTTCTTCATGCCCCAATAAAAACTCCTATTTATTCAAGGTCTTACGAATATTTATCTTTGGGTAATCCGCGCCTATTCTTCACCAGCTGCTTTGACGACACCTAAAAATCATAGGTACTCTTCATACAAGCTTTGCGCAAAGCCTCTTAAACAAATCATTGTTATTTATTGCCCTGTTTCATAAGGGCAAGGAGGCTTTAAATGTCAGATATACCTTCGATTTCTGTCCATATTACGCTGAAATCCTCTAATGATCCCGCTTTAGAGCTATCACCACCTGCATCTGAAGATCAGATGCAGTGTGAGTTATGGGTGACATGCGAAAACCCTCAATGCTTTAAGTCAGGCTGCGCTAATGTGCTAGCCAAACAAAGCAAGGAGGTGAAGTCATGAGGTTTGATAAACCCAGCCCCTTTGAGGGCATGTCATCGCCGCGATTTTCTTCCCTGTTTACCGTGCTTATTTGTTCTGCCCTAGAAATATCAATGTTCGTGATGTTCTACGCGGTTTATACAGAAACCATCGGCTTGATGAATGAAACTTACTTAAGTGAGTTACCCGTAATAGGATCTGCCTTTAGTGCGGTTGATCCTGATGCCAATGCCAGCCACATAATTTCTATGCTG
>JBOEGH010000008.1:0-259730 GCA_050633325.1 Alphaproteobacteria bacterium
CGTTGTTCAAAGATTTTGCTTCTTCAACAGTGATAACACCTTCGTTACCAACTTTATCCATCGCTTCCGCAAGCATTTCACCGATTTCGCTCTCGCCATTGGCAGAAATTGTACCAACTTGCTTGATCTCATCATTGCTTTTCACGTTCTTTGCACGTGACGCAATATCTTCAACAACGGCAATAACAGCCTTGTCGATACCGCGCTTAAGATCCATTGGATTACGTCCTGCAGAAACCGCCTTAACACCTTCGCGAACAATCGCTTGTGCAAGAACAGTAGCAGTCGTAGTACCATCACCTGAATGATCATTAGCTTTAGAAGCCACTTCACGGATCAATTGAGCACCGATATTTTGCTGCTTGTCTTTAAGTTCGATTTCTTTCGCAACAGAAACACCGTCTTTTGTTGTGCGTGGCGCACCGAAAGATTTTTCGATTACAACATTACGGCCTTTTGGACCCAATGTTACTTTTACAGCGTTAGCAATAATGTCTACGCCTTTTACTAGCTCATCACGAGCTTTGTCTTCAAATAGTACTTCTTTAGCACCCATAGTTTTTCTCCTTTAAGAAAAATAAAATATATTCATGTAATTGAGAGTGAATGAATTTTGTTTGTGTTTATACGAACAAGGCACAATGTGCATTAATACGTATGTCGCAATTCAACGACATAAAAACAAAACTAATAAAACTCTTAAGCAGCGATGATGCCGATAACATCAGACTCTTTCATAACCATCAGGTCTTCACCATCGATAGTTACTTCTGTTCCTGCCCACTTTGAAAAGATGACTTTATCGCCAGCCTTAACATCAAGTGCGCGAACGTCACCATTGTCATTAACGTAACCATTGCCAACTGCAACGATTTCGCCTTCTGATGGCTTTTCTTCTGCTGTTCCTGGAATAATAATACCACCTGCTGTTTTAGTTTCAGCTTCCGCGCGGCGGACTAGTACGCGATCATGTAAAGGACGAAATTTCATATTTCAGTCTCCTATAGTTTATGGTTTAACAAGCAGGCCTTCTAATCTGCTCCTTATAGAGCCAGAGCGTAGAAAACCCCTCCCACATCACAAGAATAAGTACAAAAAATACGCAATTACCCCATGTGAATGATGTATCTATAATCCTCATAACATAATAATTCAAGGCTTTTCGTCTTATTTTCACACTATGAACTTGCATAAAATATTTAAAACCAAATGTTTTTCATATTACACAAACAAAGATACTGAATTAACAGGAAAATTTGTTGAAAGGTGATCTTTATGGTATAATGATACCAATGTACTAAACAATTATAAGAGGGCATATGGCAGATCTGGAAAAGCAAATGAACGAGTACCGCCTTACTACGGCGCAAATTATTTATCATTTACCTGACCACGAAAACGTTCTGCAAGAATTCATATGGCAAGAATACGACCTCGCCCCGCTTTATCCAACTTTACACGAATTTATGGATTTCTGGGTTGATAAAATCGAGGGAAAGCTACACTCTGTTTATGTTGCGAAACAGGAATTAATCACCCCGGGAGATTACCGATTTGCCGACTGGCAAGGAACATTGCAATAACATTACCTCACCTTAACAGCTAAAATTTCAGGACCTTTCATGAGCATCATCCCCCTAATAGCAGGCAGCGGCTTTTTGACGTTCGGAACCAATTACTTGATTTCATATTTAAAACTAAAAGCCCACGGACAAAAAATCGCTGGCAAAGTTAAGGCCATAGAGAAATACACTTCCACCACAGGAACAGGCAGCGATCGCAGCACCGGAACATTCTACAGCCCCATAGTCGAATATGTTTTCAAAGACCAAACCAGAACAATATCCGGCAGTATGGGAAGCAACGAAATACGCCATAAGCTTAATCAAAGCGTAACAATATACGTTAAAGAAGGTGAAAATGGACGTGTAATCGCCGAAATGGGCGATAAATCCATTATCTCCTTTTGTGCTATTTTTATCCTCGTAGGTCTGATTGCAATTGGTGTTTACTACTTTGCAATTAAAGGCTCTCTCATTTTATCCATTATTGTACCCTCGGTATCGGTCGCTGTCGGATATATGGTATCCGTTATGGCGGGCAAGCACATACCCTCGGATCAAGAAGAATACAAGCCACGTGATGACGGTATCTTAATCGAAACACAAGCAGATTATATGGCCGAAATTTCAAGCCACAGCTTCTGGGGGAATTTTATCGCCTATGCACTTATGATCGCAAGTATTGGTATCATGTATTTTGGTTATTCTGATTTACCAGAATCCGCCAAAGAATTAATTATTTCCAACCCCGGGGAATTTTGGACAAAAATGACCAGCGGCAAATTATCATCATCATGGGAAAAACCTCTGATGATAATAGGTATCGGTGCGTTTTTCTTTCTCGCATCACTAAGGTCGGCATATTACGTCAGGAAAACATATGGCGGAATGATGAAATTATAAAGCTAACTGTTATGAGTTAAATTCATAAATAGGAACATTATCTTTCGGCTTCTTAGAAACCATCTTTGTAATTGCCTCAACATACGTATCCACAAACTTCTCTTGATCCATTTCACTTCTATATTCTGCAATATTATCTAAGAATTCTTCAGGATTATCTATCCCGTAATTCCAAGCATCGGCAATATCAGATGCATTTTGTGATGTAATAATACCGCGACTTCCAACAATAAATGGTTGCTCAATTGGCTTTAGATAATGATCAATAGGATTGTCTATCCCCGCAACTGACGCAGTATCACCGGTACAGGTTGAAACAGGAATTGCACCACATGCCATACCTTCTTTTAATACCAAGGGATCAGCCTCACCAAGCGTTGGAGATGTAAGTGAAACAATATCTGCCAATGTTGTTAATGTAACCATTTCTTCTCTGGATACACGTCCAATAGGGTGAATTCTGTCCTTTATGGATGATTGAGTATCAGAATCAAAAGAGGATACTTTATCATCTATCATATCAGACAGTTTAGCCTGCTCCATTCCCGATCCACACATAACCACATGTGCATCCGGTCTTTTTTCCAAAAATGCCGCTGCAGATTCTACAAATAAATCTATATTCTTCTCTTTACTGTTGCGTGCGCCGATAATAACAACCGGTGTATCTTTCGTAAAACCTAATTCACGATCATCAATAAATTGTTGAATTGTTTCATCATCTGATGGCTGGAAAAGGTCTAAATCTATTCCATTAGGAATAAAGTCAAACCTATCTAAATCAGCATAATCCAAATCCAAGGCTCTATGATATGCAAACGAAGCAGATTCAGCACACGCCAAATATCCCAAAATATGTTTTTTATCTTCCGGTGTATGTTCCATTTCTTTTAAAACACTTATCGCCTTAGGATCTTGAACTTCCGGATCTGTCCTGTGCAAAGTAACAATAATTGGATATGGCTCATAACCCAGAACTTCCAAATATTTATTCGCCTCAACAAGTAATTTAACGGGCTGTTCTTTCAATGAAAGAATAACACTTGGGTCAACGTCTAACAGCTTACTGGCCATAGATTGAACCGCCGCATGATTTGCTTCTTCTTCTGAGATATCCAAACCAAGGGATTCAATATTAAACCCTTCGGACAGTAATCTTTTATAATTTGAATCATCCGTCATTTTCTGACGACCTTCAAATCCACGATCTACCTCGTCCGCCATACTTATTACAACTTGTGGTAAATCAGTTTTTGCAATTTGTGAAACAAGGTCTGTGTGCACATTTCTTGCACCACCACTAAAAAACCCGTTGTAAACAGAAACTATTGGCTTAAGCATGTCTTTGCCCTCTTACAGCTTATAAATATACCGCTTAGTACCTTGTTAAAAAAAATATAGCAACAAAATTATGTAAATAAAAATCTTGTTTAAATTGCAAGCTCTTCCTCATGTGAAGCGACCACTTCTCCAACATCTTTCATAACGCTTTTAGGAAATAGTTTAGTCCGCTCAATAACATTTTTTGCTTTTGCAAATTCTTCAGAAACATCGGCGATACTATCCTCACATGCATTGATTACCGATCTTGCTGCCTCTGTATATTCCAGATATAAAGACATTTCTGTTGTTATATCACCTTGCTTGAACGCCTCAACAAAAGATTCTTCATCCTCATACCCCATAACATTCAAAAATTCAGGGTCTTTAAATTGATCAGAAACTACTTTTGATAATTCGTGCGCATTAACTACTTCCGGAGACTGGCACAAATCTTCTATAGGAAAGCGCCCCTCCAATGATTTTTGCATTTTTGTAACAAGATCACCAAGCTCCGCATTATTTCTATTATCTTTAAAACCGAACTTATTATTATCTTCATGTATTTTGAAGAAACCTGTTGAAACGTGGAACATGAAAGAGTCTTTCTCCTCTTCGCTCAACTCATCCATTTGCGATAACAAGTTTATGAAAAGCTTTTCTAAGCTATCATGATTATTTTCCAGATATGATTCCTTTTCTTCTTCCGACATGGAAACCATATCAAAACCAACGGAAACATTTTTACCCATATAATATGCATTAACAGGAACTAACATATTTTCTTCAAAAGCCTCTAAAGAGCGCTCCCAAGGAGAATTTTCGGGAACGACCATCCCTTGTTTCCTTGCCTCTAACAGGTCGATGATTTGTGGGAAAAATTGTTTAGATATATCATCCGTTGCTTCTTTTGGGAAAAATGATGGTGAATGATCTATAGTTACAATGTGAACATTTTTCCCGACATTATGAATAGGGTCATCAAAATCGGTTGTTTTATAATCTGAGAACCTAACTCTGTTTTTATCAGGCGTAGTATCACAGGTTACATCACCAATAACTTGAAGCGTATCGTCATTACGTTCTTGTAGCGTCTTATCATTCATAAACGGAGGAACACTATCTTCTGTAAACGTACAATTAACGACAACATCAAAGTCATTAATACCATCAAGGCCATTTCTCTGTTGCTTTTCCTCTGTTTCCTCACGACCCCAGCGCACGTTACTCAACTTATTACCATTATTTAAACGTGACCTTAAGTCATCGTAAAACTCTGTCGCGCCTTTTGCAGAACGTCCGTGTTCACCACCAAGAACCAAAGAATTAAGACCACCATTTTCATTAACTGCAAGTTCTATATTTGCAATATTTTGTTCAAAGAACTCTTCTTTACTGTCATATGAATATTTAGGTAGCTCCGAACTTTCCCCTATAGTTTTATTTGCCCACATTAAAAAAGAGATTGCCGCAGTTGAATATCCGGCACTTTTGCCAAATGCATGTGTTCTAACACCATCATCATCTACGCAATATTCATGATCCAAAAGAACCACATCTACGCCTTCAGGCTCGTTTCCAAATCGAGATAACCTCTTATCAGAACCGTCCTGACCTTTAAAAGAATGATCAAAATGAACATATGTCTTATCTAAATCAAATTGTTTATCACCTAGATGATGGTCAATAATTTCTTTAACCCCTAAGATAACACTGTTTTCATAAGAGATGCCTTCTGTCCATTCCTCAGGATCAATAACTTTAAAATTATCGGAATCACCTAATCTGTTAACCGCATCGACATAATCATCATCATGATAAATACGTTCATCCCACTTTGCTAAAGCAACGCTAAAACCTTGATTAGTTAATTGTGCCACCTGATCAGGCGTAATCACAGTTCTACGTTCATTTTCTAGTGTTTCTTCTCTGATAACCAAATCTACTTTTTGCATGCGCTTACCTTCAACAAAAAACAAAGAACCGTTTACAACTCATGCTATAACACCAATTAAAAAAACAAGTCAACAAACTTATGTAAACATATAATTATTGTTTTTCCTTATCCGATAATACCTCTACAAACGCATATGTCATGGCGACCGCCTGAACCGATACCACAACCAGACCCATTGCCCCTTCTAATAGAGCTCTGATCAAAATATATCCCGCCGATCCTTCCATAAATACGCTCAAGCACACTTGCATAAAAACCATAAAGACGACGACAAGTGGCAAGAAACATATCAATGATGTCGCCAACATATAAACAGAGCTTTGTATACCCGAAAGGCGTTTTAAAAGGCTTTGTACTGAATGACCCATAATAATAGGGATATACATCCAAAATAACCTAAACGCCCATAAAGATGATATCAAAACAATCAATAATACTGCTGTGCTTGCAATAGATATAACAGGATCATTCGCCGCATCCAAAGGTAATGGAGCTGCACTCTCCTCAGGTATATTTTCTATACTAATGCGCGAAAAGTCATACAAATATGCAGAAAAACCCAGCAAAATAACAGTTAACAACATATACATAGCAAAACCGCCCTGAATACATTGCTTACGGCTCATAGGGCCTCTATATGATGGATATTTTTCCTTTGTATCAGGAACAGGAACAGGTTTACCCCATATAAAAATCCCCTCCCTATACAAAGCGTAGCGAATTAAACCGACAACAAATAATGCCTCCATCACATAACCGGGAAGTAAAACAAGCCCTTGCCGAGCGTAACTATCTTGTAATCCCAAGACAAAAACACCCAATAAACACGCAACCTTCACAAATATGACAGGCACAGCGACACGCGCCAAATAATTGCGCTCTCGCCATACAAAATCATAACCACGTGCAGCGGCATCAATAAAATCAAAACTTGCCATTTTTATCTTCTCAGTTTATCCCTGAATCTAGGATACAGGCTAAATCAAAAACCATCATATCAATTTTCTATGATTAAGCCCATCTTTTACACAAATAAAGTCAAAAATACATCGCCGAAAATGAACAATTTGCAAAACAATACAAAACACTTAAGAGCTGTATCTTACTGGCTGTTTTTCTGCTGCTTTAGTGTATTTTGTATGATTATTGTCGGTGCTATTACTCGTCTTAGTGAATCAGGTTTATCTATTGTTGAATGGAAACCCCTTCTTGGTGCTATACCGCCTTTGAATGAAAAGGATTGGTTAGAAGTTTTCGAAAAATACAAATCATCTCCAGAATATAATAAGAAAAATTTTTGGATGAGCTTAACAGATTTCAAAGCCATCTTTTTTTGGGAATGGTTTCACCGATTACTAGGGCGTCTTATCGGAGTATTCTATGCCGTGCCATTTATATTTTTCCTTATCAAGGGGTGGATTCCCAAAGGATATAAATTAAAACTGATTATTGCCTTTATACTTGGCGGCGCACAAGGCTTCATGGGATGGTACATGGTTAAAAGCGGTCTAGTAGATATACCTGCCGTATCACATTACCGATTAACTGCGCATCTGTCCCTTGCAATATTAATTTATGCTTACATGCTGTGGCTTGGACTTAGCCTTTATAAACAATCTTGCAAACAGCAATTATTCAATACAGATAATAAACTATTTTCACACGGTTTGATCACGCTGGGTGCTTTAACAATCACCATATTTTGGGGGGCTTTCACTGCCGGGCTTGATGCGGGTTTAGTATATAACGACACGTTTCCTATGATGGGTGATAAATGGATCCCTGAAGAGATGTGGTTTTATAAACCTATGTGGTACAATTTCTTTGAAAATCACGCCGTAGTTCAATTCACACATAGATGGCTGGCAATAACAACTTTTATAATAACAATCAGTTTAACAATTCATTCCATATATAAAAAACGTACGGAAATTTGGTTTCCTCTACTCACCATTTTTATAACATTACAAGCAGGCCTGGGGATTGCCACGCTGTTTTCATCTGTATCACTGCCAATTGCAGTTCTCCACCAAGGCGGCGCAGTAACAGTATTAACATTTCTTATATGCGCAATACATTGTGTTAAATTTAAACAATAGGTGCTACGGCATTAAATAATGCGACATATGTTCCCTTCGCCACTTTAACATCAGGAACATCATCAACCTTTGGCTCAGACATCGGTGAGGTTGCTAATTCTTCAGGTGATGATGGCGGCGGCGGTGGCATTACTGGTGCTGCCTCTTCCACTGGCTCAGGTTCAGGAGAAGACGGTTTACCTTCTTCCACAGGGGTAATAGGATCAGAAGGCGCAATATTTTCTGTAACCTGTGCCGGTTTTTCTTCAACTTTAGCCTCAACAACAGGTGTCAAATCCTCCTCCGTTGGCGGTGCTATCGGCGCAGATTCTTGTACCGGCTGCTCCACAGATTTAGGAGGTTCAGAAACAACATTTTCATGAACTGATGTACTAACAGCATCATCATTATTAGTTCCATCCGCTACAGGCTTTGACTGTTGCGATATTTCCGTATTAACAGGTAATCTATCTTCAGATATATTACCTGTATCAATTGGCTGCACAGAATCCAAAGGATCTGCAATTTGCGGACTAGATAACGAATCATCCGATTTATCCGCAGCAGTTTCCTGCAGTGCACTTTGCTCTTCTAATTTTTCTGCCTGTGCTATCGGGTCAGCGACCTCAGAAGGTGCAGGAATGTCATTTTTTTGAATAATATTGTCATCCGATGCCATTTGCTTGTCCAAAGCACCTTCAACATTTGGAGACACGTTTTGTGGAACAGATTCGATATCAGAACCAGACGGCGACACTACTTCATCAGAAGGTACTTCAGACATAGGATCGTGTAACTGTCGTTTCTCATCAGATGGTCTTTCAACCTCAATTGGTTTTACATTATCCAGCACATCATCTGATAAATGCTCCGCTGACGGAGCTGGAGCATTGCTAAGAATAGATTGCTCCTCAGCAGATAATTTCTGATCTTCTGCTGGCATCTGGTATTCCTGTGGAACAGGCTCACCTTTATCCTCTGCCACCTTACGGGCAAAATCTGCATCTCGCTTTGCTTCTTCTTTCGCTTTTTTAGCGTCCTCAAGATCCTGCGCAGTAACCAAATTCGCCAAAACACCTGGGCGAACCCTTTCTATAACATCTTCAGCATATAAAAATCTGGTAATGGCCGCACCATAAAGGTCAACAATACTGCCTACATAATCGAATTGTAACGCACCTTTATCTACGCTCTTACCTATAAACTCAGCAATAGTACCTTTAAGTTGAATACGCCTTTCACTTGCGCTTTCTTCTAATTCGCTTCTACGATCACGATCATTAGTGCCCTCATTGTCACATTTGATCAATTCTTCACCAAAAATAAACCACGCAACATCAGGCCACTTTTCTCTAAATTTATTGCGACCACTTGCATTATTGCGAATATACAACACATTCAAAGAATCTGTTAGTTCTTGCAATTGATTACTAAACGCCGCCATAGAATCTATAGTCGGAGCGTTAAGCTCTTCCATCTCTGGAGAATCTGACATTTTTTACACCCTTATTTATGTAATCATTATAGGCAATTTACCTCATTGAAAAAAGGCCTAAGATTATTACTAATATATCTATGTTAATAACAATTTAAAATAATCATCAGATAAGGCAAAAATAAGGCAAATTAATAAATACGCCTTACTAAATAAATTTAACTATTGGTATCTACAGAAAATACACGGCTAAAAATGCAAAGAAAAAGCCAACGATATAGACCAATATTGAAAAATAGATCATTCCCCAACTTATCTTTCTTAATATACCGCAGGCGCGTGCCTTAACTGGATCAATAGGGCATGGCGCATAACGCGCACGCCATTGCATAAATGCAGATAAGCAAAGCATGACCCCGGACACCGTAAAGACAATTGCCTTATAATCGGATAAAGACGTAATCCATGGGACATTAGTTACCAGTCCGGCCATCGCCGCCCCCATGCCAATGCTTACTAATAACGCCGGCAATGCACAACATATTAACGTGCCGACACTGGTAAACAGGCTTAATATAGGCAAGGCTGTTTGCTTATAAATCCCCATTATTATCACCTCGCAAAATATCAACCAATGCATATCCGGAGTCAGTTATCATCCGGGTGATAATATCATCATCCAAAGTTTCCCCATCTTTCATAAATACAATGATCTGTTTGGCAGACAAATCCACGTTCAAAGAATTAACTGCTGCATTTTTCATGAACACCTTTTCAACGGCTCGTGCGCAAAAATCACAAACCATTCCATTCACCTTTATCGTTACAACTTCACTTGCAAACGCATTAGAAGAAAACAAAAAACCAGACAACATTACTAAAATAAATTTTTTCATTATATATTCCTTTTCAATATAGATTTAATACCTAATCACGTAGTTAAACAACAAATCACCCTGATTGCTCATGCCGCCTTCAATCAAATGAACGCCCTTAAACAACCTAACCATAGGGGTGAGTGTTAATTGCTCTTTAGCTTCGGGGACATGATCAACTTGCACCATCAACCATGTATGTAAATCACCATAATCACCGATATATGGTGCAATACCGACACGACCGGATTGCATATAGAAATTATCTATGTCTCCTGCCTCGGTATAACGGTTTTCATAAGACACAAATAACCTTCGGTCTTCCCAATCCGCGGCAACACCTGTAAAAGCCGCAAGATTGCTTTCACTATCAAACGCGCCTTCATCGCTGTATGCCACGCCTATCCCTGATTTCAAATAAATGTTCGCCTGCGAGTTAGGATTATTCCATCGCTTGATCAAATTATTCATTTGCACGGCTTGAATGGTGTAATTACCACCTCTCCAATACTCCCCCTTATAGCCCAGCGAATATTTCGCTGTTGGGGAGTAATGTAAATGTAAGGAATTCACATCTCCGTTATTCATCGTCATGGCAGTCAAACCACCGGGATAAGATACAGGCCGCGCCTGCGCATTTTGTGCGGCAACACTCATCGTTGCTATACATGTTATAGTCATAAATTTTCGCATAATAAATCTCCAGATATATGCAATTAGAAAACGCCCGACATATTGTCAGGGCACATTACAAAATATTAGGAGATTAAAATTGGGGGGCGTAATAAAGGCGATGAATCAACGGAATGTGTCAAATTATCAAATGATACAGGTGGCATGTCTTTTACAAAAACCATAACCGTCTCGTTCAAATCAAGTGGCATAATATGCGAACTTTGCAGAACGCTTTGACAAAAACAAAACCCCTCACAATGAGAAGAGCCAGACGCGTTTTTGTCAGTTTTCATCATTTCATGACAATCCGCCATAGCCACAGCATCGACATTTTGTCCCTGCGCCATCAGGGTGCAAGAAAATGCATATGCGTTAATGCTCGCCGTATTAACGGCGAAGACAAAGACAAAAATGAATACCGCGAACTTCTTCATGAATTAATGCTAGCATACTCCACGAAAAACTTCCTTAATTATTTTGCAGTAACAAAATCCATTAATCCCGTATAATCAGTTTTACCACTGCCTAAAACCAGCATTTTATCTATAACCTTAATCGTCTTGGGAACGGCAAGTTCAGATATACCATTATCCTTCGCATAGGCAGATAAATCGGCTTTATCAGCCTTTGCATTCGTGGTGATAAAAATTAATTGCTCTCCCTTACGCGCATCTGGAATAGCAACGACGGCATGATCATGATCTGGATAAATTTTAGTAACCATTGTCTCAACACTAGTCAGGGAAACCATCTCTCCGGCTATTTTGGCAAATCTCTTTGCACGTCCTAATATTTCTACATATCCCTCATCATCGATATTTACAATATCACCTGTATCATACCAACCATCTGCGGGTGGCTGTAATATACCGGGTTTATCGTCCTTATAATAACCAAGCATAACATTAGGGCCACGAACAAATAATCGGCCGCCCTTATCCACTCCGGGAACGTCTTCAAGTCGATGCTCGATACCCGACAAGATTCTTCCTACCGTTCCATTTTTCATATGCATTGGTGAATTTAATGTAATTCCCGGTGCTGTTTCAGTTGCTCCATACCCTTCTAAAACACGTACACCGAAACGATTCGAGTATAGCTGTCTCGTTTCATCTTTTACCTTTTCTGCCCCTGCAAAAATATAGCGCATACGGTAAAAATCATACGGATCAGCCATTCTTGCATATCCATTTAGGAACGTGTCGGTTCCAAACATTATGGTCGCATTTGATGAATATACCAGTTCCGGTACAATGCGGTAATGAAGTGGGCTTGGGTATAAGAACGTTCGCACCCCTGATAACACCGGTAATAAAGTTCCACCAGTCAAACCGAAAGAATGAAACATCGGCAAACAATTAAACACAATATCCTGCCCGTTGAAATCAACACGTGAGGAAAGCTGTACTATGTTACTCATCAAATTATGATGCGATAGGACAACCCCTTTTGGTGTACCTTCGGAACCTGAGGTAAATAAAATTACCGCCTTATCATCGGGCTTAATATCTTGCCTGCGGTGTATATATCCGGCCATACGATTTGCATATAACGCACGCAATTTATCAATCGGCGTTATGCTTTCCTTCACATCTTCAAGATAAACAATCTTCACTTTTTCTGTCATAGCTTCGATTAGGTCCTCTAATCGACCCATTTCTATAAACTTGCGCGAAGTAAGAACCGTTTTAACTTGCGCAGATTTACATGCCGATAATATTGCCTTCTCCCCTGCGGAAAAGTTAAGCATCGCAGGAACACGCCCAAAAGCCTGTAGACCAAAAAACGTAACCAAAGCAGCACAAGAATTAGGCAACATAACCCCAACATTCTCACCACTGCTTGTCATACCCGAAACTTTACGTCCCATCACAACAGAGCCACGAGTAAGCGTTTTAAACTTCATTGGCTTACGTTCTATATCTTCTGCGACTATCGCATTATCACCGTTAATATGGCGTGCCTTCATCAAAGCATCGAACAAAGTTTGGTGACGATCATTTGTCAGGAACATCATATCTTCCATCAAATCATATAATTGTCTTCCTGCGGCACTTCTACGCGCACGGCCTTTGACCTCATCAGGTAATTTAAACTCTCTTGGCTCTAAAATAGTCATCGTTATTTTAGGAAATGTACGTAATGGCACTTTACCTTTAAGACGTGAAAATGGTGTATGTTGTACCCCGTCAAGACGCACTGGTAACACAACTGCACCTGCCTTATCCGCGATCATGCCCGGACCATCATAGATTTTCATCAACGCGCCGGTTTCGGTTAACCTACCTTCAGGGAAAATTACACAATGCCTATCTTCTTGAACTTTCCTTATCAAGCCCTTAAGTGAAAAAGGATTGGTCGGATCTAACGGAAATGCGTCGACCATTTTCAAAAACGGTCGTACCCAGAACCAATTCGCAACATGAGTATTCACCGCAAACATTGGCCTGCCGGGCAAATATGCCGCAAGTACCGGTGCATCAAGAAAGGACACATGGTTACACACAATAACCGCGCGATCACCTGCCTTTTCAACATTCTCTAAACCGCGTACCTCAACTTTATAAAAGAACTTCAAGCCGATTTGCATTATTGTTTTCAACAAGTAATCAGGCAATAACTGACAAATATAAAAGGCGACAAACATATTCGCCAAGGCAAACACCAAAAACAAACCGGTTACACCAAATCCAACTGACAATAATATCGCCGATAAAACTGATGAAGCCACCACAAAAATAGAATTCAAAATCGCGCTACCTGCCAAAATACGCGATCTTATATCCTCTGGCGTATCGTGTTGTATGATTGTATTTAAAGGCACAACATACAGACCCGCAAAAACAGCAATAAGAAAAACATCCATCGCGATGCGCACACCACCAAAACTTGACATGAATGCCCCCAAAGACATCAAATTATCTGCACCCCCACCATTAAATCCATTACCCGCAAAATATAAATCAATTGAAAATACCGTAATACCCAACGCCGCCAACGGAACATAAACCGCAGCGACACGTCCGCCTAACAAACGGTTATTCAACAAACCACCCGCGGCGACACCAATTGAGAATAAAGCCATAAACAAAGTAAAAACATCATTGGTCGCGCCTAAAACATCTTTGGTAAAATTCGGTAGCTGAGACAAAAACATACCGCCCAGAAACCAAAACCATGCCACACCCATGGATGCTTCGATAACACTACGACGATGAGTAAATAGATGATGTAAAATGTTATAAGTTTCACTGACAATATTATAATTTATTTTAAGGTCAGGGGCACTTGCCGACGCTTCTGGAATGTAACGCGAAGAAAAATACCCAAACACTGCAACAACAAGCAATAAGACAGAGATTAAAATCACCCCTCCATTAATTGTTACGAATGCTGCACCAACAATAGTTCCAGTTAAAATTGCAAGAAACGTCCCAGTGGCAAGCAATGCATTACCGCCAATTAACTCATCCTCTTTTAGATGCTGAGGTAAAATAGAATATTTACTGGGTCCGAAAAATGCTGACTGCGCACCCAATGCAAATAAGGTTACAAAAGATAAAATAACCGATCCGGTTAACAAAGAAACAGCACCCAATGCAGCAACAGCAATTTCAACTAATTTAACAACACGTATAACCTGATCTTTTTGGTACTTATCCGCGTATTGACCACCCAGCGCCGAAAATAAAATAAACGGAAGGATAAATATTCCTGTGGCTAATGTAACCAGAACTTTTGTGTCTATACCAACTGCATCCGCACCACTTACTGCGCCATATAGCATTAAAACAACAAGAGCATTCTTGAATAAATTATCATGAAAAGCCCCTAAAAACTGGGTGGCAAATAAAGGAAAAAAACGCTTTTCTTTTAACAGGTCAAATTGACTATGGCTCATAAAATCCTCATGCATGATATTAAATCATGACGAGCATAACAAAAACAAAATGAAAACACCCTGTTTAATATGTTTTTTATTCTGCTGTAATAAATAAAACACGCAACGCCTGCGTAGCTAAACCTTAACGAAATGCAGGCAGATGCGTTTCAGGCCACGCTAGGACATTTTCATACCTATCCCCTGGTTTAAAAGGTACAAGCTTAGGATATTCTCGGCTACGTTTAATACCCCAATATGTATACCCCTGGCCAAATAAAGATTCGCGCTGATTTACGGTTTTAAAATCAGTTATATTGCTTCCAGCATATTCAAAAACAATTGCAGGACGATTTGCTTTAATAGTATTTTTCAAACCTTCCAAAACAGATTTTTCATGACCTTCAACATCAATTTTCATCATACTCGGCACGGCTTTTAGATCATTAGCCACGGCATCCCCACATTTAACTTGTAATTTTGTAGAACTGTCATTTTGAGTAAAATAACCCACGCCGTAATTACGACCGTCAGGAGGGTTAAAATTTAGTAAAGCATCTTGATTAGATAAACCAAACGGCATAACTTGCACCTGCTTTTGATTGTTACGGGAAATATTAGATAAGGCATGTGATCTAATCTTATCCCAAGGCTCAAATCCCACCGCTTGAGACACAAGCGGGGCAACAGTAATGAGGTGCAATCCAGAGTTTGAACCTATATCCCAGAAAACAGACTCTTGTCCTTGACTTTGCTGCCACTGTGCAATACTACGCAAAAGTCGGATAGTTGGTGCCTCATGCAAATTATAGCGATAAACTTTTTCGTCCAAATGAACACCAGCCTGACCACGATAAGTTTGTCCAAACAGCTGAACATCGAACGTAGATTCTGTTGGTCCATGTAACTTATTGCCAATTTTTTTTCGTAAGCTTAATGGTAGTGAAGTGTTTCGAGTTATGCATAAAAGAAAACTGTGCAACGACATAAAAACCAACCTTTCATAAAACATGATTCTTATAGATTTTCGGCTAAACTAAAAGTTAACCTAAAACATGTCAAATCTATTTTAGGTTAACTTTTTAACAGGTCAAATTGACTATGGCTCATAAAATCCTCATGCATGATATTAAATCATGACGAGCATAACAAAAATAAAATGAAAACACCCTGTTTAATATGTTTTTTATTCTGCAGCCACTATGGATGTTTCAGGTTGTAAAACGGGCTTAGCTTTTGCGCTACCGATTAATTTATATGTAATACCAACCCCAAATAAAACACTGCAGTAAAATACCAGCTCCATACCAGATGGGCGCGGCGTATAACCAATCAAAACCTTAAGAGTTTCACCGACGAAACCATGACCAGGAATCAACGCAGATGTATCCCATACCTGTGATATAAGTTCCGGCAGAACACCTGCCGCGACTAAAAAATTTGCACCCTGCGCCGCCATACCGGCAGTCAAAATAATCAACATCCAGCTGGTCACTGTAAATAAATAACGCTTTACTGTTTTAAGTAATCCAAAATACAACATCGCACCAACAATTGATCCGCCAACGATACCCATCAAACCACCTAGCATAATTTCATATAATGAATATGCCCCTGATGCGGACATACCATATGTAAACAAGGCAATCTCCGCCCCTTCACGAAAGGTAGCCAACGCAATAACACCAACCAAAACATAAAGAGACTTTCGACCCGTTGCTACATCATGTCCAACTTCGCCTAGATGCTTTGCCAGATCACGCCCGTGGCGCTTCATCCAGATCACCGTCCAGCTTAAAAAGCCAACTGCAATAAACATAATGCATGCATTAAATATTTCCTGCCCCATTCCCTCAATAGCGTCTGAAATTTTATCAGTAAAGAACGCAATCAAAACAGAGCCAGCAATACCTATTGCCAAACCAAGCATAACCATAAGACCACGTTTTGGCAGGCCTTGCGTTGCCGCCATTACAATCCCGATTACAAGGGAAACTTCCAGTATTTCACGAAAGACAATTGTTGCAGTTGGGAACATAAGACAACCTTTCAAAAAAGTGTAATCAAAATACTTTATTTTCCAACAAGTCGTAAGGAGCGAAGCATATATTTTATACGTAAGCTGACGAACAACGATGCCAGAAATAAAAGTATGAAGATCTATTTGGCAATAATATAACCGTTCGCCGTATCCATATTAAATTCGCCAAAATAATGATATTTACCCGGTTTCAATGGGCCAACAAAAATCGTTGCCGTTTTATTACCACTGATGATTTTTTCACGGTTCATATCATGGCTTTCAAATTCTTCTGGTGTTGCATCTTGGTTTGAAACACGCAATTTAATTTTCTGACCCGCAGGAACAACCGTTTCTATAGGTGAAAATTTATGATCTTTAATAGTAATCTCATAAAACTCTTTTTTCACAGGCTCAGCATCAGAGATTTCTGTTCCCTTCTTGATATCACCTGCGGCCGGTTTTAATTTCGCAAACCATTCACGTGTCTGAGCCTCCTTTTGTTTTTCAGAGGCAAAGTGGATCGCTTGCACAGCTTCATCCAAAATATCCAGCTTTGCAATATCAGCCGCTTTTTCATCACGTAGTCTGTCTACTGCCGCTTCTAATGTGTAACTAATTTCATGAATACTCTCTAATTCAAGAAATTCTAATTCACCTTCATTTTTAAGAATTTCACTGATTTCAGATACTTTTTCTTCCAATGCTTTAAACGCTTGATCTGATGTTGCGATAGACGCCTTATAATGCGCATCGCGTGCTTCTTGGCTCATCGCTTTGGTATCGACCACTGTTTTTGCCATGGAATAAGATGATACACCTGCACTCAACACAGATATTGTTAAAACTGTAAGAAATTTATTCATGGTGCATATCCCTCATAAAATGAAAATGATTATCAACTGCACTAATAGCATGCGGTAAAACTTTAACGCAAGTGTGAATCATTATCACAAACTTAAATCTTGCAAAAAATCCCCGTACACACTATAAAGCACTCGGAAAGTTGGTGCGGGCGAACCTCGCTTGTATTCCGGTCAGGTCCGAAAGGAAGCAGCCACCAACGAATTTTTCGGGTCGTATTCAACTTTCCACTTTTCCTCACGCATGTTGCCTGATTTTCACCTTTCGAATTATTTTCGATCGTCGTTTTGCCCCATACCAATTTTGGCATTGGCTTCGTCCGCCAACCTGATCATCTCCTCACGCACTTCTTCACTACGCTTAAGATCTAACGCCCTACGCTCTTCATGCTCCTTAATGCGTTCCGGTGTCCAATGCGCCATATACTCATCACATCGTCTATAAAACTCTTCTTTGCTTATTTCCTTAGCATCGTGGTTATTGCCATCCCTCATCAGCGCAAGATAATTATTATTACGCTCAATCCCTCTGGTTTTATAGTCTGGAGCTTCAGATATAATATCATTATTTAGCGCTGTGACAGCCGTACGAACAGGAATATCCCAATCAAACAAATAATATTTGTACTGGCATATTTCTTCAAAACCTTCGACACGAACCGTGTCCGGCCATTCTTGATCAGCAAATTTCATAAAATTTCACCCTAGAAAATATGTAATTTTTTTAAAATTATAAAGACAACATCTTAAAATTGCAAACATCCCCAAACCGCATAAAACGAAATAAATAACGGAAATAAAACGTCTTTTATCTGTGCTTTTCCTTGCACACGGCATGAATTCATTTTACAAATAAATCATGTCTGAACAAGAAAAAGCCTATCGCGTATTAGCACGCAAATACCGTCCGCAAAACTTTGACGAGTTGATCGGCCAAGATACTTTGGTGCGAACTTTAAAAAATGCAATTACATCAGGACGGGTTGCCCATGCATTTATGCTGACCGGTGTGCGTGGGGTTGGTAAAACTACTACCGCACGAATAATCGCAAAGGCATTAAATTACAAAGGCCCTGATGGCACATCTGATCCGACAACCTCGAATACTGAAGATTGCCCAGTTTGTAAGGCAATATCCGAAGATCGTCACCCAGATGTCATCGAAATGGATGCCGCCAGCCGTACTGGCGTAGACGATATCCGTGAAATACTTGATGGTGTGCGTTATGCCCCGACTGAGGCGCGCTATAAAATTTACGTGATTGACGAGGTGCATATGCTCTCTAAAAACGCGTTTAATGCTTTGCTTAAAACTTTGGAAGAACCACCGGAACATGTGAAATTTATTTTCGCTACTACTGAAATCCGTAAAGTCCCGATAACCGTTTTATCACGTTGTCAAAGGTTTGACCTGCAACGCATTGATGTCGACGTACTAAGCCAGCATTTTACAAACATATGTGATTTAGAAAAATTCAAAGCCGAAGAAGATGCGATTTCAATGATTGCGCGCGCGGCTGATGGCTCAGTTCGTGACGGGTTGAGCTTGCTAGACCAAGCAATGGCATTATCAGATGATAAGATCACGGCACAACAGATACAAGATATGCTGGGGCTGGCCGATCGTGCACAAAATCTTGATTTATTAGAAAATGCGCTGGGCGGTAATATGAAAGGTGCACTGGATATTATGGATCACATCCATAAAAATGGTGGCGCACCATCTGTGATTATCCAAGATTTACTGGACCTTACCCATCTATTAACAAAATTCCGCGCAGTTCCTGATTTAGACGATGTGAATAAAAGCCTTTCCGCAGATCAACTTGTACGTGCCAAAGAGTTATCACAAAAAATATCAATGCCATCATTAAGCAAAACATGGCAAATACTGTTAAAAGGATTGAACGAGATTAACACCGCACCAAATCCACAAAACGCCGCCGAAATGGTAATTATCCGTTTGGCATACGCCGCTGATCTACCTGATCCGGGTGATTTGGTTAAACGTTTAAAAAATCAATCTAACAACTCTGCTGCTGCGCAACCATCCACGCCTGCAACAGGAACTAATAACGGTGCATCTACCGCTACATCTTCTGTTCACACACAGGATTTTTCTGCGCCAATACCACCAACAGGCGGGTCTGTGCAAGCAAACGCAAACGGAAGACCGCAAGAAGTAGCACAAGCAACACCCGTATTATCTATAGTTCCACAGCCAATAACAGAAATAAAAACAATCGAAGATATGGTTGCGTTACTGGAACAAAACAAAGAAATATTACTATCCAGCCAACTTCATTCCTTTGCACATCCTATTAAGCTAGAAAAAGGTCGTTTCGAATTCAGACAACAAGAAGGCGCACTTCCTGATCTATCACAACGACTAACCCGCGTTCTAAAAGATATTACAGGTGACCATTGGGTAATAGTAGTTTCAACAAACGGAAAAGGTGCACCTACCCTATATGAGTTAGAAGAAGCAAAACGTTTACAAGAATTAGCCGACGTGGCAAAAATGCCAATGATAGATAACATATTAAAAATATTCCCCGATGCACAATTATCAAAAATTCTGCGAATAGAGGAAAATGAAACAGAAATAGAGACACAAAATTAAAATACCAATATGATTACCAGATAAAAAAGGAATAATGACATGATGAACTTTCAAAAAATGATGAAACAAGCACAAGAAATGCAATACAAATTGCAAGAAGTGCAAGAAAAGCTAAAAGACATAAATATCGAAGCTGAATCAGGTGGCGGTCTTATAACTGTAACTATGTCTTGTTCAGGTAAAGTGGTTGGAATTAACATCGATGACAGCCTTCTATCATCTGATAAAGAAACTCTGGAAGATCTAATAACTGCGGCCATGAACAATGCGAATGATACAAAAGAAGCACGCATAAAAAGCGAAACCAAAAATTTGATGGAAGGTATCGATCTTCCTACAGGTGGTATGGCTGGTTAATTAACACCAAAACTAAACCTAAATCCAAAATAAAGAGGCTCATGAAATGCGCATAGCAACATGGAATATAAACTCTGTTCGTCTTCGTGCGCCTTTACTGCTCCGTTTAATGGAAGAAGCAAATCTAGACGTAATATGCCTTCAGGAAACAAAAACCCCTGATGAGCATTTCCCATTAGATGTGATAAAAGAAGCAGGATACGAGCATATCCATTTCAATGGCATGAAAAGCTATAACGGTGTTGCTATAATCTCACGTGTACCCTTTGAAAACCCACAAATCTACACTCGTGTAGGCAAAGATGATTGTCGTCATATTTCTGTGAAATTCAATGATTTTGAACTGCACAACATCTACATCCCCGCAGGTGGCGATGAGCCGGACAGAACGATAAATGAAAAATTCGGACATAAATTAGACTTCATAGATGAAATGTCTGACTTTTTCGAAAATAAATACACAAGTGACAAGCCGCTTATGGTCGTTGGAGATTTCAACATCGCACCACAAGAACACGATGTATGGTCGCATAAACAGCTTTTAAAGGTCGTATCCCATACACCTATAGAGATTGAACGACTAAGCAAAATGCAAAAATCCCTAGACTGGACAGATGCCAGTCGTCACTTCGTTCCTGATGAGGAAAAATGCTATACTTGGTGGTCATACAGAAGTCGTGATTGGAAAAAATCAAATCGTGGACGTAGGTTAGATCACATGTGGGTCACACCACCACTGCATTCAAAATTATCAAGCCACGAGATATTATCCGATTTCCGTGGTTGTGAAAAACCAAGCGACCACGCACCGGTTGTTATCACACTAAAATAAAAATATCACAGTTTCTTATGTGACATATATTTAATGTCTTGGGGTACACTTTTAGGCAAAGTATTTTGATATTCTTTTGCAGATACAATTTCACCAACAGCCAATACAGGCCCTACTTTTCCACCTTCATGCAAAACGGCAACATAACTTAGATCTTGTGCACTTGATGATGCCATAGAGGTCAATTCATCCAATGATACGCTCATACTAATCTTATTTCCTGTCCAATGCCCTATATTCATCATCGATAAAACAGGGCGAATGAAATACGGATCAGCTCCAACTTTTTTAACAAAGGGTACGCTTTGATTTTTGCTAAGTTTTTCCCTCATATCATCGGTCAAAGACACATCGGCATCAACATATAGGCTTGTTTTACCACCTTGAGAAGGCATATAAGCAAATAGAATAATGTCCCCATATCCTACTTCTGACTTTATATCAGGTATAGAAACATCCAACATATTATCATGTATTTCCATGGAAATGGGCTCAACCTTATCTGTTTTACTAATCGAAACCGCCGGCATTATATCTTTATAAAAAGCATCCCAACGGCCATTAACAATCAAAGGTGATGAGTGAAACATATTTGATATACGAAATTTATCCGTATAAATATCATGGCGTTCATTACAAAATTGATGGGAAAAAGTCTTTGCAGAACCCTTGTTGTCAAACCAAGTTCTGCAATTTATAACAATAATGTCATCTTCGTTTTGAAGTATATTTTTAAGTGAATCTTGAACCATCACATCACTAGAGCACGAATTTCTACCGAAAAATTCTATCACTGTTGTACTAGACGCAGGCGTAGAAAACCCTGATATACCAATTGATACCAACGATATTGATAAACAGGTTCTAACTAAGTCTCTACAAAACATATAATACCTTTAAGTTACTACCACTCTAAAAATCAGAGCACCGCCCATTAACTTCCCAATCACCAAACCTTGTTGGCTCAGGTCTGTTTTCAAAGCCGCCAAACTCTTCTTCTTTGTCCTTTTCAGGCAAAGTTTTCGGTTTATCTTCCATAACAGGGGTTGGTTTTTTCGTGTCCATGATTAATAGTAGAATAAAACAGATTGATCGAGCAAATGAATTTATCAAAAAACAATGAAAATACTACCGCAATACAAGGTGATCTTTTAGAAGATCACCAAGATATGACATCAGACGAAAATGATATATTGCTCGCCCGCAAAGTTGCGTTGGAAATGCTTAGTAACGTAGTGGATAGACGCAATGCTCTTGATGTCACCCTCGACAACTCTGATGATTTTGCAAATCTTCCTCAACGACAACGCGCATTTACAAGAATGTTGTTAACAACAACATTACGTCGTTTGGGTCAAATTGACGATCTTATTACCTTTGCGCAAAACCGCCCTGATGATTTAAAGACACCGGTAATACGCAATATATTACGCCTTGGTGTCACACAATTATTCTTTATGGTTGTTCCCGACCACGCCAGCGTCGATACATCGGTTCAACTAGCAGAAGAAATGGGCATGGGACGACAAAAAGGATTTGTGAACGCCATCCTACGCAAACTAAGCCGTGAAGGCGCAGAACGTATCCAAAGCCAAGATGCAGGGCGATTAAACACCCCGCAATGGTTACTGGCAATGTGGGTTGAGGATTACGGTTTAAATACTGCAGGACAAATCACAGAAGCCAATATGTGCGAAGCACCACTGGATATCACAATAAAATCCGTTGATGATCGCGCCTATTGGGGAAATGCTTTACAAGCATCAGAGCTTACAACGGGGACATTACGCCGTTTGAACGGTGGAAATATTCGTGAAATGGAAGGTTTTGACGATGGTAAATGGTGGATACAAGATGCCGCCGCCGCAATACCTGCAACGTTATTCGGTGACATAAAAGGACAAAATGTAGTTGATATGTGCGCCGCCCCGGGTGGTAAAACATTGCAACTTGCCGCCATGGGTGCAAACGTAACTGCAATTGATCGTTCGGCAAAACGTTTGCAAAGATTACAAGAAAACCTCGAACGTGTTGATTTAGAAAATCAGGTAAAAATAGAAGTATCAGACGCTGCGGCTTGGAAAACAACTGATCCTGTCAATTTTATTTTACTAGATGCACCATGTTCCGCGACAGGAACAATACGTCGACATCCTGATACAGGATATCTTAAATCACCAAAAGACATCACAGGACTAATGTCAATTCAGGAACGACTGATAAATCATGCCTCTCAAATAATCGAAGTTGGTGGAATAATAATATATTGCACTTGTTCCTTGCAAAAGGATGAAGGGGAAAAACAAATAGATAACTTCCTCAAAAACCATCCGAACTTTGAACGCGTAGCAATACAATCACAAGAAGTCGGTAAATACGACGAACTGATAAATGATAAAGGTGATCTACGTATATTGCCTTATCACCTTTCTGCTCAAGGTGGAATGGACGGGTTTTTCGTATCTCGTTTAAAGCGCATAAATTAAATTACAACCATCCATAAATAACTATCCTGTGGATATCTCGTGTATAACATGGTATATTTATTGTGTAATTTTCTCTAATTACGCTTCTTTGATTCGTTTTTCCAATTATAAATTATTTATAATACCCATTACTTAGTGAGTATCTAATATGTCCTCTACCCCAAATATCCGTATTGCACCATCTATACTATCAGCCGACTTCTCTAAATTAGGTGAGGAAGTATCCGCCATTGATAAAGCGGGGGCAGAATACATCCATATAGATGTTATGGATGGTCATTTTGTGCCAAACCTAACTTTTGGCGCGCCAGTGGTAAAGGCCATACGTAAATGTACGAAAAAGACATTTGATGTTCATTTAATGATCTCACCTGTAGATTACCTTATCGATGATTTCGTAGATGCAGGATCAGACATAATAACCGCCCATGTAGAGGCAGGCCCTCATTTACATCGCACCTTACAACATATTAAGGCAAAAGGCGTAAAAGCAGGCGTATCCTTAAACCCTCATACGCCTATTGAGTCCATAAAGCATGTCATGGATATGGTTGACCTTATTTTAATTATGACTGTAAATCCCGGCTTTGGCGGACAAAGCTTTATCCCTGTACTGGATAAAATATCAGAAGCCCGAAAAATGATTAATGCAACAGGCCGTGATATCGATTTACAAGTTGATGGCGGTGTAAATCCACAAACCGCAAAACAAGTAATTACCGCTGGTGCTAATGTTCTTGTTGCCGGAACAGCAGTATTTAAAGACGGCCCCGAAAAATATGCAGAAAACATAAAAGCTCTAAGACCCTCAAACTAAAACCCAACTTTCGAAAGAGAGAGAACCATGCCTCTTCATCTAATTAATACTCTTAAAAGCAAAGCAGGAGACTTTGCCTATAACAGTTTTCTTTATAATTGGAGTTTACAAGAAGGAACACCTGATCGACTAATCGCGCGTCCTATTGATCCGTGGCCCGGTGATGCACAAAAGGCTCAAGATTTGCTAAATGCTGCTGGCGTTGGTGATCGTACTGGTGCTCAATGGTTCGAGGAATGGTGGAGCCCAGAAGGAACAGATGAAATATGGTTATCTCATATGCACAGTTTTGACTGGCTGCGTGATTTACGAACATTAGACGGCGCACTGGCACGCGAACAAGGCCGCCTAATGATAGAAAGCTGGATCAATAAATATGGCAGTTGGGAATCACAAAGTTGGCGTACAGATTTAATAGGCCGACGCATTTCTATGTGGATTTGCCATTATGATTTTTTCTGCGCAAATTCTACAGAAGAGTTCGAAGATTTATTCTTGTCCTCAATAGTAAAGCAAACAAAACATCTAAGTAATGCGCTTACTCGTTCATATAATTTTTCGGCTATTGCAACTTTAGAAGCAATAAAAGGATTGCTTTACGCGGCAATATCCATTGAAGGACATGAAAAATGGATTGAACAGGCCTTAACCAGCCTTGAAAATACGCTAAATGCACAAATTTTGCCTGATGGCGGGCATATATCACGTAATCCTGAAACATTGTTAAATGCTTTAGAGCTGTTAGTAGATATGAGAACCGCATTAAGCACAGGCGGATACCCTATTCCTGAATTTGTTACCAAGACTATTGATAATATGAGCAGCGCTCTACGTCTATTCCGTTATCGTGATCGAAAATTTGGGTTATTTCACGGATCACAAGAAGGCAACATAACAGAAATAGATTCCATACTCGCGCAGGCAGGAACACATAAGCCGACAAAAACCAGTCTTGAGAATACAGGCTTTGAGCGTTTGGAATGCGGCCGATCTTTACTGGTCATGGATACTGGCAGATCACAAAGAACGCCAAACGATAAAAATGCACATGCTGCCCCTCTTGCTTTTGAATTTTCTTACGGTAAAGAGCGAATAATTACCTCTTGTGGTTCACATCCGACATCTAAACAATGGCAAGATGCGCTACGCTCTACCGCTGCGCATAGTACAGGATGTCTTGATTACCGTAATGCATGTGAAATAAAGAAAAACGGTCATTTTGAGCGCAAAGCAACAAACTGTACCTTACAACGTGAAGATACAAAAGACGCCAGCTTGTTAATCGCCTCTCACGATGGTTATGTTTCTTTAAATGGTATTACCCATACAAGAAAACTATATCTTGCAGACGAAGGGCATGACTTACGCGGGCAAGATAATTTCAACTGCGCATTCGAACTGATATGTCCTGTTGAAACTGCTATAAGATTTCACCTACATCCTAATGTTGCTGCATCATTAATAAACGATGGTGAAGAGGTTCTTTTACGAATACCAGGCGGAATGGGCTTTAAATTCTCCAGATCCTCTGGGATGCTTGCACTAGAAGACAGCATGTATCTAGGTAATGGCACGACACCACAAAAAACGAAACAAATTGTTATATACGGACAAATGGCAGAAGATGAAGCGTGCATAAAATGGGCGCTAAAACGCGAAAATTAAATTAGCAATTTCTAATTTTGTGGCATTACTTCACCATAATCCCTATAGTGTAGCTAATTTTATATTATACTAGGGTTTAAATCTGTAATGCTTGCGTTAAATAAGAGTAGCTATAACTGTCTAATGGATGCCTTTAAGCGTGCAGAAACCATAGTAAACGAACCTGATGTTATCGCCGAATTTAAAGAAGCTCTGGAAAGTAACGCCTTTAAACGTCGCCATATAAAGACCGAAGCAATCTACGGACAGAACGAAACCATCGCATATGAAATTTTATCTCGCCCGAATAATGGCGAAAAATCATTCTCTATTGGTCATCTGTCACAATTAAGCTACGAACTGGACATAGCAAGAGAATTTGACGCACTAACCTGCTCTAATGCGTTAAAAGTTGCAGAGGAATCACCACTTACGCGGCCAATTACATTAAATATCTCTGTTGATTCTGCTCTATCTTATAATTTTTGGGGGTTTTTAGGCGCGAAAATTGAAAAATTTGAACCTGAAGATATAATTTTTGAAATTTTAGAAAATGACGTTGATGTGAACGCAGACATCACACATTTAAAAAACTTTCAAGACCGTGGATACCGTTTTGCATTGGATGATTTCTCTATCGGTCAAGATCATGAAAATCGTTTAAGTGTTTTTGGAGATCTGGTAGATTTTATAAAAATTGATGGCCCGTTTGTTCGTGCTGGCCTAGGTGACGAAGACACAGAATTCACCAAAGAGCAATTTGATACAACAATTCAACGATTAAGAGATGACTACCCAAATAGTAAACTAATCGCAGAGCGTGTTAATAACCGCGAAGAGGCACAATACCTATTCGATATGGGATTTTCAGGTGTTCAGGGCTGGGATCTAAAAGAACAAGACTTCGCTCCCGATATAGATACCAAACCCTACGAGGATGAATCATTAGACATATAGAATTACTATTGATGATAAATTTATATAACGTATGATCTCAATATGGCTAAACCGCAAAAATCTTATGTCTGTCAATCATGTGGCGCAATTTCTACTCGCTGGGCTGGAAAATGTGAATCTTGTAATGAATGGAACACCATTCAAGAAGAAACACCGACAACTGGCGCAGTACCAAAAGGGTTAAGCGGCAAACATAAAGGCCGTGTCATAGATTTCGTTGATCTGCGTAATGACACCAGTAAAACCTACACCAGACATAAAACCAAAATCGCAGAATTTGACCGCGTTACAGGCGGTGGTCTTGTACCGGGTGCGGCTATCTTAATTGGTGGTGATCCGGGTATTGGTAAATCAACATTATTATTGCAGGCCGTATGCGCCCTTACAAAAAATGAAATTAATTGCGTCTACGTATCTGGTGAGGAATCCACAGATCAAATACGTATGCGGGCAAATCGTTTAGGTTTAGGCGATACAGGAGTTATGCTGGCCTCTGCTACAAATGTTCGCGATATATTAGAATCCGTTATATCCGCGCCTGATACGGTACAATTGCTTGTTATCGATTCTATTCAAACCATGTTCGTTGATTCCGTAGACAGCGCTCCTGGAACCGTTACCCAAGTACGAACTTCTACTCAAGAAATTATTCGTATGGCTAAAAGCCGCGGCATAGTGGTGATATTCGTCGGTCATGTAACAAAAGACGGACAAATCGCAGGCCCGCGGGTTTTAGAGCATTTAGTTGATACTGTTTTATATTTTGAAGGCGATCGCAGCCACCAATTCAGAATTCTACGCACTGTTAAAAATCGTTTCGGCCCGACAGATGAAATCGGCGTATTTGAAATGGCAGAACAAGGATTGATCGAGGTCGCAAATCCTTCCGCCCTATTCCTTTCCCAACGCCACGAAGGCGCAGCCGGAAGCTCTGTCCTTGCCGCATTAGAAGGAACTCGCCCCCTTTTGGTAGAGGTACAAGCACTAGTCGTGCCATCATCACTGGGATCGCCAAGACGCGCCGTATTGGGGTGGGATCATAACCGCCTTGCAATGATTGTTGCCGTTCTTGAATCACGCTGTGGCATATCTTTATCTCAACATGACATATTCCTAAATATCGCAGGTGGTATCCGTATTAATGAACCCGCCGCAGACCTTGCCGTTGCCGCCGCATTAATCAGCGCCTTAAGCACCATCGCCCTACCAGCCGATATGATATTCTTTGGTGAAATTGGTTTGGCCGGCGAAGTACGACAGGTTTCACAGCCCGAAGTAAGATTAAAAGAATCTTCAAAACTTGGATTTGAACGCGCCACAATTCCAAAGCTGTCTAAAAAAACCGCAAATAAAAACAGCGCAATACAAAGCAATGAAATAACACATGTTAAAGGCCTTGCAAAATTGCTGGGCGCAAATGTCGATGAACAAAACCAAAGCGATTGGTAAGATTAATAATATGAATACACAAAGGAACGAAAAATGAGCGATAATATATATGAGAATTTAACGCAACTTGGCGGGTCAAGTTCACTTCCCGAAAGCCCTGAAAAGGCAGTTCTGGAACGCGTATCAAATCCACAAAAGAAAACGCCTTACCTCGTTCGTTTTACCGCGCCGGAATTTACATCTATGTGCCCTATTACCGGCGCACCTGACTTTGCCACCTTGATGATTGATTATGTGCCAAATGATTGGTTGGTAGAGAGTAAATCTCTAAAACTATTCCTTGGATCATTCCGTAACCACGGTGCATTCCACGAAGATTGCACAATATCAATCGCTAACAGATTGGTCGAATTAATGGACCCTGCATGGTTGCGAATTGGTGGGTACTGGTATCCACGCGGTGGTATCCCCATTGATGTGTTCTTCCAAACCGGAAAACCACCCGAGGATGTCTGGATTCCAGATCAAGGCGTTGCCTCATACCGTGGACGCGGGTAAATATTATCACAATCAATTATTATGAATTATAACCCTATTCAACAGGGAAAATTTTGCGTGCCAAATCTGCATTACGGAATGGCACGTCTTCCACTACTACTGCCTTTAAATCATACATAATATGGAATAAATGCGTTTGGTTAATGGCATTATCAACTGATATATATGCAGGATCACTTAAGATTTCTGCACCTAACCCTTGCAAATATGCTGTTTTATCCGGCAAGCATGATAAAATTTCAACATTCATTTTTGATGGTTTCTTTGAACCAAACGGATTACCGATATCACATGCGGATAATACATCATCCATATATTCCAATGCATCATGATCGCAAGAATCGATACGCTTTGAACAACGAAACCATTGCTTATACGCCGAGACTAAGCCCTGTCCGTTAAATTGTGCAGATGGGTCACGCTCTATATATCCTGAATAAGCCATAGCCATATCCCCAATTTCAGAACCCAGCATATGACGCCATAGGTCAGAAAATTCTTCCGATCTTAATTCCCACGCAACTAAAACCGACACTACATCTAAATCAGCCGCACGAATACGTTCCATCAATAAAATATAATCAGGTGAATAAAGTGAATCAAAACCACCATGGCGCTTTTCTTGCCATATATCACGTAATGCCTTCACCATTGTCATTAACATTATATTTCTGAAATATTCAGATTTGCCCAGCGCACATGGCAAAAGCGCATTATTATCTAAAATCAGTAATTTTTCTTCTACATCAACGAAATAATCACTACCATTCAGGTCTTCTACTGTGACTTTCCAATCTTTTTCACTGGCTTCTTTTAAAAGAAGAGATGCAGATGGGCTGCATTTCATAACACTAACACACCAACTTAAAACATCTCTGTAATCCTCGGCTTCTGCATCATCATTATCAAATGAATCAACATCAACATCATCAAAACACAACTCGGCAAAATACCATTGTGTATCGTTGATAATTAGAGTGTCCAAAGAAAGACAATCAATTGTTTTCTTATGTGCCTGATTTGATTTTAATTCCATTACGCCGCCTTCACCAAGATACTCAATGCGTGTTTTATCGTTTGCTTGACCAGCGTTTAAGGTCAATGATTTGCGCACTATGCTGGCTGTTTGAGGACAATTTTCTACCATTGTCTTCTTTTTGCGGCTCTGGTTGGTATTCAAAAAGCTGAATAATGTGTGCGCTTTGTTTGTTGTCATCAATTTGATCCTGACTATTTTGTTTCAACAACTCATGGCGTATTCCATGTGTGGATAAGTCAGACTCTATTTGCAAGTGCTGTTCCGTTTCTTTAAATGTGCGCTCAAACTTAATAAACCATAGGAAATTCGCGTTAGAGCGATCCCTAACCTCAATGAAAATTGGATCTTCCATGATAGTTACTGCATGGGCAGAGAGGTAATTTTTGCCGAACGGCATTTCACCCAAACCAGAAATTAATTCCGCTGTAACATTTTCCGATGAAGTTCCGCTTTCAAATACGTAACCATTATAATCGGCAAGCATAGTTTGAATTATTTTCTTATCTTGTTGACGACAACGTTCTGACAAAAACCATGCTTCAAAGACAGCGGTACTGGCAACACCATTGTTAATTGTACGGAAATCCATAAAGGCTTCACGTGCATATGCGCGTGATAGATCCGCCATAGGAGAGTTATCAACCCGCTCCCACACATCTTTTATACCCGCTAATTGTAATTCCCACGCAGTACGTATAACAGAAACTACAAGATCTGCTTCTTGTGCTCTGTTAATTAAAATTGCATTTTCAGGTTGAAACAACAGAGGGTTAATCAAAACACCCTGACGGTGCTGCCAATGACGACGTAATTCACGTGACAATAACAATACCTGTTCATTAACCTGCATATTAGGATTTATTAAAATGGACCCGCTGCGACGATCATAAAATGCTTTTTCGACCTGTTCGCTCATCATAATTTTTATATCATGTTTTTCTGCAACATTAAGATAAGAAGCAGATAAGCGGCTCTCACCTAAAATATCTAAAACATCTTTTATACGTTTTTCTTGTTCTTTTTTACTCAGTGATAAATCTGTATCAAGGCTCTCTGCATTTTCTGCAAACTCTTGGAAAGCAATCATCGTATTTTCAGGAATAAAAAACGGTGTTTCATCAAGTCCTGAAATTTCATCCTTTAAAGTACGTATTTCATCTGCCAACATATCTAATTCGGCCGGATCAAACATTTCCTCATCTTCAATAATTTCTTCATCCATATAATAAAGTGGCTGATCACCTATATGTGTAGATATAACCGGTTGTTCACCATTTAATGTATAGGCAACCATGCAAACTCTGTTGCGTATTAATGCTGCGTTAGAAAATTCTTCAAAATTATTGCTCATGGACCCATACCATTTTGTTATTATGAATGCGCAACACAAAATTGTGCGCGGCATGGGTATATTATCGACAGTATTTATTAACGCTTTCCTACCAAAAACACGAAAAATATCCTTTATTTAAAGAAAAATGCCCTCTTCCCTAACAAGCCATTAAAATAGCGTAAACAAAGAGTTAACAAAATCAATAATTATGTAAATTATTAACATTATCTATAAAATATATAATTTATAAGAAAACAAGAAATTCAGTATTTATTGCCCAAACACTGAATCAAGAACAGGAACATCTTCGATTATTATCTCATGATCTGACATAGTAACGCGTCCATTAGGCTCTACATATATATCAACATAAAATAGAGCATCCTTAAGCATCATAAATGCCTTAATCGCATAAACGCCGTCTTTGCGCTTTTCTTTAATTTCAAGCGGCTTCATTGTAGAATTTAATTTTTTACGAACTTCTTCCGGTGGTTCGTCTTTCCATTGAACATTATCCGCACTTTCACAAACAACGAATCTTCCGTGACGACCCTTTACATATGTGAAAAAGAATCGAACATACTCCAAGACATTATTATCATCCAAAGATATCGGAGCTTCCTTATTAAGGTCATATATAATTTTATATGTCCAATCGATGACCTTGAAATCATTACTATCGTTCTTTTGAAAAACAAATCTTTGTAACGGTGGATTAGTTGCATGATCTGCAACATTTAAAAATCTATAACCATCATAAAACGGAACATTAACAGATAAAATCGTAGTTTCCAGAGGATCAAAAGTACTTCCCTCTACATCCTTATTTAAAACATCCAATATAGATGCAATTTCATCTATTTCTAATTTTACAAAAGCTTCGTCAAACATGTAGGTGATTCGCATAATAGTGATCAGGAAAATCAATAATGCGGGTTTTATGTCTAAAAATCAAGGCGCTTGCAAAATTCTGCTTGGGGAAAACATTGTGCACGAATCCAGTAACCATTTTTGTATAAAGCAGGGGATTAAGTTACCCCGAATTCATCCTCATACGCTTAGGGTGAGTCTTCCACCTGTACAAAACTCTAAAATGAAGAAATTAAAAAAAATTCTCGACAACATGCGACTCAAAATGAATCCGCCAGATTCTAATAAATCGATTATATGTATAAAATAGGGACAAAATTTAATCCCCATGACTCACAAGCACTATATCTATCTACTCCCTTATTAAAAATACTATTTATATTATAAAATATCGCTATGTTTAAATTCGTTAATTTGAAATACTCATCGCAAATGAAATTAAAGATTTAGAAAATGACTTATCAAAAAAAGAATTTTATAGAAGTTTTAAACAAACACAAACCTGATCACGTACCATTTTGGTTTATGCGTCAAGCAGGGCGGTATTTACCAGAATATATGGATTTACGAAAAGATGCAGGTGGGTTTTTGAACATGGCCTATAACTCTGATATGGCTTGTGAAATTACAATGCAGCCAATCCGCAGATTTGGTATGGATGCAGCGATTATTTTTTCAGATATTTTGGTTATTCCACATGCTTTGGGGCAACATTTGGAATTCGTGCAAGGTGAGGGGCCAAAGCTAGACCCACTACGTTCTTCTTCCGATTTTTCAAAATTGAATTTTAATAGTTTTGAAAAAACTCTTAATCCGGTTTACGAAGCTTTGGGAAAAGTACGAACAGGGCTTCAACAAGAAAATTATAACGGCACTGCTTTAATCGGTTTTTGTGGTGCGCCATGGACTGTGGCTTGTTACATGGTTGAAGGTGGAGGAAGTAAAGATTTCTTCAATGTTAGAAAATTAGCATATCAAGATGAACAAGCTTTTGCAGGATTAATAGACCTACTGGTCGAGGCAACGGCCCAATATTTAATTAATCAGGTTAATGCAGGTGCAGAAGTTCTGCAAATTTTTGATAGCTGGGCAGGGGCTTTGGATGCGCAAAGCTTTAGAAAATGGGTAATTAATCCAACAAAACAAATTATTGATCTTGTTCGTGATACACATCCAAATGTTCCAATTATTGGCTTTCCAAGATGTGCAGGACAAAATTATTTATCATATGTTCAAGATACAGGCGTAACAGCAGTTGGAATAGATCAGGCACTAGATACTAAATGGGCGGCAAGATCTCTACAGCCATTAGTACCGGTTCAGGGTAATTTAGACCCCATATGTTTGCTTTCAGGTGGAGATGCGTTAAAGCTCTCGGTAGAAAAAATTATGTCTGATTTATCGGGTGGTGATTTTATATTTAACCTTGGTCATGGCATTCATAAAGATACTCCAGTAAAACATGTAGAAGATCTGGTTAGCTACATAAGAGAATTTAATTATGACTAAGAATATCGCGGTAGTCCTATTTAATTTAGGAGGGCCGTCATCAAAAGATTCAATTGAACCTTTTTTAATGAATTTTTTTATGGATAAGAACATAGTTTCTGCACCTACTCCAATTCGTTTTTTACTGGCTAAATATATCAGTAAAAAACGTTCAAAACGTGAAGCAGGAGAGTCATATCAAGAACTTGGTGATAAATCTCCTTTGCTTGAAAATTCTCAGGAACAAGCAAATGCATTAGAAAAGGTTTTAAATTCTAAAAATGACGGCCATTCATACAAAGTTTTTGTCTCTATGCGTTATTGGCATCCAATGGCACCAGAAGTAGTTAAAAATATAAAAAACTGGAATGCAGATAAGGTTATATTGCTTCCTCTTTATCCGCAATTTTCTACTACTACTACTTGGTCTTCCTTAGAAAGTTTTAAAGCCGCACTTTCGGATATAAATTATAATCCTGAAATATCGATGATTTGTTGTTATCCATATGATCAAGGCTTTATCGAAACTTCAGCAGAAAATATTTATAATCAATATCAACAGGCACAAAATGACGGCCATAAAAATCCCAGAATTTTATTTTCTGCACATGGATTGCCTGAAAAAATTATAAAAGGCGGCGATCCGTATCAACATCAGTGCGAGCAGGGCGCAGAAAAAATAGCAACATGCTTGGCGGATAAATACGGTGTAGAAGGGCTTGATTGGAAAATATGCTATCAAAGTAGGGTTGGTCGTTTAAAATGGATAGGGCCTTCTTTAGACGAAGAATTGGATAAAGCCATTAATGATCAAAAAGCCGTCGTGATATATCCTCATGCTTTTACGCAAGAGCATGTAGAAACTTTGGTAGAACTTGATATTGAATATAAAGAGATAGCCGAAGATAAAGGAATAAGAGGTTATTACCGTGCCAAAACTGTTGGAACGGCACCAAAATTTATTGAATCTTTGTCTATATTGGTAAATGACCATCTTGAAAAAATATCAATAAAGGCACAAAATGGTACTTGCTTATGTCCCGATAATTTTAGTCGTTGTGCAATGCGTGTCGGAACATTATAGAATAAAATATATAGGAGAATAATATGGTTGATTTATTATCTGTACATTATGACTGGATACGTGCAGGCCATATTATTGCTATGGTATCATGGATGGCTGGTATGCTGTACCTGCCTAGATTATTCGTTTATCACGTTAATGCGCCAAAGGGATCTGATATGTCAGAAACCTTTAAAATCATGGAACGACGTTTATTAAAAATAATTATTAACCCGGCAATGATTTTAACATGGATTTTTGGCTGTATTATGCTGTATGTGCAATGGGAATATTTTAAAACTTTGCCTTGGATGCATGCCAAATTATTATTTGTCGTTTTAATGACAGGCGTACATCATGTTTATATAAAATATGTGAAATTATTTGCCGCAGATGAAAATACAAAGTCTACGAAATATTTTCGTATATTAAACGAAGTACCAACGGTTTTGATGATATTTATAGTGATATTAGCTGTAGCAGAGCCATTCTAATTTATCAGTTTTTTCAATGAAACGAATCAGATAGATATAATTTCTTGACTCTTATCTTTAGTCTAGTTATAAAACAATTGTCTTAAGAAAAATCCATAGAAATTTTGGGTAATTATGCCGAATTGTTTGGCGCGGAATAAATATTAATTAATTTTTCATTCCTAAATGACATATTAAGAGTTTCCCCTATTTGAAAATCAATAAATTATGAGTATTTCATGAATTTACAAGAACTAAAAATGCGTTCACCAGCCGAATTATTGGCTTTTGCAGAAGAATTAGAAATTGAAAATTGTAACACAATGCGTAAGCAAGACATGATGTTTGCAATTTTAAAACAACTTGCAAAACAAGATGTACCTATATCCGGTGTCGGTGTTTTAGAAGTCTTACAAGACGGTTTTGGTTTTTTACGCTCACCTGAGGAAAACTATCTTCCTGGTCCTGATGATATTTATGTTTCACCATCACAAGTACGCCGCTTTGGATTGCGTACAGGTGATATTGTTGAAGGGGAAATTAGAGCTCCTAAAGATTCAGAGCGTTACTTCGCCCTACTACGTGTTGGTTCGATCAGTCACGAAGCACCGGAAAAATTACGTCACCGTATTAACTTTGACAGTTTAACACCCCTATATCCAGAGCGTAAAATTAAACTTGAAATTGATGATCCTACAAAAAAATGTAACGTACAGCGCGTTATTGAATTAACCGCTCCTATCGGTTTTGGACAACGTGCATTGATCGTTGCTCCACCACGTACCGGTAAAACAGTGATGATGCAAAACATTGCTACATCTATTGCTGCTAATCATCCTGATGCTTATCTTATTGTTCTTCTTATTGATGAACGTCCGGAAGAAGTAACAGATATGGCACGAAGCGTACAAGGTGAAGTTGTTTCTTCTACGTTTGATGAGCCTGCACAACGACACGTACAAGTCGCAGAAATGGTAATGGAAAAAGCAAAGCGTTTGGTTGAGCATAAACGCGATGTTATTATCCTGTTAGATTCTATTACACGTCTCGCACGTGCATATAATACAGTTGTTCCTTCATCAGGTAAGGTACTAACCGGTGGTGTGGATGCGAATGCATTACAACGTCCTAAGCGTTTCTTTGGTGCTGCTCGTAATGTAGAGCAGGGCGGATCGCTTACGATTATTGCAACGGCTTTGATTGAAACAGGTTCTCGTATGGATGAGGTTATCTTTGAAGAGTTCAAAGGTACCGGTAACTCTGAAATTGTGTTGGATCGTAAAATTTCTGATAAACGTATATTCCCTGCAATTGATATTCAAAAATCAGGTACACGTAAGGAAGAAATGCTTGTCGATAAAGACACCTTACAGAAAATGTGGGTTCTTCGTCGTATTCTTAATCCAATGGGTACTGTTGATGCAATCGAATTCTTACTTGGTAAGATGAAGCAGACGAAGAATAATGATGATTTCTTCTCAAGCATGAACCAGTAATATTAAGCTCTTAAAATACTATAATTTTTGATCTACAAACTTTTTGGTCATAGGTATTAATTGCTTATACAAATCATGTTTTGGGTTATGACCTGTTGAATCTATTTTTAGTACAAAGTTTTTATCGATAAGCTGAAAACCGGGTATCAATTTAAAGCTATCATCTCCGCGTAAATCTATATTACTAACTGCTACTATATGATTATCATTTTTACTAAGTTCGAAATGTTTTGCCCATTTGCGTGCATCATTCGCAGTAGGTCTACCCATATATTCATTGTAAATCAGTAATTGTACAAAAACGATATCTTTACTGGGTAGTTTTAACCCTTCTGAATATAGAGGGAAAATCTTACGAAATGAATATGAGTATTCCTCAACTCTATTTTTTCTATATGCACCATATTCATGGCCGCCGGAAAATGCCTGACATGCGGGACAATTCATTCCAATTGGTTCAACAATTATAACCTTACCTTTAAGATAGGATAGCTTAAATTCATCTCCTTCTTGGTCAATTAATTCAATATCCGGGTATGATTGATTTAAAACAGGTGGCCAAGAATATGCTTGGATAGATGGTTTACTAAGTACAGAGTTTGCAGTTGATATGGCATAAAACAAAATCATAAAAAAAAGAGAGAATAAAATAAGTAATATTCGTATTTTAATTCTATTATCCTCTAATTGATTATTCATAGGTTTCTTCTCTACTATACGTTTATATTTCATGTAAAAATTATATATAATATCCAATAAAAACAAGAAAAATTCGCAGTAAATTTGAAACGATATTATTTGTCATAATAACGAATATATGTTCTGATTATATAGTAACTATGCTAAAAGGAAATATCCTTTGAAACTATAAAGTTATAATAAATCAAAGGGATATAGATAAAATATGACATATAAAATCTGCAGTGAAAGTAAACTTACAACTGGTTATATGCGTTGTGCAAAACTATTTTGCTTGTCATTTATATGTGTTATTACATTTTCAATAGGGACGGCATGGTCATATGAAAATATGTATAGATTTTCTACTAAAAGCAGTAATGTTATAACAAAGCCTAATAAACCCCTCCCCGCTGTAACTAATTTGTGCAAAAAATTCCTTAAATTCGCACATAAATCGACTCCTCAGGTTATAAAAAGCGATAGCCAACGCACTGTTGGCAAGGTTGCGATGTTAGGAATTATAATTGGTGCTAGATTTGTAGTTGAACCAAATATTAATAATGATTTATCACGAAATACGGATAATCATTATGCGAAAGCAATTGCTGAATATCGTAAGTGCCAAAAAGAACAAGCTTTAGTTAGATGATTTGTTAATCATAGAAAGTTTATTTTGCTCCGACCCAATATTTAATCGCTCTGTGCTTATATGCATTAGAGCGATTATTTTATATTCAGAATAAATTTATATACCAAAATGGAGGGTATGAACCAAACCTTCTGGCTGTTTCCAGGCTTGCAATGAATGCACTAGATGATAGTAACATTGCCCAATAAAGTGTATCGCCAAGTCTAGGAGATGAAATTTTCTTTATACCCAGATGTTTAGTAAACTTTTTTATAGTAGATGAACATATCATTTTAATTGATGTAATTCCCATATATGAAGAAAATAAAAAGTAAATAACATCAATAATAATATGTAAGTTTTGGTTGGGTATATGAGAAGTAATAATGTTTCGTAGTGGGGACATAAGATATATTAAAAGTAAAGATAAGCTCAAAATAGAAGAAACAAACAAACCAATATTACGAGGCTTTTTGGTAATATTTTGCAATATAAAGTCTGTATTTTTAATTATACTTATAGCCGTCTCGTTAGATAAACCTAATGGGTTACTTTTTAACAGCATTCTTTTTGCTTTACTTAGTGAATGCATACCCGTTGTATATGTAATACCTTCTTTTATCGTGCGATATTCTGCGGCTTTAAGCAGGTTTTCTATTAGATTACCACGGTTTTCAACTGCATCCGATAGCTTTCTCAATCCGTTGCGCAAAACATCATCCAAAAATGGAGATACATGAGTTAATTTTTCCTGAGTACCGAACAGAAATGTGTAATATGTATTTCCTGAAATATTAAATTCCATATGCCCATAGGGAAGGTAAACTTCATATATTATAGGTATTATGTAGTTGTTATTCTTGTTATCTTCTTCAAATTTTTTTGCTTTATCAGGATCATCTGAGTTTACAGTACTTACCATATCTTGCGATATATCTATTTTTGCATGTGCCTTAATTTTAGCACCGTGCTTTTCTATCATCGCTACAACTTTTTCAGGCAGCCGGTTTTTGGGATAATCGAATGATGTTCTTGCCTCGATCTCTTGTACGAAAACTACACTTAACCATGCACTTCCTTTACAGTTAGGGCATGATGTTATTCCTTTACTACGACAGACGGAGCATTTAACACTACCACTTTGCCCACATGTACGACATGAAAGGTGGCCAGAACCGTTACAAACAGGACATTGAACTTGATTTCCCTGTGGTCCTTGTATCATTTGTGCACCATTACAATGACCACAATGATCTATACCCGACCCATTACATCTTGGACATTGGTCTATCCCTTTACCGGCGCAAGGCTGGCAGGTAACACTACCCTGTGCCCTGCAAGTTTGGCATGCTTCATAAACTACGAATTCTCTTTTCCAAAAGGGTAAAGGTATAACATTGTTATTTAGTGCAAACCCTTGATCTTCACGGTTTAGCAGTACTTCACGAATTTTTTTCTCAGTTTTAATGTCGCTAGATAGACTGAAATATTCATGATTCATGGCCTCTATTACGGCCTGTTGATTATCGACTAATATAGGGCCCTCAATACGACCGCTAACTGTTTTGTGGCTGTTTTTTGTTACAATGGTAAGCATGTTTTCAGCTTGGAAGTGGAGGATCTCTCCTTCCATTTTTTCTAGGGTAACATCTTCAGGATTAAGTTTATTACCCTTCACCATTTCTTTGACTTTATTCATCGCATTATCTTTATACTCTTCACTTAAAGAGAGTTTTAGAATTTGCGTATCTTGTGGTGTATCAATATTTTCAGTCAAATGGAGTTCGCTAAGGTTATATTGTGAAAAAAACTATATATACTAGTAAAGATATATGCTTCAATAGTATCGAAAATAAAGGGTTTGTACAATGAAATTCAATTTTGACATAGAATGCACACCAGAAGAAGCAAGAGCTTTTGTCGGTTTACCTAACGTAGCACCAATGCAAGAACGCATAATGAAGGAAATCGAAGGTAAAATGCAAGACAACATACGTAACTTAACCCCGGAAGAAATGGTTAAGACATGGATGCCTGCCACTATGCAGGGAATAGGTGAGATGCAGAAAATGTTCTGGTCACAGATGGGTGTTAATATTCCAAAAGACAAGCCAGACACATCGGAAAAGTAATGACTGATACTATATATGCGTTGGCTAGTGCCCGTGGCCAAGCGGGGGTTGCTATAATACGGGTATCAGGCCCTAAGGCACATATTGGATTGAAAAATCTAACCAATGACAAAAATATAATATATCGCAAAGCCCTGCTTCGTGAATTGAAACGTCCCGTTTCACGTGAAACATTGGATAATGCTCTGGTAATTGCATTTCAAGAACCAAATAGCTACACAGGAGAGGATGTTGTCGAATATCATCTTCATGGCGGAACAGCTGTTGTTCAGGGGGTTTTAGAGACCTTAGGTAATGAGAGTGGCTATAGAATGGCAAATCCTGGTGAATTTACACGCCGTGCGTTTGAAAACGGTAAGATGGATTTAACAGAAGCAGAAGCTATCGCAGATTTGATCCATGCAGAAACTCAATTACAAAAAAACCAAGCATTGTCGCAAATGTCAGGGGTTTTATCTAACTTATATGATGGTTGGCGGGACAAGCTTGTCAAAATTTTGGCATATGTTGAGGCAGAGCTAGAATTCCCCGATGAGGATCTACCTGACAATATTATTGATAATATAACACCAAAAATTTCTGAATTGTCAGAAGATATTGATACTCATTTAAATGATAACAGACGCGGAGAGCGTTTAAGAAATGGAATTCATGTCGCAGTTATCGGTGCGCCAAACGCAGGCAAATCTTCCTTAGTTAACAAACTGGTACAGCGTGACGTTGCTATTGTATCTGAATTTGCTGGAACCACGCGTGATGTTATAGAAGCACACTTAGATATTGGTGGATATCCGGTTATATTATCTGATACTGCAGGTTTGCGACCTGATCAAATAGGTACGGATAGTCATGATATTATTGAGTCCGAAGGTATTAAAAGAGCCCTTAAAATAGCAGAAAATGCAGACATACGTGTTATATTATATGATGCAACACAAGACATGCCTGATGAACATAGTCTCGCTCTTGAAAAGCATAAAAATACGATTGTGGCATTAAACAAAACTGATCAGGGTATAAATATTAATCATCCTGATAATCCTTTGCAAATATCAGTGCATAGTAACAAAGGAATTTCTGAATTTCTGAATTTCTTAACACAAGAGATTGATGGTTTGGTAGGTAAGGGAGATGCCCCCGCATTAACCAGACAAAGACACAGAGATGCTTTGACAGATTGCCGTGCATCATTGGATAGATGTTTGAACGCACCACTGCCAGAACTAACAGCAGAGGATTTACGTTTAGCAATTCGCCATGTTGGTCGTATTACAGGTAAAGTAGATGTAGAAGATTTATTGGATGTTGTGTTTAAAGATTTTTGTATAGGAAAATGACTTATAGCTCTTGTGAGAGAGAGTCGTTGTTATTGTCGTGATCAATATCATTTTCTAAATCTTTATCTGTTTCTACGATATGCTCAATAGATTTGTTTGTTAAATTTTCAATAAAGTCTTGAGGTGGTATAGAGATGCTTTTCGGATCTAAAGTATCGTCAAATTTCACGTGAGTTTGTTTTATCTCTTTCACCAAAATTTCATAGTTGTTATCAAGGTGAACTTGGTATGGCTGTTCAATTTCATTATTATCTGACTCACCAGTGCCGTCGAGTGCTGATAAAGATTCTGATATATCTATATTTCCTTGTTCTTCTAATATTTCTGCTTCGTCCAAAGATCTGCGCATCATATACATTGCAATCGGTAAAGAATATCCTAGACCTTCGAAGTAGTCTTCCGGATTTTCTTTGTCCTGACCGTTTAGCTCAGGAGACATGGCGATCATTTCGACCTGTGTTTTACCAATTACGCCAAACCTTTCAGTAAAGTTATCGTGTACCTCTTGGTTTTCATTGGTTTCATTGTGAAATATAAGTTCTTTAAGGGCGTTAAATATTTCTTGAATCATGCTCTTCATACCGCAAGTTATTATAATTACATCCATCTAATTCTTTTCTGGATAATATTGCAAGAAAATTGTACAAAAGGCGCAGAGATAAAGGATTGTGACATGAATACAAATTTTGAAGTCATCGTAGTTGGTGGCGGGCACGCAGGGTGCGAGGCAGCAGCAGCAGCAGCAAGAACAGGTGCGAAAACAGCTTTGCTAACCCATAAGTTGGCAACGGTTGGTGCAATGTCATGTAATCCTGCAATAGGTGGTTTGGGTAAAGGGCATTTAGTAAGGGAGATTGATGCTCTGGATGGTGTGATGGCGCGTGTTATTGATCGTTCAGGAATTCAGTATCGTATGTTGAATGCTTCTAAAGGTCCGGCAGTCAGAGGACCAAGAGCACAGGCAGATAGAAAACTGTATCTAGAGGCGATGCAAGATATTTTAAATAACTATGATAATTTAACGATAGTCGAGGGTGCCGCAGATGATCTTATATTGGATGATGCGGGCGTAGTATGTGGTTTAAAGACCTTAGATGGGCAAGAGTATAGCTGTGGCGCGGTTGTGTTGACTACCGGAACGTTTTTGCGCGGTATAATACATCGCGGAGAGGAAATGAGCCCCGCAGGCCGTGTAGGTGAAGAGCCGACCATTGGCCTTGCAGAGACATTAGAGCGTTTAGACTTTCCATTAGGTCGTTTAAAAACAGGCACACCGGCACGTTTAGACGGCAGAACAATTGATTGGGATGTGCTACAAAAACAACCTGGTGATGATGTTCCTTTGCCGTTTTCTTACTTGAATGAGAAAATAACAGTACCGCAAATACCTTGTTACATTACTCATACTAATGAGGGTACGCATAACATTATTCAGGAAAATTTAGAGCGTTCTCCAATGTATTCAGGACAAATTGAATCCAGTGGGCCACGATACTGCCCGTCTATAGAGGATAAAGTCCATCGTTTTGCCGATAAAAACCGTCATCAAATATTTTTAGAGCCGGAAGGATTGGATGATCACACAGTTTACCCGAATGGAATTTCCACATCTTTACCAATAGAGGTACAGGACGCATTTATTCATTCCATTAAAGGATTAGAAAAAGTAGAAGTTATCGAATGGGGTTATGCGATTGAATACGATTATTGTGATCCGAGAGATTTAAAAAAGACACTAGAATCTAAGAGGTTGCCGGGACTTTTCTTGGCGGGTCAGATAAATGGTACTACAGGATATGAAGAAGCGGCAGCCCAAGGATTAATGGCAGGTGTAAATGCAGCAAATCAGACATCCGCAATGAATCGTAGCGTTTCACGTGAAACAGCGCAAATATTTACCTTGGATCGTGCCGATGCATATATTGGTGTTTTAATAGATGATCTGACCACTCGTGGTGCGCCAGAGCCATACCGAATGTTCACTAGTCGTGCAGAATACCGCCTACGTTTGCGCGCAGATAACGCAGATCAACGTTTAACTGACAAAGGTATTGCCGCAGGTTGTGTAGGTGAAAACCGTAAGGGTATTTGGCTTGAAAAGTCACAAGCACTATCAAATGCACGCAGATTAGCACAAGAATTAAGTGCTACTCCTAGTGAATTGGAGAAGAAAGGCGTTAGTGTTAATAAAGACGGCACACGACGCAATGTTATGTCATTGCTATCTTATCGTAATATTACATGGAATGATCTGGCGGTAATCTGGCCTGAATTGAATGACATTACCCTTGATATTCGTGAGCAAGTTGAAATAGATGCGTTATATGCGGGCTATATGGATCGTCATGATGCAGACATAGAGGCATTCCGCAAGGATGAAAACTTGATCTTACCCGAAGGTTTGGATTACTCAGAAATTGGAAGCCTATCAAATGAAGTGCGTCACAATATTGAAAGAGTGCGCCCAACTACACTAGGTGAGGCATCAAGAATTCCCGGTGTAACGCCCGCGGCTGTTATTGCGTTGTTACGTCATGTGAAAAAAGGCGTAAAAAGGTCAGGTACATTATAATGGTTTACGAACAAAGCGATTTTACAAAACTAATAGATGTTACTGACGAAGCTTTCGAGAAGATAGAAACTTATCATGAGCTATTGTTAAAATGGAACAAGGCAATAAATCTTGTTAGCCCTAAAACGATCAATCAAGCGTGGCATCGCCATTTTATTGATTCCGCACAACTTTCAAAAATTTTGCCGGATGGTATTAAAATATATGCTGACCTTGGTTGCGGTGGTGGTTTTCCAGGCATGGTACTTGCGATCATGCATCCTGAGATTACGGTTCATCTGGTAGAATCTGATGAGCGTAAAGGTCAGTTTATGCGAACAGTTGCCAGAGAAACTGGTACTAAAAATGTTAAAATACACACGAAAAGAGTAGAGGCAGCGATCAATGATTTCTGCCCTGATTTTGTCAGTGCTCGCGCTTTATCTTCTCTAGAAAATCTATTTGATTATTGTTTACCTTGGGCAGAGGAAAATAAAGATCTAAAATTCTGTTTTTTAAAGGGTGAACGCGCAGATGATGAAATATCAGAAGCGAAAAAACGTTATAGCTTCGAATATAAATCTATACAAAGCATCACAGATAACTCGGCACAGTTGCTTTTCATTGAAAAGTTGACCTGTGCATAACCTGCTCTGCTTTTTTATTTATACTATATGGTCTTGACGAATCTTCTTACTATTATAACATCTAAAAAAATATCAACTGCAATATATGAGGTGCAAAATGGAATCAGAATCAGGTGGCCTAGGGCTCGGGTTAAATGCCTTGTTTGATGAAGAGGAAAGCGCATCCGCAGTAGCAGCAATAGAAGAAAAAATTGAAAGTGAACCTGATGATTCACGTAAACGCCATCAAGTCGGTGTTGAACTATTATATCCAAGTGAATTCCAACCGCGCCGTGTATTCAGTGACGATAGCATTAGTGAGCTTGCAAGCTCTATCAAACAATATGGTGTGTTACAGCCTTTACTAGTACGTCAAAGCCCAAGCGATGCAACTCAATATGAAATCATAGCAGGGGAGCGTCGCTGGCGCGCAGCGCAAGAAGCGCAATTACATGAAGTTCCTGTAATCGTATTGGAATTGAGTGAACTTGACGCATTTAAAATTGCTTTAATTGAAAACCTACAGCGCGAAGATTTGAATGTTATTGATGAAGCGTTGGGTTATGAACGTTTGCTCGATACGTATAATTTAACACAAGATGAATTGGCAAAAGCCGTCGGTAAAAGTCGCCCTCATATCACAAATACCGTTCGTCTGTTAACCTTACCCAGTACCGTTCAGGCACATGTCGGTGCGGGTGATATATCCATGGGACATGCGCGTGCATTGATCACAGCAGAAGATCCAGAGGCACTGGTAAAACAAGTAATTTCCAAGGGGCTAAGCGTTCGTCAAACTGAAAAATTTGCTATGGGGCAAAAAGGTGGGGTGAAAAAGAAACAGCCTAAGCCTGATACAGCATCTGATACATCAGGTAATAAAGATTCAGATACTGTTGCCTTGGAAAATGATATTAGTAATGCCCTTGGTATGCGTGTAACAATCGACAGTAAAGATGGTAAAAGCGGCAGTCTGGCAGTAGAGTTTAAATCTCTTGAACAGCTGGATGAAGTACTTCACCGTTTGGCACATTTCCCGGGATCGCGTTTGAATGGGTAAAATTTTCTTGTGCTGCTGATAGATATATGTCAAATATCTGTTAGTTTTAATGCACAAAAAGAAAGTTATTTGGATTATGCCACGATCAAAAAAAGACGATATCCTATTAGTTGGTAAATTCGAAGATGCCCATGTGGTCATAGGCGACTGGGTTGGTAAATCTGTTGATCAGGATAATTTTAAAAAGCCGTTCCATGATGTTTCTTACAAGGGGTCTACATACCGATTTATTAATCCGGATGAACTAAATGATGACTCAATTGAGGTGCTAAAGCAGCAACAAAACTCATATAATTTTGGTGGTGACCTTAAGGGTATGTTGATTGAGATCACAAGCGGTGGCATCAGATCACAACATGTTCCGGAACTAATGCCTGAGTAAATATTTAAATGTCCTTATGCCGGATCACTAGTATCAAAATGAACTGGTGAATATATAGGCTGCTCTTCAGGTAAATCAAATATATTATCTTTGTCGATGCCATCCATGAATGGCTTTCCGTATTCTCTGTCAGTGACCTTGAATACGGCAGTTACCCAGTTACCTATTATATCGTTTGCGACAGAACTATGCACGTTTGGAGTGCGATCCATAATGTTTTGTGACAAATGGTCAGGTACATTAAGCTTTCCGTCTTTTCTTATTTGTTCGTCTAATTCTCCTGCTTCTACCTTATTGTAGAATTCCGTTGCCAGCTCTAATCCTTTCCCTTCTAGGTAATGCTTTGGCAAGGGTACTGTTTTAATATCTTTATTCGGATTTTTGACGCGTTCAAGTGCCATTTCGCTAAAATCTCTACGCCACTCTCTATATATAGTGCCTCCACTATATTCAGGGTGACCCTGCAGGAATACACCACGTAGGCCATCGTTGGTAGTGGCAAGAAGGACACCTGCCTCGTCACTATGTGCAAGAAGTTTCATGTCCGCATCAACGACCTGTTGCCATTCTATGTCATTCCAACGACCATGTGGCATTTTGAAATGTGAGCTTGTTCCTTCAGTCAATGGATGCTCTACACTTGTTACCCAATGGTCGAAATTTCCGATAATTTTATCTTCCAGTTTATTACGAATTTCTCCATGTTTAATTTGCATATAGGCGTGAAATGCCAAACATGAATAGAGTGTTGATGTAGGTCCTTCATCACTTTCTGCATATTCAATTATACTTTCCAGTGCTTTGTAAAAACCTGCTTCTGTAGAAAATGCGTGGTCATTCTCATCTTGGTTTGGTGATTCCACGCTCTTACTATTTGCACCCGTAGCAATCATAGCATCAAGACCGATTTCTTTTGCCTCATCCAAGGTTATGTAGTTTTCTTCTACATATTCTGCATTTTCACCATAGTCTATTCCATCTACTTTTATGAAATGCGGTATGATTTGTTGATGGCCTGATATTCTTCCAATGGGCAATAAAAATTGTAGCTCTGTCGCCTTAAGCGAGCCCATCATATTTATTATTCCGACATGAAGCTCTCTTGAGCTGTGCTTGGATGCCTCTTTTGTTGATAAGGCAGTCTTGTCGTTTACTTTGATGCGATCTAATAAATCGCTGTTACTGGTAACTAATGGCATATACTCAAACCCGTTTTATATCATTTGGTCTTATTGACCGTAAAAATTTATCAAAACAGGCTGGGGTATAAGTGATTGCACACCATCCTGTTCGATCCTTATATTCGGATACCACAGGCGGATTTACTGCCGTGGCGCTTTAGCTTTTTTAACGTGGTGCAAGCTGATCCTTCAAATCCCACTGATATTATTAATACCTATAATATGGTTATAGCTTTTAAGTCAATAAATTTATGATGTGCGGCTGGCTTTTTCTTCATGACCAGAGATGCCAAACCTGCCTTCTAAAATATCAAAGATATCAGATGGCGGCACGTTGTGATGAGACAGCATAACCAAGATATGAAATATTAGGTCTGCGCCCTCATTACGTAGGTTTTTCTGAACGTCTTTATTGTCGCGTTCATTGTGAATGTGAAATGCTTCATCAATAAATTCTTGCGCTTCTTCCAGTATTTTTTCTGCAATTTTGGGAGAGCCTTTTTGGTACAAACTGGCGACATAAGATTTATCACCTTGTGCATTTTTGCGCTGTTGTAGGATATCGTATAGTTGGTTAAGTATGTGGTTTTTCTCACTCATCGTGTAGGTATCCCTGCATCTTTCATTGCGTCTTTTGCTTGTTGAATTGTGTATTCACCGAAATGGAAAATTGAGGCAGCCAGAACCGCGCTTGCATGTCCTTCTTTCACTCCGTCCACCATATGTTGTAAATTACCTACACCACCCGAAGCAATTACAGGAACGCGCACTGCATCTGATACGGCACGCGTAAGTTCAAGATTAAATCCCTGTTTTGTACCATCACGATCCATAGAGGTTAATAGCAATTCACCCGCGCCGTATTCTGCCATACGAACTGCCCACTCAACGGCATCTATTCCCGTTCCTTTTCGTCCGCCATGGGTAAAAATTTCCCATCCCTTCGATCCGTCTTCTTTTTTCTTTGCATCAATTGCAACAACGATGCATTGACTGCCGCATTTATCTGCTGCTTCTTTTACAAAATCCGGGTTGGTAACTGCGGCTGAATTAATTCCTATTTTGTCTGCGCCTGCTTCTAACAGTTTTCTTATGTCTTTCAATTCACGAACACCACCGCCAACAGTTAATGGAATGAACACTTCATCCGCAGTGGCACGAACAACATCATAGATAGTTTCACGATTATCACTGGTCGCAGTTATGTCAAGAAAGCATAATTCATCAGCACCTTGATCATTGTATAATTTTGCCTGCTCAACGGGATTACCCGCATCCACCAAATCAACAAAATTAACACCCTTAACTACACGTCCATTTGCAACATCAAGGCATGGTATTATTCTGGTTTTTAACATGGTTACATTTGTCCTGAGGCTACTTTAATTGCATCGGAAGGGGTAACACGACCATCATATAATGCTTTACCAACTACTACGCCATCTACGCCATATTGTGCCGCGTCACGTACAAGTTTCAGGTCTTCTAATGATCCTACACCACCGGATGCGATGATTGGTATTGATGTGCTTTGTGCCAATGATATTGTGGAAACAACATTTACGCCTTCACCGGTTCCGTCACGATCAATGTCTGTATAAATAATTGTGGAAACGCCGACATCTTCAAATATTTTGGCAAGTTCGGTTGCCTGCATATTTGATTCTTCTACCCATCCTTCTACTGCGACATTACCGTTGCGCGCATCAATGCCCACAACAATTTGCCCTGGAAACTCATAACATGCAGTCTTCACCAGATCAGGATCACGAACAGCAATAGTGCCAAGGATAACCCGACTAACACCTTCGCCCAGCCATTCTTCTATTTGTTTCATCGTGCGGATACCACCGCCCAATTGTACAGGTATATCTACAGCATCAATAATATTGCGAACGGCTTCGTGATTTGCAGGCGCACCATTAACCGCACCGTCAAGATCAACAACATGCACCCATGAAAAACCGCTTTGTGACCACTCCAGCGCTTGCGCCGCAGGGTTATCATTATAGACGGTGTCTTGATTCATGTCGCCTTTATATAATCGAACGCACTGGCCGTTTTTTAAATCTATCGCGGGGTATATAATCATATTAGTCGCCTATTTTATCTATTATCTGCATAGTTGTTATGCAAATGTTCTAATTAACATAGTAATTACTAGATTTTTATAGGTTAGAGAGAGCAAAGACTCAAGGTTATAATCAAGTTGTGTTTCCGCTTATTACTTTGCAGTAATAGTATCCTTTTAAAACTTTTCCATCGACCTTTGCATAATGGGGGTGTTCACCTATGCGGTGATAACCTAACCTCTCGTAAAGAGCCATTGCCTCGGTTAATGTTTCGCGAATATCAAGATTTATTACCTCAAAATTTTCGTCCTCTGCGTATTTTTCTGCTGCTTCTATTATCATCTTGGCAAGGCCATGGCCACGCGCCCATGGGGCAACAAAATTAGTAGTAAGTTGAACAGAGCAGCTTTGCGCTTCGTTATTTTTTGGAGGTTCTAATAACTGGCATGTTCCGCAGATTACTCCGTCAAGGCGGGCAACAAATAACGCGCGGGCGGGCATGGCAAGAACGCCTTGCCAGTAACGCTCTAATACATCACGGGGCGGTATTTTAACCCATCCGAAACCACCGCCATCTTCTATTGCTGCGTTGGTAGCGTCACAAAGATCATTAAGATCTCCTGCGTTAAATTTTTGTATATGCTCTACCGTTGGGGTAGGCTCAAGTGGCTTTAGGATTGTTTGATCGCTCATGCCATTATCCTTATTGCTATTTAACTATAATCATAATTACTGTTCATTATGATTCCATAAATTCTTCTTTATGGCTTCCACTCTAAAAAGTTTGATAATAACTTTAGCCCTGCTTTATGGCTTTTTTCAGGATGGAATTGCATCCCCATCATATTATCACGTCCAACAATTGCCGGAATAAGACCACCATATTCTGTCATAGCCAAGCAATTATGATTATATGTACATTGAAACATAAAAGAGTGAACAAAATAGAAATTTTCTGAAGAATCTGTGTTGCGCAGCACAAAGTGTTTGTTGTCTTGTTGTGAATTTGCAGAAAGATAGTGCAATTCATTCCATCCCATATGAGGGATTTTTAGTGAAGTATCCTGTGGTGTAATCGGAACAACATCACCTTCAATCCATCCCAGGCCTGCTGTTACTCCATGTTCCATTCCGCGGCTTGCCATTAATTGCATGCCTACGCAAATTCCAAGAAAAGGCGTGGCATTTTTTATGACGGCTTCATTTAGCGTTTCAATCATTCCCTCGATAGAGCTTAAGCCCTCCATGCAATCACGGAACGCACCTTGACCGGGAAGAACAATACGATCCGCGTTAAGCAAATCTTGCGGGCGATTACTTATCTTAACGGTTATGTCAGAATCCACATGTTCGAACGCTTTTGCAGCAGATCTTAGATTGCCAGATCCATAATCAATTATTACGATATAGTTTTTCTTCATGAATGTCTTTATAGTGCCATTTTTGATGAAGTCAAAGAGGTAAAAATGACAATATCATTATATCGATGGAACAAAACTGACAAATTAACTCAAAACCGTATTATGCGCCGTGCGCAGGCGGACATTGATAGTGTTTGTAAAATCGTTCAACCGATTATAGATGACGTGCGCGACCATGGTGATGATGCGTTGCGTCGATATGCTAAAAAATTTGAAGGTGCGGAAGTTGATAATATTAAGGCAACCGAAGAAGAGTTCGCTCGCGCAGAGGAAAATCTTGATGCAGATTTAAAAGCAGCGATCAAACGTTGCGCCGATAATGTGGATAAGTTTCACGTGGAACAAATGAACCGCGTTGAAGATCGTTGGATGTTTGAAATCGAACCGGGTGTTTGGGCAGGTGAACAGGTAAGCGCAATAGATTCTGTTGGCTTATACGTTCCGCGCGGTAAGGGAGCATTCCCTTCGGCTCTTTATATGTTGGGCATTCCTGCGGTAATTGCAGGTGTTAAAACAATCGCAGTCGTCACTCCGCCGACATCTGATGGCTCTATTGATGATGCGACACTATATACTGCGAAGTTATGTGGGATCGAAAATGTTTATAAATGTGGTGGCGCACAGGGGATTGCCGCGCTGGGTTATGGTACTGAAACTGTGCCTCAAGTTAAAAAAGTTCTAGGACCAGGCAGCCCATATGTGGCGGCGGCGAAAAGGTTGTTGTCTGATATAATGGATCCGGGAATGCCTGCGGGGCCTTCTGAATCTATTGTGTTAGCAGATGAACATGCCAACCCTGATAATACTATATTGGATGTGTTGAACGAGGCAGAGCACGGAATGGATAGTGGCGCTTTGTTGGTTACGCATGACGAGAGCTTGGCAACATATGTGCAAGAAAACATGTCTGCTGTTATTAATAGTTTACCGGAAAAGCATCGTGATATTTGTGCGCATGTTATGTCCGGAGAAAATGACAGCTATGGCGGTATTATCCTGACTGAGAGTTTGGAAGAATCGATCGCATTTAGTAACTCTTATGCGCCTGAGCATTTACACTTGAAAGTAAAAGATGGTGATAATTATTTGGATCAATTAACACATGCAGGTGAAATATTGGTTGGTGAGCACACACCATCATCATTAGGAAATTATGGTATCGGAGTAAATCATGTATTACCTACGGGTGGTTGGGCGCACACATATTCATGTACATCTGTTTGGGATTTCCTAAAAAGAACATCTATATCAAGATGCGATAAACATGGATTTGATGCGTTAAAAGATGCGGTTTGCACAATGACAGATTACGAAAATTTCCCTGCACATGGTGAGGTATTGCGTAGACGTAAAGTTTAACTTTTTAAAAATCATCTAGTGTAAATAATGATTCAAAGGTTATGTCTTGGGTTTGTGTGTTACTGTCCTTTGTTTCTATTTTTCTGATATTGCTAGGTAAATCTTTTGCATGATTGGCAAATGTGTGTGCCAACATCATATCACTATCAAAACGTGATCGATGCACAAAGGCAATATTGTGCCCCGTCTCTTTGCTTTCATCTATGTTGCGTTCAACATGTCTTAGTAAAGGTTTGGGAAATCCTGTAATGCCATCCTTTGTTTTAGTAAAGCTATTTAAGCGATCTAAATTGGAACTGCAATCAGTATAAACTTTTGCAAGGGTTGTTCCTTTGGGGACTAAGGCTAATGCATAAGCGGAGGTCAGTGCTTCTAAATCAGAAGACGTATTAATAGAAAAGTTAGAAAAATCTAACATCCATCGTGATAAAATACCCCCCGCACCATTTGTATAATAAATGCCACCAGTAGCAAGTCCGTTTCTGTGCGCTTTACTTGTTAGGCTGGCGTCAGTATATGCATTTACCCAAATAGTAGATTTATTATTTTTTTCACTCATATTTCACCCTTTAGAATTTTAAAATATAGAAAAATTTATTATTTTACAAATATGCTTTGTGCGTAGGGTTATATGTATATGAATTAGGTTTTAACTAACTTGTTTTATGTTCTGGCGTGCGCCATATTGTTATCATGACAAGAAGACGAAATAATTCACCGAAGCAACCAAAGACAGACGCCATACATTATATGACGCCAAAGGGCTATGCGACTTTGGACAAGGAAATGGATTGGTTAATCCATGAGGAGCGCCCAAAGATTTGTGAGATCGTATCATGGGCCGCGGGCAACGGTGATCGATCAGAAAATGGTGATTATATTTATAATAAAAAACGCCTGCGTGAAATTGATGGGCGGTTACGCTATTTAAGGAAAAAGTTAGAAAATACCAAGATCGTTGATCCGAAAGATCAGCAAAATTTGGATCGTGTTTATTTTGGTGCGCTTGTAACCTATGCGCGGGAGGATGACAGCGAAGTTACGGTCCACCTTGTCGGTGTTGATGAGGCAGATTTTGACAATGGAAAGATAAATTGGCTTTCCCCTGTTGGGCAGTCTTTATTAAAATCTGAAGAGGGCGATACAGTAAAGGTACGCACAGACGGCGGTATCGAAGAAATAGAAATCATTGAAATTTCTTATCCCTTAGATTGATATTTTTTAAGTTTTAAAGCGCACCTTTTGTGCTTGGCAAGGCATTAAGGGCGCGTGGGTCTGCCTCCACCGCCATACGCAAAGATTTGGCACATGCCTTAAATATGCTTTCTGCTATATGGTGGTTGTTAACGCCACAAATGTTGGTTACGTGTAATGTCAGGCCGGCGGCACTTGCCATTGCCTGAAAAAATTCACGGAAAAGTTCTGTATCCATTTCGCCCAAACGATCAATCGAAAATGCTGCGTCCCATACAAGATAGGCACGATTAGAAAAATCCAGAGCAACAGATGATCTTGCCTCATCCATTACTAGGTCGAAATGCCCGTAACGACGAATGCCTTTTTTATCGCCAATCGCTTGTTTTAATGCCTGCCCCAGCGCGATACCTGTATCTTCAACTGTGTGATGTGCGTCAATGTGAAGATCACCATCAGTTTTAATATTCATATCTATCAAAGAATGGCGTGCTAGTTGCTCTAACATGTGATCGAAAAAACCAACGCCGGTTTTGATATCTGCCTTGCCCGTACCATCAAGGATGACGGAAACCTCAATAGATGTTTCGTTTGTTTTGCGGCTGACTGCGCCTGTGCGTTCGTTCATTGTTTTTCTCGTCTAGTGTCTTATGTGTTTTTCAGGTACGGTTATATAGTGAAAACTATAAACTGTAAAACTTATCAAACTCTTATCATAAAAATATTATGCGCTCTATTATAAAAACATATAGTTCTGTTTGTCTTGCTCTTGTCATGGTTAGTTTGGCCGCTTGTACGAATGTAAAAAAAGTCGATTACTTGCCTATTTTGGATCATCCGGAAGATGCACACCCCGCCCCGATTAAGTTTACCAAACTTAAAACCAAGTTACCTGTGGGAATGGAAATGGGCGTATATCGCCACAGATGCTTATTATCATTTTCAGATGTTGGGCGTAATTATTTAAAAGGAAATATCAACCAGCCTTTAATCAATGATAGTTTTGTGGAGGCCTTAGACGCGCAAGGCTATGATTTGGTGAGCCACTTAAATGTTTCTTTTGTCGAAGAAGCCGAAGCAGAGGATTTAAGATCTGAGTATAAGGTCAGCGCAAAGATTATAGATGCGCAAATTGATGTGTGCGAAACTCCTGATTTCTCATTTAATTTGCTTAACATTGATCCTTTGTTTTTGGGTAAGGGTGGTTTTAAGGGTAAGTTGTTTTTAAAAATTGAGTGGGGTGTTTGGGATAATTTGCATCGTAAAACGGTTTATAAAACGACTACTGAAGGATATGTCCATAGTAAAAATTCTAATATGGAAGGTGTTACCTTGATGGTTAATGAGGCCTTCGCCATGGCGGCGCATAATCTCGGTGCGCAAAAAGAATTCCATGATTTAATTTTCTATGGCACTAAACCACCGCAAGATTGGAATAGAAAAAAGAAGCGCGAAAGCCGTCCTCGTGTTTTTGATCCGCAAGAGCGCGTGGTTATTTCTAACCCTCCTTTGTCTGAAGTTATATTAACCGATCATATTGAGCGCACTCAAAAAGCTGCCGTTATGGTGCAAGCGGGATCGGGACATGGTTCGGGTTATTTCATTAGTAGTGAAGGTCATATACTTACCAATGCGCATGTTGTCGGTGATGCAATGCGGGTGCGTATTGTCACCGCAGGGCGGAAAGATAAATTGATAGCAGAAGTATTGCGAAAGAATACACCTCGTGATGTGGCGTTACTAAAGTTAGAGGAAATTCCACATGGCATGAAAATAGTAACACTGCCGATTAAGGTTGAGTGGCCGAAAGTAAGTTCGGATATATATGCGCTGGGCGCACCACAAAAAACGCGCCTTCAAGATACAGTAAGTAAGGGTATTGTGAGCGCGCACCGCAAAGGGTATAAAATTTTCGGAACAAAGATGGATTTTATCCAAGGTGATGTCTCTATTCATGGTGGGAATAGTGGTGGCCCATTATTAGATGGTTACGGTAATCTGATTGGTATGAGCGTCGCAGGCTACAGCTATAATGACTATAATGCGAATGACAGTTTGAATTTATTTATACCTATTGCGGATGCGTTAAAATATATGAACATCATTTTGGAATAAAGGCCGTAATATCTTGACGAAATGTATTGCATCGCGCATATATTTAAACCATGACATACGATATTCAAGATTACGCAAATGCGCAAAAATGGCGCGGTACAACAATCATTTCAGTCCGTAAAGGTGATGATGTTGTAATCGCAGGTGATGGACAGGTCTCTATGGGGCATACTGTTCTTAAAGGTAACGCGCGTAAGGTGCGCAGGCTTGGCCGTGATAATGATATAATTGCTGGATTTGCCGGATCAACTGCGGATGCCTTTACATTATTTGAACGATTAGAAGCAAAATTAGAAGCACATCCCGGTCAATTAACCCGTGCATGTGTTGAGTTGGCAAAAGATTGGCGCACTGATAAATATTTGCGCAAATTAGAGGCATTGATGGCCGTCGCGAATAAGGAAACATCATTAATTCTAACAGGTAATGGTGATGTTGTTGATCCGCAAGATGGATTGATTGGCATTGGTTCAGGCGGTAATTATGCCCTGTCTGCGGCTCGTGCATTGCAAGATGTAGAAGGTCTAAGCGCCGAAGATATTGCGCGTAAATCTTTGAAAATTGCCGCGGATATTTGTGTATACACGAATGAAAATATCACTATTGAAACTCTATAAAGACCTGCTCTTCTTGCTATAGATGGGTCGTGAGATGGCAAATAATATTTTGCTATATCTGCCATCTTTTTTCTTAGGTAAATTACTTTAACAGCCATGCATGTTCCGTAACCTCATCACATCCCTTTAATCCATCGGGCATTTTTTTATTGCCCAAGAATGTTAGATTATATGAGTTTGCGTAATGCTGTTTTACTTTATCACTATTGATAGAAAATGGTGGTCCTTCCATCTGACTTTGATCATATTCAAGGCATATAAGTAACTGTGGTGCTTTACCCGTAGTGTCAATCAGGTGCTTTGTGTATTCATTTCGCATATCTTCGGGCAAGGCAACCAGTGCTGCTCTGTCATAAATAGCATCGACATTACCCAGTAATTCTTTGGATATATTGAATATATTACCAACAAATATATCTATATTATCTGCACTATAATGGTCTAAATCACCAATATTTTTGATGGTTGGAGTTATGCTTAGCTCTTTGAATAATTGTTCGATCGCGCTTTTGTTTAATTCTGCGCCCACGACCTTACATCCTTTTGATAACAGCCACGAGATGTCTAAAGTTTTTCCACATAGAGGTAAGAAAACCCTGCTGTTTGGTTCTAATGACAGTTTAGAAAAATACTCTACCAATTGGGGCTCTGCATCGCTTTGGTGGAAACCTATATTATTATTTTCCCATCTTTCATGCCAAAAATTTTCTTCCATTCGATTTCCTCATTTGTACGTTTTTATGATTATATTATTAAGCCGCCACATTGAAAGTTATAATTCGTATCGGCGGTAATTTACCAAAGATTGCTACTAATAGTTTTGTCTGGTATAAGTACTGTACCGATCGTGTGGGGATTGGTGGGGATTCGTAACCTCTTTACAAGCGGCTTTAATACCGCCGTAAAATTAGTATTACCTTCAGCTTGGCTGGGTGGTGATGTTATGTCCAAGGTGTATGCCCAAAAGCATTGCTCTGTTTCTTGTAAGCAGATACGAACTCCCAGCCACCAGGGCTGCGTGCTCTGGTGGTTTTTATTTATTCATCTGGTGTTTTGTTTTGATCATCATTCTTTGTGGTAATCAAAGAGTAGATAACGCCAATGGTTAAAACACTTAATGTTATTGTTAGGGATAATGAAGGACTGATATGTCCGAATATTCCGTTATAAAATACTTTAAATCCGATAAACACCAAGACGGCAGAGAGTGCGTATTTCATTGCCTCAAATCTATCTATGATATTTTCAACGGCAAAGAATAACGCACGTAAGCCTAACACGGCAAATATGTTACTGGTAAATACTACGAACACATCAGTTGTTACAGAAAGTGCGGCAGGAATACTGTCTACTGCGAAGACCACATCGCTGATCTCAATTACAATTAATGCAAGAAATAGAGGTGTAGCAACGTGGCGTGCTTTTCTGTCTTTACGTTCTTCTTTTTCTTCTTCAGATAATTTGCTTTGTGGAATTATAAATTTGTTTCCGTGAATTTTTGATGTAAATGCGAAATGCTTTTTTAAGAACAGGACAAGCGGCTTTTGTTCAAAATTATCTAGATCGTCTTCATCATCAATGAACATCATTTTTACGCCGGTGAATATAAGAATTGCGGCAAATATATAAAGAACCCAGTCGAAATTATGAACAAGAGCAGCGCCGGCACCAATCATAACGCCACGTAAAATAACTACGCCAATAATACCCCAAACAAGAACCCGATGTTGATATTGTCGGGGTATTGAAAAGGCAGAAAATATGACTGACATCACAAAAAGATTATCTAGGGATAAGCTTTTTTCAATTACGTATGCGGTATAATAATTCATCGCACGGTCTGCGCCAAAATTATGCCAAACCAATAAACCAAATGCGAGACCGGCGGCAATGTACCATGCGCTCAAAATCATGCTGTGTCTAAATCCGATGATGCGGTCTTTGCTCTTACTAAAAAGTGTAAGGTCTACATAAAGTAGAATAGGAACAAGGGCAAAAAACATCGCCCAAAGATATGTTTCCATAAGTATAGAATTCCTTTGTTTTGCAATACTTGATGCATCGCAGGTTACTTAAATTTTGTAACATGAGTATGTTTAAATTACTATTAAAACCGAAAGCCTTATAGCATATAGCGACGATGACTACATTTTTTTCGAAAACTATTGTTATTTTGGAATGGAAAATCTATTCAAAAAGGTTATAAATATACTTCAATTTTTTAGAGAAGATTAAATCATGTCCGATACTGCTAAAGGCAAAAATAACGTTGTTTCTTCATTATCACCACGCGAAACTGTGAGTGAGCTTGACCGTAATATTATAGGTCAAAGTGATGCAAAGCGCGCAGTTGCCGTGGCACTTAGAAATCGTTGGAGACGCTCTAAACTTGATCCTGATTTACAAGAAGAAGTATATCCGAAAAATATCCTAATGATTGGGCCGACAGGGGTTGGTAAAACTGAAATTGCCCGCCGTTTGTCTAAGCTTGCTAATGCGCCATTCATAAAGGTTGAGGCGACAAAATTCACAGAAGTCGGTTATGTCGGTAAGGATGTGGAATCCATTATTCGTGATCTAACAGAAGTTGCCATTCGCATGACGCAAGAAAGCATGCGTAAAACGGTAAAAGTACAAGCCGAGATTTATGCAGAGGAGCGTGTTCTGGACGCGCTTGTCGGTGATACGGCGGGTGAAGGCACACGCGCAAATTTCCGTAAAAAACTACGCGAAGGCGAACTTAATGATCGTGAAATTGAGATAGAAGTACTTGATAACTCTAACCCTATGGGCGGTATGATGGACGTTCCGGGAATGCCTGGTGCATCAATGGGAATGATGAATTTGGGCGATATGCTGGGCAAAGGATTTGGTGATCGTACAAAGAAAAAGAAGCTAAGCGTTGAAGATAGCTACGAAATTTTAATTGCCGAAGAGTCTGACAAGTTATTGGACGACGATAAAATTAATACCAACGCATTGGATCTGGTACAGCAAAGCGGAATCGTATTTATCGACGAGGTAGATAAGATTGCAGCACGTCAAGATGCACGTGGCGGTGATGTTTCTCGCGAAGGCGTACAGCGCGACCTGTTGCCATTGATAGAGGGTACAACGGTTACAACCAAGCACGGCCCCGTAAAAACCGATCATATGTTGTTTATAGCTAGCGGTGCGTTTCACTATGCTAAGCCATCAGATTTATTGGCGGAATTGCAGGGTCGCTTACCTATCCGTGTTGAACTTCGTGCCCTGACTGTTGATGATTTTAAACGCATATTGAAGGAAACAGAGGCTAGCCTGATAAAGCAATATGAGGCATTGATCGGGACAGAAGGAATGACATTAACCTTCGAAGACGAAGCAATAGATGAGATCGCCCGCCTAGCCTTTGAAGTAAATGAAAGCATTGAAAATATTGGTGCGCGTAGACTGCATACAGTGATGGAAAAATTACTGGAGGAAATAAGCTTTACTGCTTCTGATCGTAATGGTGAAACCGTGGTAATCACCGCTGAATATGTACGTGAAAATGTTGGTGAGTTGGCAAAGTCTGCGGATCTAAGTAAATTTATTCTATAAATTACATAGATAGATCATCGTGCGGGTTAGTTTCCGGATCTTCTGTATTTTCGTCGCCAAAATCTATTCTTAGTTGAGGGTCTTTGGGTTTCCACTGCATGAATTGGTTTTCGTCGAATACCGTTGCGTTTATGTGTACGTCTGCGCTTTCTTCTGAACCGTTGGCAACTTTTTGTTTCTCTCCTTGATATTCTGCAAGGCTCACCGTTGCGTGTTCACTATATACTAATAACCATTTATCGTCTTTATCTGTTGCTGCCTCGTACGCTTTGTTAAATGCTTCAAAGCTAGACTCAGTTTGAAAGTTAAGGCGTGTACTGACGTAAAATTTATTGCCATCTTTATCGTGTATTTGTTCCGGATGTGACTGTACGCTCATTGATCCGTCATTTTCACGGTTCCAAAATTTCTTAACTCCGTTTGGTCTAAATCTAAATAAAGCAGTATGGTTGTGGTTCTTCTCAGGGTTGTCAGCATCTGTGCATTCGTCTTTATACAAATCACGATACATGTTGATTGTATCTTTCTTATACACCTCATCTAGTGTCATAAGTTGAGTACCATTGCGTAGGATTATTGCTTCGCGCTGTCCTTTATCGAACTGGGTATTGTCCAGAAGTTCTGCCAGAGCCTGTACTGTTTTTACTCCGTTAGAATGATGTCCTGATGACTTGTTAGATGATCGGTGTATTTGACGTTTTATATTCGAAGGGTTTACACCATTTGTCGCCGTGTTTGTTGCGGCATTGTTGAATGATCCACTTTCTGTCAGTGTCATTCTTGGTCTGTTTCTCTTATTTGGTGGCTCTTGCCCTGCAGGTATATTGAGATTAACAATATAAGCACCGGCATCACTGTTTAGAACTACCCCGCCGCTATCTTTTATAGATTGCGATAAGTGGTTTTGTTGTGATCCCATATCGCAACTATGTTTTTCATATGGGAATAATGTAAATCTTGGTGGTATCTCGTAACGCTTTGTCTCTGTCAAAGGCTCATTAGTCGATTTATCAATTATTAATTCTCTGGTATCTCTGTCTATAAGATCAAATGTTATATGTTGGTAATATGCACCAGATGGGTTTTTAAGTTTTACCTCATCACCTTTGTCTAAACAACAAGGGCAAAAGAATTTAAGATGGCCATGTTCCTCTTTGTCGAAGTCTTTGGCAGCTAATAGATTCCATGTTTCCGGCTTGTCAGGATCGTCATGTTCCGGATCAAATGCGACAGCCTCAGTAATCGCGACTTTTGCGACATATGTTTCACCTGCGTTATTTTTGTTGTCACTCATTAAATTCTAGCCAACTTAATTTCAGCTATACCCAGAGAAATAATTCGTTGTACCCTTGGTTTTCGCTGTTATTATCTATCCCATGAAGAAAATATATATATTAATATTTTGTAGTTTTGTTTTTTCCTTCAGTGCTGTTTGTAGCAAAGTTATGGCGGAAAGTCACGAAAACGATGTTTCGCCTAAATTTATCTTTCCCGTTGGATGTGTTCAGGGCGAAGATTGCTGGGCCGTAAATTATGTTGATGTTGATGGCGATGAAGGTAACCACAAAGATTTTAAATGTGGTCCTAAATCTTATGATCATCATAAGGGCACGGATTTTGCATTGTCTTCAGTTGTGCAGATGAATGAAGGCATTGATGTGTTTGCCGCGGCAAAAGGCAGGGTAAAACGTATAAGAGATGGCCAAAGTGATCATTTGAAAAGCGCAGAGGAGATGAAATCTCTGCAAGAGAGCAAAAAAGAATGCGGCAACGGTGTTTTAATCGACCATGGTAATGGCTTGCAGAGTATTTATTGTCACCTGAAAGAAGGGTCGATAATTGTAAAGCCAACCCAAAAGGTACGAGCAGGTGAAAAAATTGCACAGGTAGGCCAATCAGGAATGGCAGAATTTCCACATTTGCATTTTGGTGTAATGTGGGAAGGTGGTGTGATTGATCCCTACACTGGTATGCTAAATACTCAAGGCTGCGGTAAATCTAAGGATTCTATGTGGCATATTGGCTTGCCAATGAATTATCAGGATGTAGGAATCTTTGACGGCGGATTTCGTAGCAAATCTCCTGATTTTGAAGCGATAAAACGCGGTGAAACCAATCCTGAAATTTTACCACTTAAAAGTGCGGCATTTGTTTTCTGGGTAGGTTTTTATAATGTTGAGAAAGGCGATAAAGTAACCCTTAGAATTATCGATCCTGATGGTAATATATTTGTAGAACGTCATGAGGAATTGGCAAAAAACCGAGCGCGACAATATTACTATACCGGAAGAAAAATCGGACGAGTACAATTAAAAGACGGTATGTATAAAGGATATGTGAGTATAGAGAGGGCGAATAAGTCAATTCAGGATAAGGTTTTCAGTGTACTTGTTCGTTAAAATACACTTTATCTATCTCTTCTTAGTAAAACGTACAGTGCCCCCTCTCCACCATCTGTTTGGCGCGCTGTCTCGGTTTTTAATACGTACGCATTGAGTGGCGGTGTTGTTAACCACTCTGGTGTTCTCTGCTTTAAAATTCCCGGTTTAGAGTGTAGTAAAGAAGTACTGCTATCTTGTCTGTTGCCTTTTCCGGTTATTATTAACACACATCTTTTTCCTTGGTTGTAGGAGCGAGGAATAAAGTCAAGCAGAGCATCATATGCTTCAATTTGGGTTTTCCCATGTAGGTCTAACCTGCCCTCTATCTTTATTTTACCACGTTTCAGGCGTTGGCTTGTTCGATAATCTGTTTCTGTGCTCTTGGTTTGTGCGGGTGTGTACGTATTGTTAGAATCATATCTGTTGGTAGTATGCTTTACAGGTGGTGAACTCTTCAATTTATCTTTTTGAGCAATGTTTTTTTTCTCTAATGGCGTCACATCTTTTGTCACTAAATTCCATAAGTCATCATTTTCTTGCTTTTTTTGTCTATCTTTCTGGATTTTTTGTTTTTTATCAGTCATTATAAATACCTTATGAAACTACTATGAATACCCATTATGCTAGCAAAAATACAAATAATTAATAATTTTTTCCGATTTGTATGTGGGATTGTAGTACTTACTGTTTGTTACTCTAATGTTGCCATGTCTGCAACTGAGTATAATGAAAAAACAAACCCAAGAGAACGTGCAGTATTTGCATTCTTTCGAAATGTTGGCATGTCTCCGGATTATGATTTTTGGATAAGAACAAGCGATAACTTTCAATTAATAAATGAAGGTAGACAGGATTCGTACGTACTCAACGAAATCTTGCGTTTGGGGCGCGGTTACAGTGCTTATGATGAAAAATTAGATCTATTAGAGCTGTCAATAAATGTTTTAGTAAAGTATATACCCGAAACGGAAACCGATAAGCCGAGAATTACATTTGCTTTCTTTGATTCTGACGAAGCATATGTTCCAACATTTTCTTATGCGTACGGTGAAGATGTTATTAGCCTTATTATTGATAAATTAGCAAGATTTTCTGATGTAAAGCTAGGAGATCAGCAAAACCAAAAGGTTTTAAGTAAGATACCTTTTGAGGGCGATTTTTTTAATGCAAAACTTACAGTTCGTGTACGTGTTAAAAGCGCAAATTATAAAAAACCAGTAATAGTTGATAAAATTAAGCAGTGGATCATGATTGGTGATATTGCGTACTTAAAATGTGAGGTTGAGGGTCGTATGGGATATAAACAAATGCTTTGGGATTATGTCGCACCATGGCATGAAGATCTATTCGAAAAGCAAAAGCAATCTGATGAGTTAAAATACCCGCATCCATATGATCTATTTAAGGATTAATATCCTTCTTTTCCTATAAAATATACTCGTATTTTGCCATAACTTGTAATTGTGGCGTTTTATTGCTATATCTAGACTATCAAAATATAAATTTGGTATTAGAAGATATGTTTTCTTTGGTTAAAAGCATAAATTCTGCGTTAAAGCCCCTTGAAATTGAGGCAATAGATTCACGTCTTGATAAAAATAATAATAAGTTTAATGGCATGAGTAGCGATCGCTCTGACGTTAACGAAGATGCTAAATCAGATTTTAGTGCAGATGAACATATAATATTATCCGTCAAATCTATTATTCTGTTTTTAGAGGATTATCTTGAAGCCAAACTGTCTTCTAAAGCACCTAAGTCTGAGTTTAGTGAAGGTGATAACGATATTGCGCCTTGGTTTAAGCAAAACCATAGTAATGACATTGTTGGCAGTTCGGTAAACTCTAAAAAGGCTGTGACGGCGTATTCTCATGCCGCGGAGATATCTCATAAAAGTAATAAGTTCAGACAACAAGGTAAAACAGATATTCAGCTTCAGTTCGTGTACTCATTAATTAATAATTTGAGAGTAATACATAATAACGGAATTGAGCACCTTAAGATTGATTGTCGCAAAACATTTATTTATGGAGTGGCTGACGCCGTTAAAAAAGTTAGATTAAAAGATATCTAAACCATATATCCGTCATTTTTAGTTTTCAGAATTATGGGGTTTGTGGGGTCGCTTTCTATCTTTTGTCGTAGTCTATAGATATGTGTTTCCAAGGTGTGTGTTTCTACGCCTTGTGCGTAATTCCAAATCTTGTGCAGTAAGTCGTCTCTTGTGACAACCTCTCCTTTTCGTTTGTAAAGATGCATCAATATTGCAACTTCTTTTTCAGTAAGAGATATCTTTGTATCTGCATTTTCTAGGTAAAATTGATCAGGCTTAAGGGTATAATCACCAAATTGAGGTAATTCCATATGCTTGCGTTCTGATGCCTTGAAGGTTTTAACTTGTTCAATTATCTCGCCTAGTCTTATTGGGGTTGAGTATTGTCTGTTTTGATTTTTGTAACGTAAGGATATTCCATCACTTTTTGTACCATCTTCACGAAAGCAGCATGAATCGGCATGATTATATTTAATCAGGTATGGTTCTAGTATTTCTATTACTTCTTTTCGGGAAATAATGTCTATTTCACTCATATTTATGTTCCGTTTTTATTGTCTTTGCTAATCATGGCACAGAAGTTGCTTTTATAAAAACAAAAGAGGGCAATAAGCACATGGAAAATAATATCATAAATACGCCTGCATCATCGCAAACACAGATGCGTGAGGTATATAAGGTGAAGAATGATCGTATGGGCGGGTTTGTAACGTCATGGGACAAGCCTAAACCCTCTAATGAAACCATCGACTTTAAGGGGGCAATGAACTCTTACGCGCGGGTTAATGAACAAGATATATCAAATAGTGTTCATATTGATACGGAAGATACGTCAAGCGAGTTTGGTTTTTTAGACTTGGTTGACATGGTTAACCCCTTGCATCACGTCCCAGTGGTTAATTTTGCCTATAGAGAGCTAAGTGGTGATGAGATAAAGCCGGTAAGCCAAATTATTGGCGGCGGTATTTTTGGTGGGCCTGCGGGACTGGCAAGTAGTTTGGTCAACGTTATCGTCAAGGAGGAAACAGGAAAGGATGTGATGGATAATGCGGTTTCCTTTGCCGGATATAATAGTAGGCAACAAACAAACAACGCAAATAATGATATTATTGATGAATATATTGCCTATGAGGATTTGCCGGTTTCACTATTGGCATTTGCGCAAAAACCAATAGCTATGTCAGATACAGAAGGTGAGAAATTAACGCAGAAGAATAATGACTATGAGCGCGTTCAAATCGCAAGTGGCCGTAGCGCAGGTACTATTGCGGTTTATACTTAACCCTTGCGGTCACCGAAGATGCCTGTCCCGACGCGAATATGAGTTGCACCAAGTGGTATTGCCCTTTCAAAGTCGGAGCTCATCCCCATGCTAAGATGCGGGAGGTTATGTTGTTTCGCCATTTTTTGCAGCAAAGCGAAATATAGCGCGGCAGGCTCATCAACAGGTGGAATACACATCAATCCGCATATATCTAGGGCACAGTCCTGAACACAAAATTGCAGAAAATCAGGCAAATCAAGCGGCATAATACCCGATTTTTGTTCTTCTTCACCAATATTGACCTGAATAAAGCAGGGTATAGATTTTCCTTGTTCTTTTAACTCTGCCCCTAATTTGCGGGCAAGTTTTTCCCGATCAACAGTATGAATCGTATCAAATAACGCAACTGCGTCTTTAACTTTGTTGGTTTGTAATGGCCCAATAAGATGCAGTTCCAAATCAGGGTAATCAGGTTTTAAATCCTGCCAATGTTGTTGTGCTTCTTGTATGCGGTTTTCTGCGAACTTGCGATGTCCCGCATCTATTGCATTTTGGATTTTTGACTGCGGTTGGCGTTTACTGACGGCCAGTAGGTTTATATCCGTAACAGATATATCCCAAGGCGCCGCCGCCTTCGTGATTTGGTTTTGTATGTTTTCTAAGTTCTCTTGTACAGACATGTGGTGAAGATAGGAATATTAGGCCTGATAATCAAGTGCGGTAATAAAAATTTATATTTCATTATTTGTCTGGCGTGATTTCTATGGCGTGTAATTAGCTGCACGCAAAAAGAAAGGGCATCCGAAGACGCCCTTTCAAAATTCTATAAGTTATACTTCGATTAGAAGTTAACTTGTGTACCCAAAAGAAGAGCAGTACCATCATAATCTGTACCAGTTGTATCTGCTTCAAGATGTTGGATAGATCCACGGAAAGACATACCTGGACCATATTCATATGTAACACCAGCAGTATAACGGTCATATTCTGTACCGTTGTCTGTGTCGTTGTTATAGTATGTAGCACCAACTTTGAATGGACCAGTTGTGTAGTCAACACCAAGAACGATGATGTCTGTGTCATCGTTGTCAGTTGCATTGTTGTCAGCAACATATGCCGCACCAACACCGAATGGACCGATGTCTAGGTCTAGACCTAGGTTCCATACTTGACGATCTTCATCATTTGCACCAGTTCCGTCATTTTCACCGTGAGAGTAACCTGCACCAGCGATAACACCAACATTTTGTACTTGACCTTCATAACGTACAGCAATTTCGTACTGTTCATTAATTCCGTTTTCTTCAATACCTGCACCAGCTAGGTCAGAAGCAGCATCAGCATCAGGTGCGAATGTTGCACCGATTTGGAAACCGCTCATGATTGGTGAAAGATATGTCAACTTTGTGTCTTTACCAGTTGGCGCAACATCATAGTCTAGACGTATTGTGTCAGTTGTTGATCCACCTACAACAGTCGCACTGAAAGGTTGAACATATTGACGGATACCGTCGATGTTTGAGTCTGCAGAAGGAGCAGCAACTTGTAGAAGGTAAGCAGCACCATCTTCGTCACCGAAGTTTACGCGACCCCAGTCACCTGAGAAATATAGGTAAGATTCATCGATAGAAGCGTTATCATCAGCTTTATCAACATCAAATTCTAGGTGAAAACCAACAGTTAGACCATTGTCTAGTGTAGTTTCGCCACCGAAGTGAAGTTCTGTGTCTTTTACGAAATCAAAAGTGTTAACGTCTGTACCAGTTGCTTCGTCTTGATCTACGAATACACCGTAACCTTTGAAGTAACCGCCTAGTTCTAGGTCGATTTCAGCGTGTGCAGGAGCAGCAAAAGCTAGTCCACTAACAGCAACACTTGCAAGTAATAGTTTTTTCATTTTAGTTTCCTCCGATCAATCCCTTATGTGGGTGATCTATTTAAAGTTATGATCTTAATGATCAAATTGATATTTAAAAGTAGAATTGCCCCCCACATAAGTAGCGAACATCGACATTACGCCATCATATTGTTAAATCGTCAATGTAAATTTGTGTGCTTTTTGCAACATTTTTTTAAACCGTGTTATTTTTGCAACACAGTTATATTTGCGTGTTATGACTTATTATAGTCGCCGTTTATGTTGACAGTCATGGTTCTTAACGTAAACATGCTTGTCGTTGTAAACCCTGCGTGCTAAGCACTATTATGCATAAATTTTAGGACGATATAAACCATGACAAAACGCAATAATAATATATTGATTTCAACTGTTCTTTTAGCCGGCATGGCCGTTGGTATTTCCGCCTGTAGTGGCGTTGAGACAGAAGCAAAGTACCCTTCTGGACATGATAGAGGTCTAACCGGCGAAGATATTTACGGCAAAAAACAATCTATATTAGGTGCAGATGGTCTTAAAATATTGGGCGGTAAAGATAAAGCGGGCGCAGGTGAAAGTGGCATAGGCGTTAACAGTTTCCTATGGCGTGCGACTTTGGATACAGTATCTTTTATGCCATTAGCCAGCGCAGACCCATTTGGCGGCGTTATTTTAACCGATTGGTATACTGATCCGGCAAATCCGAATGAGCGTGTTAAGATTAATGCCTTTATTATGGGACGTGAATTAAAGGCCGATGGGATTCGTGTTCGTACTTTCCGTCAAGAAATTCAAGGTTCTGCATGGCGTGATGCTCCGGTATCTGAGGAAACAAGTCGTAAGCTAGAGGATACGATCCTAACGCGTGCGCGTCAGTTACGTATTTCTCATTTAGCAAATGAAGAATAGGCACACACTTATATATAAGTAAGAAGTAAACAAATGTCAGAACGATATAATATAAAAGAATCCGAACAAAAATGGCGCGTAAAATGGGCCGATGCCGATAGTTTCGCGGTATCGGAAAACACGGATAAGCCAAAATATTACGTTCTGGAAATGTTTCCTTACCCTTCCGGTCGTATACATGTTGGTCATGTGCGTAATTATACGCTAGGCGATGTTGTGGCGCGTTATAAAACTGCCAAAGGGTTTAATGTTATGCACCCAATGGGGTGGGATGCGTTTGGCTTACCAGCGGAAAATGCGGCAATTGAGCGTGGAGAACATCCTGCGAAATGGACGCATGAAAACATTGATACGATGCGTGTGCAGTTGAAATCAATGGGTCTTTCCATTGATTGGGAACGTGAATTTGCAACATGCGATCCTGATTACTATGTGCATGAGCAACGCATGTTCTTGAAATTCTTGGAACAAGGTATCGCATATCGTAAAGAAGCAATCGTCAACTGGGATCCGGTTGATAATACTGTTCTTGCGAATGAGCAAGTTATTGACGGATGCGGTTGGCGCACAGGTGCGGCGGTTGAACGTAAAACTCTGAACCAGTGGTCTTTGAAGATTACTGATTATGCGGAGGAGCTGCTATCCAGTCTTGATGATCTTGATCGTTGGCCTGAAAAGGTACGCACCATGCAATCTAATTGGATTGGTAAGTCAGTTGGTTTGCAGTTTAAGTGGGATGTGGTTGGTACTGATAAACAAATTGAGGTTTACACAACACGTCCTGATACTTTGTTTGGTGCATCTTTTATGGCGCTTGCGCCTGATCATCCAATGGCAAAATCATTGGCCGAGGGTAAAGGTGGTTTTGATGACTTTATCCAACAATGTCAAAGCACAGGAACGTCAGAGGCCGCAATTGAAAAGGCCGAGAAGATTGGCTTTGATACGGGTTATACCGCAACACACCCTGTCCTGGGACGCGAAGTTCCGATCTATATCGCGAATTTTGTATTGATGGATTACGGTACAGGTGCGGTATTTGGTGTGCCTGCGCATGATCAACGTGACCATGATTTCGCAAGTAAATATAACCTCCCTATCCTACCTGTTGTTATTCCTGAAGATACTACAGATTTTTCCGTAGAAGACGAATCATATACAGGTGAGGGCGTTCTTGCTAATTCTCAATTCCTTGATGGGATGAGTATTGAAGACGCAAAGGCCACAGTTATATCAAAATGCGAAGAAGGTGATACAGGTTTTGGTACGACACAATATCGTTTGCGTGATTGGGGTATTTCTCGTCAACGTTATTGGGGTTGCCCTATTCCGGTTGTTTATCGTAATTCTGATGGTGCTTGTATCCCTGTGCCCGAAGATCAATTGCCTGTTGAATTACCAAAAGATGTAAATTTTGATAAACCGGGTAATCCGTTAGATCATCACCCGACATGGAAGCATACAACCTGCCCCGAAACGGGAGAACCGGCAACGCGTGAGACAGATACGTTTGATACTTTCTTTGAAAGTAGTTGGTATCAGTTCCGTTATTGTGATGCAAAAAATACGGAATTACCAACTGATAAAGATAAAGCAGCATACTGGTTACCAAAAGACGGCGGTGTAGATCAATATATCGGCGGGGTTGAGCACGCGGTGCTTCACCTTCTATATGCACGCTTCTTTACCAAGGCGATGCGTGATTGTGGATTTGTAGTTTCTGATGAGCCATTTAACGGCTTGTTCACCCAAGGAATGGTGACACATGAAACTTATCAAGATTCTGATGGTAAATGGATATTACCAACCGATGCAATTCAAAATGATGCAGGTGATTGGGTACATGTTGAAACGGGCAAGCCTGTTAAAGTGGGCGCGACTATTAAAATGTCAAAGTCCAAGAAAAACGTAATTGATCCCGAAGAGATACTTGAGACTTATGGTGCGGATGCCGCGCGTTTGTTCATCTTGTCAGACTCTCCGCCAGAGCGTGATCTGGAATGGACAGAAAGTGGGATTGAGGGCGCATGGCGTTTTGTTAACAGGGCTTATGGTGCAATAACATCTATGGATTTGCAAGACGGAAATGAGAGCGTTGCATCTGATAAGGCCAAGGATTTGCGTCGTTTAACGCACCAGACCATTAAGGGTGTTGGTGAGGCGATAGAAGCATTCGCAATGAACAAGGCTGTGGCGTTGTTACGTGAATTTTATAATGGCTTTACTTCTTTCAAGCCTGCAAATGCAGGTGACCATTTCGCCTTAAGCGAGGCGGTTGAGACATTTATTGTTATGATTAATCCAATTATGCCACATTTGGCAGAAGAGCTATGGGCGCTATCGGGCAATGAAAATATGCTTGTTGATCAAGCATGGCCTAGCTATGATGAAGGCTTGATGGTCGCAGATACTGTTACCATTGGTGTGCAAGTTAATGGTAAAGTACGCGCAACGATTACTTTACCTGCAAATGCAAACCAAGAGCAGGCCGAAGAAATTGCCTTAGCTGAGGACAGTGTTAAGCGTGCTATGGATGGTAAAACACTGCGTAAATTTATATTTGTTCCCGGTCGAATCGTTAACGTAGTGGTAGGATAACCTGATGAAAAAAATATTATTTGTTACAAGTGCATGTCTTTGTATTTCCGCATGTGGTTTTCAACCCATGTACGGTACAAGCATGAATTCAAGCTCTGAACATAATAATGTAGAGAGTAATCTTGCACAAATAGATATAGGCAGTATTCCTAACCGTGAAGGGCAATTCCTACGTAATGCCTTAATAGATCGGTTTTATCGTGATGGTCGCCCGCAAAATTCAGTTTATAATCTTCAAATAGACCCTATAAACGAAAAAACTATTGATCTTGATATAACAAAAAATTCAGATGCTACACGTGCACAATTGCATTTAAGTACCTCTATGAAATTAGTTGATCCAAGCAGTGGTGAAGTTGTTTTGACGAGAAAGGTCAAGTCTACTGCCAGTTACAATGTATTGACCAGTGAGTTTGCAACGCGTATTTCTGCGCAAAATATGCGCGAAAATGCACTTAATGATTTGGCACGTCAAATTGAATTGCAGATATCTCTTTACTTGAAAAGATAGATAATCTTATTTTTATTGACTATATTTACGTAATATTATAATTGTTTTGAGATAATAGCCGCGGGATTTGAAGGATCAGCTTGCACCGCGTTACCAATGCTAAAGCGCTACGACGTCGGTTCGTCTGTGGTCTCCCAACAGAATAACGAAAGGATTGACGAGCGTGAAAATTCGATCAGATGCAATTTCTACAAGAGTTATGAATGAATGTTCATCGGACAAGGGGCTTGTCCTTGACTTTAATGATCATGCTAAAAACTTGCCTGATGGTACAGGCGCAGATTATATACAGGCAAAAGACTGGCGTTTGACCTCTAATTTCTCCAGAGACCCGGAGGTAGCAGAAAGCAGAAGCAAAGACGCAGAAACCCGTGTTATTGCGTTATGTGATGATGTGGAACAAGAAGATTTGCCGGATATGACATTCAGTTCATTGTTGGTTAAGCGTGTGGGTGATATGCATTTATGCTTGCCCGAGATATTGGATTTCTCATTAAGCCGTGTTCATGCTGCTGCTATGGATGCTTTAAACTTATATGGTTCGGAGCTATTTGAAAAAGCCAGTATGAAATTTATCGTTCAACGTACAGACGTTGAGGCCGGTGATACGCATCGCCCGCATGTAGCCAGATGGCATGATCACCTTTCAAATGGTGAAAATACGGATATGGTTTATTTGTTTCACAATGTTTTAGGTACTGAAAACAGGTTTACTTCCCATGATGGCAAGCCTATTGCACCCGTTACTGTTATCGCCCCTGATAATAGTTTGTCCCGCGTCGGCGGTGAGGTTATACACCGTCCGCAAACAAATGATGGTGATGAATTAAGGCGCGAGTGGGGTGCGCTTATTATTAATATAGAACCGGCAATACAAACGCGCGCAAACAGTAACGGTAGCAGTTACAATAATTCTTCTGTTAAACTTGAAGACCCTAAATTCGAAACATTTAAAGAAAAAGCAGACCAAATCTTGGATGCTGATACACGGTTGCATGTTTTGGACGAGTCTGAGACCCTGATTGACTATGTCGGTGTGGATATTGAATATACATAAGTTATTTTTGTAACTCTCTTTGTTTGTATCCGAAATAATAACGAGATATACTCGTTTTTTTGATTAAGCAAAGAGGGACCCTATGTCAGAGGTCAATGCCACCGATTTAACTGAAATTAATAGCGCAGATGATGTTTTTGCGCTTTACTCTGGCTCTGGCGATCAGGCAAAGGCCGGTATAGAGGTCGAATTGGCATTTGTTGATCCGAATAAGACTGACATTCCGGTTATGAGTTTATCACAAAATGATGTGTTAAAATCTGCTGCGGAAAAGGCTTTGCCGGATAGTGATTGGATACATAACGAACCAACTAGTGAATTATTAGAAGTTGTTAGTAATGCCGCGCCTTTTTCACAGGCCAAAGGAATTATTGAAAACATTAATCATAAAATAAAGGTGCTCTCTGACCTAGCCGCGGAGCAGGGGTTAAAGCGATCATATTTTCAAGAATTACCGGAAAGAACGGCAGATGATTTATTGTCACGTATCGTTGATGTAGAGCGTTACAATATTATGTATGCACCCTATCGTGAAGATATGAAAAAATGCGTTCAATATTTCGCAGTATGTAAGTCTAACCAAGTTTCAGTTAGTGCCTATGATATGGATCATATGCTGGAAAATGTACGTAGGCTTTATACTCTGGCGCCATTTTTATTTATGCTAACAGATAACAGTGCAGGATTTAGTGAGGGGAAAACCTTTACCGGCCATGCTGGTATGTCCTTACGTCATAATGGATTGCTAGAAGGGCGTGGCGGGGTTATGCCATATGTCTTTACCGCCAATTCCGGTGAAGAATTCGTGGCAAGCCATATAGACCATGTAATGAATAATCCGCTATTTATGTATTACGACAGACAAGGAAACCTTACGCGCGTTCCTTCTGGGGATTGGAATGTCACTATTAACTCTTTGAAGAATAAAGGTTTGAACATTGCGAGCAATTACTATCTATCGCAAAGCGTTATGTGGCCTGATGTTAAAATTGCCGCATTAAAAGATGGTGCCGGAAATGTTAATGGACATAGGTTCGAGGCTAGAATGTTTGGTGTAGGAGTGCATCAACATCAAACAGCATTTATTATAACTGCGGGCTTGGCATTTAATAAGAATTTCGCAGATGGCGTGGATACATTATTGGCGAAATATGGGTTTGTTAACAGTAACTTGGAGAGAAGTTATGCGCTGTTATTAGAATCATATAAAGCAGCACGTGAACATAATGGTAAATTTTTTGATATTGCATATGGCACAGGAACTATGGCCGATTTTGCAAAAGAGTTCGCAGGATTGATTGAAATTCTTGCCTATGAAGAAGGGTTAACCAGAGAGGTTTCTCCTATTCTTAAAATTTGTCGTACCGGATGTACGGATGGTAAAGTCAACCGCTTGCTTTGTCCTTCACTTGATGATGTTATTGCATTCCAAAGATCGTATAACAAAGAAATATTTGAGGATTCTAATAAATGCGCAAGTATGATTTTCGAAAAAGAAATATCTGAAATATCCTCTGATTCGTGTCAGTCATCCAGCGCGGTAGCCTAGTATTTAATGTAATTAAAGAGTGCCTTGAATGAAAATTCAATTCCGACAAATAGAACAGTTTGTAAAATTACCGGATAAAAATGCACGCGTAATTTTAGTATATGGCCCTGATGTCGGTTTGGTAAGCGAACGCGCGACAGTGATGGGAAAGACAGTTGTGCCGGATTTAAATGATCCGTTTAATGTGGTTGATTTATCTGTAAGTGCTTTGGCAGAGGATTCCGCCCGCCTTTCAGACGAGGCAAATGCAATATCGATGATGGGTGGTGATCGCCTTATCAGGATTACAGGTGGTACTGATAAACTTAGTGTGCTTGTAAAGTCATATTTAGAAAACCCCAGTAATTCTGCCCTTGTAATAATTCAAGCAGGAGAACTAAGCCCAAGATCATCGTTACGCAAATTATGTGAGAGTGCGAAAAACGCAGCCGCCCTACCCTGTTATGTTGAGGATGAACGAGATTTGTCACGGTTTATTCGTGATACATTGCAGGCGGCAAAATTACGTGTTGATGGCGACGCGGTTAGTTGGCTGGCTGCGAATATTTCCGGTGATCGTCGTAAAGTAAGATCAGAGCTGGAAAAGCTTATTACCTATAAAGGCGATGAGCAATCATCAATTTCCCTTCTCGATGTGCAAGCCGCATGTGGCGCAGCAGGTGCACAAGGGTTTGATGATCTGGTTTATAATGTTGGTGGTCGAAATTCTCGTGCCGCGCTTAAGGCATATGCGACCCTTATGGCAGAGGGCACTGCGTTCGTTGCGATATTACGCAGCCTGCAAAATCATTTCCGCCGTCTTCATATGACAAGATCATATATGCAAGATGGTATGGATATGGACAGTGCGATGAAAAAGCTCAGCCCGCCGGTATTTTTTAAGCAATCACCAATGTTTAAAGCGCAAGTGAACAGTTGGTCTTTGCCTGTTTTAAATCAGGTTTTAAATCGATTGGGTGAGTTAGAAGCACAATGTAAACAAACAGGTATGCCGGTGGAGACTCTATGCTCTCAGGCGATCCTCGCGATTAGTAAAATTAAGCCCGCAACCAGATAGTCTGGAATTAAACCCCGCGCTCATTACCCCATAACAAAACATGTAACTGTGGCAGTACGTGTACGTCATACCATTTATCCTTTGTCACCTTATCTACCAACCACAACATACGGTCCATTATACCGTCAATATCAATATGTGCGTTATCATCATCCGCAGGCGGTGGAGTGTGGTTTGCGGGCTGTATGTATACAGGAAGGGTAGGGTATTTTTCGGACGCTATACGTGCGTATGTATAATCATCATCATCCATTATAACGAATTTAAGGGCGATGTCAGGGTTGCCATTTGTAGACTTTAAGCATTCATCAAACGCATCCCAATCTGTTTCCATTCCACTGCTTGGTGGTTTCGGGGATAGGGTAAGTACGTCTAAATTTGCGAACCAATCCTTGGTGATTGATCCCTGTGTTTCCAAGGCAAACTTGTATCCCTTATCTTGTCCCATTTTTATCAAAGATTGAAAGGGCTGTATTGCAGGATTTCCACCTGACAGAGAAATCATTAATGGTCTGCCACCTGATAGAGCCTCTATTCGTGCGAAGATATCTGTTGCATTCATCGGTTTCCAATCATGGCGATATTCCGTATCTACCGCATGTAGAGTATCACACCAACTGCAACGATAATCACACCCTCCTGTACGTACAAATACAGTTGGTTGCCCGATCAATGCCCCCTCACCTTGAATTGTCGGCCCGAAAATCTCGGAAATTCGGATGGTTTCTTGTTTCATGGCCTATATTCTGCGCGACTTTTCGGTGTTTCATTTACGCGTACGGCGCTGACTTCTGACCAGCGGCACTTACACCAATCATAAAGATATTTTGCCAAATTTTCTGCTGTTACATTGTCATCACCTAAAACATCATTTAAGTGGCGATGGTCAAGTTTCTCATCAATATAAGTCTTTAATTCATCTAATTCACGGTAATCTCGTACAAAACCATATTGGTTTAATGTTTCGGACTGTAATTCAACCTCTACAACGTAATTATGGCCGTGCAGGCGGTGGCATGGATGATCTTCTGGCAGGTCTAATAACTGATGAGATGCGGAGAAGTGGTATTCTTTGGAAATCGTATACATGATTATGCCGTTCCTTGATTAGTGTTTTCAGTAGTGTTAATCCAAAAATCAGGATCATCGTATTTTGTCGGATCGGGTACATTTGCGATGTGAAATGCCTCTATCCTTTCAACACAAGTGCCGCAGCGCCCGCAATGGTTTTCACCACCCTTATAACATGACCAAGTATCTATCACAGGAACGTTAAATTCTGCACTTTGTGCGGCGATACCGGCCTTTGAGATATCAATAAACGGGGTGTAGAGCTTTATATGTTCATCTAGTGCAAAGTCCTGCATATTTTGAAAAGACTTTGCGAAATCAGGGCGACAATCAGAATAAATAAAGTGGTCACCTCCATGTACTGCCGTTGCCACTGCATCTGCCCCGCGTGATGAAGCAATTCCGTAGGCGATGGTCAACATAATAGCGTTTCGATTGGGGACAACGGTTAATTTCATACTGTTTTCAGCATAATGGCCGTCCGGTACGTCCACATTATCGGTAAGGGCAGAACCGCTTAATAACGCGCCAACAGAGGATATATCAACCATATTGTAAGCAACATTTAGTGTTTTTGCGCATTTTTTGGCATAGGCCAGCTCTTTTTTATGGCGTTGACCGTAATCAAAGGCAATAAGGCCTATAAGTTCGTGCTCGTCCGCTATTTTATGCGCTAATGTGACAGAATCTAACCCGCCAGAGCAGATAACCAGTGTTTTCATTTCTTCATCCTTGTTTTAACTATCGGGTAGGCTGCGACCGATCCTGTGTTTTATAGTTTTCCGCCCTTTCGGACGCCTCGCATTTGCTCGGTACAATTTCATTGAATATATAATTCACTGAAATCACTATTCGCACAGATGCGGTGTGTATAACAAAGTTTGCGAAGGAATGGAAGTTTTTTGAATATTGAGCATATCAAATCTGAAGAAGTTATTGGTTTTCTAGGATCATAGATTTAGATAGGCAATATTTTTCTTTGATTTCAATCCGATTAGGCATGTTGTGACGCATGCGCTTGCCAATTGAATAATAGTAAATTTTTTCACCAATTTGCGGGCATTCCTTCGTTCTATGCCATTGTACAAATGGGCCAATAAAAGCAATTTGATTCGAATTTTTATTTTGTATTTTCACCTTAACTGATGAAGATGGAGGAAGAGAATATATACCAAGAACATAACCTTGATATTTTTCTCCTGTTAAATAAGCTTTCATTCGAGAAAAAACAGAACAAACACTTCCCCAAACCAAGAGAACACCAAGAACTGCCAGTCCTATAGAGAACTTAAGAGTTCCGATAAAATCTAATGGCGTTGCAAAGTAAACGAGACAAACAATAAACAACCACAAAACAGCAAAAACCAGTGGCTGCCGCCTAATCCCCTTCAAAGCCTCTTCATTCAAATTATCCTTCGCGCGTAAATCCGCGATGATTTCTTTTAACTCTTTCGGATAAAATAATTCTGCAATCATGTATTTTACACCTTATCCCAAATCGGATCGGTGAGTTCACCCATTAATTCTTTATGTGCGGCAAGTTCGGTTTCACTGGCACTGTGGGGGCGAGGTTCGCGGAATTTACGTGCTTTTTTCGCCGTCGCTTTCCCTGATGCGCTTTTGGTTGTTGTATCCGTGCCAAGCTCTAACCCGCGTTGACGACCGCCGAGCAGTTCCAGATACACTTCTGCCAATAATTCGGAGTCAAGTAACGCGCCGTGATAGGTACGTGAAGTATTATCAATTTCAAAACGACGACACAGCGCATCCAAATTTGCAGGTGAACCGGGAAACTTTTTACGCGCCATTAAAAGGGTATCAACAACGCGATTCCATGCGATAGGCTTATGCCCGACATTCTCCAATTCCCAATTAAGGAATTTCATATCAAATTCTGCGTTATGAATAACCAGCGTAGAATCATCGGCGATGAAATCCATAAACTCGGTATAGCATTCAACGAATGTTGGCTTGTTCTTCACAAATTCATCGGTAATTCCGTGGACTGCGGTGGCTTCGGCGGGGATTTCACGCTCTGGATTAATATAAATTTGGCAGGTGCGCCCCGTTGGCATCAGGTTAACCAGTTCGACCGCACCGATTTCAATAATTCGATCCCCTGTCAGGGGATCCATGCCTGTTGTTTCGGTGTCGAGTACAATCTCACGTGCCATTCGCATCCCTTAAAATATTATGGTTTGTAACCATAGCATAAACGGAATAAATGCCAGTGCCAATATAGTTGTTACTAAAACCATACATGAGGTTAGCGCGGGAAATAAACCGATCTTGGTGGCATAGGCAACAGTGTTGGCGGCCAATGGGCATGCGCATACCAATATGACGAATGTATGTATTGTATCGGGTAACAAATGCAGAAAATTAATATCGATAAATACCCAAGCAAAGCCAAGAACAGGCCACATGATATAGCGTATAAGCGCAATGCCTGTGAAGAATTTCCAATCAAAACGGAATTTATCCATTTGTGACAGGCCCGCCCCTATCATCATCATTCCTAAAACTATTAACGTTCCTGTGAAACGCTCCCAATATTCCATGAATAATTGTGGTGGTTCAATACCAACGGCATTTACAATAAACCCCAAAACGGCACCATAAATAATAGGAAGTTTAGCAACGCGTATAAGGCTGTCTTTTATATTGAAATCACCGCGTACGCCGAAATAATACCCTAATGATGCGTCGAGTATAAATATCGGCATAACCATCACCATGTAAACGCCCAACCATTCATTACCTGCAATGGCCAGTGCGATCGGCACACCGAAATATGTCGCGTTCGCGCCAACGCTTAATAAGCCAATAAGGTTTTGGCGTTTATCATCATTGGTTAAAACTTTACCTGCGATGAAATATCCTGTGCTTGATGCAATGATTGATATAGATGCAATAATAAATGGAGGCAGGAAGTACTTGGCCGTGAATTCCATGGTTGCCGTCGCACCAAACATCACAACAGGTAAGATCGCATAGATAATGATAGTGGCAATTGGCTTTACGTCTAAATCTGTGAATTTACCGACAATAAAGCCAAGGAAGATAAGACCGTATAGCGGCAGGACGTTACTGATTAATATATCAAATATCATTTAGTAACATTCTCTTTGCTGGTTTCATCTTTAAACGGATCGGAAATATGTCCGGATTTTATGCGCATATCTTCAAGAGCAATCTTTAACGATTTCAAGGCAGGTGCATGCCCAATGCCGGTTTTAATAATATAATCTGCACGAGCACATTTTTCTTTATCAGGCATTTGCTTTTCTATTATTGCGTTAAATTTTTCTTCGTTCATATTCGGACGAGAAAGCGCGCGTTCACGTTGTATGAAATAGGGGGCGCTGACCACTATTGTGTAATCAACACGTTTTTGCGCATCTGTTTCAAATAAAAGAGGGATATCCAGACAGACAATTTCGCGTCCCTTTAAGGTCTCTGCGCGTATAAATTCATTTTGTGATTTTTGTACAAGCGGATGCAATATGGATTCTAAAATCTCTTTATTATCGTCATTTTGAAATATTAAATCGCCAAATTCTTTACGTTTTAGTTCTTTGGTTTTTTTATCGTATATTTGCGGGTATTCAGACAAAGGAAATGATGCTTCTATGGCAGGGCGTGCAACAGATTCACGCTTTAGCAATTCATGAACAACATGGTCTGATTCATGAACAGGGATATTGATGTTTTTCATCATCGACCCAATTGTCGATTTGCCCATGGCGATTGATCCTGTAAGACCAATCACAATCATGACAACACCATTTTTTCTAAATCTTTTGTTACTTCGGGCATAACACCATTCCACAATTCGAATCCAGGGCGTGCCTGATGTAACAGCATTCCAATACCCGTTACGGTGCGCAAACCTCTTTCATTAGCTTGTGTAAGCAAGTTTGTAACCAGTGGTGCATAAACAATATCAGTAACAAGAGCATGCTTCGGAGCTTTGCCAAGGTTAAGTTCCAAAGGGTGACTGCCCGACATACCCAATGATGTTGTATTAACGATAAGATTTGCATTATCCAAAGCATCATCGCGTTTTTCCCAATCAACCACTTGGATTTTGTCGGGTGCAAATATTGTTAGTTTTTGTGCTTTATCTTTCGTGCGGTTGGTAATGATAATTTCGGGAACACCTTCTTGTAATAAAGCATAAATAATTGCATTTGCCGCGCCCCCTGCCCCAAGGATAACGGCTTTACCTTTTGTAAAATCAAAATCAGGGATATTGCATTTTATGTTTTCGATAAATCCATAAGCATCAGTATTAGTGCCATAGAGTTTTCCATCACGAATACTAACAGTATTTACCGCGCCAATATTCGTGGCAAGTTCATCGATTTCATCGCAAATTTCCATTATAGAAATTTTGTGCGGAATCGTAACATTAAATCCGGAAAATCCGTTTTTTATTATATTCGCTGCGCCTTGTTTTAGATTATCAACGGGAATGTCTATTGCCTCATACGATCCTAATAATCCATATTTCTCAATCCAGTAATTATGTATCAATGGAGATTTACTGTGGCTGATAGGGTGTCCTATGACGGCAGTTTTTATGAAACGCTGTGTCATGGTAGAAACTTGTGCTCAGTACGTAAAAATGAAATAAGCGGTAATAAAGGCATTCCCATAATGGTAAATAAATCTCCACTTACTGAAGAGAATAGCCAAGCACCCGCACCTTCAATTTTATATGCGCCAACACATGATGTTAATGCATCAGGGTCTTTTGCCATGTAGCTGTCTAGGAAAGCATCATCAAAGTCATGCATTGTTAAAGATGCATGATCGCTGTGTGAGAAGATAACCTTTTCGTTTTCGACTAAGGAAACCGAAGAGTGCAATTTATGAGTTTTACCGCGCAATCTTTGCAGTTTTTCTTTTGCTTCTTGTGCATTTTCCGCCTTTGAAAGTATTTCTCCTTCAAATTCCAATGTCTGATCTGATCCTATGACTAGTTTATCAGGGTTGCTTGCAGAAACGTATAATGCCTTGTCAGTGGCCAAATGAGTAGTAATAGAGCAAATATCGTAATTAGCAGTAAGGTGCTGTTTTATTATTGCTTTTTCATCTATTTGTGCAGGTATTGCTTTAAAATTCACCCCCGCATTGCGGAGCATATCTTTTCTACCTTGACTGCCTGATGCGAGTATAATTTTCTGTATATCAGTCATGCTTTGCCTTTTGCTTCTCTATCTCTTTTGTTTTGTAGAAGTGCCATTATTTCTGCGGCTGTTTCTTCGATTGATCGTTTTGTTACATCAATAACAGGCCATCCGTGATCGGTGAATAGTCGTCGCGCCTTGCGTACTTCGTCTTCTATCTCTTCTTCGTCAAGATAGGTGTTCTCAGAAAATGCCGCTGCTTCATTCTTATCGCTGCGTAATCGCGTTTGACGTAATTGTCTTAATCTGGATGGAGAGGCATTTAAGCCAACATAAAGTGGTTTTTCTAACGTAAAAAACTCATCCGGCACATCAACACCAGGGACAAGAGGAATATTGGCGGCCTTAATGCCGCGTCTGGCGAGGAATATGCTTGTCGGTGTTTTAGATGTTCTTGATACACCTACCAGTACGACGTCGGCCTTTTTAACGCCGTTAATTGACTTGCCATCATCGAACTGCATCGCAAAATCAATGGCAGATATTCGTTTGAAATATGCGTCATCCATTGCGTGCTGCAAACCGGGAACGCCTTGTGCATGTACCCCGATATATGTAGATAAGCTGCGTATTATAGGGTCAAGAACAGCAACACACGGCACGCCAAGTTCGTCGCATCTCTCTTGTAATCTTTGGCGCATCTTTTTATTTACAAAGGTAAAGATTACGGGACCAGGGTTATCAGATATACGCTTTATCACGCGTTCCAACTGTCGTTCAGTACGAACAAGTGGCCAGAATTTTTGTGTAGGGTCTATCCCCTCAAACTGCGCAAGAACAGCACGGGATAGACCAAGTAATGTAGTTCCGGTTGCATCAGAAACCAGATGAATAAAGAATTTTTTATGCGTTTTCTTAGGCATCAGGCTTCAATCCGAATATTTGTTAATTTACTGCACCTTCAGCAGCAGCTTTTCTTGCTTCTGCTATTTCTTCCTTGAAGCGTTCCATGTATAGAGCTTGGAAATCAACGGGGGTTAATAGCAGTGGCGGAAAACCACCTTGTGATGTTAGGGTTGCCAGAATTTGACGGGCAAACGGGAATGAAAATTTAGGAACTTCTATAAGTAGAAGTGGATGATGTTGATCCTCAGGAACTGAATCATCAATTGAAATTGTCACACCGTAAATAACCTCGGCAATAAATACTGTTGTATCGCCACGTGTAGCAGTCGCAGAAATAGTTAGCGCAACTTCGTAAAGGCTTTTTAATTTTTCATCTTCAATCGCACGTGCATCCATGCCGATATTAACATTCATGTCAGGCATTTCGAGACCAGCACGCATAGAGTTAGGCGCATCCGGATTTTCAAATGATATATCACGGATATATTGTGTATGTATTGTGATTGGCAGCTCTGTAGTCTGCAAGTCTTGTTCTTCGCTCATTAGATTACCTTATATGTGTTTATATTTGTTCTAGTTAGCATGAAAACTATATCAAGCTCAAGCCCTGTCATTCTCATCAATTGTTTCATATTCAACATCAATAACATTAGGGTCGTGTGATTGGCGGTTGGGGCTTTGTGTTGTATCAAATCCCATTGTTTGAAACTTTGCATTTTTTGATAATTTGGTACGTAAATAGTCTCTTACAGGTGGCATCAATAATGAAAACCCAAGTGCATCAGTAATAAAGCCTGGTGTGATTAATGTTGCACCGGCAGCAACCAGGCATAATCCGTCAAACAGCTCCTTTGAAGGTATTTGACCTTTCTGGATAGAGCTTTGCGCCGTCATCATGGTGTGTATGCCCTGATATTTAACAATGAATCCACCCAAAACAGCAGTAAGTAATGCCATAAGTAAAGCCGTGCCCAAGCCTATCTTGTCGCTTACGCTCATAAATACCATGATTTCTGAAAAGGGTATTAAAACGAAAATTATGATAAACGGCATGTGGGGACTCCATATTTATTTAACATTATGTGTATCATACCAAAAACTGTGGTAAAATCCGTTTTTTGTTTGTATGAATATAAAGTCAATAACAAGGGGACTCCCGTGACTGCAGAATTAATGGTTTATGCTTTGATTGCCGCCGGCTTAATTTTTTGGCTGCGTAGTATTTTAGGAACACGTAACAGTGAAGATCGTGAGAACAATGTTATTCCTTTGGAATTAAATTCTGAAGGTAAAATTGTGGGCGTTGGTGATGCTGTGGACAGTGTTGATGACAAAGTTAGCTTGATTGAAGAACTGGCGCAAAACCCTAAGGGTAATATGTCGATCAGTGGTAAAGCCGCAGAGGCAGGTTTGATAGACATCACCAAGCAGGATAAAGAGTTTGATATCCATATCTTTTTACAAGCAGCACAGGATGCATTTGTTTATATCGTTGAATCATTTGCAGAAGGCGATAGAGAAACATTAGAGAACCTGTTAGGCGATGATGTCTATAGGGCGTTCGATGGAGCGATTACTGCGCGTGAGAATGCAAATGAGACATCTGTTACAGAAATACACGCCATTAAGAAGTCAGAAATTGTTGAAGCATCTTTGAGCGGTAAAAAGGCTTTGGTTACTGTGCGTTTTTGGGCAGATGAAACATCTGTAATTAAAGATGAGAACGGTAATATTATTCATGGCCACCCTGAAAAAACTACTCTAATGCGTGATGTTTGGACATTTGCACGTGATCTTAAATCTCGTGATCCGCGTTGGTTGGTTGTTGAAACCAGAGAAGATGGTGCAGAAGATAACGACATGATTCCTAATACTCATTAATTTTTATGAGCTTAGGCAATCTGATTTCGGCATAAATCTACAAATGTGATAGACAGGTTTTCTTATGCGCATTTTTATCATTCTATCTGTGTTTATTCTGGCTGCTTGTGATGAAGTGGATGAACAGAAAGTCAAAGAACCTGCACCTGTAGTGTCGGTTGATGAAATTGACGAAGTTGAGTCAGATCCTAAATTAGTACTTAATAAAGCGACATTTTCCGATCTGCCAGCGTGGGAAGACGATAATCTGGAAACATTTATTCCTGCGTTTGAACGCTCATGCTCTCGCATTTCCAAGGTGCGTTCTGAAAAACCGTTTGGTGTATTAAAAGAGGCGGGAACTTATGGTGACTGGCAACGAGTTTGCCTGTTATTCAATCAGGCTTCTGATGTTTCTGATACGAAATTATTGCGTGAATTTTTTGAAGATCACTTTACCCCTTACCAAGTCAGTGCTGATGACAACCCTGTTGGTTTGTTTACCGGATATTATGAGGCATCATTAAAGGGGTCTAAAATCCGTAAACACCCTTATACCACTCCGTTACATAAACGCCCTGATGATCTGGTTATGGTGCAACTTGGCGATTTTCGTGATGAATTAAAGGGCAACAGGATCGCTGGGCGTGTTAAAAATGGCCGTCTAAAACCCTATGAAAATCGTGCGCAAATTGTTGATGGTGACTGGCCGCATGAAGATGAAGTTTTAATGTGGGTAGACAGTGCGGTTGACGCTTTCTTTGTACAAATTCAAGGATCAGGTCTTGTTCAAATGAGTGATGGCAGTGTTCAACGCATCGGTTATGCAGGGCAAAACGGCCACCTTTACTATGCCATTGGTAGGGAGTTGATTAAAATAGGGGCGTTGACCAAAAAAAATGTCTCTATGCAAACTATTCGCGCATGGTTAGAAGATAACCCCGATCGTGCGGATGAAATTATGAATACCAACAAATCTTATGTGTTTTTTCGCAATATCACTGGTGATGGTCCTATTGGGGCGCAAGGCGTTGCCTTGACCGGTGGTCGATCTTTAGCCGTGGATCGTACATTGATTAGTTACGGTGTTCCGCTTTGGGTGGATTTGGAAAAACCAACTGAGGAAGCAAGTCCAATTCAGCGACTTATGGTCGCGCAAGATACAGGTGGTGCGATTACAGGGCCTGTGCGGGGTGACGTGTTTTGGGGATATGGTGATATAGCCGAGGAAATGGCAGGCAAAATGAAGTCCAAAGGAAGATATTGGGCTTTATTACCTAACCAAAATTGATTCAATTATTGTATTGATTGGCTAATATACCATTGGGAATTTTCTAAATACCGCCATGATATCGTTTAAGACATCTTGTGATAGAGTTATATCAATAGATGCAATATTGCTTTGCAATTGTTCCATGCTTGTCGCGCCAATTATATTAGACGTAACAAATGGCTGTTGATTAACAAAGGCCAGAGCCATCTGGCAAACATCAAGACCGTGCTTATCTGCAACTGCTATATATGCTTTTACAGCTTCGTTTGCTTGTTGAGTGTCACGCTGCAAGAACCGATCATCTATATCCCAACGCGTTCCCTTTGGTCTTGCACCATCAAGATATTTTCCACTAATCAAACCACCGGCAAGTGGTGACCACGCCAATAGGCCACAATCTTCTGCCATGGCAACTTCATTTAGATCTGTATCGAATAGGCGATAAAGAAGGCTATATTCGTTTTGAATAGAGGCCATTCTTGGTAAATTCTGTTCTTCGGATAAACGAAGCCAATTCATAACCCCCCAAGAGGTCTCGTTAGAAAGGCCAACATTCCTAATTTTACCTTGTTTTATAAAGTTGTCTAACGTCTCTAATACGCGGGTGAAGTTTTCAATTATGTCCTCTTTATTAAAGTTGGGTGCGTATTCCCAATGTTGAGAAAATCCATATCCTCCACGGTTAGGCCAGTGTAGTTGGTATAGATCAATATAATCTGTTTGCAGGCGTTTTAAACTGCCCTCTAGTGCGGTTGTAATACTGTCTGGGGTAATATCACCACCATCTCTAATCCATGGCAGACCATTGCTAGCAACTTTAGACGCAAGAATTACTTTGTCGCGATTACCGGTGTTCTTAAACCATGTGCCAATTATCTCTTCTGTCTTGCCATAGGTGTCTGCGCTTGGTGGAACTGCGTATAACTCTGCTGTGTCAAAGAAATTAATTCCTTGTTCCAATGCGTAATCCATTTGCTCATGGCCTTCTGCCTCAGTGTTTTGAAGTCCCCATGTCATAGTACCAAGGCAGATCAAACTAACCTCGATGTCAGTACGTCCAAGCTTTTTGTATTTCATCGTTATATGCCTATTTATTTGTTTGGATTTATTATGATTTTTCTAACTTTGTCGAAGTCAAAATGTAGGTCAGAAAGGCTGTCAGGTAATTGAACCGGCCAGTTTAAAACTAATGGATTTTCGGCGAAGTAAGGTAAAGCATTATTTAAAGCCTTAACTCTATCTGCGCTTATTTGTACTTTGTGAAGTTTTAATTCTGAGAGTTCCATTACACCAGTTTTGGGGTTATTTTCTAATTTGCATTGGAAAGATTCCATTCTGTATTCACCAAATGCCCCAGTATGTGCGAACCATAATTTCAAGCTGCCATCTCTTTGTTGTTTTATTTCGCTAACATGAAGTGTGTGCGGGTATGGAATATAAAGCTCAAGAAAAGATCTACATATTCCATATTCTGCCGTAGCTTGAAATGGTCTAGTCAGCCACCAAAAAGCGTAACTAAACAATAAGATAAACCCAAAAAGCATAATTCTTTTAGTTCTTTTTTTGCTTTGCTCTTTTTTCTGTTTTTGTAGCTTTTCAGCAAGAGAAGTTTTAGGCTTTTCTTCTTCTATAACTGTTTGCTTTAATATTTCTGATTCTTCACTCATGCCAATACTAACTTAATTGAAGGTTTACGCGCTTGCTGTCTTCTGCTTCTTGGGTTGCCTTACTTTCTTGTATCAGCTCTTCAATGATCTCATCGATAACGCCGCTGATCATTGCATTTCTGGAATCACCACTATCACTATTTGCCAAAACTCGACGTCTGATTTCTGTTCTTGCACTTCCCCCCGGGAAAGCTGTAGAAAGCATTTGTCGAGCACGTGCAGCACCTAATATAGAGTATAGGCGGTTTCTGATAGAAACATCTTCCGCAGAGGTCGAGAACGCCCAAAGTTCAATAGGTCCAAGAGTGTTATAAATATGCTGTTCATAACGACCGGAAGTAGAACCGATAACGATCAATGCCGGTGCACCGATGGATTTTGGCCCTGTTAACTTATATCGCATAATGTGCTTGGCTGTATTAGATAGACCAAATCTATCGACAACGTTTTGAACTGCTTTATCAGATATGGCAGTTCCCAGAACCCAAATACCTGTGGCCAAGTCCACCATGTCCTTATCAAAGTCATCAATAAGCTGTGATGTTAGTACGATTTGCACGCCACGTTTACGTCCTTCACGAACGTCACGAATAATCTGTGCACGAACAGATGCAGATTTACTTGTTCTGTGGAATTCGTCGAAGTTTAGTCGTTTTGGTGTTTCACCAACATCTTGCAGGCGTGCTGCGTGATGATCACGATATTTTTCAGGAATATGTTGCAAGCTTTCGGCGCTGACCCACCATGAACGAACCAGAGCATGTCTACCAAGCATGTACATGATAGATGTTTGTCTGTCCGCAGCTTCGTCACCTTGTGGTGCAACATCCATTAAGTCAAGAGAGCATAATCTTGTATCTGCAATGTCAAATTGTGTAACAGATGATAAAATAGGGTATTCACGTATAGCAGAAGTAATCATACGTTCGAACGCTCCAACCACGCTTTCCGCGCTGACTCCTACGGATGTTTCTTCCAATAGAGATCTGATTTGCGGTCTTCTGGATGCCGTTATTGCATCATTAAGAGTAGGAACAGCGTGCCTTTGCGCCATATTTGCAAGGTGTGTTTGTCCCAGTTCAAACATCTTGTCAACTATATCCCACCAGAAAGGATCAGAAGGCAGGTGAACATTATGCTTTTGAATTGCGGCATCAATTTCCATTTCCAAACGTGGAAGATATGGTCTTGATTCCGCATTTGCAGAGGAATCATCACGCCAGCGGAACATTTCATCTACCACTAATCCACATAGTTGTTGCATACCGTCATAAGGTTTGTCATATCCTGGAGGTGTAGTAAGTAGAGTAAGGATTTCAACTAGGAAACTACGCTCATCAGGTAATGGGTAACGACATCCTAATTGAGTGTCGAACGGGTTAATCGCATATTGATGCGCCATTTGCAGACGGAAATATGCTGCTTCGTGCTGTCTACTAAGTGGCAGAGCCTCTTTAATAAGAGAAATCAAACCGGATGATGACGGGCCAATATCAATAACAGAAATATAAGGTAATTTACTTAATCCTGGGGTAATACATGTACCAAAGTTAAGAGTGTTCAACAAAACGGACTTACCGCCACCTGGTTGCGCAAATATTAAATCAAACCAAGTGGTTGTTAAGGATGTACCAGTTTGGTATGGCCAAATTTTACCATCAGGGGTTCTGAATATCATGGCACCTGTTTCAAACGGGCTAGACGGTCGTTGCCAAGGCAATAATTTCATTACTTCTATCATTGGCGCGATGCCTGATGGTGCTGTCCCTGCGCAATGTATACCCATTGCAGATGACATAACACAATCAAGAGGGTCGCCGGAATATTCACTTACCTGCGCATATCCCCAACTTTCAAAAGATTGTAGTAGGATAGAAAGTCTATCAAGTATTTGATCTTTTTCGCTGATTTTACACCAAGTTGCAAATGAAATACGGACTTTCACCACTGGCTCTTGCCTTGCGAGAGTGGTTAATTTCTCTAAAGAGTATTTAATTGGTTTATTGCCGGCGTTAGTAGGGCCTAAAAGCGTTGCAGCAAATGTTTTCATCGCCACCGCTGATGCTCCCCCACCCTCAATAAGGAAGGATATTCTGAATGGTATATCTGCTTCAACCAAACGATTTAGTAGGATAGGGAACGGCATTGAATCCATTGGCCCTACGGTCATGTCGGCGCCGGCCCATAATAAATTACCAATACGAACAACAGATTTACCTAGTATGTTAGCTTCTGCTGCTGTTATCTGGTTTGGAAGGGTTGGCCACAATATGTCTGACATATCAACGGCGCTTTGTGGTGCGCGCGGTGGTATAGGATCACCCGGAAGACAAGCGCGCCATTTATCATTTGCACGATCGGGGAATAAGTTGCTTCGTACTGCATTAAGGGCGTCATGAACTTCTAGTACATTACATTCAATTCCTAGCTCATCAAATGCGGTAGACATCGCGGATATAAAACTTTTATGTCGTGTTCTTAATGGCTCCATAATACCTAAAGGGTATTGGGCATTTGGCGCAGGAACCCAGTCTTTGCCTTCTTCTTTGGCGTCTTCCCCGGCACGCTTGATTTCATTTTTTGTTAAACAAGACGGGCGCGTCCATAAAACAAAATATTGTTCTTCATGGGTTAAAAACCTTTCTAAATGACCTATTTTTTCTTCGAAAAGATCTTCAAGATCCATACCAATATTGTTAGCGGTTATACGACTTGGGTTTATTTGATCTGTAAGAGTTTGCCTAATTCTGGAAGGATCGCGTACGAAATAAACCTGCATGGCGTGGCCAATACGGTCAAATCGTGCACCGATTTTAACATTAGCCGAATCTACGATTTTTTGATATTCATCGTCCCCGATGATTTGCTTACTACCCTCAATCTTAAGGTATGTAACAAGAGATCCGTCAGTTGAAACCAAAGTCGTATCATTTTCTTTGGTTTCAAGTCGTATAAATGAAGATACGGATTGTCTAAGTGCTTTTTGGAATGGCGCGAGTATTTTATCGAATAATTTCATAGAGATCTATTTTGCTTGTTAATCTATATAGGGATAGTAGCGTATAAAAGTTAAGATTAATATAGCATAACTTTATAGTCCAGCACAGAAAGACGTAAAAATAAAAATTTTACGAAAAACAGCATATTAGAAAGTAATTTTTAAGCGGCATTTTGAAGTTGATGGTAAATGTCAAACCATTTCTGTGGTGTTTTTCCACCAAACGGACCATCTTTAGAGCGCCAATAGGCAAGAATTTGCGGGAATTGATTAAATTCCAAATCTGCTTCTTTTATAATGCGGCGATCCAAGGGGAATAGTCTTATTCCTTCAATTTTCTCGTCGCGCTTGGCATAGTGAGCGTCTGTTAGGTAATCTTGCAAAATAGAAGCCAATATATATGGATCATCTGTTCCGATTCTGGCTCTAACGGCCTCTCTTCTTTTCATTAATGCGTCAAGAGATTTACGCGCGGCCTCCGCAATAGGGCCTTGAGAGATTCGAGCCACATATATAGCACGAGAAATATGATGCAGGTCTGCTTGACTGATTTCCGGAAGCCACAGCAAAACACCAGAGCGCATAACGCTAACATTATGTAAGTTGAAGCATTGATGGCAGAATATACAGACGGTCTTTAGATTGTTTTCAGATAAATCTTGTTGGTTACCATTTGCAAATAGAATTTCTTGGTATTTTTTTGACTTAAAATTACAGCATTGGCATGTATTATCGTCACGTGTAAATATCTTCTGCTTTATTTCTTTTGTCAGAGTGGTGTTAGCAGAAGAAGTGGAGCCAGATAAACCGGCTCCACCATTTGTTTCGTTTGAGCTTCCATTTTGTCTTGGAAGTCCGAGTGATATGGGTATAGATCCCATAACCATCCCTTCGATTAAGAAGTTACAAATGTAACAGATGTTAGTGTAGCTGTAGTTGCAGCTGTACCACCAGAACCGATAGATTCAATCATTGCTTCCGTTAGGATTGGAAGTGCGAATAATGCACCACCAGCGATCAAACGGATAGCACCCTCTTTCAAAGGTGTTTGTGTTGGATTTTCAACATGATCTTTGATTTTCATTACACCTAGAACAGATAGAAGAACACCAAATAGGTATGCAACAGCTGCGATTAGAGCAGGTAGTGATGAGATAGATGTGTTGATGTTAGAAGCGATTGAGCTAAAGTTGTTACCTGCAGCAGCAGCAGCGTGAGCTGTACCTGAAGATGCCAACATTCCTGTTGTCATTATCGCGCCTAGTTTATAGTATGATGTTTTGGTTTTATTGAACATAATTGTTTCTCCTCTTACCAATTAATAACTTACTTTATGTAATGATTGTATCAGGCTTGCCACAATATTGCCACATTTATTTTTATTTATTTTTTCCTAATTGAAAGTAACGCCAAATGCAGTGACACCAAGGGTTGCCTGGATTGCGTTTAATAGAGGACCTAGATTTACAGCAAGTGCTCCACCAATGATATGTGTCATTCCTGCCATAGTTGACGCACCTTGTTGACCTTCGGAAACATCGCGCATTATGAATAATCCACGCACAAAGCTAATCATGCCTATAACTATCATAAATTTTAGTACGGCATTAACTACATTATAAGCAGCGGCAATTTCACCAGGAGACATACCTCCTGTATATGCAAGTGTTGCCCGAGTGAATGTTTCGCCATTACCACCACCGGTAAACAAGCTAGATGATATCGCTCTCAATATTGTTGTTGCAGATATAAGAATAGCGCCAATCACAAAAGTAGATATAGTACCTATTCCACCAGGTCCTCTTGCACCTTCTTGTGCAGTTTTTGTAAGTCTTGAAATACCAATCATGATGAATATCATCCCTGCACATAGGCAGAAGAAGTTTAGTAATACATGTGATGGAGAAAGAATATCATCCATGAAACATGCCATCGCTTGATCAAGTGCATTTGCAGTACCACAAGATAAAGGAATTGGTGTATTGAAGCTTGTGTTTGCTTGAGATGTTCCTTGGTTGGCAACTGTGTCTGGTGTCACACTATATGCAAGTGCCATAGCCACAACAGGCATCGCAAAGAACGCTCCTGCTGCGATTAATCTTGAAACACCCTCTGAAAGTGCAACTTGAGCAGGGTTATTAACATGGTCACGAATTTTTAAGATTGCCCAAAGCCCCAAAACTAAACCTATAAAGTATGATATTGCCCCTAAAAAGCGTGGCATAGACATTGTTGATGACATTACATGACAAATTACCTCACTCATTTGTCCTGCAGTACCGCCACCAGTACTTGTACATCCACTGGTACCACCGCCTTGTGTAGAATCAAACCAAGCACCGCTAAGGATTGAAATCAAGCTACCACCGAATCCCAAGCCTCCTCCGTCAATCGTCTCGAACATCGCATCAAACATAGTCGGTAACGCAAACAAAGCGCCAGCTGTTAAGTAACGAACCACTGCATCTTTGAGCGGTGATCTTTCTGGGTCTTCAACATGGTCACGTGTTTTGTACAATGCAGAAACAGTAAGAACTAATGCTAGTAAATAAGCTACAGTTGCAACTAGTCCGGGAAGCAGTTCTCCTGAAATTACAAAATTCTGTAATATAGCATTAAAGTTAGTATTACCAGCAGTAGAGCCAGTAATACCAAACAATCCTGCATCAAAAGTTATGGCTGCATTGTGTAAGTTAAACGCAGCAGCATTGCCTGTAACTGTGGTTATAATAGCCTCTGTAAGCATAGGTAGGGCAAAAAGTGCGCCACCTATCAAAAAACGGATTGTTGGAACCCTAATAGGTGTTTGTGCAGGATTTGAAACATGATCAACTGTTTTAAAAACTGCTGATGTTGCCATAAGTAGACCGGAAAGATACGCAAAGGCTGCGATAAGTCCTGGTAATTCAGACGCTGAATCTGATATGTTGCCTGCAATAGAGCTGATATCGTCGCTACCAGCGGCAGCGTAAGCACCGTTAGAAAATATAACGCAAAATAGTATTCCTAAAAATACCGAAAAATAATGCCTACTTGTCAATGCTTTTCTCCTCAGACGAATTTATCTCCACTATTACAGCATATTTTAACAATATACTGCAAATTTAAAATTCTGTTAAATGTGCTATGACGCATTATATCAGGAAATAGTTAATATTTATCCTTTTAGCAGGCTGCATCTATTAATATTGCTTTTACTGCAATATATTACCCTTTGTTCCGGTAATAACCCAACGACCATTTTTCAATTTAATGGACTTTATTCGCCCAATTCCTGGCAATGTGTTATTTACCTCTATTGATCTCATCACTTTGTTTATTTTGTCATATACGACTGCTTTTCCTGGTTGTGCGGCACGTATTGTCCATGAAATTTGTTTTTGTTTTGTTTTCTTTGCTTGGTTAGAAACATTGTCAGAGATTATTGCTTTTTCTTTAATAGGGGGGGATGGCTTCGTAGACGGCAAGACAATATGCTCATTTGCCTCTTTTATAATTATATCATTCTGGGTCTCAAGTGATTCTAACTCTATAGGCTTGGAATCACTTGTTAGCTCTTCCTCTGGTTTTTTGGGAATTAATTCGATCGTTTCTTCTGTGATATTATCTGCATTTTCAATATCTGAAATATTTGCGTTTTCTTCCTGAAATGACGCTTCTGTCTTGGAAAGTAATTCATCCTCGCTTAAAGGCATTGACTTTATTGTGTCATAATCAAAGGTGATGTTATCTGATACTTCGTCAGGTGACTCTAATTCATTATCCAGCTTAGAAAGAACTATATTGGTTGCTTGGCCGTCAGGCATAGGTGTTAAAATAGTATCTTGGCTAATACTTCTTTTTGAAATTATTGCGGTATCAGCAGGATTAACGGGAGCAGGCATTGTTATTATATCAACGACTTTATTTTCTTTTGGCGTTGTTACCTCTGCATTCATAACGGAGGTTTTATTGATTTTTACTATAGGGATGTTTTTGTCTTGGTCGGATATTGCTGTGTAGGAATATATGCCGAACGAAGCACCTATTAATACAGAGGACAGCAAAACCAGTTTAATCATTGGTTTTGCCGTTGACGTTTTAGCAAGAGTCTCTTCAGTGTCTTGTTCTATATCAATATCATCAGACGAAATATCTTCTTCAAGGGCATCATCCCACGAATCATCTATATCTTCATCATCAAATTCGAATTCTTCGAAATTATTGTTTGGATCAACCATATTTTATTGTGACCAATTTTTTTAATATATAAACTTATATATCGCCTTCTGTCTCCACTACGTTTTCAACAAAGAAAACACCAATAGGGGTACCTGCTTCGATAACAACTTGGATTGGAATATCTGACATATCATCTAAGATATCGCTAATTTCAGATGCTGCTTCTTCAACACCAGTCCCGACTTCTTGTTCGTCAGTAGACTCTTCTTCTTCTTGAACAACTGTGTCACCCTGAACAAAAACAGAAGTTTTACCTGATTCTGCTATCGCACCGGCATATCCTTCAATAAACGCAGCAGCAGCGGGCAAAACGATGCGCCTGAAGTACCTGTGATCTATATCAGTTTCCATAGCAGCAAGACCATTATCAGGGTCTAGCATGATAGCATCAATATCATATTGTTTACCGTCTTCGTTTACCGCAACATTAAAAGTGATAATTAGCTTTTCAAAAACCTCTTCTAGTTCAAATTCACCAAGAAGTTTCCAGCCTTTTAATGGGCCACTAACCATTTGAGCAAGGACAACAGCCTCAACATCTGAATTTGCTTGTAGAAGCATCTGGCCATACACAATCTTACCGGCAGGAATGATTACTTCTTCCTCATAATCTTCAGTAAAGCCACCGCCATCATTGCCGTCACTGTCTCCATTTCCGTTAGCTGATCCATCTGCTCCGCCTTGTTCATCGGAGTAGTCAACAAGAGTAACGGTGGTAAATAATATTTCTTCATCAGTCTCAGATAATAGGGAAGCCATTTGTTCGCTCATTGACCCTGCTAGCTCTTCTAAGGCTTCACCCTGCTGTTCCGCATTTAAGACTGTTACAGGCTCATCTTCGGTTTCTCTAACTTTCATTTCACGTTCTATGCGTTCGTCTTGCATAAGTCTCCAACGATGCAAAGGATCTTCTGATTCCTCTTCAACAGGTGGGGCTTCTAGGCGTGTATCCTGCGCTTGAACCGGAACAGGTATTGCACTTAGGTTCTGAGATATAGCACGTTCCAAATCAGCTTCATTTGTTTCTTCAATGGCTTCGATATATGCGGGAGATAGCTCTTCCCCTGTCCCCGGAACTGAAGTAACGTCGTTTCCTGCCGGCATACTGGAGCTTACTTGTTTAACTGATTCGCCACTAAACATGAATAAAACACCGACAATAGCCAACACAGCCAGTCCTATAATTGCTATCTTAGCAACTGGGCTTTGTCTTATAGATCCAGATACGCTTGACTGTTGCGAAAACTCATCAAAACCATCTTCAGAACCGATTATATCTTCATCCAAATCATCATTCATCTAATAAATCCTCGCGCTCAGTGAGATAGGCTCGCACCATACGACCTCTATCTGATAGTAAAATTACAGGTGTATCTTCTAATGCATAAATTCTGGTTCCATCTGCTGATGTTACAGAACTATCCCAACCAGGGGAAAGAAGAGTAAGTGGCGTCCTTACATATGTAAGACCGTTATAAATATATGCTGTTGTGCGACCATCAACACCAGATACGTCAAGTATTTCTGCGTCTCGTGGCACGACCCCACCAAGCGCAATAGACATATCAGGGTCACCTGAAGTTAATGTAACACCATTGTCAATGATAGGGGTAGTAGCGCTAGGGCCGGCTTTAGGAAGCACAGCGTCAAATCTGTAGTGAACTAGATCTCTGTTAGTTTCAAATGTCAGAATAACCGGAGCATTTAGGCCCATCAATCTCATGGAGATATTACCGTGAGCAAATGGCGTTTCAGGAGACACCCTTATTATGTGTGTAGTTTTATCAACCACTGACTCTTGTATCTTAAATTCACCAACCCAACTCATATCTTCAATTGGCCATGGTTGCCCGGATGAATCCAGCATACTGATTGTAGTAACGTATCCATGAGACATTTTCACAACTAGAGGCGCAACGCCAGGATCAAGGGATATGTTTTGAACTGTTAACTCAGGTCTAGGGTATGGGTGAACAGGTACTTGAGCAGATTCAACAGTGCGGTCAAAATGCTCCAATAAAGTTCTGATTTCTCCAGGACGAAGAGGTAGCAGAGTCTTTAACGCTTGATCAAAAGCTTCATTTCTAAAACTTTCTTCGATGTCTTCTGTGGCATCTTCTCCACCAAGATCATCATCAAGATTGAAGACATTGTCGACTGTTTTTTCTTCTTCAATATCAAAATCTTGAGACCATGCAACACCGCCAAGAGCAGTAGAGCAAGCGAGAATTAAACTAAACCCTAATATCTTCATATCGAGACTCGCATGTAGTTTATATGGAAATTTTCTATAGATCATGAACTTCATTTACCCCAGATACTCTAAAAATAACTTGTAAACGATACATTGGATTTTTGTAATTGTCACGCATTATCAACATAATAGCAAAAAAAACTCCCCTAAGTGACTACCTTGCTGCTGCGATCCATTGCTCTATCCCAACACCATTGGGGCTTTCAAGTCTTGGTACTCGAACAACCACTACCGTTACTAGCAGTCCTGTATTGGATGTTTTTGCTCCTGACATGTAGGTTAATATCAGTGGAATTTGCACAACCCATTGATACCTTCCCGCAACAAGACCCTCTGATTTTAGGACCGGAGCACCTCTTGGTGCTGCTGTGATGATTTGCTGGTTAACCTCAACCATTTCGATGATTCTTGATTTTTGTAGGGCTTGCGTAAAGCTCTCCCATCCCCTTTTGGTGAAATTACGCGAAGATTCTTGCAGACGCCTTCTGTAGTCACTGAATCCGAAGGTCATAACTTCGGTTGTGCTTTGTGCAACCCATGACATAAGTGATGGTGCGCTCAGGTTAGGTTGGCTTAGGGGAACCATAGGTATTAGGCGGCCGTCCTCAGTTGTTGCAAAGTAGAAGTGCTTTGGTTGATGGATCTTTATTACATAGTACATTGCACCTATAAGTCCCAGTATAACTATGCTTTGTATCAGTGTCATTTTCAGGAGGCTTCTGTAACCATCTCTATAAAATTCATTTCTGATCACAACCGAGCCCAGGCCTGATGTGTCGCCTGCTGCTGTGTTACTTGCTGCTGTGTCTGCTGTTGCGCCGTCTTGCTTTTTAAGTTTTTTTAGCATTAGAAACCTTCTCGAATTTTATAACTTGCTGTATTGTGCAATTTTCACACTGTATTCTGTAACAAAAAAAAGTAATATACAATATTACAATAAAATTTTCTTAATTTTCATGAATATTTAAGTGCGTTCTTTGTCCTGCTTGTGCTATTGTTATTCATTGTTAATATGTTATGTGTTGTTAATTGTTGTGAAAATAATTGAAAAGCATAGTAAAATGATGCAGCATAAAGTGACTTGTGAATTTGATCGGTGTTTTTTGAAGATGAGAAATATGTGTAGCAGGATAGGTAATTCATCGGAATTTATTTTTCGTCGTGCGCTTCTTGTTGCTTTTTTAACTTTTGCTTTTTCCAGTATTATTTTTGTTCCTAATGTCGCATATGCAATATGTTGTACTGAATGTGCATCATCTGACTGTGATGCTGCCACCGATTTCATAGATGATGCGCATGAAGATATTATTGATCGTGTTACCTCTGAATTTGATTATGATCTTGACGAATTTGAGGAGTGGCTAATCGAAGTCATGTTTAAAACTCAGTTCTTGCCTGCTATGGCCGATATGGCTACGCAGATGAGCGCGGTTGCTATGCAATATACGCAAGCGATAGGCATGTTCCTGGATGCGCAAAACCAAATGGATACACAAAGGGTTTTTCGTAAGCTCCAGTTTGAGGCACATAGGGATTACAAGCCAAGTCAGGATTATTGCTGGTTTGGAACTAATGTAAGAAGTTTGGTCGCAACAGAAAATCTTGCACAATATAACAGTCTGGCTTTGTCGCAAATGGCAATGGCGCGCCAAATGGGTAGTGCTAACGTTGCAGGATCAGTGGATGCTGATGGAGATTATAAGGCGAGATGGGAGCAATTTGTAAGGACTTATTGTGATCCTCGTGATAATAACAGGCAGTCTGCCGGTACAGGTCTTGATCTTGCTTGTGATCGTAACGGTATTGCTTCCGGTACTGATGCAGGTGCTGAGGACAGGCAGCGTATGAATCGCGATGTGGATTATACACGCCTTATTGAAGAGCCGAGAACCCTTAATATCGATATGGTCGACACTACGTTAGACGTTACTGCAGAGCCTTTGGATACTTTGATTACGGCAACTATTGAAGAGCCTAGAGATGAAGAAGATGTAATTGCTTTGTCTAAAAACCTTTATGGTCACAGAGTTCTGTCCAGAGAGTTGTCTCGTGTGGTTATGAAAAGCAGTAGTGCAAAGAAGTTGTACCTTGCGCTACGTAGTGTGGCTGCAAAAAGAAGTGTTGCTCAATCTAGCTTTAATGCAATTGTTGGTTTGAAGTCTTCCGGTACGTCCCATGAAAAGATGGCTCCTAGTGAAACATTTGCACACCCCGCTGTTGGGGTTGGATTGCCTGCTACTGTTGGTGCTGGTTTGCTGGCAACTAAGCATTCCGGTCGTTTTATGGCCGCTATTGTGCAAGAATTATTGCCTGCTGAGCCTGCCGGTGTTGGTGGTAATATTTTTGATCTTATTGGTTATAGCCCAAGCTATTATTCGCAGTTGGAGTTTCTAACAAAAAGAATTTATCAGAATCCTGATTTTTATGCCAACCTTTACGATACGCCAGCGAACGTATCGCGTAAAAAGGTTGCTATGCGTGCGATAGAGCTGATGATTGACCGTGCTATTTACGAAAGCCAGTTGCGCCGTGAAATGAATGTGTCCGTATTATTATCTAGTAAACTAAGAGAGACCCATAGAGCTGCGAATGAGGGATTGGCGACGTCTGTAGGTGATTAGTAGTTTTAAGGAATGTGAGAGAAAACTTGTCTTTAATTGATGTTTTGAAAAAGAGAATTAAATTGCCATTTGCTGAGATGCGAATTCGTAGACGTTTTCGTAACGCGCTCGTATTGGTACTTTTGGTTTCTGCTCTTTCCGGCTCTGTTTTGACGTATAAGCAAAAAGAAGCAGAAGCTTTTAGTATCTGTTTACCGTGCGTTTTTTGTCCTGCTTCTGACCCCATTATCGCTGCTATAGTTCTTGCAATTATGGAAGATGCAATATGGCAGGGTCTTATTGAGGACATAATAGAGCGTCACATGAACCAAGAGCAGAACTTTATAGTTAGAGACTTTTTTGAGGATTTCTGGCTTAAGGGGCTTGCGGAATTAACCAGTTTTTTAACGTCATTCGGCATGTTTCAGGTAGAGATAGTTGGTACGTTTTTTGATGCTAAAAACCAATTGGAAACGCGACGTTTGTTTTTTGAGTTGCAAGCAGAGGCCCATACAGATTACCACCCAAGCGAAAGCTTTTGTTACTTTGGTACAGGTGCGCGTAGCCTAGCATCAAGCGATAGTCGTATGAACTTGAATATGCTTGCAATGTCAGAGAGATCACTAAACAGGCAATTGGGGCATATGCACTCGGCTTCTTCGGGAAGTGTTGATGATGATAAAAACTCCAGATGGGCAAAATTTGTTAATACTTATTGTGATCCTCGTGATAACTCTTGGTCTGGCACAGGTACAGGTTTGGACCATGCCTGTGATAGAGATGGATTGGGCGGAAGTGCCGCCACCGGTGCAACTGATAGGTCTCGTATTAACCGTGATGTCGACTATACTCGATTGTTAGGAGAATCTAGAACGCTTGATGTTGATTTTTCTAATGATAACATTACGGATGATGAAGAAGATGTGATGTCTATGGCATCAAATATATATGGTAATAATGTTCCTGAGCGTGCCTTTTCAAAAAGTACTATTTCAACACCAGCAGCAAAGAAGCTATATATGGATTTAAGAAGTGTTGTTGCGAAAAGGAATGTTGCTGAGGCTAGCTTTAATGCGATAGTTGCAATGAAGTCTGCGGGAACTAATGGTGATGCTGCTGCTCCAGAGCACCCTGATGTTGGTTTATTTATGGCATCTATAGTTAAAGACCTTATGCCCATTGGAACACCGGATGATGAAATATTAGAAATATTAGGGGAAAATCCAAGTTATTATGCGCAATTAGAGGTCTTGAGTAAGAAGATTTACCAAAATCCTGATTTTTTCGCTAATCTTTATGATACCCCTGCTAATGTTAAGCGTAAGTCTGTTGCTATGAAGGCTATTGGTCTTATGCTGGACAGGGCATTATATGAGAGTGAGATTAGGCAAGAGATGATTTTGTCGGTTATGCTTTCAAGTAAACTTAATAATAATTTAGGCGCGATTAATCGTGACTTAACAAAAGGTAAGAGGAAGAAGTAAGGTTTGTTTATGAATTCCGATATATTGGATATGTGCGTACAAATACGCCGTGGTATGGTTAAGCTGATCGTTTCTTTAATGTTCTGCGTGACTTTATTCGGTTTTTCAGCACCAAGTCATGCCTTTTGTTTCTTATGTAACGTTGCAATACGCGGTATTGACAGCTCTACTTGGAAAGAGGCAGAAGATGAGTTCGACGAAAAAGTAGAAGAAGAATTCATCGAGCTGGAAGAATTCATTGTTCATGAAATGTGGGAGCAAAGCATACTTCCTGCCATGATGTTAGCAGCTGAGCAGTTTACAGCAGTTGCCTTGCAACAGGCTATGGCAATAGGAATGTTTATTGACGCCGAAAGTCAGATGAATGCGCAAAGACTTTTACAAGAGATACGTGCGCAGGTTCATAAAGATTATCAACCAAGTTTGGGTATGTGTAAGTTTGGTTCTGTGATGAAAGGCATTGCAACGACGGAAAGACGTGGTGAAGTAACTGCTGTTATTCTGGCTCAACGCTCGCTAGACAGACAGTTAGGTCAACAAGATACTTCTGGTACTTACGGAAATGATTTGGATCACGATGTGCGTATCACTCACTTTAAAAGTCTTTTTTGTGATGAGCATGACCGAGGAAATGCTTTGGCAAGTGCGTGTTCTGATCTTGCCTGGACCAATACTAGCTTTGATGAAGATGCCCGCCTTAGAATGAATAAGGATATTGACTTCTTCTCTTTGGTGGAATCCCCATGGACATTGAATATAGATTTTACTAATGAAGAAATTATTGATGATACTGCAACTTTGAATCCGCAAATTCATAATGAAGATGAAGAGCATATCTTGGCCATGGCCAGCAATTTATATGCGTATACGACGTTCCCCAGAGTGCCTGCACGCTTGCTTACTAATAAAGTAGATAAAGAGCTCACTTCCATGCAAAAGTCATATATGGACATGCGTTCTATCGTTGCAAAAAGAAGTGTTGCAGAAAATAGCTTTTATGCAATCTCATCTATGAAAGCAGAAGGACACAGGTTAGAACCGCCACCTGGTGCACCTGCAGGTGGCCCTGATACTTTACCTATGAGTTCTAGAACACATATGGAGGCTATTTTGAGAGAGTTGGGTGTTTCTTCGACAGAGGCTTTGGATTTGTTGGGTGACAACCCCAGTTATTATGCTCAAATGGAAATATTGACGAAGAAGCTATATCAAAATCCTGATTTTTATACGAATTTATATGATAAGCCTGCAAATGTTGAAAGAAAAGCCGTAGCTTTGCAAGCTATTAAGTTAATGCAAAAATTTGATGTTTTGAAAAGTTCCCTTCGCAGCGAGGCTTCGACTTCTATTCTTTTAGAGTTGGCAATTATGGATCTGCAAAGGGAAGTAGAAGATCAAATTCAAACTGTTAGTGTAGGTGATTAATAAGGTGAAAAGGTTTTTTAAAAAATATATAGGTACGAAAATAGCAGTTTGCGCAGTAATAGCCGCATTGTTTTTTTCTTCTATGCTTTTGACTTCACCACCAAAAGAGGCTGAGGCATTTTCACCATATTGTTGTTGTGGTGGGTGTAACTGTTTTAATGAAACCTTGAACGCTGACGTTTCTGGTTGGATCAATGACATGATCCAGATAAACATTCATTTATTTATTGAATTACAGCTTATGCATCAATTGATTTGGTTCGATATGACATACTGGCAGCAATATATGCTACCGGCATTCATACAAATGGGAAATCAGTTGGGCGGTGTTGGTACTCAGCAAGTTATGATGATTGGTATGTTTATTGACGCGAAAGAGCAAATGGAAACTCAGCGTTTAATGCAAGAGCTGCATGCGCAAACAAACAAAGATTATCAACCAAGCATCGGAATGTGTGAATTTGGTACTCGTGTTAAGAGTCTTGCATCATCAGAACGTATTGGTGAAATGAATGCTTTAATATTGAGTGAGAGGTCTCTTGATCGCTTTCTAAGTAATAAGAGCACGGGTGCGTCTAGCGGATCAAAAGGCGATATTACTGTTCGTCTTGATGCTTTTCAGAATAAATATTGTGATTCTTTTGATAATAATGACAGCTTGAGCTTTATTTGTCCTGCTATTGCTTCTACCAGCAGTGCTACTGTTCCAGATACACAAAAAATGCGTTTTAATAAAGACATCGATTTCCAAAGAACATTTAGTGACCCTTGGACAATTGAAGTTGATATGACAACAGGTGGTGCGTCATCAGAACTAGAAGAAGAGATATTTGCACTGTCAAATAACTTATATGGTTTCGACAGCTTTAATACGATTGATTACGATGCAATGCAAAATAAAAACAGGGTAAGTGATGTTCAAAAAGCTTACTTGGATATGCGTTCCGCAGTGGCAAAGTCTAAGGTAGCGGAAAACAGCTTTAACGCGATTATTGCTATGAAATCAGAAGGTACGGTAGGATCAAGAGAGTTTATTGTTTCATATCTTAGAGAGCTTGGTATGCCACCTGCAGATATTGATGCATTTGTTGGTGAAAACCCTAGTTATCATGCGCAAATGGAAGTTTTAACAAAAAAGGCTTATCAATCGCCTTTATTCTATACAAATCTATATGACAAGCCTGCAAATGTTGAGCGTAAAGGCGTTGCTATGCAAGCGATTGGTCTTATGCAGAAATTTGATTTGTTAAAGAGTAATCTACGTACAGAGGCATCTTTGTCTGTATTATTGGAGTTATCGGTCGAGCAATTGCAGAAAAAAGTCGAAGATAACATCCGCGAAGAAAGTGATTAGGCAGGGAAAAGGTATTTATAATGAAGCATCTTAAACGCAAAATTTTACCTTTAGTAGCTTGTACGTCCTTAGGCGTTATGGGTTTATCCTATCTGGGTGGTTATAATGTATTTTCTAGTCAATCAAACTCTCAAGTCGTGTTGAGTGATTTTGCATCGGGAACTAATGTATCATATGAAGTTTTAGCTAATGGCTCTGTCGTTGATAAGGGTAGAAAAGTTCTGGGTGATGATGGAGAGCTTACATTACCTGTTGTTGATGAAAAGACAGGGGTTTTAACATACAGACTCCATCTTGAATCTGCTGATGCAAAATCAGGCGATAGCGGCCCCGCAGAAACATTAGATTTATTATTAGGTCTGAATAAAAACACAGGAAATCTTTCTGTATCGGGTTCCGGGGTTAATGAATTTTCAGAAGTTATTGTAAAAAATGGCGATGAGACTAAATCACTTACCGCGGACTGGGCCGGGCTATTTGCGTCAAATTCTGTGAATGTTAAGAAAAACAAGGAAGCAGCACCCCTGCATCCTGAATATAACAAGCAAATAGAACTGGCATTTCAGGGAGCCGGAATAGATAGTGATTTTAATCGTTTAGGGTCCGGTAAAGTGGATGTTTTATTCGGTGATAGTAGTGGGTCTAATCGTGGAGATGTTCGCGTTAGGTATAGTTGGGCTTTACGTGAAATGGCAGAGGAGTTGTCTGCTGTTATGGTTATGCAAACAGAAGCAGTTGGTATGTTTTTTGATGCTACGGCACAACTTAGAACACAAAGAAAGCATCAGGAATTGCGTGCTCGTGCGCATAAAGACTATCATCCGAGTGAGCAAATGTGTCGGATTGGTACATTTATGAGAAGTGTTGCTCATACAGAATCGAAAGCAGAGGTTAACAAGCACGTCCTTAATAAGATTATGATGAATCAATATTTAGGGCGCACTGGTAATACTGCTGATTATGGACCTAGCGACAGCCAATATGCCGAGCTTTATAGTTTCTCGCACTATTACTGTGATCCCAGAGATAATGATGGTGGGGCTTCAGGTCTTTGTCCAAGAACATCAGGTTCTACACCAGCTGATGAACAAAATCGTTTCAACAGAGACGTAGATTACGCAAGAATGATTGGTAATAAACTGACTATTGATGTTGATTATTCTGATGGTGATACGCGTGGAACCGCAAATAATGACCTAGAGGATGATGAAGCGGATATTATTGCACTGGCAAAAAATTTGTACTTCCCTAATGTTTTTGAATTACCAAGAGAAGATGTTCTAGATGACGATGCTCGTGCACATTATAAATCTAGAAGCTTTTCAGCCAAAATGAATGTGGCACATAGTTCATTTCTTAATATAGTTGGTATGAAATCCAGTGCACCTGTGGGGCAGGCTACTACTGCTACGGCGACATCACCTGCAATACCAGCTAATATAATTAGTCCTCGTGTGCCAACCCCGCCTGTGTTGGCGGAAGATGCCGGGTGGGCATATATGAAGTCTATGCTTCGTGAATTTGGTATTACTGATGAAAACGGAAGTGGTGACACAGACGATGAAATCAATAGTATATTAGGAGAGCGCCCAAGCTATTACGCGCAAATGGAAGTTCTAACGAAGAAAATATATCAACATCCTAATTTTTATACGAATCTTTACGATAAGCCAGTCAATGTTGATCGTATCGGTGCATCCATTGATGCGATTACAATCATGCATCAAAGAGATAGATTTGAATCACTTCTTCGTCGTGAGATGTTAACGTCTCTATTGATTGAAGAAGGTCTTGGCAAGCACGTCGAAGATGTCAGCTCGGCCATATATGAAGGTATGAATAAAGCTCAGGAAAAGCTTAACTAGAACTATATTCTATATTCCAGAAAAATTGGCATTGCCCTTGCATATACCTTAACAAGTCCACAATAGGTGGTTTTTGTTATGGTTTACAGTAAGGGCATAATTTTATGGGACTTTCTAGTTTAAGTACTGCACTATCAGGGTTACGCGTTAGCCAGCAGCAAATAGACATCGTATCCAATAATGTCGCCAATGTAGGCACAGAAGGCTATACTAGGAAATTATTACCGCAATCATCACAAGTCGTTGATGGCAAATCAATTGGTGTACTGGGTGGCACTGTTGTCCGTAACGTTGATTTACGTCTTGAACGAGATTTATGGACACAGGTAAGCGCGGTAGGTGCCCTTGATGTTAAATCCACATATTTGAATCGGGTAGACCAATTTCATGGTGCCCCTGCGGCAAATATATCCATAGCCTCCGAAGTGGCCAAGTTACAAGATACTTTCGCGGCTTTAGCTAATTCACCAGATGATCAGTTTTTATTGACCGATGTTGTTGATCAAGCACAAGACACAGCCAAGAAGATGAATGATCTGTCAGAGTATTATTCTGTTCTTCGCAATGACGCACAGAACGAAGCGGCCATTACCGTGCAAAGTATCAATGATCTACTGGATCAGGTCGCAGAATATAATACTCAAATCAGGTTTGCAAAAGCAGGAGGAAGAACGACAGCCGCGATAGAGGATGTACGTGATCAGGCTGTAAATAACTTAGCAGAATTGATTGATGTTAGTACATTCGCGCGCGGTGATGGTGTGTTGGTTGTCCAGACCTCGGAAGGGGTGGAGTTGGCTTCTGAGAATGCGGCAGAGCTTTATTTTAAACCAAAACCACTTTCTGCTTCTGTATCATATCCCTTATCTGCTGCGGGTATATTTGTGGGGGATCCAAATGAGAATGCTAATGCTATTGAAATTACAGAAAGTAGGCTTGGCGGCAAGCTTGGCGGCTTGATAGAACTTAGAGACGTAACATTTCCCAAACAAACGGCTCAACTTGATGAGTTGGCACATAAAATGGCGCTACGTTTTGATGCGCAGGGCTTACGTTTATTTACTGATCAAACGGGAACTATACCCCCTGATACCCCACCTGATTCAACGACTGATCCTGTTACGCCTGTTGAGTATGTTGGGTTTTCCTCAAATATTCAGGTTAATAAGGAAATTGTTGATGATCACTCATTGCTTCAAACTGGAACATATGGCGGCACATTACAAAGTGGCGCAAATGATATAATCAGGCGCGTGATTGAGTACACTTTTGGCAGTGTAGATTTTCAAATGGCAACTAATCAAGATGCCGCAACATCAGTGGATATTCGCGCAGCAGCTACAGGTGGTACAACCTTGCAAGATTGGTTGGGTTTATCTCCAACTAACACTGTTTCAAGCGGTATAAGTTTGAGCAATTATGCAAGTATTGCCGATATTGTTGCCGCAGGTGGTAGTGATGTATTTGGTTCAGGAGTGTCACAAACAGATACCTTTATTATTCGTTTTGATGATCCGGACGTAGGCGGTGGGCCATATGATATTGAGATAGATCTTAGCACTGTTGCCACAACAGGTAACGGCGCGACACAAGATTTAATCGCACATATAACTGCTGATGGTGATTGGCCTTCTGTTGTGGCTGATTATGGCGCATCTGTGTCTGTTGGTACGAACGGAGAATTGGTCGTTAAAAGTGCCGGCGATATAGCAATAGTCAATAGTGGTGTAGAGCCGATATCTGATCAAGGTTTTGCATTCCTAGGTTTATCCGTGTCATCGTCAGAGGCGCAAGATCCGTACTTTGATGTGAAAGTTGGTAATGGTAATTCTGTTCGCATTGAGATTGACCCAGATGACACAGAAGTAGATTTATTGGCAAAATTAAACGCAGTTGATGGTCTGGCAGCGCAAATAGATGCGGATGGTTTCCTGTCATTGCGCCCTGGTAACACTTTTAATAATCCGGATTTTGGTGGAGACATTACGATTACCGGTGGGCCGTTTCAAACTAATAATGCTGCCTTAGGTGGTACTGCCGCGGGACGGGCAACGTTGGATGATGGTGTTAATATATCGCAATCACTATTTGGTACATATCAAGTATTGGGTGGTGGTGTCGTAGAGGATCTTACCCCCGTAGTAGATGTTGGCTATAGATCAGAAACTGAAGTAGGAAGTGGTGAATTTGTTGCATTTCGCTCTGAGCTGTTGGGATCTTCAGTGGGTGTAGAAACAGAAATATCTTCATCAATATCTTTAAAAGATTTTTCGAACAAAATAATTAATGAGGTTTCTCAAGAATTGGCGTTGGTTGAAACGCGTAAGACTGATGAAAGTACGCTTCAGGGTTTGCTGCATCAGCAATTGTTGAATGATTCAGGTGTTAATATTGATGAGGAACTTGGTAATTTAATTGTACTGCAAACGGCGTATTCAGCATCGGCACGTATTATTACCTCTATCCAAGAAATTTTTGACGAACTATTGAGTGTCGTATAGACGATAAAAAAAGGAGATTACAATGTCGGGTGTATCAACATTAGGACAAGCATTAAGACAGATAGAACATTTAAATTCTCAACAAGTGTTGTTTTCTGATTTATCCAGTCAGCTATCTACGGGAAAGAAAACACAGTTCTATTCTGGCCTGGGCACAGATGCTCTGACCTCTGTGCGCTCACGTACAGAAATATCATCTATTGATGTGTATATTGGTAACATTGCGCGTGCTGACACCACCTTGTCTCTTACTTTGACTGCAGTATCTGAATTTCAGGCACAATCAGAAAAATTCTCTTCAACTTTGGTCGGCCTTGTAAAAGAAGGATCTCATCAGGTGGGGCAAGAGGTTAGATACGATGACCCTGCAACGATTAATGTTGAAGACACAATAGTTGGTAATACATCTGCCAAAGTTGATGCAGATATGCAGGCCGTTTTTGATCATGCCGAGAATTTATATGGTTTTTTGGGAGAGCTGCTTAATACGAAAGAGGGTGACAGATATCTTCTTGCCGGTGCGGATAGTTCGCAACAGCCATTCTCAGACACTGGTACTTTGGATGCTTCTATTAATACTCTTTTGGATGATTGGAAAAATGGTGCAATAACCACGGATGAGCTTATCGCAGATTTAACTGATGGTACTGCTTTAAACGGAAACCCTGATGCAATAACCGATAGTGCAATTGGTTTTTCTGATTCTTTGAGTAATGGAACAGCGGGTAATGTTTTTGTACGCGCCGATGAATCGTCGGAGCTGAAATACACTACTTTGGCAAATGAAGATAGTTTTAGAAATGTGATGGTTGCGCTTGCTGTTTTGAAAAACGAAAACCTCCCTCCTGTCGTTGATGTATATGAAAATGGTACATATCCTGGGGTGGCAGATGCACAAGGTGCACCGGGAGCAACAGCAGAAGAACAGCAGGAAAATTTTTATAAACTATTTAATGCGATGAATCAGGTTGTGTCTGAATCTATAGATGAGGTAGATCAAGTTCGTTTTCGTATGGAAACAGTTCGGGCGCAAATGGATGAAACAAAGACTTCGCACGTTAACCAAAAGAACTTACTTCTTGATACTGTAAGTAGTGTAGAGGATGTTGATACTAATGAAGTATCTGTGCGTATAACCACGCTTAAAACTCAATTAGAAGCCTCCTACAGCGTTACTTCGTTGTTGCAGGGGCTTAGCTTGGCTAAGTATATATAGGGATGCTGAGGAGATAATAAATAGAGTTTTATTTACGATCTTCTATATTCAAAGCATATTCAGGATTTTGTATGATTGTGTGCGTTGGCGGGTTTTTAACCCCGGTAGATAAAAGAATGTCTAAGGCATTCTTGAATGTTCCGCTTATGAAAATATTTTTATTCAAAATATAATTCCCAGAAGAGTTCCAGTTAAATTTTACGTTTTCTTTTTTACTCCAAGACAAGAGAACATCTTTTAGGTTGGAATTACTGGAAGCCTCCCAAGTGGTAATCTCTTCAGAAGGATTGCTTCTGAATTCGTGACTTTCAATATTTTCTATATCTTGTGGTTTTTGGGCTAGTTCATTTTTTTTTTCATCCGAAAGCGTTTCTGCTTCGGAGTTTGTTGAATGACCTGGCTGTGTTCCCTCTGTTTCACCGGGGTCTTGTATGGTGTTTCGTTTTATAGAGGTTTCTTCATGATTTTTTATATCATTTTCGTCAATATCCATAATTTCTTTAATTATTTCGCCAGACTGACTTGCATCGGAATTATGATTTTGTTGCTCTTCACTCGTTACGTTGCTTATTACTTCTTGTAATGATTTTGTTTCCAAACTTTCAGCAGGTGTAGATATGTCTTCACTTTGTGTGTGACCTGAATTAGTGCCTTTTAGAATAATAGAGCCTTCGTCATTATCATCGATTTCTATGATATCCAGATCTATGTCATCTTCTACTTGGCTTGTCTCTTCTTGTATAACCTCTTCAATTGTGTCTTCCACTGTTTCTGTTTCTGTTTCTGTTTTAACCACAGGAGTAGGGTCTATTATTATAACTTGTTCTTCGCTATCAACAGGTTCTTCATTTTCTACGGCAGGTGTCTCGTTATCTTGTGTTGCGATATCCTGTTCCTTAACACGTAGAAGTATTTTCTTATCTTCCAGTTGGAAAGTAAGTCCCAAAGGCTCTAAAGAAGACTCGAGAACAATATTCCATGGCTGTCCGCCGTTCCAAGAAACGGTTGCTCCTGGATTAACACCCTTACCAAATGAAAAGGCATATTGCGCAGGGACGATTTGTCTTAAGGCAAGCGCCAAAGGCATATCGCTGCCAAATCCTTCTATAATGTTAAATGTTTCTGTTTCATTCCAGAAAATTTCTTCTTTAACTGGCTGCGGTGTAGGGGTCTCTTTAATATTAACCTCTTGAGATGTCAGGTCATCCAGCTCTTTATTCGACCCCGCCGGTATAATAACAAGATCATTGTCTTTTGCCACAGCCCCACTTTCCAGCGGGTAAGGTGATATGGATAGTGATGTCGATTGTTGCGCTTTCGCCTCTTCCATGGCTTTCGCCTCTTCCATGGCTTTCGCCTCTTCCATGGCTTTCGCCTCTTCCATGGCTTTTGCCTCTTCCATGGCTTTTGCCTCTTCCATGGCTTTTGCCTCTTCCATGGCTTTTGCTTCTTCCATGGCTTTTGCTTCTTCCATGGCTTTCGCTTCTTCAATCACTTGAACTTCGTCTTTAAGTTCAATCGTAATAGTTTCTTCTTCTGGGCTTGCGTCTTTAAGATCTCCCATGTCAATTGCATTTTCAATGGCTTCGTCAACTTGTTTGTCCAGCTCATCACCATTATTGTCATCCAAAACTTTTATTTGAATGTCCGGAGTAGAGACTTCTTCTGGTTCATCTAAAGAAGGTAGGGGTTCGGCCAATACAGGCTGTGCTGGGGCAGGTTCAAGCGTATCTAGTGGCAATGGTGCCGGTTCTGTCTTCTCTGGTGGTGTCCATTCAAAGCCTGCAAAGGAAGTCGCCGGCATATATACTGTTGCGGCCATAACAGGTAAGCAGGCAGAGATTAAAAAGCGATTATACTTTGAAGACATGTTTTTTGTTCCTAAATATCATGAGAGAATTACAATAAGATAACTATACGAAAAGGTCGTAATTTTTCAGTAATAGAAAATACAATGATCCCTATAGATGAAAGAATATCCCCGACGTGCGCATAATTCAAGTATTAAGTCAGTCCGGTTTGTATAAGAGCAGGGGGGTGATTATCCGTAGTCTGTGAATTTGTGGGCGTTTACACCGATTTGTCCCGGTCGCGAGCGTCCTAAAACCCAACATCTAAGCGCGCGTAACGCAGCCGGAAATGTTAGACCTTTATTCTCAAAAAACTTGAATGTATAGAACACCAAGAAAGATAGGATAATTGTTGACCATCTTAAATATATCAACCAGACAGGAATCAAAAATGATACTCGTGCGTCAAAACCTAAGAAACGTATTGTGCGCATTGTATCGCGCCAATGCCAATTCATCTTGGCTTCAATATTCTCGAGCTCTTTCACCGTAATATTTCCTTATCAAATCTTAGCTTACGAAAAGTTAACAATCATTCTACAAAATAAAATTTAAATTAAGCTTAACTAATTTTATGATCCGGTGCTAGAAGAAAGTAATAAATAAGCGCGTCGATCAATAGCCCCTTCTTCAAAGGCAAGAGCAGCAGATTGTTCCATGCTTTGCCCATATTGTGATAGCATTCTTTGTATTTCATTCGGCCATTTTGTGAAGTGCATATCCATAAGCTTTTCTCTGACCTCATCAGGGAACTTCATCCATTCGCGAACACCACAACGACCGCCACCAATCCTCGCCACCAATGCTTGTGTAACTATCAAGCGTAACGTTTCGATAAGTGCGACCGCACGTTCTTCACGTTCGTTCATCTCATAAGTTGAGAGCATACGCTGAACTGTATTTGCGACGCCTAATGTGTGAGTGGTGGTATATACGGCATGTCCGGTTTGTGCGGCCTCAATCGAAGCATTTATTGTTTCGCGGTCACGCGCCTCACCAACCAGAATAACCTCTGGTTTTCTACGTAAAGCATTTCTTATCCCGTGTGCGAAATCTGGTAGGTGTCTGGGAATTTCTGTTTGCGCAACTAATGAGCGCGGGCTGTCGACTGTATCATAAACGAATTCAATAGGTGATTCGTATGTCAGCATTTTACCGCAACCTCTTGGTCGCTCCAAAAGCATTCTGTTCCCGGCTGCAAGCAATGTACTTTTACCAGATCCTGTTGGTCCTGTTATAACGACCAAACCTTGTCTTGGTGCCCATGAATCTCTGATTTCTTGCTCTATTGAAAGGTCGTCCATCGTTGGGGGGTCGCTGGGTAATGTACGTAAAGTGATCTGCGCGCCGTCACGACCTTTGGATAGGATGGCGGTAATATTTACACGAAACCTCATTCTGGTATATCTGTCAGGGCGTATTTCATAGGATATGTCCAAATCCTTTGCCGAGGCAAGTCTGGCTTGTGCTTCTGCGCCATAGATTTTTTCAAGGAATACGGCCATATCGGCGGCATCAATTGTACGGAATGTTCCGGGATACAACTCCCCACCGATATCGTTATATACGGCGCGTTCGCTTTGTATCGTTATATCTGATGAGTTTTGCTTTACACACCACAAAAGGAATTTGTCGACATCTTCGGCCGCAAATCTTTGTGGTTCATCAGGCCACGTTTGTGCATGATTATCTTCGGCCTTAACAAGGCTTACCGGCTTGCGGGCTTCCATGATTCTGCTCCAGTCATAAGCTCAGGGACACCTGTGATTTGAACAGCGCGATCGCCAATACGCATTTCATCACCACCGCCTGTAACGCCGCGGTCAACTTGAAGTGCATAAGGTGGAGAGATCATACCCTGAGCCAAAAGCATACGGTAACGAATCATTCCTTGGAAGTCAGATTCCAAGCGCGCAAGATCTTCTTTGAAGATATCGTTTGCTTGCTGCCATCCATGATCCCAGCCTTTAGTGGAGTATTCTACCCATAATTCACGCTCTTCATCATTTTGCGGAACAAGAATGTCCGGTGGAGGCATTACCTCACCCCATTCACGCTCAAGATACGCATGCCATGTTCTTGGCGCAGACACGATGCGAGCATTACGGATAATATTGTAAATTTTATCTGACACGGCGGCCGTTTGACCATCAATATCAATCAACATTGAATTCATAGATTCAGTAACAACCGGAGGCTCTATCAGGAATCCTGAAGGAGCTGAAATCAAAAGCTGGCTGAAATTAAAAACTTTATTTAAGTAGCGTTTACGAAGGTCAAGCTCTTGTCTTATCTCGAATGTTCGTTTTGCCAAACCACCACGCGCACCAAATGAAATTGCTGCTTCTCTTAGTGCTTCTGCTCTGATATCGAATGGAAGTTCTTCATTTTGAACTTGTTCATCTACCGCTTCGTAAGCGTAAATATCTTCAAGCTCAATGGGCTGCTCTTCTGCTGTTGTTATTGGTTCTTCTTTGTCAGTCGGCAACACAGCATGTGCAGAATTTATAGTAATGAAAGTACCTGACGCAGCAAGGATTGCGCACATACTTGTTGTTAAAAGAAAACGCATATTAAAAAACCTTTCTAACCACCAATCCCAGAATTAGGCGTATAATAGATTTCAACCATACGGGTTTGTGCATCGACTTTAATGTCACCACGCATTCCAAGCTGTAGCCCAATATCACGTAGTACATCTACTACTCTAGTATTTTCCGCATCTATTGAGACTACTGGTTGAATTGCCGGCTCTCCACCAAGGACGAGGAAGCCATATCCAGCACGATCAGCGAGGGTTTTCGCAATTGGTTCAATTGGACCAACCCAGTTAACCGTTATCGTTCTTCTCAGCTCTGTAGGAACGTCACCAATAGGGGACATAGCAGAAGCAGGAGTTCTTGCCTTTTCAACTGCGGCCAGTGTTTCAAGAGCGACTGACGCGCGATCGGCTGAAGATGCAAGCATGGATGAAACTGTGTCTGGTGAGGCAACAATTTGCGGACTACCGCTACTAAATTTTGATTGTGTGCTGCTAGAGGTGGTACATCCAGATGTAAATGTTAGGCCGAATAACAAAGGAAAGATAAGAAATTTACGATACATATTTAAAACCCTAATACTAAAGACAAGTTAGTCTATTGGAAATACTAGACAAATTTACGAAGCAAATCAAGAATAACTGTCATTATTATCTTTGTTTATTGACGTTTTTTTCGAAAAATCAAAATATATACGACCTGTTTTGTTATTAAATATACGGCAAATGTCACACTGAGCTTGCGCTGTAAAGGTTACCTCTTTGTTTTTAGGAGTCCATATTTTTCCATCAAATTTAATACGCGTTTTTTATATTTTTTACCATATTTAGGGGTTCGAGAGTGATAATGCGTCATTGCTTTTGATAAACTGCGTGTTTCTTCTATGTGTCCACGTAAAATCCATGCTGCTACATTGACATTTGTGCATGCGTTGTCTCGAACTCTCTTATGTGCCACGTTGTGACTAACATTCCACTTCTTCGCTAGTTCTGGAATCCATAATGTGTTGATTTGCATTGGCCCTAAATCAAAGGATCCATTTTTATTTTCAACTTGCTGTCCGACTTTGCCGCCTTCGGCTTTATATATTCCTGCTAATAGCGCTGGTGGTACTTCGTGTGTTTGGGATGCTATCATCATGCATGCTGCTAGTACTTTGGTGGCGGCCAATGATTATCTCCAAGGTTAGTATGTAACCAAACTATACGATATGGATAGAAGCATAATAATGTATGCTATGTCACTTTTTTTTGTAAAAGGACATTGGTGTAGTTGGTTGGTCATCGTTTGGCAGTACGTCTTCTTCTACATTTTTTGTTTGTGATTCTTCGAATAGAGCGGCTACGTCTTCCTCGGCATTCTCCGTGGTGTAATTCGAGGTTTCTGATGATGCTTCTTGTGCTAATCCAAACAGTAACGATACCCGGTTTTCAAATAAATTCCATATATGTTCTATTTGTTGTTTATTGCTTTGTGGTTGGTTTTCGCTTTGGCCGATTTCTGTGATTCTGCTGATTTCTTGCATATAGCAAGATGAATATAAATCAATGAGTGTCTTTAAGATTCTTATCTCTGCAGTTTTTCTGTCTTTGTCATTTAGTGTATCACCCAGTAAATGTGACCTTATCTGGGTGGTTCTTACCCCCATCTTTTCCGAGACGTTTTGTATCATTCTGGATGGGTTAAGTCCGAAAGAGAATGTTGAAACCGCATTTATCAGTGGCAGGAATACACTTATATATATTAGGTCGGTTGTGTGCTTAGGTGAGAGGGATGGCTTGTCTTTGTTCTCTGGGTACGCATCGGTTAGGTTGATTATGGGCGCGTAATTTTCCGAAAATATCAATAGAGCGTTGATAGCACCTGTAATTTGTTTCAAGTCTTTATCTGTAGGTGATGCTTTTGTTCTCTCATAGTGTGAGGCAATTATTTTGCTGGATAGTGATGATAGTAGTAAGTGTAAATCGGGGTTTTCTGAGTTGGAATCATTTATCTCAAGCGCATCTTTTATGTAATCATTACTTTTAACTGTCAGAGCAAGTAATTTCTCCATTTCTTGTGTTATACTTTCCTCATCTTCAGCTTTGCAATTTTCGATTATTGTGCGAACTAAGGGGAGGCCTATATCAGGCAAAACAGATGATATAAATGTCGATTGTTCCATATTAAGCCTAATAGAGTATCAAGACGACGCCTTTAGTGTTAGGTGTCGTCCTGATATAGTATGTTTAAGTATTATGTGCGTGCACCAAGGTCACTTATCAGTGCTTCTATGTCTTTGACCTTGCCGCGGATGATTTTAACTTTGTCGTCTTTACCGCGGTAAACAATTAATGGTGTTACATTAAGTTTCCAAGATTGCATAATGGACAGGTTTCTTTGAACACCTTGTTGATTGATCTCTTGTTTTGCGGGTAAAGCATTGCGGTCACCCTCAAGGTGGCGCCACCATACTTGTGACGGTGCAGGAGTGGCAAGAAGGAAAGCAGCTTGCGCACGTGTTTCTTCCTTAAATCCTACAGGTATTAGTCTTACCTGAACGCGACCGGCATCTATTTGCGGTTTCATTGTGCGCATCATTTCATGACAATGCGGGCATTGTGGATCTACAAAACTGTAAAATACAGGCGTTCCTGCTTGCCCTACCGGAATCCAGTTGCTGTTTTCTATGTCCCAGAATAATTGTTCTGATGGTGTTTTAAATTCGTATTTTTGTGTTTTTGCGGTATCTGTAACCTTGCCCGGAGCGTCCTCAGCAAGTGTGTCTAGTAATTCACCACCGCTTTGCGCGCGCAGACGGCTAACTTGCTTAATGGTTACTGCCTGGCCTTTTTCATTAAATAATATTCCTGAAATAAATCCGCCATTATTCGGTAGTACATAGAAGTACTGTTCTTTCCCGTTCTTGATGGCAACCCATCCTTCAACGTCAAAGTCTTTCCCAAGAAATCGTACTTGTGCACCTTCATTTACAAGGTTTTTAAGAGGAGCAGGAAGTTCCGGTAATAATGTATTGTCCTGTGCGATTGATGCACCTGATCCCATAATAGTGCAAGCGGCGATAAACGTTAATAGTTTACGTTTCACTGAATTTGTTGTTGTCATTTGTGCACGAGCCTTTCATCGATCAATCATTACTTAATTCGCACGATAACTGCAATCTGTTACTAAGTACAATTTTTTTTTCTAATCTGCTTAATTTTGCCGAATGTGCGTTAAATTTATAATATTATCCACAGCGATAAATGATGATTCTATTCAAAAACTGCTTTATATTTATATTTCACTATGTTAAAGCGTTGCGCAAGGTTGTTGGGACTAGTAATATGTCCTCTCATTCGCTATAAGATTAAAACAAGTTTTAAAAAGGTAAGGAATTAACATGAGTGACATCGCTGAACGCGTTAAAAAAATCGTTGTAGAACATTTGGGCGTAGAAGATGACAAAGTTGTCGAAGCGGCAAGTTTCATTGATGATCTGGGTGCAGACTCTTTGGATACAGTTGAATTGGTAATGGCGTTTGAAGAGGAATTCAGTATTGATATCCCTGATGATGCAGCTAAAGACATTCAAACTGTTGGCGATGCTGTAAACTTCATCGGAAAAAATTCTGGTGAGTAATTTTTAAGGTGCATTTTTGCAGATCTTAAATATAAATAATTTATTTCAGCCCGCTTGCGGGCTGTGATGCATTTTAGAGTAATAATCAAAATATATAGGATGGTAATATGAAACGTGTTGTTGTAACCGGAATGGGTATGGTTTCTCCGCTTGGATATGGTGTTGAGCATAATTGGAATGCAATCACAAACGGGCAAAGCGGTATCAAGAAAATTGAAGATTTTGACGTTTCTGATATTACCTCCAGAATTGCCGGTATTATTCCAAAGACAAAGGATGAAAACCCGCAAAATGGCGAATTTAATGCCGATCTTTTCTTGCACCCGAAAGAACAACGTAAAGTCGATGTATTTATCACTTATGGGATAGCGGCTGCACAAGAGGCGATCGAAGATGCGGGCTGGATGCCAACTGATGAAGAAAGTTTGGATCGTACTGGGGTTTTAATCGGATCAGGTATTGGTGGTCTTGATGAAATCTATAAGACATCAACATTGATGAATGAACGCGGCCCACGTCGTATTTCTCCGTTTTTTGTGCCAGCGGCTTTGATTAATCTTACCTCTGGTCATGTTTCAATTAAATATGGGTTTAGAGGGCCAAACCACTCTGTGGTAACGGCGTGCGCAACAGGAACTCATGCAATTGGTGATGCGGCGCGTCTTGTTGCTTTGGGTGATGCGGATGTTATGATTGCAGGTGGTGCAGAGGGAGCGGTGTGTCGCCTTGGTGTGGCAGGATTCGCAGCGGCAAGAGCGTTGACAACAGGATATAATGATCGTCCGACTGAGGCATCTCGACCATGGGATCGTGATCGTGATGGGTTCGTAATCGGTGAAGGCGCAGGTATTGTAGTGTTGGAAGAATATGAACATGCAAAAGCGCGTGGCGCAAAAATTTACGGTGAAGTAGTAGGTTATGGATTGTCTGGTGATGCGCATCATATCACTTCACCTGCACCTGGTGGTAATGGCGGTTACCGTGCAATGGAAGCTGCACTAAAACGTGCAAATCTAAATCCTGAAGATGTTGATTATATTAATGCGCATGGTACATCTACTCCGATGGGTGATGGTATCGAATTCGGTGCGGTTAAGCGTTTGTTTTCTAATGCTTTGGATAGTGTTTCTATGTCATCTACTAAATCTGCTATTGGGCATTTATTGGGTGCAGCGGGCGCGGTTGAGGCAATCTATGGCCTTAAAGCTGCGCAAACTGGTGTTATTCCACCAACGCTTAATCTTGATAATCCATCTGATGATTGTCAGGGTATGGATTTAGTTCCTAAAGTCGCCAAAGAGAAGAAGGTTAATACCGTTCTATCTAACTCCTTTGGTTTTGGTGGTACTAATGCATCACTTGTATTCCGTAACGTTTAGGTCTTTGTTTACAGTATGAAACTGTTATTAAGGATATTACTAGGCGGATTTGTTCTGTTGTCTACTGTGGGGCTTCTTGGTGTGTCTGGCGGTGCGTGGTGGGCACATCAAAAATTTAATATGCCTGGTCTAGTTGACCACAGCGTTACTATTACTGTTCCTCGTGGTGCGAATATTGGTGGTGTGGCGGACATACTGCTTAATAAAGATTTGATAGATACGCCAATTGTGTTCATTTATGGCGGTAAAATCACAGAACAAGCAAGTAAGATTAAGGCGGGTGAGTATGAAATTCCTGCTTATTCATCTATGCAGGAAATACTTAATATTTTGGAATCCGGGAAAGTTATTCAACGTCAAATAACCATCCGTGAAGGCCTTACTAATTGGGAGGTGAAGCAGCTTTTACTAGCCCATGCCGGTCTGGCCAAAGCTGAGGAGTTTAAAATGAAGGTGGAAGGCATGTATTTGCCTGAAACTTATAGCTATCAAAAGGGGGATAGTGCGGTTGATATCATGAATCGTATGAATATTGCTCTGGACAAAGTTTTAAATGATGCATGGGAAAATCGTAAACCTGACTTGCCATTGAAAAATAAAGAAGAGGCTCTGGTATTGGCCTCTATTATTGAAAAAGAGACTGCCATAGGAATGGAGCGCAGAAAAGTTGCCGGCGTATTTATAAATCGTTTGCGTAAGGGAATGTTGTTGCAAACTGATCCAACGGTTATTTATGCTCATACTTTGGGTAAACATAAAAATGATGGTAAGGGGCCACTTGGCCGTAGGTTGCTTACTAAAGATTTAAAGATCGATTCGCCTTATAATACCTATAAATATGCGGGGCTTCCTCCGGGGCCTATTGCCAATGCAGGCAAGGCATCGATTGAGGCGGCATTAAATCCCGAAGAACATAAGTATATTTACTTTGTGGCCGATGGCAGTGGTGGGCATGCATTCTCTAAAACATTGTCCGAGCATAATCGTAACGTGGCCAAATGGCGTAAGATCCGTAAGGGTAAGTAGGTTATTTCCTATTGATTAGTATCTGCAGTAAAAATGTTAGGCTGCTTAATAATAAGAAACTGAAAATTATCGGTATTGGCGTGCCAGCGTAAAATTGCCCAATGATAGTTCCTAAAGCAAGAGATATTGCAGATGACAATACGCTGATTGTTGTCGATGCCACCCCCGCAATATGCCCCATATGTTCCATTGCTATGGCGTTTACATTTCCGAATAATAATCCCAAAAAGAAAAATACAATTACGGCATATATCATAAATTGCCATAGGGGTTGTTGTTGGTCGCTTAGTGAATTGAGTGCAAGGAATGATCCTGACACTATGATTATTGCAATCAGGGAATAGTGGCAAATGTTCTGCATGGCCATGATTTTTACGATGTATGAATTTACCAAAGATGCGATTCCCAGTGACAATGCGATTATCCCGAAATACAGGGGGAACATATCGCCCGTATTGTAATATTCTTGAAATATCTGTTGTGCAGAGTTCAGATATCCAATCAGCATCGCAAATATTAATCCGGTACAAATAGTATATCCGAAGGCTAGCCTGTGCGTTATAACTTCACGAACACCGCTTAGTATGGTTTTTAATTTGAATGGTGTGCGGCGTTCTTGTGGTAGTGTCTCTGGTAATCTGAAATAAATCCAAATCAATACCAATACAGAAACGCCAAGCAGTACCGCGAATATCATTCGCCAATTTGAAACCATTAATATTGCCTGCCCTAATGTTGGGGCGATGGCGGGGACAAGTATGAATATAGACATGATAAATGACATGACCCTTGCCATTTCCTGTCCTTTGTATCTGTCACGTATCATTGCAGTACTAATGATACGTGGTGCGGCAACCCCGATGCCTTGTAAAAAGCGTCCAGCCAACATTATAGGAAAATTTTGCGCAGTTACACTTATTATGCTTCCGATAATAAATATGGTAATTCCGATATAAATTGAATGTTTACGCCCAAAGCTGTCTGACATGGGGCCGTAAAATATCTGGCCTAAGGTGAACCCTAAAAATAAGAATACAACGATATATTGCGGTGTATTATCACCAACAGCACCTAAATCTTTACCTATTAACGGCAAAGCAGGCAGCATTGTGTCAATTGACAATGCTGTAAGCGAAATAAGCAACGCCATAAGCGCGACAAATTCTATGAATGATGTTTCTTTTGTATTCTTTAACATGGGTGCCTTATACGCCATTGGTTTATAATTTAATACTGATTGTTCATATTAATAGTCAGACAAAGGTTGTCTTTATTATCGTTTATTTGTATGAATGCCTTATGACATCTCTTAAAATTACAAAATTATCAAATGGTTTGCGTGTTGTAACAGATATTGTGACTTCCGTTGAAAGCGTGGCTGTCGGTGCGTGGATCGGTGTTGGCACACGTAATGAAGATTTAATCCATAACGGTACCGCACATATGGTTGAACATATGTTGTTTAAGGGCACAAAGACGCGTAACGCATTAGAAATCGCGCAAGCAATTGAAAATGTCGGCGGTCATATAAATGCTTATACCAGTCGTGAACTGACCAGCTATCATGTTCATCTCTTAAAAAATGACCTGCCGTTGGCGTTAGATATTTTGTCGGATATCGTCCAAAACTCTACAATGCCTGATGACGAGGTAGAGCGAGAGCGCAATGTTATATTGCAAGAAATTGGCATGTGTCATGATACGCCTGATGAGATTATTTTTGATAACTATTTTGAGACAGCATATCCAAACCAAGCCTTCGGTGCGCCTATATTAGGGACTAATAAGATCATCGAAAATATGGGACGCGATACTTTGATGGATTTCACAAAGCAGTATTACACGCCTTCAAATATAGTTATATGCGCCAGTGGTAACATTGATCACGATAGTTTTATCCAACAAATAGAGGATAAATTTAATGCCCTGCCTGATGATAAATCTAATGTAAAATCTTCTACTAGCTATAAAGGTGGAGAGCACAGAGAATCCCGTGATTTAGAGCAAAGCCATATTATTTTAGGCTTTCAGGGCGTATCACGTTTAAGTGATGATTATTATGCCGCGCAAACCTTGGCGACCTTAATGGGTGGAGGGATGTCTTCACGGTTATTCCAAGAAGTTCGCGAAAAACGTGGCCTTGTTTATTCTATTTACAGTTTTCATTCTGCGCATTCTGATGGTGGGCAGTTCGGGATATATGCGGGTACGGGGCCGGATAAATTACCGGAATTAATTCCTGTTATATGTGATGAAGTTAAAAAGATAGGCGATACAATTACGCCTGAAGATCTTTCTCGTGCGAAGGCTCAACTATGTTCATCTATTTTAATTGCACGTGAATCAATGATGAGCCGCGCCGACCAGAATGCTAAGGCTATATTATTGCGGAACTCTATACGATCTCCCGAAGAAATTATCGATAGAATTAATTCTGTTGATGTTAAGTCTTTGGAAAGGGTGGCTGGTACTATATTTACATCTACTCCTACGCTTGCCGCGTTGGGGCCATTAGGTGCTTTGGAAAGTTTCGATAAAATAAAAGAACGCTTAGCGATTTAATGTTAAGCGCTTCCTGCTACGCTGGATAACATTCCCGGATCAATACCAAGTTTTCCGACTGCGCGTGTCCACTTGTCCTCTGGTGCGCCTTCAAATATAAGCGCAGGGTCAGGGTCCACCACTAGCCACGCATTTTGTTGTATTTCCGCATCAAGTTGACCTGATTCCCATCCTGCATACCCTAAAATAAATAACAGGTCGTCAGGGCCTTTACCGCAGGCAACATCTTTCAGTGCATCAACTGTTCCCGTAACACCATAAGTGTTACAAACATTCATCGTATCATCACGCATGAAATCTGTGGAATGTAGCAAGAACCCACGCGCAGATTCAACGGGCCCGCCACACATAACAGGTAAGTTCATTTCATCCAGATTAACCTTGATATCAGATTCAAATTTCAACTGTTTTATAAGTTCAGGGAATTCTACGCCCTTCATATAGTGGTTAATAACCAAGCCCATCGCACCTTCTTCGTCATGTGCGCATATAAATATGACCGCGCGATGAAATCTGGTATCGCCCATTTCGGGCATTGCGATTAACAATTTTCCTGTTAGATAGTTATTTTGTTGCTTGCTTGCCATGTTTTGAGGTCTTTCGCGCATTTGTTTGATTTTATCTTCACATAAAAATAAAGGGAAAATCAAATTTAATTATGTATTATATCATCCTTGTTTTCTATACAGAGCAACTGTTTGCTTAACGATGTCATGAATATTAAACTGTTTTTCTGCGCGTTTCCGGCTTTGTTTTTCCATGGATTTACGTTTATTATTATCGCTTAATATTTGTTCAATTGCGCTTGCGGTGGCATTTGCGTCTTTAACTGGTACTAGTAATCCATTTACCTTATTTTCTACTGCTTCGCGACAACCGGGGTGATCTGTGGTTACAATTGCACGACCGGCCGCACATGATTCCAGTAAAACACGCGGTATGCCTTCACCATAATATGATGGGTACACAATCAAACTTGCTTGTGAAAGAAGAGCGGGCATATCATTAACGCGACCCAACCATTTAACCACGCCGTCGCTGGTCATTTCCAGCATTTGTTCGCGTGATATCGCCTTTGGGTTATGTTTTGTTTCTCCGCCTGCTATTTGGAAATCTGCTTCTATGCCTTTTGATTTTAATATACGTGCCGCTTCTACAAATATTGCCACGCCTTTTTCATGAACCAGCCTGGTAGGCATTAATATAATAGGGGGTACTGTATCCGGACTGGTGGGTGTGAACCTGTCTAGATAAATACCTGATCCGCGTATAAGTATGGATTGTTCGGCGCGCGCGTATTTTCCTTTAACCATTAAGTTAAGGTCATCTATATTCTGGAATATCAGCTCTGTATCAGGTCGTCTGAGGATAAAGGTTAGTAATGGCCTTAATAATGTACGTAATATAGCGGATTTTTTGCCATCACCGCGGAAAATGTACCCTAGTCCGGCTAATGTGTATATTTTTTGCGTATTTTTTGTGAAAATAGAAGATATTCCGGTAATAAATCCGTATTTAAGGGTTACTGCGTGGATAATATCTGGTTTTTCTTGTTTTATTAGTGAGTTTATATCACGAACCATTTGTATTGCCGCGCTGATACCGAATCTATCACCTGATTTTTTAATTGGTATGATATTAAATTCAGGTGCGCGTTTTGCTGTTTCTTCATCGCCATTCATAAGTCCAATAGTGATTTCAAACCCTTTTTCTTTTGCGCTGTGCGCGACGGCCATGCGGCTTTCCCAGTCACCTGATTCAAATAAGTATAATATTTTCATTCTTCTTCTACCCATTCTTTGTGCCATGCTTGGAACATTAATACTGTCCAAAGTTTTTGCGCATGATTACCGCGGCCTTTTTGGTGCTCTTCCCAGAGTTTACCTATAACTAAATAGTTAAGTAACCCTTGCTTACGTAACCTGTCTTCATTTATTAAATCATATGCCCATTCTTTTAAATCACCACGCAGCCAGTCGGAAATTGGTACGCTAAACCCTTGCTTTGGGCGATCGAATAGTTCTTTGGGAACATGGTTGTTTAATACCTGCCTTAACAGCCATTTCCCTTTGCCATCACGTATCTTAACATCCACAGGTAATCTCCAAACGTAATCATATATACGTGTGTCAAGAAGTGGTGCGCGCGCTTCTAAGCTTACTGCCATGCTGGCGCGGTCGACCTTGGTTAGGATATCTCCATTGAGATATGATATTGTATCCCAGTACATCATATTTTCAGCAAAACTTAAGCCATCTATATGAAGTTCAGGGTCAACCAATGGAATTATTTCTTCTTTTCCATCCTGTACAAATGTTTTCGGCGTTTTCCAGTGGCTTACAAGGCTTAAATAAACATCATTTTCGTTTGTTTTGTTTAGTATTCCTGCAAATTTATGCATATGTGCGCCAAATTGCGGGCGTGATGGGCGTAATCTATCCCAAAATGATGGGGATACAGCACTTATAGCCTGTGAAAGAGGATTACGCAGGTTTGCAGGTATATTATTAACGGTTTTCCATGCTTTTGGTGCAGATATGTGGCGGTTATAACCACCTAACATTTCATCGCCGCCATCACCAGATAATGCCACCGTTACGTTATCTCTGGCGAATTTTGATACAAGATAAGTTGGTATCGCAGATGTATCTGCAAAAGGCTCATCAAACATTGCCGGAATTTTTTCTACTACATCCAGTGCGTCTTTTGCCTCAACATATAATTCATGGTGGTCTGTGCCAAGATGTGATGCGATTTCTTTTGCGTGTTCTGCCTCGTTAAACCCGTCTTCATTAAATCCGATTGAATATGTTTTTATCGGTTTTATCGAGTTTTTTTGCATTAATGAAACAATGGACGAGCTATCTATACCGCCTGATAAAAATGCACCAAGTGGCACATCAGATACCATGCGATCTTTTACGCAGGTGCTTAGCAAATCTTCGAAATCATCTACAACATTTTCGTTATTTTCTATAGGATTTTGGCGCGCAGCAATTAAGGAGTCTTTATGACTCCAATAATTTTCGATAAATGGTTTTAAATCCTGACCACCGCGTAACATCCTAAGGTCAAGGGCGATCATGCTTCCTGCGGGAAGTTGCCATACTTGTTGATATATACATAGTGGTGCAGGTACATAACCAAAACGCATATAAGATGTTAGTGATGCACGATCAATATCGCGTCTGAAATCGGGGTGCGCGCAAAGCGATTTTAGTTCAGAACCAAAGACAAGAGTTGATCCTGCCCAGCCAATGTAAAGAGGTTTTTTACCCATACGATCACGTACAAAATATAGTGCCTTGGCTTTACGATCCCAAATCGCAAAGGCAAACATGCCATTAATCTTTGGCAAGGTTTCTTCCAGTCCCCATTTTTCAATGGCGTGCAGTAATATTTCTGTGTCGCTGTTGCCTTTAAATTTTATTTTAGGATCCTCTTCAAGCTCACTACGTAGTGATTTGAAGTTATAAATCTCGCCATTATAGGTAATCATATAACGCGAAGATGAGGATTCCATAGGTTGGTGGCCGGATTCAGAAATATCCAAAATTGACAGTCTTCTATGTCCTAGTGCTAAAGGAAGGTCGGGGTCTTGCCATACATCACCGTTATCAGGCCCGCGTGTGGTTAATGTATTGTTCATGCGCGTTATAATATCGTGCAAACTTGCACGATCTGGCCTTGGGTCGAATGTATAAAGACCTGTTAATCCACACATTATATTTTTCCATTTTACTTCTATGGTTACTATTGATAAATCATATAGAATATTACCTAAAGAGTGAAGACACACATATGAATATAGAAGTTTTTGTATCACCCCAAGGGCACGCAGTTTTTACATGTCATGGAGAGTTTGAAAAAGAAATTGATCAAATTGTTCTTGATGGTCAAACGGGGATAATTACATTTACATTTAGGCCTGATTATGAAGAGTGGGAACCAAATTGTGTGTTGCATGAGGATATTTGCAATAAACTGCAAAATCAATTATTCTGCGCTATAGGTTATTTTAAGGATAACAAGTTAATCGCAAGCGAGTATGTAAGATTTGCATGTCGCATGCCGTAAATAAAAATATAAGAAAATTAAAAAGGGTTATATTATGTCTGCAACAGAAGCATCACCAGAAGTTTTACCGGAAGATCCGTCCATATCTGTTATTGCCACTATATCTAATGAAAACACAATTGTTCAAACTGTTAATGATACAACAATTGCAAGCCTTGCCGGTGCGTCAAAGTTAGAAGCGTCTAACAGTGTTACCTCTGCTGCTCGTGCTAATGATCATATGGTTGCGCAAACAAATGAAGAAGGTATGGCATCACTAAGTTCTAATGATCAAGATTTTAAACAACATGATTCTGCTGCGCAAACTCATAACGTTTTAAGCCATAGCGCATCATCACAAGCGGATGAGGCAGGGGCAAAATCGGTTGCATTGGATCGTGTGGCAAATGTTCAAATTGCCGTAGCAGAAGTTGAAACACGTAAAGTGGTAGGTGAGCAAGAAATTCAAAACCGTACAGTTGCCGGCGTTCAAGCAGAAATGAAAGCAACAGGCGCGGTAATAGAAGAAGATGCAAGAAAAGCAGCAGGTGCAGAAAAAGACCTGGAGTCTGAATTGGTTGCAACCGCGGAAGTTACTTCTGATGCTCCGAAAATGTAGTTTTTACTTTTTAGAAAAATAATGTAAGAACGCCCGTATATCCATAAAGACGGGCGTTGTTTATTTCACCGCCTGCGTAAAATCCTGATAAAGGTATATCGCCTATAATATCTTTTATCAGACATACTTCATCTTCTGAAATATTGCCTTTTTCAGAAAATCCACGCGCAACACATGAAACATATATTGCGGCTTTTGGATCAAATGTTCCGCGTTCTGATTGAACACGTTTGCGTAGGTTTATAAGTGTGCGTGACAGGTCGGCTGATACGCTTGTTTCATCGCGCTCTACGAAGGTTATATGTTCACCGGTTAATATGTTTTCTGATATTGATATTGATCCCTCATCTGCATCTATTCCGGTTATGTTTCTAACCATGAAATCATTTTGATCTGATTGTGAAAATGGTAATGCAACATGAACTTGTCCCTTAAACAAGCTGTTAAACTCTTTGGGGATTTGGTCACTTGTTTCTATCATTTTCAGGTCAGAGGTAAGTTCCTCAGGATTTTTCCCTAGCTTTTTGGTGGCCAGAATACGCAGATCATCCTGAAACACATCCAAGGCACGCTTATCATCAAGTTCTAATATCGTTAAATCGTCTGATTTAGTGATTGTGTGTCGCCCACTGATAGGTGAGCAACCTTGGGACAGAGCCGTTGAAACTGGTACTGTGTCGGCGAAAAAGACACCACTTACTGCGTTCTCCCGTACAGCATTGGCAATTTGGTAATGTTGTGATCGTGATGACGTTAATCCGCCAACTATGAAGCTATTGGTTGTTCTTTCTAATTCGCGCAGAAATTCTTGGGGGTCGTCAGTAGCCATAGGATCACCATGAACAAGTGCCAGCATTGGATCGTTGCTCTCCAACCATTTCTTTACATCTGATTGTATTGGTAAGTCTGGCGTGTCGTCATCGTGTTCTTGTTCTTTATCTTCGCTGGGGAAAATGCAAAAACTATCTTCTGGAAAAGTCCCAACCATCGCGGATATTGCCGGCATATCTATATAAGACTGTTCGCACCCGATTACGCCCATTCCGACTGATCCAACCCAATTGTCTATTTTTAAAACCGATCTGAATAGGTGAAAAATGCTGGTCGCGTCATCGGCTAAATGGTCAGATATATATATAAACCCTATGTTAAAATCATCGGATTTATCGCGGATACTTTCTAATTGCTCTAGAACTTTTTTAGAGGTATCGCGCCAATCCTTTCCGCTTGCGCTGGTGCTTGCAAAGTTAGTGGATTTGAATATAGACATATAATAAGGCTTTGTATCTAAGGTTAAAATAAAGGAAGACAAATTCCCACCTTACCTGTAAAATAGCGCAGCATATGCAATAGTGAAAGGGATAAATTATGGACTCATGGGTTGGTTTAGGCATAGTTGCCGTAGTTATAGGGCTGTTTATATTACTTTATAACCGTTTGGTTGCATTACGACAAACACGTGAGAATGCATTTTCTGATATAGATGTTCAATTGAAGCAACGCTATAATATTGTTCCCCAGTTGGTGGAAACGGTTAAGGGATATGCATCACATGAAAAAGAGACTTTCGAAAATGTGACAAATGCTCGTGCTCAGGTAGGTGCAGCCAAAGGCGCAACTGGTGAGCGTGTTGCCGCGGAAAATGTTCTTGGTGGTGCTTTGATGGGGTTATTGGCGGTATCGGAAAATTATCCTGACCTAAAGGCTGACCAGAACTTTCAAAAATTAATGGATGAGTTATCAGATATTGAAAATAAAATATCTGCTGCACGTCGTTTCTTTAATAATGCTACCGCAGAATATAATACTGCTGCTCAACAGTTCCCTGCAGTTATCGTTGCGAATATGTTTGGATTTTCTCAAGAAGAGTTCTTTGAGCTGGACGAAGCAGAAGCCGCAGCGGTACAAAAAGCTCCGGAAGTAAAATTCTAATGAACAATGCTTTGTGTATTGCGCTATGCTGTTTATTTATTGCCGTAACGGTCGGTAATGTGAGGGCAGACAGCGCAAATATTCAAAATGAAAGAGCAAAGATATCAGTAAATATTTTTGCCAAACATTGTTTCGTTACATTAGGTAATCATGAAAAGGTGATTTCCTTAATGAAGCAGCCATTTGTAGAGTTTGAAGACAAGAAAAAACGCGAAACTTTCTTGGAGTTGGTTAGGGCTGAAGCCGGTAAAGTTTGGGCTTTTAATTCCAAAAAAGGTAATTTTATTTTGATATCAGAGCCAAATGACAAATGTCATGTTATTCCGCAAAAGGCAGGTGATAAAGAATTGCACGGATTTATTAGTGACTTGGCAAAAGCTTCTGGAAACAATCTGCCGCACCATAATGTGGTATATTCACAAGAAACCAAAGATGGGCTTGATAAATCTTATATTGATGTTGCAGCAAAGGTGGATGGATATAAGATGTTGTATGTCGTGGCTACAACAATGCCTAATCCGCCATCTAATAAACCTTCCGCAATTATATCATTAATCCCAAGGTAAATATTATGAGCACGGCGATAGGTCTTTCAACACATATATGGAATAACAACATTAAGTGCATTTTATTGTTGGCGTTTTATCCTGTTTTAATCATGGGTGTCTTTTGGCTAATTGCGTTTGCCATTGGATTTTCAATGTTGCGTGAAGGTATTACAAATGTTCATCGCACTTATTATGGCTCTACTGAAAATTTGTTGAAACAAGGCGCGGCAGAACCATCTTTGGATTTTTCACATTCTATGAGTTTTGCAAATAATCTTGCGATTGAGTTTTGGCCATTAATATTAACAGCCGTATCAATTTGGTTTATGATATCATGGTTTTTTAATACCCGCATGATACGTAAACTATCCAGATCACATCCTGTATCGCGCAATGAAGAACCGGAATTATACAATCTGGTTGAGAATTTATGCATCGCGCAAGGCATGACAATGCCACATTTGGAAATTATTGAAACACATGCACGTAATGCCTTTGCTAGTGGTGTTACTGAGTCTAATTTTGCCGTGACAGTAACGCGCGGACTGATGAACAGCTTGGACAAGGATGAGTTAGAGGGCGTTGTTGCCCATGAATTAACCCATATCCAAAACCGTGATGTTCGGCTTTTAATTGTTTGTGTCATTTTTACCGGTTTGTTTGGTTTTCTATCTCAAATGGTGTGGAGCACATTTCGTTATAATACTTTCTATTCCAGACGCAGTGATCGCAATGGTCTTGCTGGTATCTTGGTGATGCTGTTAATAGGGGTTATATTATGGCTTGGCTATATGGCAACATTGTTATTGAGGTTTTCTTTATCACGTAGGCGCGAATATATGGCGGATGCGGGTGCGATTGAAATGACCAAAAATCCTGACGCGATGATGCGTGCGCTATTACGTATTTCCGGTCGTGACCGTATTCCGCAAGGTACTGATGATATTGCGATGATGTGTATTGAAAACCATGTTCCTTTTATGGGTATGTTTGCGACGCACCCGCCAATTGATAGACGTATTCAGGCGATATCAGAGGTGACAAATACCCCAATTCCAGAGGTATCAAGCTTGCCACCAATTAATAAGGAAAAAAGAATTTCATCTAAAGATGAGAGGAAAAATCCTTGGCTTATACGTAATAGAAGGCAGTGAAGGCTTAAAGGTTATTGCCTTCAAACTCTATTTCTCTATTACTTTGTATTTCTTTTAATTCTGACGTTATGTTTTGGGCTTGTTGAATTTGGTTGTCGCTTAATATTTGTGCATCTTTTAGCGCTGCAATTACCATTTCAGGGTTAGTATCGTCAAATTGGAAAATATATCCGCTATCGCTAAATTCCTGTTTCCAAGGCACAGGTGATGAAGCATCTTGTAGCGCCTTATTTTGAATCATGTGATCCAGTGCTTTTGCATATGGCCCGTTTTCATCAGCTGAATGTGCGCTTATTGTGTACTTTCCATTTTCATCTTGCGCCGTGGGCGCACGGTAAATGATTGTTAGTGAATCATTGTCATGCTCTGTATCTGACCCGTTCATATCTAATGTTGATACATAAACACCTTGTCTATTCCCGTCCGCCGCGAATATTTCACTTTTAATGCTTAGATCATTAGTTACTGTAACTTTGCTAGTATCGTTAAAATACGAATCTATATGAGACAAATTACCACCCTTGCTTATAATTTTTTGTTCTTATTATTTTTACTGAAAATATATTAGGTAAAATAAAAATGTGTGTCCATATAAAAACAGTTTTTATTGAAAATGAAAAATTTTCGTAAGAACCTTTGAATTCTGCTATAATACGAGTTATAAGGATGAATATATTAATTAATATTTTTTGGAGAAATTAAAATGCAAACAGATCAATTTTCAAGTGCGTCGGGGCGTACGCAAGAAATAGATGCAGGTCTACGCGCCCACATGCTTACAGTATATAACCGCATGACAATGGGGGTTTTGATTACTGCTATTGTTGCATGGGTAGTTAGCAGCTCTCCTGAGTTGATGATGTTGCTTCTGGGTGGCCCACAAAAATACATCGTGATGCTTGCACCAATAGCAATTGTTTGGTTCGGCTTTAATCCGGCATCAATGTCATCTGGCAAGCTTAAGCTTATGTTTGTTGGGGTTAGCGTTCTTTACGGTATCAGCTTCTCTGCGATTGCTCTTGCCTATGCCGGTGCTGATATTGCGCGTGCGTTCTTTATTACTTCTGCGATGTTCGCATCGTTGAGTATTTACGGATATACAACTAAGAGAGATCTTGCGCCAATGGCTAAGTTCTTGTTCATGGCTGTAATTGGCCTTGTTTTAGTCGGATTAGCAGGTCTATTTGTTCAATATTCAAGCATGATGCAAATGGGCATTAGCGCAATTAGCGTGTTTATATTTGCTGGTATTACTGCGTGGGAAACACAAAATACGAAAAGAATGTACAACCCTGCAAATGGTGATGAAATTAACAGCCGTATGGCATGGTCAGCAGCACTTAGCCTGTATATCAGCTTCGTGGTTATGTTTACTCATATTCTACAATTGATGAGTAACCGTTAAGTCATATAAATAAAATCAATTAAAAAGCCCTGCATCTAATCGTGCGGGGCTTTTTTATGACTTGAAAAATAACGCATAACCTATTATTGATATTCTCACCTTTTAAAAAGGGTCCTTAGCTCAGCTGGGAGAGCGCTTCGCTGGCAGCGAAGAGGTCAGCGGTTCGATCCCGCTAGGATCCACCAATTCACTATTTGACTCTTTCAAGCTTACCACCAGCAGCGCCTAGATTTTTTTTGCAAGAGGGATGTAGCGGAAGAGCGCGGCATATAACCTTGCCAAGTTGTGCGTATGTAATAAGATAGATTCTTGCGTTTCATCTTAACTCTGTTCTTTTGTATGGTCTATCCCTTAAAGAAATTGATCTTAAAACAGGCACCTTTTTCATTTGGGCTTGTCTTAATATCACCATCATGCGCATGCAAAAGTGATTGAATAATACCAAGGCCCAGACCTGTTCCTCCATCCTGCCTTCTTGTTGTGAAGAATGGAGTGAATATATTATCTAGATTAGCATTTGAAATTCCTGCTCCATCATCGCAAATAATAAGTGATATGTGACCATTGCTTTCTTTGGCCTCAATACTCATATTAGTAGCGCCATGCTGTAATGCGTTATCACATAGGTTCGAGAAAATAGTTTCAAGGTGTTCACGACTAATTCTATGTATATATTCATCATTAAGATCAAATTGCAGTGTTAAGCCCAAATCTTTATATCGGCCTTCTAAGGCTTCAAGAACTTGATTGATAGAACTTGTCTCTTGCGTTGCCTGAACATTATCGGCCTTTGCCAAATCTAGTAGTCGTTTTACAAGGCGCTTTAAGCGGTCACTGTCAGTGATGATGTTAGATAGAAATTTACGTTTTTTATCTTCTTCCATATCATCAAGATGCTCAAGTAAAAGCTCAGCTGAACCTTGTATAGATGTCATCGGTGTTTTAAATTCATGTGATACATGCATGGCGAAATCTTTTATATATTCAGATCTATCATCCAATGATTTTGCCATGTTCGAGAAACTATGTGATAGCCATTCAATCTCTTGAACATCAGACACACGTCCTTGCCTTAAAGCTTCTTTATTGCCCTCTGAAAACTCTATCGTTCTTCTAATTAGGCGATGAATGGGTTTAGAAATCATATATGAAGTCAGTAATGCGATAAGGAGTGTTAAAGATAATAGCGTCAAGCCTGCTATGATGACTTTTTCTTTCTCCGCATACAGGTGTTTTAATATGTTTTGAGGTGTTCTGGATAAATAAACAACGCCCCAAACACGGCCATCCTCAATAATTGGAAACGCCACGAATAACCTAATTCCTGTGCCGCGGCTTATAGATGCCATTGCAGGCGGTGGGTCGTCTGAAACTCTTTGGCGTATAACGCTAGTGTAATAACCCGACAGGGCTTTTCTAATCTCATATATATCTGAGAAATCAACACCTATATCAGATCGCCCTGCAACGACAATTCCTTGATAATTGAGCACACGAACCCCTGATAGTGTTGTTCTTTTTGCGTCCTCTAAAATTGGTGATAATACATCGTTCATATTCTTTGCGACGATATCGGTTTGCTCGCTTACAACTCCATTTGGACGTGATGGGAGTAACAGGGCTGTAGAAAAATCGATCTGTGACTTTATTGGGGTATAGTATTCATCAAGATCATTTAAGCTCTTAGGGTCAGCAAGCACTCCATAACTTTGATTTGGAACACTCCCGCCTCTTATTTCATTTTTATAGATTGCAGCAATAACGGCGCCTTGTGAAATAAGCTCACTTTCGGTCTGTTGAACAAGGACATTCTCATAGAAGCGAAAGAAGAAAAGGCCAACAAGCGGTAGAAGTAAAACTGTTAAATTTACGACGAGTAGAATACTTCTGAGCCTGAATTTAGCTTTAGTTTTTATCATGGCGTTAACTTGTATCCTACGCCATGAACCGTTTGTATAACATTATCACAGTTAACTTCTGAAAACTTTTGGCGCATATGCCTTATGTGACTATCTATTGTTCTATCACTTACATTAATGTTCATATCATACGCCATAGACATGATTTGATCTCTATCAAAAACACGTTCGGGATGTTTTATCATTCCATGCAATATTGAGAACTCAGTAGCTGTTAAGCAAACCGCTTTTTTATCCCAGTATACCCTGTGCTTTTCAGGTTCTATTACTAATAACCCTACCGTACAGGCTTCACTTGTATCCGCTTGCTTCTCAGATGATGGGTATGAGCGCTTTAATATGGCCTTTACGCGTGCAACCAGTTCACGAGGGCTAAAAGGTTTTGTTAGATAATCATCCGCTCCTAATTCAAGCCCCAAAATACGATCTATTTCATCATCTCTGGATGATAAAAACAGAATCGGCACATCAGATGTTTTTCGTACTTCCTTGCATACATCTAAACCATCCATCTCAGGCATATTGATATCTAAGATAATCATATCTGGTTTTTGTTTATTAAATTCAGAAAGACCTTCTTGACCGTTTGATGCTTCCATAAATCCCATACCAGCCTTTTCAAGGGCGAATGTAACGACTTCTCTGATATGCGGGTCATCATCGACAACTAGTATGGTTTCATTCATTTTTGCTTGCTTTCAATCGTCTTTATCAGGCGGTATTCACTATACGTCCAACGTCTCCAATCGTCCATGTCTCTCATTAATTCAAGTTTCATTTCTGTAATAGTATCGTATTTTTCTTCTTCGCCTCCCATATACAATATACGGTCATGAATCTTATGATCTTTTGAAAACTCAATTAAGTAAGGAATTGAAGTATAGCCAATTCTCTCCAGATAACGCGTATCTAAATTAACACCTTTGCCTGATACTTCGAGTGAATGCTCTACGTTATAATGTGCAATGACACCACCAATATTAATAAAGCTGGTAATATATAGAACGGATAACAGCGTAAGTACATTTGCGTTAATCAACCAAGTACTTGACTTACCCATAACCCCGCGCGCAACAATCCAAATTAGCCCAAAGGCGACAAGCCCCATCCAAATAAAGGCAGCCACACGCCAATACGTTAAAGCGTAAATCTCTACATATAAGGATGTACGGTAGATCGAAGAAAGCACGAGTAATACATTCTGAGCAATCCAAAGATATGTTAATTGAAGAATAGGTTTTGATGCAGAAACTTCTTTTTTTGAGCCTTGTGTAATAAGTACAAACAACCCCGCTAACAAAGCGGTGAAAATTAAAGGGTACGCTCCTTTGTGGGCATATTTTGCATATGAAATACCTTCTGGTAAATCACTACCAGCCCATAAGTAGTTCATGTCCATTGCTGTTTGAGATGCAAACATTAGGTTAAAGATGATGAGAGAGCGAAATACTGCATCTTTTGAAAATGCCCATTCCGTAAACCCCATGCTTTTCTCTTTTTTATAATAAACAGGAGACTTAACACGTTTTATCCGTGACTTAATTCTTGGTCTAATGATTGCGAATGTTATTGCCGCCATTATAAGCCAAAAAGCTATGCGCCAAACTGATAAACCTGAGAAGAGGTAATAAAAGTCAATTCCATCAAACCAGCCCCCCATAATTGGATTGGCGTTTGAAAATAAATAGAGAAATATTAGCGAGAAAATTAGGGGTAAAAACCAACCACGTATAGCATGTAGAATTACGCTCGATGTTGTGTATTGGCTCAAAATACGTTGATAAGCCATAGTAAATCTGTTCAATGGTCGCATAAAGCGTAAGCAAAATGAAAGACATAACTTTACCCATGTAAGTGCATCATTCTTCCAGTCATCTCGTTTCATCAATGATAGACTGATTAGGCCTAATGCCATCAGTGAAAATGATAACAAGCTTTGTTTTTCTATTTGTAGAAGACATTGCCCAAGAGTAAGGGCAATTAATACCACCCCCATACGAGATTTAAGAAATGTAATATTGTGAAGTGCAAATGTGGCAACCAGTACAATCCCAAATAAACCAACAGTCCAACCCATTGTATGATCGTAAAATAAGAAGTCTGCTAATATGACCAAGGAAAAGGCCGAAAGAGCTTTTGCCTTGGTGGACATTCCAGCGTGCGATAAAATATAGTTTATGTTTTTATGTTTCATTACGCGCCCCTTTGTATGAAGATGTTTTGTGATGATGTGAATTATCGTCCACTAACCACCACGCATCCCGCTGCACACTTCTGGGCACAACGAAAAGAGCTTGTTCTAAAATTGGATGTAGCGGTTTTTTTGTTCGGAAATTGATTATGTTGTTTGTATTTTTCATACTTCCTTTATGAACTAAGGAAGTGCAGACTATATGACCGATAAATGGAAAGTCTCAGGAAAATATGTGCAGATTATGTGCAGTTGAAAACATAGTGTAAGTGTATAAAGAGTATCTGGGGGCGTCAGTAATGGTGAGCCTTGTCATTTTAGGGGATGGTATTTATTGGGTCTTGAGAGGAACGTTTACTTTTTAAGTCCACTATAATTCCCTACTAGCCTATTGTGGAGCTAGTCTTCAATGAATTTATCGATAATTTCATTAATGTTCTTAAGTGCTTGACGTTTGCTTATGGTGCCCATTGCAATATAAAGCCCTGTATTCTCTATTGAGGCCATAATGGCAAGGGTTGTAGCTTCCGGGGAGCATGTTAACTTGATTTTACCTTTCTGTTTTGCGTCTATGAGCGCTTGTGAAAATAATGCTTCAGTTTTTTCTTCCTTAATAACATTCATAACGTCTTTGTTTCGCAATGCTTCGGAGAATATATCCAGATACAGTGCCAATTCATGTTTATTACTGAGTTCTACAATTATGTATTTAGCAAGAACCTTTAGGGATTTTTTGAAATTTTTTTCATGAGAAAGTTGTTCAAAAGCTTGAGAGGTTTCCTGATTTTCAATTTCTATGAATGCCTTTATCAATGCTTCTTTGTTTTCGAAATAACGATAAATATTGCCAAGGCTTAGGCCTGCTTCTTTTGCAATATCACGCATTGATGTTTGGTGAAACCCACGTTCAGCAAAGCATTTGGTCGCAGACTTTAGGATTTCATTCTCACGTTTTTCTGTGTTTTTAATATCTTTTTTGCGCATGCCTTCTTCCATTTAGTGAACGACTGTTCATTTTTAGATTGACAAAAATGCTGTGTATAGTCAACATGTATGATGAACGTTCGTTCATTTTATACAGGTGAACAACTAAAAATGCCATTAAAAAGAAGGTAAATAACTTAAATGCGCAATCTGAGGGTAATATTTATAGCGCCACTACTATTTGTTCTGAGTGCATGCGTGACGCAAACAAAAATGCCGGAACCTTCTATCTCTTTGGAAAAAATGCAGTGGTATATTCCTGCCCAGACAAATACGCCAATACAGGTTTTCTCGAAAGAAATTCCCAAGAGTTTGAGTGCATACATTTCGGACACCCTAAAGCATAACCATAATTTGAAGGAACTCGCCGTTACTGTTCAAGCATCTGAAATAGTAGCGGAAATAGCATCAGGGCGCTTGTTACCACAAGCAGATATTAGCCAAAATACACAGCGCGATAATAGTGGGGCTGGTGCTAAGCCACAAACAGGTTTTTCTGTGTCTGGTAATGTAAGTTGGGCTATTGATCTGTGGGGTAAGATATCTGATGAAGCTGCGGCTGCACAACTTCATGCACAGGCAGAGCAACAAAATTACCTGAATTTAAAACGGGTTCTAATTGCACAGGCTTTAGATGCTTGGATAATCTATTGGCAGTTTAGGCAACAAAACACAATTTTAGCAGATCTAAGTAATATAGATATAGATCAGCTCTCTTTGTTACGTGACCGCTATGAAAGTGGTCTGGCATCATATGCGCAATATACTGCGCAAAATAACATAAAGCGGGATACTGCAATACGAACAGAAACTGCGCTTGTGGAACAGAAGAAGATCCTTCACCTTTTAAATGTTCTACGAGGAAAGTTGCCGTTATCTGACTTAGATATGGGTGATGCGGAATTTATGCCGGTATTCTTACCTATAAATGAATATGTTCCGGCGACTTATATTGCCAGCAGGCCTGATATTCAGGCGGCATTTAAGCGTGTTCAGATATTGGATAAAGAAACGCAAGCTTCGTACAAGGCTTTATTGCCACAAATTAATATCACTGGGAATTTAACAAAATCTGCGCCCTCGCTGGCAGATTTGTTTGGTGAAAAGTTAATATGGCAGATGGTCGGTGGCTTAACACAGCCAGTCTTTAATGGTGGACAGCTTCGTAGGCAAGCACAGAAGAAATCTAAGGAGGCACAGAGCGCATTTTATGCTTATGAGGGTGCAGTGTTGAAAGCTATGCAAGAGGTTGAGAACGCGTTGGTTCAGGATCATACCTTAAACACGCAACTACAAATTATGCAGGCTAAAATGGCAGGTGTAAAAGGGCGTTTAATTTCTGCAGAGGAGCAATATCACGACGGTAATATTCAAGCATTTGAATATTTGTCGGTGCGTAAAGAGTATCTGGAAACAGATTATGAATACCAAGCTATGCAAGGCCAATACCTTAGGAACAGAGTTACATTGGTTCTGAGTTTGGGGCAGCCATTTGGTATATCGGAAGGAATAGACAATGAAGAATAAAATATGGTTGTTAAGCGCCCTAATTATTTTAGGAGTGATTGTTGCAGTTGTTCTGTCGATGGAAGATACGGCAAATGTAACAGAGAAAACTGAAGGTGAATATCTGCCGAAAGTGTCATATATACAGGCTAAGGCAAGGAAAAATTCAGGGCAAGTTCGTACACTGGCCGAAGTGCAACCAAGATGGTCGGCAGAATTAAAAGCTCAAGTAAGCGGAGAGCTTATTTCTGTTGAGACAAATGCTTTGGCAGGGCAAAAGGTTAAAAAGGGTGATCTTCTTATTCAAATAGAAGGGAGTTCCTATAAAGCGCGTTTAAAAGAAGCAGAGCAAAGGTTAGCACAATCAAAGTTGGAGTTATTGCAAGAGCAGAATAAAAACAGCCAAGCAAAACGCGATTGGAAACGCTCTGGCATTTCTAAAAAACCATCGGCGTTAGCGCTAAACGAACCTCAGTTGGAAATTGCGCAAAAAGCAGTAGAAGCAGCGGAAAGTGAAGTAGAGGCACAAAAGAAAAATGTTAGCTATACACGCGTTATTGCGCCATTTGATGGTTTTGTAACGGATCGTTATGTCAGCCTTGGTCAGACTATAGATGTGGGAGAAAGGCTCTTACATATTATCAATGATACCGCCCTTGATATCACAGTATCTCTTAACCAAAAGCAATGGAAGTTGCTGGATAAAAAATGGAAAGACAAAATGGCCAACATCCTTGATGAAGGAAATTCATCTATTGGTTTGGCAAAGATAAAGCGCGGTGGTGGCTTTCTTGATCCTCAGACGCGCTTATATAAAATATTCCTTGAGGTAAATGCGGAACACAGTCAAGCCCTGTCAGGAGAGTTTGTGCATGTTGAACTTCCCGGAAAGAGCGTATCTGATAGCTTTACATTGCCTGAGAGTGCATTAACACGTGAGGGAACAATCTGGTATATAGACCTAGATGATCGTTTGCGTCATTTTCAGGCAGAGTTGCTTTACCATATGCCCGGAGAAATAGTGATAAGAGCCCCTCGAATAAATGGTAAAGCAGTATTATCAATGCGCATTGCTCTCAATCCGCTAGTGTCCTTCTTGAATGGTAACCGTGTTGATCCGGTTCAAGGTGAGGAGTAGGTACAATGCACGCACTTACCAATTGGTTTATTCGAAATCCTGTTGCCGCAAATCTGATTATGGCCGTGATATTAATCAGCGGTTATTTAACCTTAACCTCTATTCGTATTGAAGGATTTCCAAAGTTACCTGCTGATACGATTACGATTGAAACAAGCTTTGTAAACTCATACGCGACGCAAGTTGATGAACAGGTTACACAAAAAATTGAAAAAGCATTAGAAGGTTTGGATGGTGTTAAGAAGGTTATATCAACATCGGTAGATGGCCATTCTAGTGTCCATGTTCAAAAGAATAGTGATATAAAACTTCAGAAGCTTCTCGATGACATTCGTATCCGTATCGATGGCGTAGCAACACTTCCACAATCCGCAGAGCGTCCGGTTATCACCCGTAATGACTTTGATTTTCCTGCGATGACGGTACAGCTTTATGGCCAAACAGAGCAAATCACGCTGCAGCGCCTTTCCCTTCGTCTAAAGGAAGAGTTATTGGAACAACCCGAGATATCACGTTTGCAAATATGGGGTCAGAAAGAACCGGAAATTCGGATAGAGGTAAAGCCGTATATTCTTGAAAAGTATAATTTGAGTATACAAGACGTGATTGCAAAAATTCGCGAGTCTTCACTTTTGTTTGAATCAGGCACTTTGAAAACAAAAGGTGGGCATATATCGTTGCGTGCAGATAATCAGGCGTATTTTCAGCGCGATTTTGCGAAGATCCCCATTATTGATCGTCACGATGGCGCACAGATATTTCTAGGTGATATCGCTGCAATCGTGGATGATTATGAAGATGATGATGTTATTGTGCGTTTTGATGGTGTTCCAGCTGTAGGGATGGAGGTGCTGATTGGGCGTAAGGAAAACTTGCTGGATATTGCCGTTGTCGTTAATAAAGTAGTAGAGCAATTTCGTACGCAAATTCCCCCAGAAGTAAATGTCAGTATTTGGGGAGATTCCAGTGTGTATATATCCGAGAGATTGTCGTTATTGCAGAAGAACGCAATTCAGGGATTGATACTTGTGATGGTTCTGCTCGCCTTGTTTTTGAATGTTAAATTGGCGTTCTGGGTTGCAATGGGAATTCCCATTTCTGTTGCGGGAGCAATGGCGGTTATGGGAACGAAATGGATTGATTTTTCTCTAAACGATATAACAACATTCGGCTTTATTATCGCGCTGGGTATTTTGGTGGATGATGCGGTCGTCGTCGGAGAAAGTGTATTTGAAGAGCGTCGCAAACATAAAGATCCTATTGTTGGTACGCAAAAAGGTGTAGGACGTGTTGCAACGGCAACGATATTTGGTGTTCTAACGACTGTGGCGGCTTTTTACCCCATGTTACTCATCAATAATGCGATGGGTAAAATTTTGGCGTCTTTTTCCGGGGTGGTTATTCTCGCGTTACTTTTTTCCTTGTTTGAAAGTAAATTTATACTGCCTGCGCATTTGGCGCACATATCTTTAGACAAAAGTAAAAATTCTAATTTGGTTTCGCGTATTTGGGGACGGATACAAGGCGTCGCACAAGGTGGGCTTAACCATTTCCGTTATAAAATTTATGCACCAGTTTTGGAGTGGTCAATTAAGCAACGCTACGCAATTTTTATTCTTTTTTTGGCCGCTGCTACACTTGGGATTGGTCTAGTCGTAAAAGGAAAGGTTAACGTCGTGTTCTTTCAGGAAGTCCCCGGTCAGTTGATTACGGTGAAAGTAGAAATGGATGCACGTGCACCCTATAAAATGACATTAAACAATATTAATTTGATCGAGGATATTGGAAACCAAATTAACGAAGAATACGTCGCGAAGGGCATTGTTGATGAAAAACCAATTGCGCACATCCTGACAGTTGTCAGCGGCGCATATAAAGGTGAAATTATCGCGGAACTAACACCTTCAGCAATTCGTGAAAATTTGAACTCCACTGATATTATGAAACTCTGGCAGGAGCGTGTAGGACGTCTGGAGGGAACCACAAATCTCAGCTTTTTTGGTTTTGAAGAAACAGGTGGCGGCTTCGCCATTCGTTTGTTTAGTAAAGACGGGCAAGCTTTGCGCGCGGCCAGCGATGAAGTCATGGGTTATCTGCAAGGTATAGAGGGTGTAAGAAATTTACGCGATACCCTAAAGGGCGGAAAACCTGAGTTGCATTTAAAGGTGAAACCTGAGGCGCTACATCTAGGTTTTACGCCCGAAACATTGTCGATGCAAATCGGTAATCGCTTTGGTGGCGCAGAAGCGCAGCGTATTCAGCGTAAAGGCCAAGAAGTTAAAGTGATTGTTAAAAACACGGCGGATGCGCGACGGACAATGGATGATTTAATGCAGACTCGCTTGAAGAGCAATGATGGAAAATGGTTTCCATTGATATCTGTTGCCAGTTTTTCATCGGGTTATGCCACTGATTATATCAGTCGCTATAACGGCAAACGCGTAAATACGGTTCAGGCTAATATTGATAAATCTGTTGTGTCACCCAGTGAAATATCACAAAGCTTGTTTGAAACGTTAGTACCAAAATTGCAAGAAAAGTATCCTGTAGTTGAAGTTAAACCAGGCGGTGAATTGGAAGAAGAAGGAGAACTAAAAGGCAGTCTTATCCGCGCCCTGATTATGACCTGTATTATGATTTATGTCTTGATGGCTATCCCACTGAAATCGTATATGCAGCCATTTGTTATTATGTCTGTTGTGCCTTTTGGATTTGTCGGAGCAACCCTTGGTCATTATATCATGGGACTACCGCTAAGCTTGCTGTCTTTCTTTGGTATGTTGGCGCTAACTGGGGTGGTGGTAAATGATTCACTAGTTATGATGACCCGCTATAATCAGGCTAGATCTGAGGAGGGGATGAACGTGCATGATGCTGTTTTTGCCGCAGGTGTAGGGCGTTTTCAGGCTATATTTCTGACAACTGTAACAACGGTCGCCGGACTAATGCCACTTCTGTCTGAGACATCAGAGCAAGCGCAGTACCTTATACCAGCTGCGGTTTCATTGGCATATGGAGAAATTTTTGCAACAACAATAACATTGATCCTGATACCTGTGTTGATCGCTATCAGTGCGGATATAAGTAAATTTTTACCAAAAAATAGGTAAGAATTTTATGTTTGGCATAGTCGTATAATCGTGTTTCTTTGAAATCTAAGCCGTTGTCTTTTTTAACCTGTATCTATATAGAAAACCTTATTTTTTGAGCCATAATATTGAGTAAAATATTATCCTCATAAATGGCGTAGTGGTAAGTCTCTTAAAAACAAATAATGTATTTAAAAATAAATGCGGTTTATTAATTATCGTAAAGCTGAAACTATAACTATAACGGAATTCAAAAGCACTGAATTTTAGACAGGAAGATATATATTAAATGAGTTTTGAAATTTTTCTTGCCACTGCACCAGGTTTGGAAAACTTGCTATATGATGAAGTACGCACCAAAGGATTTAAACAGGTAAAAGTTATTAGGGGCGGTGTGACAATCAAAGGGGGCTGGCCAGAAGTATGGCGTGCAAATCTTTGGATTCGAGGCGCATCCCGCGTTCTAGCCCGCATCTCCTCGTTCCGAGTATTACATCTTGCACAGTTAGATATGCGCTCTCATGAGATATCTTGGGGTGATATTCTCAATCCTGGTTGCCCCTTTCGTGTGGAAGTTACTTGTTCTAAATCCCGTATATATCATTCTGATGCCGCAGCTGAACGAATTAAAAAAGCAATCACGGATACATTAAAATCCCCTTATTCAGCAGATGCTGAGGTCACCATTATGGCACGTATTCATCGGGATATGTGTACAATCAGTGTGGATACATCTGGCGTGTTATTGCATAAGCGGGGCTTTAAGGAACATATAAATAAAGCGCCAATGCGCGAAAATATGGCGGCTCTTTTCCTTCTGGCATGTGGATATAAAGGCACCGAACCTGTTTTTGACCCAATGTGCGGTTCTGGTACTTTTGTTATCGAAGCAGCAGAAATTGCAGCGCGTCTTAATCCAGGAAGAGAGCGCAAATTTGCATTTGAAAAATTAGTGACATTCGACCCGATAGAGTGGGAGAAAATGCGAAAGGTTGAGAGACAAGCGAATACTGATGTTCAGTGCTATGGCAGCGACAGAGATGGTGGCGCGGTAAAGATGAGCGCAGAAAGTGCAGTACGGGCAGGAGTTGATGACTTCACGGAGTTTAAGCAACAAACGATTAGCGACATTAACCCGCCGCCCGGCGCGCCTGGTCTTGTCATTCTTAATCCTCCTTATGGCACTCGTATGGGTGAAACAAAAAAATTGGTGCCGCTCTACCAAACAATGGGCACAGTATTGCGCAGCCGTTTTTCAGGATGGCGCGTGGGTATTATTACGGCCGATGCAGCATTAGCGAACGCAACAGGGTTATCATTTGTGCCTGTGAACGCGCCAGTGAAACATGGGGGCTTGCGCATAAGCTTGTTCCAGACAAATCCCCTTCCATAAGATAAGCTATGAAATCATTAATTTTTACGTATGACATTTGATCAGGTTATGTTTGTTCTTTACGGACGGATTTTTTTATATTTAGGTGATTTCTTGTAAGTTGCCTTTTTAAAAATATTGCAGATATAGTCGCAAATATTATAGAATATAATTAAATAAAAAGGGTGCGGCGTGGAACCACAAGATTACATTGATCAAAAAGTGGCCGAGGGCAATGATATTGTTTTCGGTGAGCAGCACGAGTCGATCTCCGCGACGCTTGGTATGATGGAAGAGGCAATACGTAATAACCCATCCGGAGTACAGGCGGTATCTGTGGAATTTACTGCACTTCTTCAACCTTATTTCGATCAGGTCGCTGATGGATCGCTTAGTGTTGAAGACTTTACGCGTGTATCTCGTATAACCAATGAGCAAGAATATATGGATATTGCCGGAAGGTTTAATGCCGTAGAGCGTATATCTGACGATCAATTTAATCAGATTGTCAAATCTGCTGAGTCTAGTATTGACGCAGTTTTAAGTGGCGTTAATAATGATTATTATCCGGCCGAAAGGCGGGCTATTGATGCCGATGCTTATGGAGCTTTGCATTCTTTAATTACAACAGCATCTGAAAATGATATTGCCGTCATCGCAAATGATATAGGGCGTGAGGTATTACCACTTAACTTGGTAAATGAAATGACGGTGGCTGATCTAATTGGAAGAATGGATGATACAACAGATGGTGACCAATTAAGTAACCAAGTAGACCTTAATTCAAATAAATCTATCTTGGTTCACCGTGGGGCATTTCATGTTTGGGACATTACAAGTGATGCCGATAGTTCATTGAATAATGTAGGCAAGGGCATTGATGATTATTTGGAAAAAAATGGCAGAAATGTGATTGTAATAGGCAGTTATGATTCTTTAGAAATATTAGCCAAAGAAGTCGATAATATACAAAGTTCCGATATGACGGTGGCTGATCCTTCTGATGCAACCGTGATAAACGGGCAGTTAACTAATCAGTCTGATTTGGGAATTGTCGGTGCTGTGCCATCTGCGCTTGGCGGGGCATCGAAGCCTTAATTTATGTATTTTCATGATGTAGTTGCAAATGTTCTGGCAATTCGTATTTACGATTAATTTGCGTGATAGGGCATGTAAAGCTAAGGGAATATGCGCTTAACTGTAATCCTTCATATTGTGGGTCATCTTTGTCGGCCGATCCATGTAGCGTATCGCCAACAACAGGGAAGCCTTCGCGGCTCATATGAATACGAATTTGATGTTTGCGTCCTGTTTTAATTGATATCTCAAGAAGTGACTGGTTTTTCTGTTGATCGTAATTCAATAGAATAGCAGTTGAATGTGCTTCTTTACCGTCTATTTCACTATTAATGATTTTGGGTTCATTGGGAAATCTGCCTTCCACAATAACGCGGTAGCATTTGGATATATCTTTATTTTCAAAAAGTGAAGACAGCTTGGCCGCTGCACTTTTCTTGTGTGCGATAAGCATTAATCCCCTTGCGGCGCGGTCGAGACGGTGGGTGATGAAGCAGTTTCTTTGTGGCTGTATTTCGAAAGGATCATTTGATTCTATCCATCGATTGATGGTGCAATGATCTCCCCATTTTGATCCTTGAGATAACATGGTTGGTGGCTTTGACCAGACGCTATAATCTCCTTCATCCGCGATTAGAGTGGGGGTGGGAGGTGTTTCTTCTAAAACATGTTGGTTGTAGTAAAAATATATTGTGCTGTTTCGTTGTGGGATAGTATCGGCACGACGTAACCTGCGAATTCCTTTGGTGTCTTCTATCCAAACCGCGCCCTTTTTCATTGCTTGCTTTATTGTTTGCTTGGAAAGGTTTGATCGCTCTGCCAGTAGGTTCGCGACCTTTGCATCTTGTGCAATTGTGTCGTCAATTAATATATGAAATTCCTGTTTCATATCTTTGACAGCTTATTTAACGCGCGTATTTGTTTTTACAAATTCCTGTACAGCGTCCAGATTATTATCTTGCTCGCTCATGAATTCTTCACGTTCCATTAGGTCTGATAGATGATCGGGTAATTCGGGATGTATTCCTATGGCTTTTTTAACTGCATCAGGGAATTTCGCAGGATGTGCCGTCGCAAGTAAGACAACATTGCCATCGTTATCTTTGGCAATTTCCTTTGCGCCTTTAAGGCCAACAGCAGTATGAGGGTCTAAGACATACCCTGTTGCCTCATAGCATTCCTTTATTAGGTCTAATGTTTCGTCGTCATTTGTGCTTACGGCCGTAAATTGTGCGCGTGATGCATCTAAATCAGAGTCACTGATAGAGAACTCTCCATCTTCTTTGAATGTATTCATCAGGTCTTGTATTCTTTGTGGGTCGCGTCCCAATAGATCGAACAGGTATCTCTCAAAGTTGCTGGATATTTGGATATCCATTGATGGGCTGATTGTTGCGTGCGCATCGCCTAAAGTCATACTGCCGGTTTTTATAAATCGTGTAAGAATGTCATTTTTATTTGTTGATATACCCAGAGTTTTTATCGGTAGTCCCATATTTTGTGCACAATACGCGGCAAAGACATTTCCAAAATTGCCGGTTGGTACAACGAACGATATTTCCTTTTCGGGTGCACCTAATTTAATGGCAGTGGCAAAGTAATAAACAATTTGCGCCATAATGCGCGCCCAATTGATTGAATTAACAGCAGATATGTTAACGCCATTTCTGAAATCCGTATCATTGAACATCGCCTTCACCATGTTCTGGCAATCATCAAACGTGCCGTTGAGGGCGATGTTGTGAACATTAGGGGCATTAACACTGGTCATTTGTTTGCGTTGCACATCTGAAACGCGACCCTTTGGGTGTAGGATGAATATGTCTATATTATCGCAAGTCTTACATCCTTCGATCGCGGCTGATCCTGTATCTCCGCTGGTTGCGCCAACAATAGTAACGCGTTCATTACGTTTGCTTAAGATATGGTCAAATAATCTGCCAAGAAGTTGTAAGGCCACATCTTTAAATGCAATTGTCGGCCCGTGGAACTGTTCCATCACATGAATGTTGCCGGCTTCATACCCTGTTAAGTGATGCAACGGCGTTACGTCCTCGTGACGAAAGGTTGCATATGTTTGCGAAATGATAGATTTAAAATCATCGCGGTCTATGCTTCCTTCAACAAAGGGGTACATAACGATTTCAGCAATTTCGATATATGATTTTCCTGTAAGTGAGGCAAGGTCAATTTTAGGCCAAGTCTCTGGTACATAAAGACCACCATCAGGCGCAAGGCCGTTAAGTAACACTTGTTCAAAATTCTGGGGCTCGCCCCCACCACGTGTGGAAATATATCTGATCATGAATCAATTTTTAGGGTTTTAAATCCATTAAGTCAATCCAGAATTAACTATGATTTACCATCACTATCTGACTTATCCTGTTGAACACCAAACTTCTTTAGCAAGCCTTGACCTTGTTCAGTTTGCGATAAGCCTTCTAACATAGCGCCAAGCTCTGTTCCGCCTTTAGAGGAGAACAAATCCATGACATTAGTTACGCCTTGAACGGGATCGCCTGTATTGGCAATGATCTTGATCTCAGCAACTTTTAAGGCCTCCGCTTGTTCCAGTCCAACCGCCTGATTGGCCGAGATATTTTCAACGCCAAGCAAGTATGTTTGGTAGCCCTCGTTTTCGCCAATTTCTTGCGCCAGAGCAATTTGTGCCTGAACAGGGGCCAGTTGCATTGCTTTTTCTGCGTCTGCTTTTGCCTCACCCTCTACCTTTATTCCTTCTGCCTCTTTTTTCTTGGCTTCCAGATCACCAGCAGCACGCAAAATAGTGGTTTGTTTATCCTCATCGGCTTTAACAACGTTCATGTCTTTGGTGATTTCCGCACGCTTAACGTCATTAACCTGAACAACGGCCATTTCTTTTTCTTTGGTAACGCGCTGTTGCTCTTTAATTTGTTGTTGAGCTTGTTCATTTGCGATACCAACGGCTTTTTCTTTTTCGGCTGTGCGTTCACCAACGGCTTGTTTTGCTTGTTGGTCGCGAATGTCACGTTCACGCAAAGCGTCAATTTCTGCGATTTCGGCATCCTTAATGTTATTTGCAACTTCCTTACGGCTTTCCATTTCTATTAAGGACTTTTTCTTTTCCATGATGTTATGAACAACACGGTTTTCCGGTGCATCGCGAATATCCATTAATTCTATATTTTTAACCGGAACGACACCCCAACTAGTAAGTTGGTCTTTTACTGCATCTGTAAATTGTTCGCCATATATGCTTCGTTCTAGCATTATGCGATCAATATCATGTGATGCCAATATAGTACGAACGGCACCCTGTACGATAGAAAGCAATTGATATTCTAGCTCTTTAAAACTCTCAACACGTTGTGCGGCAAGGTTACTGTCACTAATTCTGAAGAACGCAACGATATCGACAACGAAAGGAACACGTCCCACGTCATATGCTTCATATGCGCTGAGTGTTAGGTCGAAAACAGACACGGGCATAACGATTTTTGTTATACCATAAATTGGAATCCATGATGGCCATTCATAATATGTGTTACCATTCTTTGTGTCTTTACCGTAGGATCTAGTTCTTTTAGTTGATTGTACGATGTGGACTTCGTTTGTTGGTACAACGCGCCTTAAAAATAGTGCGGTCACAACCGTCAAGCATACTAATGCTATTAGTGCTGTTATTGATCCTGTTATTGTTAAGAATGATGAAAATTCCATTAGAATGCTTTCTTTACTAAAGTTTATGTAACATTTTTTAACACAACCTCACTTTGTATAGCAAAGTAAAATGATAATTCAGAGATCGTATAATATGTCAGATAAGGTTAATAAAATGTTTATGCATTGTAGATGGGTAATCCATCGTTAATTCAGGGTGGAAGGTACTGGCTATTTTATTGCCATACTCTACCCATACCGGTGAGTTTTCATGACTTGCCAAAATAGTAACATCAGCGGATATATCTGTTATAATCGGCGCACGTATAAAGGAAACATTATAGCCGTTAATTGGTGCATGATGGCTGTCCAATTGTCTGCCATAGCCATTTCTTTGTATGGATATGGGCAGTAGGCCAAATGATCTTTGTGACGGATTTTCAACTTTTTCGGCCATTAAAATAGACCCTGCGCATATACCCCAAACAGGCTTTTTTTCGAATTGTTCGGTTAATATGTCCCACAATTCAAAACGTTCAATCAGTTTGAGCATAGTAGTGCTTTCCCCACCGGGGATAATGAATGCATCAACCTTTTCGAAGTCTTCTTTTGTTTTAACGGCTTTGAACTGTGCGCCGCATGCTTCTATATGTGGTTTGTGTGGGGTAACTGCCCCTTGTAAGGCAAGTACCCCAATAATAGGAGTGGCCATTACTACCAACCGCGATTAGCCATAAGCATTGGTTCATCAATTTCACTGATTTCAGTACCGCGCATTGCAACACCGCCGAGCTCTTTGGAAGCTTCTAAAACAATTGCAGGATTATCAAAGTGTGCTGTTGCTTTAACAATTGCTTTTGCAAATTTATCCGGGTTATCAGATTTGAAGATACCTGATCCGACAAATACAGTTTCCGCGCCCAGTTGCATACACATCGCAGCATCAGCAGGTGTAGCAATACCGCCAGCAGCAAAATTAGGAACAGGAAGTTTTCCTTCTGCACGAACTAGTTTCAATAATTCGTAAGGTGCGCCCATGTCACGTGCTGCTGTCATTAATTCTGCTTCATCCATATTGCAAATCCACTTTATTTCTGCATTTATTTGGCGCATGTGGCGTACTGCTTCGACGATGTTACCTGTGCCAGGCTCACCTTTTGTGCGGACAAGCGCAGCACCTTCACCTATACGGCGCAGTGCTTCACCAAGGTTTTTAGCGCCACAAACAAACGGAACTTTATAGTTAAATTTGTTTATGTGGTATTCTTCATCCGCTGGGGTTAGAACCTCAGATTCATCAATATAATCAACACCAATTGATTCAAGCAACTGTGCCTCAGCAAAGTGGCCGATACGACATTTAGCCATAACAGGAATAGATACTGATTTCATAACTTCTTCGATCAGGTCTGGCGGGCTCATACGTGCAACGCCACCATCTTTACGGATGTCAGATGGAACACGTTCTAACGCCATAACAGCAACTGCACCCGCGCCTTCGGCGACTTTGGCTTGTTCGGCTGTTACAACGTCCATAATTACGCCACCTTTAAGCATTTCTGCCAGTCCGGTCTTAAGGTTCATAACGTTTGCTGAGGATGACTTGTCGCCCATATCTCTATTCCTTAAATAATTTTTTCGTATAAGGACGCTATTTATACATATAAAGACAAGCAATGCAAAGGAAACTATGGCTTATATTGTCTATTTTCATAATGTTGATGTATGAAAAACGTCATGTTATACTTAGGTTATGAAGATTTCATTTTGTACAACATGTATGGGGCGTGCGCACCATTTAAAGGAAACTTTGCCGAAGAATATTCGCGATAACCCTGCGTTTGATGATATGGACGTGGAGTTTGTTGTTCTGAATTATAATTCTAAGGATGATCTTCATGAGTGGATGACTACTGATCCTGAAATGAAATCCCATATCGAATCTGGGTTGGTTCGTTATGGTAAGACTACTGATCCTGAATTTTTTCATATGTCTCATGCAAAGAACATGTCGCATCGTATGGCAACTGGGGATGTTTTGTGTAATTTAGATGCAGATAATTTCACCGGCCCTGAATTTGCGAAACTCTTACACAAAAACTTTTCAAAAAAGATGGATGTGGTTATTAATCCTTCTGTCGAAGTCAGTAGGACGTTCGGCAAAGAAGATCAAGGGTTTTTTGGACGTGTGGCAATATCTAGGAATAATTTCATGGCTTTAGGGGGGTATGATGAGGAGTTTTCCGGATGGGGTGGTGAAGATGAAGACCTTATGCAACGCGCGAAAGGTTTAGGATTAGATCATTTAAGATTTAAATCTATAAAATACCTTGGTGTTATTACTCATTCTAATGAGGATCGTGTAGGCAATATGGTTTCAGCAGAAAATCTGGATGCGGAAATCAAAGATGTTGAAGATAAAAAGTATAGTAAGCAATCTGCGTTTAATAAGCTGTTTAATAAATTAAAAGTTCTTGCGAAACCTGTTCAGGCAAATATGGGTAAAGGGTTTGGTGTCGGATCTGTTCGTATGGAGAATAGTAGAGATTTGCATTTTTCAAAAACTACGGACAGGATCATGCCTTCATTTTCCGTTTGTGCCGTGGGAGTTATAGAATTAGTGCGTGGGCGTATATCACCTAGATCTGTAGACAATTTAGAAGAAGTAGGGTCTAATGCAACATCTTCTACAGAACTCACCTCAGAGTTATAATCTCGTTTGGAAATAGAATTTTGCAAAAATCAGATGTTGTAATTATAGGCGCAGGTGCGGCAGGTATGATGTGTGGCTGGCAGGCGGCACAACGTGGCCGCAGCGTGATAATTATAGAGCATACCAGAAAAGTTGGTGAGAAAATTCGTATATCTGGTGGGGGAAGGTCCAATTTTACGAATTTATATTGTTCACCAGATAACTTTTTGTCTAATAACCCACATTTTTGTAAGTCTGCTCTTCGGCGGTTTGATCAGCATGATTTTATTGCAATGGTTGAAAATCATAATATCCCGTACCATGAGAAAGCATATGATGAAAAGTCAGGTAATCATAACGCCAGAGGGCAGCTATTCTGTGATAATTCCGCGCAAGATATAATTAATATGTTACGCGATGGTTTTGAAGGCTCTGGCGGTCGTTTTCAATTGGAAACTAAGGTTGAAAATATCAGTAAGAGTGAAGGTGGTTACCTTATTTCTACTGATAAGGGGGGGGGTGAATGTAATAGCCTAGTTATCGCCAGTGGCGGCCTATCTATCCCAAAAATAGGGGCAAGTAATTTTGGTTACGAAATTGCAAAGAAGTTTGGCCTTCGAATAATTCCCCCTCGTGCAGGGTTAGTTCCTTTGACATTTGATCAGGATTTACTTTCGGTGACTAAAGATTTGTCAGGTGTTTCCGTAGATGCGCATGTGTCTTGTAATGGCGGAGAGTTCAGGGAAGGTCTTCTGTTTACTCACCGCGGTTTATCTGGCCCATCCATCTTGCAGGTGTCTTCATATTGGCGTGAGGGCGACAAGGTAAAAATTAATTTATTACCTGATGTCGATGTTTTTGAAGTTTTGAGGGAATCGCGAAGTAATCAACCAAAGCAAATGTTGCGTACGGTCTTGTCATCTTTGTTGCCTTCTCGTATCGCAATTGTCGCATCGTCAGCTGTGGGTGCGGATGAGCGTATGGCAGATCTTTCTGATAAAAAATTACGAAACGTTTCAGATGAAATTAATAAGTGGGAATGCGAACCTGAGGGCAGTGAAGGGTACAGAACTGCCGAGGTAACATTAGGTGGTGTGGATACAGATGGCGTATCATCAAAAACTTTTGAGTCTAAAAAATCAGAAGGCCTGTTTTTTATAGGCGAAGTTCTTGACGTTACAGGACATCTTGGCGGCCATAATTTCCAATGGGCATGGTCATCTGGATGGTGCTGTGGGCAAGTTGTTTAGCCTTATTCTTAGTCTTTGTTGTCGTTATCTATTTCAATGGCTTCTGCGTAATCTGCAACAATACGGTAATGTGGGTCTTCAATTGTGTTAACTTCCACCATGTCCTTTGCCTTATGTAGTAGCAATTGGCAATCTGGGCTTAAGTGAACAAGGTGAAGTTTCTTTCCTGCTTCTTCGTATTTAGTAGCCAGCGCGTCAATAGCCTCCAGCGCGGAGTGATCCCAAACGCGTGCGTTACGAAAATCTAATACAATGTCTTGCTCTTCATCTTGTCTAGGATTGAACATATCCTTAAAACCGGAAATAGATCCAAAAAACAGCGATCCGTGCAGCGCATAGACCTTATGCCCTTCTTTTTCTGATTTTGCTTCGACTACCCATATATGTTGGGCAGATTTCCATGCATATACTAATGCAGAAACTATAACCCCAATAACTACGGCCATTGCCAAATCATGGGCAACAGTAACGCCTGTTACCAAAAGTATGACGAATGCGTCTTCACGTGGTATTTTTTTCATTATGCGTATTGATGCCCATGCAAAAGTACCAATTACTACCATCATCATTAGACCAGTAAGGGCGGCCAACGGGATCATTTCAATCCAAGATGATGCAAATAGAATAAAGAACAAAAGAGCCATGGCGGCAGTAATTCCGGATAAGCGTCCGCGGCCACCTGACTTAATGTTAATCATAGATTGTCCAATCATTGCACAACCACCCATGGCACCAAAAAAGCCACATGTTAAGTTTGCAGCACCCTGACCGATACACTCTTGTGATGTTCGTCCGCGTGTTTCTGTTATTTCATCAATAAGTGTCAGTGTTAAAAGACTCTCGATTAGTCCGATAGCAGCCAATGTAAATGCGATTGGCAACACGATCATTAATGTCTCAAAAGTGAAGGGAACCATTGGAATGTGGAATGACGGCAGTCCACCTGCTACGCTTGCTAAATCACCAACGGTACGTGTATCAAGGTCAAATCCAACAACCAGACCTGTTACAATCATTATGGATGCTAGCGGTGCAGGAATAAGTTTTCCTATTTTAGGTATACGTGGAAACAACCATATAATAGCCATGGTTAAGAACATTAGACCAACCATTAGGTTCATTTCCATGCCCTGCATCCAGCCACCATTGAAAATAACGTCTAATGCGCTATGTGGTGCTTCACTCGCATGGTCGGCAACCTCTTCTACTGCTTTTTGTGCTTTGAACTGACCAAGCTGAGCAAGAAAAATCACGATCGCCAAACCATTTACAAAACCCAACATAACCGGATGTGGTACAAGGCGAATAAATTTACCCAGATGGAAAACCCCTGCCAGTATTTGGATTATGCCCGTCAGTACGATAGCGGCAAAAAGGTATTCAACACCATAAACGGTAACCAGACCAACCATGGCAACGGCCATTGCGCCAGTTGCCCCTGAAATCATACCACTTCTACCACCAAATACGGATGTGATAAGGCCAACGAAAAAGGCGGCATATAAACCAACCAGTGGATCAACCCCTGCCACAAATGCAAATGCGATGGCCTCAGGGACTAGAGCAAGCGCAACGGTTATACCGGAAAGTATATCGGCTTTTGGGTTAGAGGTAAGTTGGAAACGATCAACAACGCGCAGCATATCTGGCCCTTAATATTGTATAATTATATAAAAATTCATCTCAAAATAGAAAACCATCCCTTTGGTTTGAGATGGTTCTTTATACATATTATGGCTAGGAAAACAAGGGTTTAGATTAACAGCACCCGCATCCGCCTGATGGGTTGGTGTTATCTTCTTCGCATTCTTCATCATCGTCTTCTTCGTGACTATGTTCGTGGTCATGCACATGTTCGTGATCGTGCCCACAGCAAGATCCATCGGCCTTATGCTCATGGTGATGTGCGGAACCCATTATATATTGGTCACTTTGTCCGCTACCTGTGCCAAGTGGCATGGTGGTAGACATTGATAAACGTTTTTTTATATTTTTAAAGTTGCTCATATTACATGCTCAATATTTGTTAATTGCTACGTACGCATTTTTTTTGTTGAAATAACCCAATCAGGCGTTCTTTTTCGCGCTTTGCGTCATATGATTGTTGGTAATCAAGCTGACTGCTGCTGCTGTTTCCGCTTCCTTTCCAGGCGCGTGCGATATCGGAAATATATGGCGATATATTGGCATGGCTCAAAGAGCTGTTAACAGCTTGTTGTGTATCATAAGAACCGGAATAGTTAGTGTTTGTTGTCTCAACAATTATTTGATCCATAACACCTATGTTATGTGCAATTTCACCACAGCTTGCCCCCTCTGAAATCATTGACGCATTTGTGATTGAGTTCTGGCGTCCTTGTTTTGATGATCCCGTTGTTTGGCAACCAGCAAGGCCAACAGTTAATACAGAAACGACAAGCAGAGAAGAAAATTTGTTCATTAAGGTTCCCCATATTTTTATAAAATGTTGTGTGCTCATGAATTTAAAGGAAATTATTATCTTGTAAAGCGTCAGTTTAACTTTTGTTTGTCTTATTGATTGACCATTGCCCATTGTGGCATTATTTTGTGCATCAAATAAATTAATCAGCCACTGCATAGGATATTATCATGAGCGTAGAACAAGCAATAGAAGCAATTTACACCGCACTGGAAAATGATAATGATGAAATAGATGCACGTATAAAGGATTTGAAGTCCGCTTTGAAAGAAGAGGGGCTTAAGGAGGCAAGCTTTGATGCCAGTCGTTTGGTTCAAAGTAACCGCGAAGGCCGTAAGCGCATGCAGAGTTATTTCAAAAAGCGTGGCGTTAAGGTTGTTTTTGCGAAATAAATCGTTGGTTTAAAAAGTCATGCCGAATTTTTTCAATATAGCAATCATTACCAAGTACAATATAATTGTAAGGCCGCATGACAGGCCAAGCGAAATGTAAAAATTGATACCTGCACGCAATAATGCCGGTAACACCAAAAACATTGGTAATGAAGGCAGGACAAACCAAAAAGTGCTTTCTGAATGTGCGGCTATTCGTTCTGTATCTTTTGTTTCAACCCATAACCATATCATCGCCATAACTGATATAATCGGTAGCGATGCGATAAGCGCACCAAAAGCGGGGCTGCGTTTTGTTACTTCTGATATTAGTGCAACAATAGCACCGGATATAGCCGCTTTTATGATTGCGAATAACATTATGCTTGACCTCTATCCACGTAAAAAAGTGTAGTTTAGATCATCTGATAAGTCGTCAATGAATTCATAACCGTCAATGTTAAAATTCTTTAGCTCTGTCGGTGTTTCAATACGGTTTTGTATCATGTATCGCGCCATCATTCCGCGTGCACGTTTGGCGAATAGGCCAATAGTTTTGGGAACACCATCTTTCATTTCTTTGAAATGGCAGGTGATGAACGCGCCGTCTAACTGTTTTTTCTTGATTGATTTTATATATTCGTTTGAGGCCAAACATATTATGCTTTTATCTTTGTGATTTTTGATCATATCGTTACAAGCATCAGTCAGGATATCACCCCAAAAGTCATATAGATCTTCACCGCGCGGGTTATGTAGTTTAGTGCCCATTTCCAAACGATATGGCTGTATCAGGTCAAGTGGACGCAATAATCCATATAGGCCTGATAAAATGCGTAAATGATTTTGGCCGAATTCCATATCATCTGTGGATAGGCTGTCCGCGTCTAAACCTACATAAGTATCACCGCGGAATATATATGCCGCCGGCTTGGCATTGTCTGGTGTAAATGGTGTGGCGTATCGTTGATAACGATTGTAATTCAGCTCCCCCAGCTTGTCAGACAGCTTCATTAATCCCTGTATTTGTGATTGAGACAACGCCTTCGCCGTATCGACCAGTTCTTGCGAGTGATCTAAAAAATCACTTTGTGAGTGCATATCCAACGGATTGTCAGATTCAAAATCCAGCTTCTTCGCGGGGGAGATCAATGCAAGCATAACAAGGGTTTCCTTAGGTATTTGTATTAATAATATCCTCAACAGGAACTTTAAGCGCGTGCGCAATTTTAAGCAAGGTCATCATGGAGAAATTCTTATGTCCATTTTCTATTTCTGATAAGTAGCTACGGTCGATATTAGCCATTCCTGACAGGTCTTCCTGAGAGAGGTTTCTATTCTTACGGAGTTTGGCAATGTTTTGGCCAATAGACTTAAGGTTTTGCATGCCATAAGTTTTGCAATCTAAATAAAAGATAGGCCATAGGTTATAGTCTACAAAATATATTAAAGGTAAAATTTAATTTGTAGGTTATCGCCTATAGCTAAATATGTGGCCGTTACAGATAATTAGCGCTCCACACAGACACCCTCGTTACGCTTAAGTGGCGGGGGTGTTTAGTTAAAGCTAGCGTCTTTCATATTATTACTCCCACTCAATAGTGCCCGGTGGTTTTGATGTGATGTCATATACAACGCGGTTGATGCCGTGAACTTCGTTTATTATGCGTGTCATAACACGACCCAAGAATTCATGCTCAAACGGATAATAATCGGCGGTCATTCCATCTGTGGATGTAACCGCACGCAGGGCGCAAACATAATCATATGTACGCGCATCGCCCATAACACCAACGGTTTTAACCGGCAGTAACACCGCGAAGGCCTGCCATATTTTATCATATAGTCCGGCTTTTTTAATTTCGTCCAGATACACAACGTCTGCCTTACGCAGGATATCAATTTTATCTTGCGTAATTTCACCTGGTATTCTGATGGCCAGACCCGGACCCGGGAATGGGTGGCGACGGATGAAATCTTCCGGCATACCCATTTCACGTCCCAGTTCGCGGACTTCGTCCTTGAACAATTCGCGCATTGGTTCAACCAATCCCATCTCCATATCATCGGGAAGTCCGCCGACATTATGATGACTTTTTATGGTCACAGACGGTCCGCCGGTGAAGCTGACACTTTCTATAACATCAGGATATAGTGTTCCTTGGGCAAGGAATTTTGCTGCCTTGCCACCTTCGGCCACACGACGTGAACATTCATCAAATACATCAATGAATAATCCGCCAATGACTTTGCGTTTTATTTCCGGGTCGCTTATCCCCTCAAGCCCGCCTAGGAATAATTCAGAGGCATCCTCATGTATTAGGGGGATGTTGTAATGATCGCGGAATAGCTTTACCACTTGCTCGCTTTCGCCTGCGCGCATTAATCCTGTATCTACGTAAATACATGTAAGTTGATCGCCGATAGCTTCGTGAATTAATACTGCGGTGACGGAACTGTCTACTCCGCCTGAAAGGCCGCAAATTACCTTCTCATCGCCTACTTGTGCGCGTATTTTCTCTATTTGCTCTTCACGGAAAGATGCCATAGTCCAATCACCCGAACATCCACATACATTATGTGTGAAGTTCTTAAGCAAGTCCGCACCATGAGGTGTGTGTACCACCTCTGGGTGGAATTGTACGCCGTAGAAGTTGCGTTTCGTATCGGCGATAAATGCGTAAGGTGCACCATCTGACTTTGCCACAACTTCAAATCCATCGGGTAAATCGGCAACGTGGTCGCCGTGGCTCATCCAGACTTGTTCATTTGCGCCTTTATCCCAAACATCTGTGGTAATGTCAGAATGACCGATAACATCAACATGCGCACGTCCGAATTCGCGCGATTGTTCTGCCTCTACGCGTCCGCCAAGTTGTTTAACCATTGTTTGTTGACCGTAACAAATTCCAAATACCGGAACACCCATTGTAAATACAATATCGGGTGCGGTTGGTGCATCATCGTCTAAAACGCTGCACGGGCCACCTGCCAGAATTATTCCCTTTGGATTATAATCTTTAATTTTGTCGTCAGGTGCTTGGTTGAATGGCCAGATCTCACAATAAACGCCGGTTTCACGTAACCTGCGCGCAATAAGTTGTGTTACCTGAGATCCAAAATCCAGAATCAGAATGTGCTCGTGTTTTGTTTTAGACATGGGTTTTGGTCTTTCTTGTTACGCGTTGTCTTTTACGATGTCTCTTTTTTAACGTGTAAATTACGTGATGCAAAGACTAAATTGTTGTGATGCTTTAAAAATGGTGCTGTAATGCATTTTAAATTTACACATGATACGCATATAAGGATTACTAAAAGTGAGCAAAACAACTTTTTCTTTTGAATTTTTCCCTCCCAAAACGGAAAAGGCGGCAGATAATCTGTGGGTTGCAGTTGAAGAATTGGTAAAGCTCAACCCTAAATTTATGACCGTTACATATGGCGCTGGCGGAACAACTAAAGATGGTACGATTGACACAATTGCGAAGAAAATGGATATGACCGACATTCCTATTGGTTCGCATTTAACGTTTTTGAATACTACTAAAGAGGAATTGTACAAATATGTTGATGGCCTTTGGGAAAATGGAGTAAAGCACATTGTCGCATTGCGCGGTGATATGCCTGATGATTTGCAATGGCCATTAGAGGGTGATGAGAACTATTTCCAATATACTTCTGATTTTGTCGAAGGTTTGTTGGCGCGCCACCCATTTGAAATTTCAGTTGGTGCGTATCCTGAAAAGCATCCTGATTCTAAAACATTGAATGCAGACGTATATGCATTGCAATTAAAATGTGAAGCCGGAGCTACGCGTGCTTTGACACAGTTTTTCTTTGATAATGATGTTTATTACAATTTTGTAGATAAATGTGAGAAGTCCGGTATCAAGACACAAATTGCACCAGGATTGTTACCCATTCATGATTTTAAATCCATGTGTAATTTTGCCAAAAGATGTGAGGCAAATGTACCGCTTTGGCTGCATGAGAAATTTGACGGTTTAGAGGATAAGCCTGAAGAGGCACGTAAGGTCGCATTGGAATTACTTGTAAATCAAAGCGAAGATCTTGTTAAAAATGGTGTGGATCATATTCATTATTATACACTGAATAAATCCGATATTACCAAGCAAGCGGTAGAAGCTATATCATAACTGGTTTTGGTAATTTTAATTATGTTGTAATGCCATAATATATGGCGTTGCAGCGTGGTTTAGCTATATTTATGCTTGATATTTGTTCCTAACCGTTCTATTCCAAAAACGTAAGTAAATTTTTTTAGACTCTCATGGAGGAACATATGGTTCTGGCAACAAATTTAGGATTTCCGCGTATTGGTGATATGCGTCAGTTGAAAAAAGCTGTTGAAAGCTATTGGAAGGGCAAAAGCTCTGCCGATGATCTTTTAAATACTGGTAAAGAATTACGCGCACATAACTGGGCATTACAGAAAAAAGCGGGTCTTGATCACGTACCATCAAATGACTTTTCATTTTATGATCAGGTTCTTGATTTGATTGCGACTTTGGGTCTTGTGCCGGAGCGTTATGACTGGGACGGTGGTCAAGTAGACCTTGATACATATTTTGCAATGGCACGTGGTGCACAACAAGGTAGTGTCGATGTTACTGCGATGGAAATGACAAAATGGTATGACACAAACTATCATTACATTGTTCCTGAATTTGAAGAAGGTATGGAGCCTAGCCTTTCAAGCACAAAAATATTTGATCAATATAAAGAAGCAAAAGACCTTGGTATTGAAACACGTCCTGTTCTTGTCGGTCCTGCAAGTTTCGTATTCTTGGGTAAAGCGCAATATGAAGGCTTTAGCCACGAAGAAACAGTGAAAAAATTGATTCCTGTTTATAATGAGATTTTGGCTAAATTGGCTGATCTTGGTGCGCAGTGGGTTCAAATTGATGAGCCGGTATTCGCGCTTGATCTTTGTCCAATTGGGCAAGGCGTTGTTAAGGCCGCTTATGAAGGTCTGAACAAGCCTGAAGGTCTGAAAATTATTGTCACATCATATTTCGATACTTTACGCGGTAATGCGGATCAGTTCTTTGATCTTCCTGTGGATGCGTTGCACATTGATTTGTGTCGTGGTCCTAACCAAGCAAATACATCTGCAAATAACGCAGAGGCAGCATTTGATGAAGCACTTGCCAAAATTGGTGATAAGACATTGTCCGTTGGTATCGTTGATGGCCGTAATATCTGGAAAAATGATATTAATAAATCTTTGGGTTTCATTGAAAAAGCAGTTGAAAAACTTGGTTCTGACAAAGTGTTTGTTGCAGGATCTTGTTCTTTGCTACACACACCTGTTGATCTTGATAGTGAGACGGCTCTTGATGATAAAATCAAAAGCTGGATGGCATACGCAACTCAGAAAGTTTCTGAAATTTCAACAATTGCTAAAGGTGCAAATGATGGGCGTGATGCAATTTCTTCTGAAATTTCTGCAAGTGATGCAGTTCAGGAAGATCGTCGCACATCAAAGCGTATCCACAATGATGCAGTTAAGGAACGCGTTGAGAACATAACGCCTGAAATTACAAATCGTAAATCTACATTTGATCAGCGTCAAAAAGTTCAACATGCGGCGCTAAACTTGCCATTATATCCGACAACAACAATTGGTTCTTTCCCGCAGACACCTGAAATTCGTAAGGCGCGTTCTGCGTTTAAAAAGGGAACTATTGGTGAAGCTGAATATAAAGAAGCAATGCAATCTGAAATCCGTACAGTTGTTGAATATCAACATAAAGCGGACATTGATGTTCTTGTTCACGGTGAGCCAGAGCGTAATGACATGGTTGAATATTTCGGTGAGCAGCTAGACGGATTTACTTTCTCTAAATTTGGTTGGGTACAATCATATGGTTCACGTTGTGTTAAGCCACCAATCATCTACGGTGATGTTTCTCGCCCAACTGCAATGACTGTAGAATGGTCGAAATACGCACAAGAGCAAACTGATAAAATTATGAAAGGGATGTTAACAGGCCCGATCACAATTCTTCAGTGGTCATTTGTTCGTGACGATCAACCACGCTCGGTTACATCAAAGCAAATTGCATTTGCTATCCGTGATGAGGTTGCAGACTTGGAAGCAGCAGGCATCAAGATGATCCAAATCGACGAAGCAGCATTCCGTGAAGGTCTTCCACTTCGTAAGGATGACTGGAAAGCGTATCTTGACAATGCGGTTGAAGATTTCCGTATCACTGCATGTTGTGTAGAAGACGAAACACAGATCCATACGCATATGTGTTACTCTGAATTCAATGACGTTATTGAATCTATTGCGGCAATGGACGCGGATGTTATCTCTATTGAGTGTTCACGCTCTCAAATGGAACTTTTAGAAGCATTCGTAGCATTCAAATATCCTAATGAAATTGGGCCGGGTGTTTATGATATTCATTCACCACGTGTTCCGACAACACAGGAAATGATTGATTTGCTTGAGAAAGCTAAGATCAATTTGGATGAGCGTCAAATCTGGGTTAACCCTGATTGTGGTTTGAAAACTCGTGGTTGGCCAGAGGTGGAAACATCACTGACAAACATGGTTGAAGCAGCAAAAGAAATGCGCGCTAAATCAAAAGCAAGCGCAGCAGCATAAACCGCACTAAATGGTAAAAATTACAAAAGCCCGTGATGATGTCGCGGGCTTTTTCTTATTGTGGATTTTCTACGTTAACCTTATCTAAGGTTACATTTTTATTGGTCTTATTAATGGGTGTATTGATCCAGCATAGAATGTTGTTGATATCCCTCATCTTTCTCGACATAGGCGAATCCTTTGAATTCGCTACCTTGGCTGGCTCCCGGGTTGTTCTCAATAAAAGATTCAACAATTTCTATATTTTCTTTCATGGCTTGTAAGCCATCTTTGGAAAGGTCAGGAGCTTTGCTTAATGCCAACACTGCATTTTTCACATCTTCGGGGATGTCTTTTTGTTCAGTAAAGCTTACTTTTTCGCCATCAAGTGATGTTCCTGATAAGTCACTGGATGAATATCTGCTTTGTATTTCTGCGACGGCGCCACTATAAAATAAGGCTTTTAGATCACCGGTTTTAAATTCTTCCGTATTCATTTTATCACCTGACATATATTTTATTTATACACATAATATATATGTGGTTTAGATTTATGTCAATTTAAGCTGCAGTGACCGTGAGGGTGTCAAATCTTCAGTATATTACTGGTCTTTTGATTGTTTTTCTTCTGTTTCGGCTGGTTCCTCTGATGTTTTGATCGAGGATGCTTTCCTTTGTAGGACAGCAGCAAAGAATCCATCTGTTTGATGGCGCTTTGGGGTTAACCGCATGAATGGTGTGCCTAATCCCAGGCTTTCGTCCAAGGGTGCAATCTCAAAATCATCATTATTGGCCAAGAATTTTTCAATTTGTTTTTCATTCTCATCAGGCAATAAAGAACATGTCGCATAAACAAGCTTTCCATTTGGCTTAACTGCTTTGGCGACTTTTTCTAATATATCGGCTTGTATTTCAATAAGATCTGCAAGGGTGGGGCCATAATTACGCCACCGCATATCAGGGTTACGACGCCAAGTACCGGTACCACTGCACGGCACATCCGTAAGTACAACGTCAAATGTACCTTTTTGGCGTTTTAACCATTTTTTATGACGTGCATCGGATAGTGGGCGCACTTCTATAATATCTGCCAAGCCTGCTTTTTTATATCGACGGCGACCTTTTTCAAGTCGTTTTTCATCCAGATCCATTGCAACAACGCGTCCTTTACGCATCATTGCCGCGGCCAGTGCCAATGTCTTACCACCACCACCTGCGCAATAGTCCAAAATCTGCATTCCTGGTTGTGCCCCACAAACATGAGCAATCATCTGTGATCCCTCATCTTGAATTTCAATCCATCCTTTGTTCATGGCCTTAGTTTTTGAAAGATACGCTTTTTCTGTGCAGCGTAACCCCCAAGGTGAATAAGGTGTAACTGTTGTCTCTATACCATCTTTAGCCAAAGAATTTTGTACATTTTCACGTTCCATCGCAAAAATATTTGCACGAATATCCAGCGTAGCAGATGTCTGCATAGCGCGCATTTCGTCTTTGAAATCATCTTTGAAATAATCACGAAGGGTATCTTCATATTCTGGTGGGCATTCAACTAAGACGGCCTCATCCATGTCATCTTGATCTATTGTTTGGCCTGAAAGTGCACCGATAAACTTCTTTTCTTCATCGCTTAACTCTTCTTGTGCATATTGGCTGCCGTCGAATAAGTCACGTAAACGTTTTTCATCTGCATTCTCGCCTAATGCAAGCCAGAATATAACGCGGTTGCGTGGGGTGTCTTCTGTTTCTAGTTTCTTCAGCCACCAATTAATACGCGCATGATGGCGCGCCATTTCATATACGCGCTCTGCAATTTCGCGACGGTCTTTTGAACCGATATAGCGGCGATTGCGCATGTAATCCCCGACACAAGAGTCAAGGGGAACGTTGATTCTCTGATCACGTTCAAGTATTTCAATGGTGGCGTCAATTCGGGATGCAGGTTTCATGGTGGCTACTCATACATGATAAAATCAATTTCTACAATGTTTTAGGAATAAATAATCATTTAGTTATTGGTAGAGGTTAAATCTATGCTTTGTGTTATGAATAATCCATATTATAGAATATTGATAAATCAACACGAATATAGCGGTTAACAGTTATGATTTTTCCAACTTATATAGAACTGCCATTTACCAGTGATCATAACGCCCCAATGGGTGCGGATAATTGCGATCAATACCCCGAGAGCTTGGTCAGGTATTTTTTGGAAAATTATACAAAGGAAGGTGACTGTGTTTTTGATCCTTTCTTAGGGTTTGGCACAACTGCATTTGTCGCAGAAGATATGAAGCGTATCCCATATGGTGTAGAGGCAGATGGTGAACGATTCGAATGGGCAGCAGGGCAGATAGAAAATTGGTGTAATGTAAAGCATGGTGATGCCGCGGATATCGGCGCGTATGGCTTTTCGAAAATGGATTTTTGTATTACATCCCCACCATATATGTTGCGTGAGGATATGTGGAATCCACTTTATGGTGGTGACCCCGATTATGAAGGTTATGACGTTTACCTAACTCGTATGTCATATATTTTCAAAGAAATATCAAAGGTAATGAAAAAGGGTGCTTTGGTTATTGTTCAAGCAGATAATATTCAAGGTCAGGTTTATACCCCATTGGTTCATGATTTTTATAACCAAATATCAAAATCGTTATCACCACAAGCAGAAATTATAGTTCGTTGGACAGGTGATAAATCTATTCATCACAGGAACTATGAGCTAACACATGCTTTGGTTTTCAAAAAACTCTGATGTAAATCTTTATAATATTATTTTGAAAACAAGCAAAATGGCGGATAATGCGATTAGTCCTTCGACAAGGATAAAAAACCTATCTTGTGGTATTTTATCATGCAGCTTTTGACCAAGGTAAAGCGCAATCAAGAACCCCGGATAAGCATAAAGAGAGGTAATAAATAGATCATAGGTTAGAAGGCCTGTGCTAACAGTTCCTATTGCTCTTGGGATATTAGATATCATAAGCATCATTATAATGCTGGCGCGGAACTGCGATGGAGCGGGTATTTTATCTTTTAAGTGCAGGGTAAATGCGGGCGCACCACCGCCTATCATTGCGTTTAATATTCCGCCTAAAAGCCCTGATATATGTGCATCTCCCCATTTTATTAATCGGCCTAATGGATCAAAGCTAGTGCGTTTTCTGAGTAAGTGGAGAATAATATATATAACAAGCACCGCACGCATAACGTCACCGGATACATAATTTAATAAAGTTACGCCAACTACGGCACCAATGATCGCCATGGGCATCATTTTAAATATATGTTGCCATTTAATATCCTTATGAGTTTTGAATATCAGTAATCCCATAGAAAATTGATAAACCATAACCATGGATACTACGCTTTGTACGGGCATGAACAGGCTGAGTATTGGAATGCAAATAAGCCCACCGCCAAAGCCAATCAAGCTTTGTGTGAAAAAGGCAAATGCGATTATCAGGCATATAAATATCATGATATAGATTGTAAAAAAACCGACTAGTAAATGCTAGCCGGTTTCTTAATAATATTAAAATACTATCAGTATTTATTAATGATCGTGTCCGTGGTCATCGCCATGGTCATCTGCGTGATCATCCGCTTTTTCTTCACCACTTTCATCAGCATCAGCATTGTCATTTGCATGCTCGTCTGCTTTTTCTTCACCTGATTGTGTTTCTGTTGCATTTGCTGCTTCTGCCACTGCTTCAGTTGCAACACCTTCTGCTGCTTCTGTTGTCGCTTCTACTGCTGCTTTTATCGTTGCTTCAGGAGCTGTAGCAGCATCTTCAGCGATTGCTGTAGAAACTAGTGATGGGCTTGCAACCAAGATTGCAGCTAGTGTTAAAAAATATTTTGTCATGATAATTTCCTTATTAGTTATATTTAATTTTTGTACTTTGCTCTGATTATAAAAATTTGCAAGTAAATTCTACTTATAATATTTATGACTCTGTGCGGTAATTTGGTGCTTCACGCGTTATGGTCACATCATGTACGTGCGATTCTTTGAATCCTGCGCCAGTCATTCTAATGAATTCCGTTTTGTCGCGCATATCCTTAACAGTTTCACATCCTGTATAACCCATAGATGCACGTAGGCCGCCAACCATTTGATGAAGAACATTAGCCACAGGGCCTTTATAAGGTACGCGACCCTCTATTCCTTCCGGAACTAGTTTGTTGCTTTGGTTTACATTTCCTTGGAAATATCTGTCCGCCGATCCTTTAACCATTGCCCCGACACTGCCCATACCACGGTATGATTTATATGACCTACCTTGGAATAAAATAACTTCTCCCGGTGCTTCATCTGTTCCTGCGAACACTCCGCCCATCATTGCCGCGCTTGCGCCTGCTGCTATTGCTTTGGCAAAGTCACCTGAATATTTAATTCCGCCATCTGCGATAACTGGTACACCCTTTTTTTCACAGGTGCTTACAACATCCATTATTGCGGTTAATTGTGGTACTCCCACTCCTGCGACAACGCGAGTTGTACAGATTGATCCCGGCCCTATACCAACTTTAATTGCATTCGCACCTGCTTTTATCAGTGCGTTTGCCGCCTCGGCTGTTGCTACATTCCCTGCCATTATTTGTAATTCAGGGTTTTCCTTACGGATTTGAGAAACAGTATCCAATACGGCACGTGAGTGCCCGTGTGCGGTATCAACGACAACAAGGTCAAGTCCTGCTTGGGCGAGGGCTGCGGCGCGCTGCACACCGTTAATATCGCCAGTACCAACTGCCGCGCCAGCACGTAATCTATCATGAGCATCTTTTGTCGCCATAGGGAATAGTTTTGATTTTTCTATATCCTTAACGGTCATAAGACCAATGCATTTATCTGAATCATCGACTATTACTAATTTTTCTATGCGATGTTTGTGCAGTAGTTTCTTGGCTTCTTCCTTTGTGATATCCGCAGTAACCTTCACTAGGTTTTCACGTGTCATAAGTTGCTTTATCGGTTCTTCTGGGTTTTCCGCAAATCTAACATCACGGTTTGTCAGTATCCCGACCAGCTCCCCTGTGCTTTCAGTTACAGGAATTCCTGATATTTTATGTTTACTCATCAATTCCCAAGCTTGAGAAAGTGTAGCGTCAGGATGAATTGTAATAGGATCAAGAACCATTCCTGATTCAAACCTTTTTACTTGGCGAACCAGTTTGGCTTGTTCGTCTATCTCCATATTGCGATGAATAATTCCAAGACCACCATTTTGCGCCATGGCAATTCCCATTTCCGCACCTGTAACGGTGTCCATAGCAGCAGACAATACAGGAATATTAAGTGAAATCTCTTGGGTAACTTGTGTTGATGTGTTCACTTCGTTTGGCTGAATTTCTGATGCGCCTGGAACCAGTAATACGTCATCAAAAGTCAGTGCTTCACGAATTTTAGTAGAATCTTTTATACGAGCCATAATGCAAATCTCCAGCGCTTAATTATATGGGCGAAATTTGCAAGTGAGTTATAGCGTGTTTTGTAAAAATGTAAAGCCTGTAACTTGATGTCATAAATTATTATTTAAAATTTTAACTAATGCTAACGAGTTGTTATGACTCTGTAATGTATCCTTAAGGCCATACTAATGAAAAAAAGGATAGGCCTCAATGATACCAAGCACTAGCATTGCGAATATTTACGTGAAAATAATTGGTGATCAATCATTGTTAGCCATGGCGCAAAGCAACCTGTTAAGTAACTTGGAACGTATTACCAAGGTTAGGGCTCATACTTTTATAAATCACAATGGTCAAACTGAGTATGGTGTCAGTAGAAATTTCGGTTCTGAGAGATTTTATAGTTGGGAGGATACTATTATCGACTGCCGGAATAGCCCTAATATCGTAGACAGTGATGCTCTGATTAATTTTTCTGAGGACTTATCTGGTTTATCACGTTTTAAAAAGATTAAGGATGATCTGGAAAACCGTATGGAAGGGCTAATCGATGTTTCCGCATTTCACAGTGTCTTACGCGGTGAAGATAATATGAGATATAATATAAAGCGTTCTGCGAAAATTGAGAATTTTGATATAATTCGTGTTGGCCTTCGTCTGAGTTCTGTCGATGACCAATCTTTTAAACGTGGCATGTCATTCTTACGTGATTGGGAAAACCCATATAAAATTAGAAGATCTGCGGGCATAGCGCTTAGTTCATAACAAATTTGTAAAATATAGTGGCAATATGCTAAGAAAGTGCGTCTTCATCAATATGTTGGCGCATTTTTAAGTGAAAATACACAATCAGGGTGATTGAAATGATTCCGAATAATAGTTTATCGGGTATGTTTTACAAATTAAGAAACGATAACGCATTACTTACTAGTGCGACTAATAATGTTGTAAAGCATCTAAGAGACTTACAAGATTGTAATGCTGGGGCACATTCTTTTTTAGAAGATAACGGCATAGCTGTATTAGGACGACCGCAAAACCTACTAGATGATCCATCTTACAAACCATATGGAAAGATTTATGACTGGTCGGATACAGAGGTGGATTCGAGTTATTTGTCTGACGAGGTCGACTTGCAATCAATTGCGGAAACAATGCAAAATAACAAAAATTTTGCTTCATTCAGATCATATGTTGATGAAGCCAGTGAACAATTATTAAAAATAGTCCCCTATATTAAAGAAAATACTGGAGAAGATGGTAAAGCTACATCATCTGTTAATATCGGTGTTAGATTAACTGCCCATTCTGAAGAAGACTTTTTTGAAGGTTTAAGTAATATAAGAGACTGGGATCAGAGCAATAATTCACATAATTTTATAAATGACAGAATAGATGAAAACAAAGATTTTTCTTTGTTTAATCATGATTGATATAACTTACCTTATCTTCAATCTTCTGGTTTCTTAAATCCTGTTGCTACTACATATTGTTCGGCACTTCCTTTGCGACTGGCTGGTGGTTTTATATGTTTAACGGCGGTAAAATTTCTCTTTAGTTCCTTCATTAACGTGTCTTGCGCACCACCTTGGAATACTTTGGCAATGAAAATTCCATCAGGTTTTAATACTTCTATAGCGAAGTAATATGCGGCCTCAACAACAGCCATAATTCTTAAATGGTCAGTTTGCTTGTGCCCCATTGTGTTTGGTGCCATATCACTTATCACTGCATGGGCGAGGCCGTCATCCGATTGCTTGCCCAAAGATTCCTTTAATATATCTGGTGCATCATCATCCATGAAATCCATTTGGAATGCCTCGACATCGGGTAGTTCGTCCATCTCTAAAAGGTCGATAGCAATAACTTTACATTTTTTTTCTGTTGCCACCTGACACCATCCACCGGGCGCAGCACCAAGATCAATTATTGTCATTCCGGGTTTAAGAAAGTTAAGTTTTTCATCCATTTCTTTTAATTTAAAGGCGGCTCGTCCACGGTAACCTTGCTTTTCTGCCATTTCAACATATGGATCATTTAGCTGTCTTTGCAGCCAACGTGTAGAGGAGTTCTTTCTTCCTCTTGCTGTGCGGACTTTGGTTTTCTTTTTATTGCGTGACATGTTTTTGTGTCGCCTTTTTATGTCTTAGTGCTATGTGCCAAGCACTTATAACAGCATAACGATAGAGGTTGTAACAAAAATTGAAAAGAAAAAGCTAAGACAAGCAGCTAGGAACACCACTCCTTCGGTTTTAGGAGAAAAATGTGCCACAATTATAAATAAAATGTAAAAGATACTGGAAACCACAATACCGCGACTGTGGACATTAGATGTCATAAAACCCATAATGCCATTATCATATCCGCTATGTATCATAATCTCGGACATCAAACGAATAAGTGTCATAGAGGCAACAACAAAGGCAACCGACCACCATCGATGTTTTTTATGAACGGCAAAGAACGCTATAGGTAACCATATTGCATCTGCCCAGAAATATATAAAATACATAATAGAGACCATTGGAGTAGTTTAATCTATGAACACAATTATTAGAAACATTTTTGCAACATTTTATTTTGTTATTGTACTTTGCTCGTTATCAGGAACTTTATACGCGAAGTCACCCGGGTTAATTCGTGATACCGAAATAGAAGAAACAATACGTTTATGGTCTACTCCGGTTTTTAAGGCTGCAGGTCTAGATCCGCTTGGGGTGAATATAGTATTGGCACAAAGTGATGCGGTGAATGCTTTTGTCGCGGGTGGTCCCAACATTTTTCTTTATACTGGTTTAATTAACAAGACATCTAACCCCGGAGAGTTGATAGGCGTGATTGCCCATGAGACCGGTCACATATCCGGTGGTCATCTTATACGTATGAGAGAGGCTATGGAGCGAGCATCATATGAGAGTATAATAGGAATGATTTTAGGCGCAGGAGTAGCAATAGCCAGTGGGGATGCAGGTGCTGCACCTGCTATATCCATAGGGGGAAGCAGTCTGGCGCAAAGGCGTTTCCTCGCACATAGCAGGGTTCATGAATCAAGTGCGGATCAGGCTGCATTTACTTTTCTGGAAAAAGCGAAGATAAATCCGACGGGAATGGTCAGTTTCATGGGTAAGTTAAAGGCAGATAATTTTGTGCCGGAAAACCAACAAAGCGAATATGTTAGAACTCACCCTCTCATCAATAATCGTATTGAGGCAATGGAAAGGCGTGTGTCTGAATCGCTTTATAAAGATAAAAAATATCCTGACATATGGAAAGATCAACATGCACGCATGAAGGCTAAGCTTATTGGTTTTATCAATCCCGGTAAAATATCATGGGTATATGATGATCGGGATTTGTCAATATCTGCGCAATATGCGCGTGCGATTGCTGCTTATAGAAATAATCATGTCGAAGATGCGATTAAGCGGATTGATGATTTGTTAAAAGCAGAGCCTAAAAATCAATATTTTCTTGAGCTTAAGGGACAAATGTTGGTCGACTTCTCTCGTATAGATGAGGCAATACCTTATTACAAAAAAGCTTTAGATATTATGCCTGAGGCAACATTGATCAGGATCGCCTTGGCTCATGCTTTAATTGAATCTGCAAACCAAGACGGCGATATCCTATTAGAGGCCATTGATCATTTAGAGCGTGCTTTAAGTGAGGAATCGAGGTCTGCACGTATTCATCGTTTGCTTGCGACTGCTTATGGGCGTGTAAATAAAAAAAGTAACGCGAAAATACATCTTGCAGAAGAAGCGGTGTTGCAGCGTCGTTATTCCTATGCAAAGCAGCATGCGCAAAGTGTTTTGGATGGTGAATCTGAGGGCAGTAAGTTGTGGGTCAAGGCAAAAGATATTATTTCTTTTATAGAAACGACGAAAAAAGGGTGACTTTTTTGTCAAGGAAACGAATAATAGAAAAGTAATTTATATTTGAGGAGTTATGTTTTGAAGAAAACAATGAAGAGTTTTAAGTTTTTGGCATTAACAATGGGCGTTTGCGGTGCTGCATTATGTGCACCGATGCATGATGCTAGGGCAGAAGCGTTCAACCCGGAGCAAGTTAAAGAGTTAGAATCTCTATTTAAAAAGTTCCTTTCGGAGAACCCTGAGCTAATTTTGAAATCAGTTGATGATTTCCGCGTGTCAGAGGAAAAGAAAACGCAACAAAGCGCGCAAGAAAACTTGGCTAATTATGCTGAATATTTCGCTGATAATGGTTTGCCTATTGCCGGTAACCCTGATGGTGATGTTACATTGATTGAGTATTTTGACTATAACTGTGGTTATTGTCGTAAGGCATATGCAGATGTTATGACTTTGTTAAAAGAAGATAAAAATTTGCGTGTGGTTTTCCAAGAAATGCCGATTTTAAGTCCATCTTCCAAAATTATGGCTGAATATGCTATGGCTGCTCATGAGCAAGGTAAATATTTCGAAATGCATCAGGCTCTTATGGATTATCGCGGTGGTCAAGGAGACGAGGCATATATAAAACTTGCAACAGATTTAGGCTTGGATATCGAAAAGCTTAAAGCCGATGCAAAATCTGCAAGCATATCTGCAAGCATTGATAAGTCATCTTCAATGGCAAAAGACCTCGGAATACGTGGTACTCCCGGTTTTGTAATTGGAAATGAAATTTATCCGGGATATATCGGTATTGATAGTCTTCGCAAAGCTGTTGAAAAGGCGAGATCTGTTCAGGGTAAAAAATAATCCTTAAATTAATAAAATCATTAAGCCGAGTGACGAAAGGTGGTTGAGTTTCTATGAAGTTTGTTAATAAAGTTTTAGCAGCTCTTTTGATACTGGCCATCGGTTACTTGGCTTATGGTTTGCTTGAAATACGTAAAGATTTGTTCACTGTTTATAATGTAGAGGACAAATATGCATATGATCCTGGTGATACCGATCTAACCATAGTCGACTTTAATCGCTATGGCTGTGATCATTGTCGAATATTACATCCGGTATTGATGGAGGCGATTAAGCGTGATGGAAAAATACGTTATGTATCGCGTACTGTCGCATATGGTAATGAGTGGGAATCTACTTTAGTCGCGTCTGTTTACGCGGCGGCAGAGCAGGGTAAATTTATTGAGATGCATGATATGATCAGTGCGAATTGGCCGCTAGATGGACGTAAGGATTTGTTTAAATATGCAAAGCAAATTGGTCTTGATACTAAATTATTAAGTCGAGATATGTCCAAAGAGCATGTTTTAAATCAAGTCACTATAAATCAAGATTATTTTGAGGCATGGCGTTTGGGTAGGACTCCTACGTTGTTGATTGGCGATTCATTTATTTATGCACCGAAGGAAAAGAACCTGTCAGTGGATGATTTATTGAAAAAGTTTGAAACTGCACGTAAGTAATTTGATTTTTTATAGTCGCAAGGTATCTATGAATAAAATTCTGATTTTAAACGGCCCTAATTTGAATATGCTTGGGGTGAGAGAGCCGGAAATATACGGGCATCATACTTTATCCGATATAGAGGGGTTGTGTGCTGATAAGGCTAAGTCGCTCGGGTTTGGGGCTGATTGCAGACAATCTAATCATGAAGGTGAGTTGGTGACGTGGATACAAGAGGCACGCGACCTGTTTGATGGGGTTATTATTAATGCTGCGGCTTATACTCATACATCTGTTGCCATACATGATGCATTGAAATTATTGAATTGTCCGATTATTGAAGTTCATTTGTCTAATCCAAAAGAAAGAGAAGATTTCCGCCATTTTTCTTATATTGAGTCAGTTGCAACAACTGTTATTGCGGGGCATGGAATTATGGGATACGATATGGCATTGGAAGAATTAGTTAAAGTTTTACAGTAAAATTTTGCTGTATGCTTTGACATTCTACTTCAACTTTTGTATTCAGATACTTAAAATAAATTACAATATTAATAACAATAAGATTTATCGATGAAAATTGACTCCGATGCTATCAAAGAATTAGCTGGTTTATTAGATGAAACAGGATTAACAGAAATAGAAGTCGCCGATGGTGAAAAGTCTATTCGTGTTTGTAAGGGAAGTACCGTTATTGCCGGTGGTGGCGTATCTATGCCATCAGATCCCGCAGTTCCGCAAAAGGCTAATATGGATGCGCCAACAAATGTTGCGTCTTCTCACCCTGGCGCTGTGAAGTCCCCTATGGTTGGTACCGTATATTTACAGGCTGATCCTGAAGCCCCTGCTTTTGTTAAAAAAGGCGATAACGTTAATGCCGGTGATACTTTGCTGATTGTTGAGGCTATGAAGGTTATGAACCCTATTAAAGCGGAAAAATCAGGAACAGTAACGCAGATATTGGTTGAGAATGCACAACCGATTGAGTTTGGTGATGTTTTAATGGTTATTGAATAACTCTTTAGAAGGCTGATATGTTCAAGAAAGTCCTAATTGCCAATCGTGGTGAAATTGCCCTTCGTATTATTCGCGCATGTCGTGAAATGGAAATAGGTACAGTCGTTGTTCATTCAACGGCTGATGCCAGTTCGATGGCGGTTCGTTTGGCAGATGAGTCAGTTTGTATTGGCCCGCCTGCAGGTAAAGACAGTTATTTAAATATTCCTGCTATTTTAACTGCCGCTGCATTAACGGGTGCGGATGCTATTCACCCTGGATATGGATTTTTATCAGAAAATGCACAATTTGCGCATATGGTTGAAGAGCATGGGTTTACCTTTATTGGCCCTTCTGCCGAACATATTGAGCAAATGGGTGATAAGGTTCGCGCAAAGCAGACTGTTGATGCGCTTGGTTTGCCAATCGTCCCCGGTTCTGATGGTGGTGTTGAAAGCGCGGATGAAGGTTTGCAGATATCTACTGATATGGGTTTTCCAATTATCATTAAAGCTGCGAGTGGTGGCGGTGGTAAAGGTATGCAGGTTGTAGAAGCGGCTGAAAACTTTGTTGAGGCGTATAACACTGCACGTATTGAAGCAAAAGCAAATTTCGGTGATGATACTGTCTATATTGAAAAATATCTTGGTAATCCTCGCCATGTTGAGATTCAAGTTTTTGGTGATTCGCATGGTAATGCAATTCATCTGGGGGAGCGTGACTGCTCTATCCAGCGTCGCCATCAAAAGTTAGTTGAAGAGGGGCCATCTCCTGTATTAACTGACGAGCAACGTGATGAAATAGGCGCATTATCTGCGGATATGGTCAAAAAGTTAGGTTATCTTGGTGCAGGTACGATTGAATTTTTATTCGAAGATGGTAGGTTCTACTTCATGGAAATGAATACCCGTATTCAAGTTGAGCATCCTGTTACTGAGATGATTACAGGTATTGATTTGATAGCTGAGCAAATACGTGTTGCTGCCGGTGAACCTTTGACGGTTAATAAGAATGGTTTCCGTTTCCGTGGTCATGCGATTGAAATACGTATTAACGCAGAAGATCCTGATACATTTATGCCTTCTCCCGGTACTATATCACGTTTTCACGTCCCTGGTGGTTTAGGCGTGAGATTTGATAGTGCAATGTATGGTGGCTATTCTATACCGCCTTATTATGATTCTATGATTGGTAAGTTGATTGTTCATGGTCGTAACCGTGAAGAATGTATAAAGCGTTTATCACGTGCCATTCGTGAAACAGTTGTTGAGGGTGTGAAGACTACTCTACCGCTACATGATTGGATTATACAGCAGCCTGAGTTTGTTTCTGGTGAATATACTATCAAGTGGCTGGAAGAAAAGTTGGCCGAGAAGCATTCTGAAGAATAGGGGGCATTTTAATGATGCGCTCTGCTATTCTATTTATATAGATGAAGTTAAGTCCTGACATTTTGTTATCTGCATATTCTCAAGGTGCTTTTCCTATGGCATCTGATGTAGATGATCCTGAAATAGGTTGGTATTGTCCTGAACTTCGCGGGCAGTTATCTATCCCTAATATGCATATCCCAAGGCGTTTAAGAAAAAATGTTCGCCAGATGAAAATAGGCGGAAGACCATATGGTATTCGTATCAACAGCAATTTTCCTAAGGTGGTTAAATCTTGTGCTGCTATAACTAGTAGTCGTAGTGAAACTTGGATAAATTCGAAAATACTAGATGCCTATTGTGAATTGCACAAAAAAGGACACGCGCACAGTGTTGAGTGTTGGCAGGATGATAGTTTAGTTGGTGGTTTATATGGGGTGTCTATCGGTGGCGCTTTCTTTGGTGAGAGTATGTTCTCAATTGCCAGGGATGCAAGTAAAGTTTCCTTGGTGCATTTGGTAGCACATTTAAGCTATTCAGGATTTAGAATTCTTGATACTCAATTTACGAACGACCATCTGGAGCAATTCGGAGTATTTGAAGTGCCCCATGAAGAATATATGAGATCATTAGTTCCCGTATTGTCGTTGCCTTGCAAATTTGACGTCGGTCAGGTTAATGAGAAGGAAGTAATTGCCAAGTATTTTGAGATTAATCCCTAATATGATTAATCACTCTAAGGTATCACCTTGGTCAGGCTGGTTTGTGCGATCTTTAATTTCTAAATTATCGGATTGGTTTTTGTCTTCTTCACTATCTTCTTCACTATCTTTGTCGGTATCCATGCAGTCAATTACCCAAACATCATAAATGGGGTGATCCATGGCTGATAGTCCGGGTGATGAGGCAAACATCCACCCACTAAATACCCATTTGGATGTATCGTCAGTTTTTCCTTCCCATACTTGTATAAAGGCGGCAGACTCAGGATCATCTATGGGGGATGATTTTTGGCACGATTGCACCTTCATATAAAGGGGGCCAAATTTTAATGTGTTTCCGACATTGGCCTCGAACGTCATTGTGTGTGCGGTCACTTTATCTAGTGATTGTAGTTTAACACGCGGATATTCTGTCATTTCTCTTGCGTGTAAATTGCTTGTCATGCCTATTGAGGCAGACAGGGCAAGGCCGCATATAAAGTGCCAACGTTTATTTATCTTCTTTGTCATCTTGCATACTAAAAATAAATTGTCCAAGCAGTTGTTCCAAATTTTGAGGTGCTTGAGTGTATTGAATGCTGCCGCCATCTTCGATTATTTCTTCATCTGCGCCTGGTTCTAATGACATATACAGACCACCTAGTAAGCTTTCGCTGCTAATTAGTGCGGCTGTATCAAGCGGTAGTTCATAGCCGTTATTAATGTTAATATGAACGCGAGCTAAATATGTTTCCGGAAGTAGTTCTATTTGTGACACAGCTCCTACTTTTACGCCACTGATTTGCACGCTGTCCCCTGCTTTCAGGCCGCCAACACTTGAGAAGTCTGCTGTAACGTTGTATCCGTCTGTGCTGGCTACGTTTGCGGTCTCTATGCTGTACATCAGGAAAAAACCTGCAACTGCAATTACAACTGCTCCTAATACTGTTTCTGCGATACTGCGTTTCATTTTTATCTCTTTAAAATAATAATTAATAACTAGAGGTAGCATGAGTATAGAAAACGGTAAAGTGTCTAAGCTCTATGCTTTGTAGTTATCTTGGGTTTATTCTATTCCGGTGGTGTCCATGCCTCATAGTCACTGGATACTTTATCGCGTTTTCCACCGGATAAAATATGCCCTGAAGGTAGGTAAGCTTGGTTTGTTCCGGTCATGTTGGGTTGGTGTGGTTTTTGCCATTTTCTGCGATGGGATGGGCTATCCTCACTTGGTACAATGTTGGTTTGGTGGTGTAACCATCCATGCCATTCCGGCGGTACGTTGCTTGCCTCAGGGGCATCCTTATAAATAACCCAACGACGAGGGCGCTTATAACCTTTTATCGGTGCAGCTTCGTGGTAAACGTTACCTAAGTGGTCAGTTCCGATTTTCTTACCACGTGATGTTAACGTGAAAAATGAAATATGTGCAGGAGACAAAACACCTAAAAAACTTAATAATCCCATAACTTTTATTTTCTTGTTGCGAATTATATAATCGCTGCGATTATGACAGAGGATGAATAAATCTGAAAGGGTAAAACGCATGACTATTCAAACAAAACTAAAAGAACTGGGATTATCTCTTCCAAAGGTTGCTGCGCCTGCGGCTAATTATGTTCCTTATATAATCTCTCAGAACATGGTTTTTGTATCCGGGCAAATTCCTTTTTTAAATGGTGAGAAGATGCATATAGGGCGTGTTGGTGATGTCGTTAGTACGCAAGATGCTGTTAGTGCTGCGCAGGCATGTGCGTTAAATATATTGGCACAAGTTGATGATGCGGTTAATGGTGATTGGGAAAAGGTGTCTCGCTGTATCAAATTGGGTGGTTTTGTAAATTGTACACCTGATTTTACGGACCAGCCCGCAGTTATTAATGGCGCATCAAACTTGATTGCAGATGTTATGGGTGACGCAGGAAGGCACGCGCGCTTTGCGGTTGGTGCTCCGTCATTACCATTTGGAGTGTCTGTTGAAATTGATGCAGTGTTTGAACTGGTTTAATTTTTAAAATATTTTGATAGGGCGACCTGTGGTGATTATCTATACCTTTTGTGTCGCCTTATCTTTTTTCTTAGATGACCTTTTGGGGGTATTATCCTCGTATTTGAAGGTAAGTTCCTTGCCATCAAAATCAATGATTACCAGTCCACCTTTTTCAAGTGTTCCGAATAATATTTCTTCGGCCAGAGGGCGTTTTATTTTCTCCAAAATTATACGACTAAGCGGACGTGCACCCATGGTCACATCATAACCTTTATCCGCCAGATATTTACGTGCCTTCTTGCTTAGCTCTATCGTGACGTTTTTATCAGATAGTTGAGCTTCTAATTGTATAACAAATTTATCGACCACTTTTTCAACGGTTTTTGGTGTTAGGTTGCTAAATGGTACAATTGCATCCAAGCGGTTTCTGAACTCCGGTGTGAATGTTTTTGTGATTGCTTCGTTATCTGCATAATCCATAGTTCCTATTTCACGGCCAAATCCAATAGGAGTTTTGGCCATATCAGAAGCACCGGCATTTGTGGTCATAATCAAAATAACATTGCGGAAATCTATAGTCTTTCCGTTGTTATCCGTAAGTTTCCCGTAATCCATAACCTGTAATAGTAAGTTGAACAGGTCAGGGTGTGCTTTTTCTATTTCATCTAACAGCAACACACAATGCGGATGTTGATCAACTTTGTCAGTCATCAATCCACCTTGTTCAAAACCAACATATCCCGGAGGTGTGCCAATAAGACGAGAAACGGAGTGACGCTCCATATATTCAGACATGTCAAAGCGTAATAGTTCAATTCCTAAAGAGTTTGCTAATTGACGTGCTACTTCGGTTTTACCAACACCAGTCGGGCCGGCAAAAAGATAGCTGCCAATTGGTTTTTCGGGATCACGTAAACCTGCGCGTGCCATTTTTATTGACGATGATAATACGTCAATGGCGTTATCTTGGTCATATACCAGTGTTTTAAGGTCACGCTCAAGATTTTGTAAGGATTCTTTGTCATTCTTATTTATCGTGGTCGATGGTATGCGTGCGATAACTGCAATCACATCCTCTATGTCTTTAAGTCCTATAGTTTTCTTGCGTTTATCTTCGGTGACCAGCATTTGTGCCGCTCCGACTTCATCAATTATATCTATCGCCTTATCAGGTAATTTGCGATCGCCAATATATTTCGCGGATAGTTCAACTGCAGCACGTAGAGCGCTATTCGTGTATTTAATATTGTGATGATCTTCGTAATATGGTCGTAAGCCTTGTAGTATCTTAACAGTGTCCTCGATACTTGGTTCTGCTACATCAATTTTTTGAAAACGTCTTACAAGTGCGCGATCCTTTTCAAAATGGTTTCGGTATTCTTTGTATGTGGTAGAGCCAACACAGCGTAGTGATCCATTGGATAGTGCTGGTTTCAATAGGTTGGATGCGTCCATAGCACCGCCACTAGTTGCGCCTGCGCCAATAATTGTATGTATTTCATCAATGAACAGGATTGATTCCGGTATTGTCTCCAGTTCGGCCAATACGGCCTTTAGCCTTTCTTCGAAATCACCGCGATAGCGTGTTCCGGCGAGTAGGGCGCCCATATCAAGCGAGTATATAATTGCGCCATGTAACACTTCTGGTACATCTTTATCATTAATTCTTCGTGCCAGACCTTCTGCAATTGCAGTTTTACCAACGCCTGGATCACCAACATAAAGCGGGTTATTCTTTGATCTTCTGCATAATATTTGTATTGTGCGCTCAACTTCTTTTTCTCGCCCTATTAGCGGATCAATGCCACCATCTGCGGCCTTTTCATTTAGGTTTTTACAATAAGAATCTAGTGCTTCTTGGCCTGTTTTTGCCTCACTATCTTCTTCAACGCCTTTTGGTGTTTCCTCTGTATTGCTTTGTGATGCTACTTTTGCGATGCCATGCGAGATATAATTAACAGCATCAAAGCGCGTCATATCGCGTTCTTGTAACAGGTAAACTGCTTGGCTTTCACGCTCTGAGAATAGGGCAACCAGAACATTAGCACCTGTAACTTCCTCACGTCCTGATGATTGAACATGAATTGCGGCGCGCTGTAATACGCGTTGGAATGCATTTGTTGGTTTTGATTCGTCTATATCATTGTCTATAAGGCTGCTAAGGTCGTTTTTTATGTATTGTATAAGGCATGCAGATAGTTCTTCTACATCAATACCGCACGATCTAAGAACAGCAGTTGCATCAGGGTCGCTGGCCAGTGCAAGCAGCAAATGCTCCAGCGTCGCATATTCATGATTATTGTCATTAGCAACGGCAAGCGCGCGGTGCAAAGTCTGTTCTAAATTACGTGATAGCATTCAACGATCCTGTATTAATTCTTTGGTACTATAGAGCTCCTGAAAAGGTGCTGCGCTAAAGATAATAGCATAACCTCTTATACAGCACTATGCTTGATAAAGTGTTAAGGGCTATTCTTTTTCCATTGTACATTGCAATGGCTGTTCATTTGCATGTGCAAAATCCATTACTTGCGCAACCTTTGTTTCGGCAACTTCAAATGTGAATACGCCGCAAACACCAACGCCACGTCTATGGACATGCAGCATAATGTCAGTTGCTTCTTGTCTGCTCTTTTTAAATATGCTTTCCAGAACGTGAACTACAAATTCCATAGGTGTATAATCATCATTTAGAAGCAGAACTTTATACATCGATGGTTTTTGTGTCTTAGGCCTGGTTTTAAGTGTTAGTCCATGCTCTTCTTGCCCGTCATCGTGGCTATCATTGTTGTTTGACATATCCATGTTGCAAGTACTCATATTTATTTCAGGTCATATATGTATATCATTATTCAATAACCCACCATAGCAATTGTGAGTGCATTGGGACAACCAAGAAAATACACAAAATATAATTTAAAAATACAGAAGACTTTGTATTTACAAACTGCCTGTTATCCCAACCATAAGAGTATTTTGCATGTAATCTTCGTCATCTGCGTTGCTATCTCGTTTGCGTGAAGTGATTTTGGCATGTGCTTGCATCGCAGTGTTTAAGGTGTAATTTGCACCTATTCGCCCTTCGTAAATTGTATCATCACGTCCAGAGGTGTAGTCGCGATTGCTTAACATCGTGCCAGCGTTTATCGATAAATCGTGTAATGCCTGATATTTCAATTCGGCATTTATTGTGTTTTCGGTGTAAGCGGTTTTTATGATGTTATCTTCTGCGATGTTACGTATTATCGAAAGGTCTAAATTGGTGTTTTCTGTAGGTTGCCAGCTTAAATTAGCGGCCAAATGTAGTGCGTGTAAATCTTCTAATGACCCGTTGTTATATTCCAATGCATTGTAACCTGCTGCTATGTCTCCGGATATTGTATTTGACTTAATATTGATGCCTGCAAGTGTAGAGTAATAGTTATGGTCACGTTTTGCACCATTAAAGGATGTACCATTATGAGTATGTCGTAAGAACTCTGCTTTGTGAGTTTTGAACTCTAAGAACGGGCTTATTGTTCCTTTGGTATTATAGCTTATTTTGCCACTTATCCCTGTATTGTTGTGGTCGCTGTCTTTGTATATTAACGGCGTGTTGATGTCGGATTTGTTATTAGAAAATCTGTTGTTGGAATAGTGCCCTATGATGCCAATATGCAGGCGGTTTGGCGCAAAGATGAATCCACCTTCTATGTATTTTCTTTGCACTTTTATTGGTTCTGTTGGTGTTATGACTGATGTATCTTTGTGCCTTTCTACATGTGATTTATCGTAGGAAACTGATATAGGGATTTTTAATGATCTTTTGGCCGTTAATAGCGCAGACAAAGACATTTGACCATCAGTAGTATCTTCTTTGTGTGTTTGCAGGTGTTTGGCAATGGTTGATGATGCTTTTATAGTAAATTCATGATCCCTAATGTCTTTTTTTATGGCTATTGATGGAGTAATTGCGGTGCTAAGGTCGCTTTTCACATTATTGTCAGTTGCACGTAAATTGGTGGTTAGTTGTTGCTCTAAATTAAGTGTTGTTCTTATTAAAAAACCACCAACATTTTGTGGTTTTGGTGTTTGGTTTATAACTTTTTCACTTGCATATACGTAACTTGTGTTAACCAAAATGGTTAACAGCGCGGTATAAAACGTAATTAAGCATGCGGGTAGCATGTTTTGTATCATGGCTAAGCCTTTGGAATAGCATGGTGATAAGTTGTGTTAAACCCAGTAAGCCAGAGGTTAGTAATGTGGCTGTTTTCTGCATGATACATTAAACTATCCACAAGTGAAAGGGGCTTGTGGATAAGTTGTGGTTTTGTGATCTTTTTAGGGTCTGATTACGATGCTTTTGATATGTATGTGGATTGTTCTTTGTTTAGGCACAATTCAGTTATTGCTTGGGCGCGCTTGTCCCAAGTGTATTTATCTTTTAAATGATTATAAGCATTAGTGGTGATTTTATGAACTTTGTCAGGGCTGTCTTGTAACATATCTATGGTCTCTGCCCATTTTTGTTCATCTGAGGCGGGTAATAGATAGGCATTATGCTCATGCTCTAATATTTCGTGAATAGTCGGAAGGTTAGAGCATATAATAGGTTTTTTGGCCGCCATATATTCGAATATTTTCATAGGAGAAATCCAGCGTGACATATTGTTTCCCGTCCTGATTAGGGATCTGTGCTGGTAGGGGGCAAGTGTAACGTCAAATGCATCCAGATATGACGGTATTTCAGCATGGTCACGGTACCCATAAAAAAACAAGTTTTTCAAATTATTATTGGTTTCTAGTTTCTGAACCTGTTTCTTACCACCACCAACAATGTGGAAATTATAGTCAGGGCGTATTTTTGCAATTCTTGAAATCAGGGCGATGCCTTTTCCCGGTGCCAAAGATCCGGTGTAGCCAATATTAGGAAGGCTGTTATTTCCTTTGAGAATATTTGTTTCACTATCGCTTGAATTTATGTGCCTGATAAGGTCTGCGCCGTCATGGGCAACAAAAATGTCTTCAGGCTCTATCTCTTTATATTTTTGTAAAAATGCCTGTTTAAGAACATCTGATACAACAATGATAGATTGCAATCTGTTTTGTTTTAATAGCTTTGTAAAAGCCCAATGGTGTGATGGCAATACAGGAAGGCTACATGCTTCGAATATAATTGGTGTATTTCTTGGCGATAACAGCGACAGTTCAAGGATATTGTGACCATATACCATGTCAGGTTTATCCAGACGTGCGACTTTTCCAGCGAATGCTAATAATCTTTTTGCGCTGGAAACTATAGGCATACTTAGATGTGCGGATAGGTATAGTTTGAATATTGCCTCTGTATCATAAATATTAAATATATCATCTGAGGCAGCATTGTTCATCCCTCCGGCAAACAGGGTAACATCGTGCCCGATTTTGCTGAAAGCTTGCGCCATTTTCATGGCGTGGATTGATTGTGCATTTTGCGACGGGAGTCTTATACCCGAGAAATAGAATATATTCATGATAAATACCTAGGGTTTGCTGCTCTATTATTATCTTTTTCAGCAAAAACTGCCAGAAGTTTTTGTATTTTCTAAGATTCCCACGCCGTTATCTTGCGATCCAGTAGGTTTGATATATATGTTTTATCTATAGATAATATCTCTTCTAACTGCTCTCTTGTCTCTTCTGACATTTTTGGAAGTTTCTTTGTTTTTGCCACGTTAGTGCTTAAAAATTTATTTTTGTAGTAGATATCATCAACATTATCCAGTGTTAGAGAATCTTCCTTTAAGCCTAAAAACGTTTCTATTGGGCGTAGGCCTTTTTGTGTAATATTTGTCCATTCCTCATATATTAATATTAGTATTTTTTCCCTTGGGTATGATGCAAACCAATGCTCAAGGTGGGTTTGATACTGGTTCTTATAGATCCAGCATCGACCAGTTGTGTCAGGTGATCTTAGGCTAGATAGCTCTGATTCCATTGCGTGTTCGAATGTTTTTACAGTTTCCTTGTTCTCGGATAATGCGTGTTGAAATTGTGCATATGCGCGCTCCACTGGGTTTCTAAGGGTGAATATAACTTTTGCATATGGGCATCCAGAGTGCGCGCGTGTCGGGTCGTACTCATGTTCTCCGTGCAGTACCCTGTGCGCTGGTATTTGAATTTTGTATTCAATATTTGTTGCATCTTCAAATTGAGTCTTACAGCTGCTAGGTCCGGAGTTTAGTAGATTTTGCTTGTGAAAAAATTGATGCTCCTTGCGTTTTGGTATGTAAATTTGCGGGTGGTTCTCCAGCACCTGTGAAAGTGCTGTTATGCCACTACGCGTTGATCCACCTATGATAAAATCAGGTTTTTTCAATTATTCTCACCGTTATAATTTCTGCAATATTAATCGGTTAGTATATTTTTATTTTCTATAACAACGCTACAGGAAAATATTCACAAAAGTATTCTTCGCCAAAGAAAAAGCAGGGAGATGCTTTCCCTGCTTTATGCCTCTACTATATTAATTAATATACCAGTTTAGAATTTGTGCGATACGCTGAAGTAAAATCTTGGGTCACGGTCATTCGTTGCGTCTACACGATGTGTTAATGGGAATGCTACACCCAGTCCTGCTTCTGTTTTTTCTGTAATATCAGCGCGAATTCCTAGTCCTACTGATGCTAATGACTCTCTTTTGTTATCTGATGTTGTTGCATCTTGATCCCAAACTCTTCCGGCATCGAAAAAGCTGAAAAGTTGATAGTCATGCAAGTATTTTATTTTGCGTGGTTCATTCCATTGTAATTCAATTTTACCTGATATGCCGTCATCTCCTACTATTTCTGATGAGTCATACCCTCGGCCAGTGTTAAATCCGCCTACACCGAATTCCTCAGAGCTCAATAGTGGAGTGGCCGACCATTGTCCGCTACCTGCTAGTAACAAGTTCATCTTTGGGCTAATGCGCTGCAGCCTTTGCAATTGGATCTCTGCTTTTGTGTATTCAGGATTTCCTTGTGCGCGAGTAGTGTTTGCATCGCCTTTGCTGGTTGCGCCGAACGCTCTAAGGCCACGAGAAACTTCTAGGTCTATTGCATTAACACCAACACCAAATAGCGTATCCATGAATTGGAATGTTGTTCCAACACGAAGGCTTCTGATTCTATCTTCTCTGGATGGTTCCAGATTGTTTCTGCTTTTAACGTTACGGTAATCAAAAGAAGCTCTACCATAAAGATTCATGGTTCTTGATCTTATAAATGGATGTGTAACTGTTGCACCCAGTAATTTGGAGTTACCATGAACATCAAATTCATCCAGACTATCACCTGGTTCTGTTGCTGTGATGCTGCCTAGTAATCTGAGTGTAGTTCCTAAGCTTGATATTGGTTGCTCATATACTATAGACCCGAACATAAGCTCGTTAATACGGTTTTTATCTCCGCTATTTACAAAGCGTCCTGATATACGCTCGTTATATCCAAATCTTGAATTTGCAGATCCGCTAAAGGATGCTTGGTAAGGCCCTAAAAACCTGCTGCCGTGGTTGTTGAATCCAATTTGAGCTTCATAATTTTCACGATCTATTATGATTTTTAGATCAGATGCACCCGGTTGGGTTTTAGACGGGCTTAAAATGCTTCTTGCTGTAACTCCCGGTAAATCATTGATAAGGAGGAGGTACCTTTCCATTGTTTTGGCGTTCAGTATATTTCCTTCTTTTAGGTTTTCCGCATATTTTCTTATCTGCTTTATGGCAGTTTCACGCGGTTCTCCTTCGATTGTTATTTGGTCTATGTATCCTTCTACGACACGTAGTTTAACAACCCCGCCTTCAATGGTCTGTGGGGGTATTACTACTTGTGTTAATATATAGCCTTCATTGCGATATTTATTGGTTAGTGTGTTGGCGATTCCGTAGATATCAGCCAGAGAGACTTCTGCGCCAAGCTTGTCTCTATATATGTAATCTATATCTTGTGCACTATATGCGCTTACGCCTTCTATGTTTAGGCTTTCCAAGTGAAATATTATGTTCTCTGAGTTTTCCGGTGCACCCTGTAGAGAAGATTTTTTGACTACTACATTTTCTGATAGTTTCGGCAAGTCTCCTAGGTCTAGCAGCTCATTACCTGCTCGTGACGGGTCTGCAATTTGTGTTGCGTTTCCAACTTGGGCGGTGGCTGGGTTGGTTGCCATAATTAATATGGCTGCCGCGCTGCCGCTCGCTATGATTGTCTTTAATGTGGTGGTTTTTTTAATGCTAAACATGTTTTGATAACACCTTGAAATATAATGTTCTATTTATTCTTTTCGTATTTATGGTTGCGAGTAAATATACCAATCACCATAAAATCACGTTGGGGATGATATCCTTTTCCAGTAAATTTACAAGTGTTTTAGGGGGCTTTAAGGTTGAAAATTAAATATTTATTTATAAAAGTTGGAGTTTTGGTTGTTTTTATGCTTCTGGTAAATTATATTTTTAATGCTTCATTAAAGTTTTTTATATAAATATGGAGCGTAGTTATGTTCGTTGTTCATTTTTGTTATTTGCACAATGGATATGTCTTGAATTGTTTTTAAGGGGTTGCGCTAGCTCAATTTTCTGTCAAAATAGAGCGGTTTGACACGTATCAATAGAGTTTAAGGTTAATAAATATGTATAATGATGATAATTGGAATGCTGTTGAAGGTGATGAGCTCGCCGGATTTTTGGATCAGATAAATCCAATAGATGGTAAGTATAGAACATCGCCAAACAGTACGCAGGTTGCTTGGCGTACGTTACCTTTTTATGACAGTGTTGCATTAATACGTGTGCAAGACCCTAATTGGGTGAATAAGAAGATGACCATTTATTATTTGACGGATCAGGGTAACCTTTTCCGACTTAATGGAACTTCTCCACCTATCCATGAGGTTAATAGTAAAGCGCCTATTAAGATTAACGAAGATAATGTTTTGGATTATCTTAGGTTTTTCTGCTTTTTCGTTCGTGGTGATGAGGGGCCGTTTTATGTTTCTGAGGATATGTCAGATGCGAACTTACCCCAAGATATGGATGCGACAACTCAATCTGTTATTGAGGGAACTATTCGTCCGGCAAGCTATGAGGGCATGAACGATCAGGGTTACTTTTTGTGTGATGCTGTTGTGTTCTATTCCAATGCTTTGTTTATCGCGAATTTTTCGGTTCAACCTAGTGGTATGATTGAGATGTTAAACGATGAACCTATCGCAGGTGACTTAACGTCCAAAGTTGATAAACCGATTGCATAATTATGTAGTTTGTATTTTTTAAAAGGGTCTCAGTTTTGTGGCCCTTTTTGTTTTCTATCACCGTCGTGCGCAGCGCTATATATAAGTTTTTGCAATAAATGCATCTCTTTAGTTTGACATGTCGTGGATAAGTGGTTATAAACGCAAATTCTTAAATGAATAATATGATTTATTGTGGCTCTGTTATTTGAGCACACTGATTTAAAAAGGTAATAACAATGCACCAGAAACGCACATTTCAACCTAGTCGTCTTGTTCGCGCTCGCCGCCATGGTTTTCGTTCTCGTATGGCTGACAGAAGCGGTCGTGCAATACTTGCACGTCGTCGTTCAAAAGGACGTAAGCGTCTAAGCGCTTAGTAAAATTATGCATACACGTAAAGAGGAGCTGGCAGCGATTGAAATGCTGACGGCTCGTTCTGACTTTTTGTCTGTTCAAGGCAAAGGTAAAAAGTGGGTCTCTCATGGCCTTATACTTCAAGTTCGTAAAAATGATCTTGGCTATATCAGGACCGGATACACGGTTACCAAGAAAATTGATAAATCTGCAGTAAAACGTAACCGTATTAAGCGTAGATTGCGCAGTGTAGCATCTGATGTTTTATCTGGTTATGCGCTTGATAGTCACGATTATATATTGGTGGGGCGTAAAGTGACGGCAAGCAGATCCTATGATGATCTGATTAAAGACTTGAAATGGTCTTTGCGTAAAAGTGGTTTTGCAAAAAATCAGGCTAAATAAATGGTAAAGCTGCTTCAATGTTTTATTAAAACATATTCTTTTATTGTTTCTCCGCTTTTGGGGCGTAATTGTCGGTTTCATCCTACCTGTTCTTGTTATGCGCACCAAGCTCTTGAAAAACATGGGGTTTGCAGAGGTGGGGTTTTAATTTTCTTAAGGATTTTGTCCTGTCATCCATGGAGTAAAAAGAATTTCCACGATCCTGTCCCAGAACGGTTTGCGTGGAATGAAATCTTGGGGTATAAACGCAGCACTCATGCAGAAGAAGTGGACTGCACAGAAGTAGAAAATATAAAAGTAATAGTAAAAGGCACTAGCGATGAATCAGAATAACAAGGATGGAATGCATCCGGAAGATATGAGAAACCTAATAATATTTGGGGTTCTGTCTCTTGTAATATGGTTGTTGTATGAAACTTATATTCTTGGTCCGCAAGCTAAAGCTTTGAAAGCGGCAAAAGAGGCACAGGCTGAATTAGTTCTGAAAGACCCTCAGTTGTTAGAGCCGTTAAAAATAATTTCACGTGAAGAGGCAATCGCTAAATCACCACGCGTTTCTTTTGATAACGGAGAGGTCTTCGGCAGTATATCGTTGTTGGGTGGTAAGATTGATGACCTTACTTTAAATGCTTATTACAAAACACTTGAGAAAAAAGAGCGCGTTACATTGTTCACGCCTCGCCAAACCGAAGCATCACGTTATATGGATAATGGTTGGGTTACTGGTGATAAAGGGGTCTCTTTGCCAAATTCTAATACTCTTTGGAGTATAGAAGGTAATAAGATTCTAACACCCGGATCACCTGTAACGTTGTTTTGGAATAATGGTCAGGGGTTGCGTTTTGAACGCATAATTTCTCTTGATGAAGAGTATCTATTTACAATTAAGCAAAAAGTTTACAATAAATCAGATAGTGATTTTACCCTGTATCCTTATGCTTTGATTTCACAAACAGATATTCCGAAAGATTATTTTCGCACTTGGATTTCTCATGAAGGCCCTATGGGATTTGTCGGTGGTGCATTAGAGAAAATGTACTACGCCGCAATGGTTAGTGATCCTGACAAAAGAATAGAGGCGCAGCGCGGTTGGATTGGTATATCAGATAAATATTGGTTAACGGCGTTAATGCCAACGCAAGACCAGATGTCTAAGTATAGATTTAAATACACACCTGATCCTGTAACTAAAACACGTAACAGATATCAAACTGATTTTACCGGTTCTGCGCATGTTTTAAAAAGTGGTGGAGAGATTGAGTCATCCTATCATATGTATGCCGGTGTTAAAAAAGTTTTGACACTTAAAGAATATCAGGCTGAACTAGGTATTGATAATTTAGATCTGGCTGTTGATTTTGGTTGGTTGTGGTTCTTTACATATCCTTTCTTCCTTGCACTGCATTATATAGGGTTGTTGGTTGGTAATATGGGTGTGGCTATTATATTGCTTACCGTTATTTTGAGAACTGCTGTGTTCCCTTTGACACGTGTATCTTATCGCTCATTTGCAAAGATGAAGGTGGTTACACCACAAATAACAGCGCTTCGTGATAAATATGGCGATGATAAAGAAAAGCTACAATCGGAAATCGTAGAGCTGTACCAAAAAGAAGGCGTTAACCCTATGTCGGGTTGTTTGCCAATGTTGGTTCAAATTCCAATTTTCTTTGCATTCTATAAAGTTCTGATTTCTACTATTGAAATTCGTCATGCGCCTTTCTTTGGTTGGATTCAGGATTTGTCTGCGCCTGATCCTACAACTATCTTTAATTTGTTTGGCTTGATGCCGTGGGGTGTTCCATCGTTCTTAATGATTGGTATTTGGCCTTGCTTAATGTTGTTGGCAACCTTGATGCAGAAATCGTTGAATCCACCGCCGCAAGATAAGTTGCAGCGTGATATGATGATGTTCTTCCCGTTTTTTATCACTTATATTATGGCTAGCTTTGCATCAGGATTGGTTATCTACTGGACCTTCAGTGCATTTTTGGGTGTGTTGCAGCAAATGGCAATTATGCGCTCTATGAATGTTCCAATTTACTTCTTTAACAAGGATAAGTTTAAAGAAGATGCGGAAAAGAAGGTTGAGGAAGGCCCAGACGTCCACCCATTGGTGGAAATGGCAGAGAATGAGGCAGAGAAGGCCTTATTTGGGGATGAAGAAACGCAATCTTCTGCTATTCCTAATATTAAGCCGCCAAAGCCGAAGAAAAAGAAAAAGAAGTAGATCGATATGTTGAACGAGGAGTTCTCTCAAGGCCAAATAGAAACTGCACGCAAGATATTTGCAGGCCCGTGTGACTTTATGCTTGGGGTTGTCGGTTTGGCGCAGTTACCTGATGCTGCATTGCCTGAGATAGCCTTTGCGGGAAGGTCTAATGTTGGTAAGTCATCTTTGGTTAATGCGTTAACTGGACGAAACACTTTGGCGAGAACGTCAAATACACCTGGAAGAACGCAAGAGCTGAACTACTTTAATCTTGGTGATCGTATATATATGGTAGATATGCCGGGATATGGATATGCGAAGGTGTCTAAGGAAAAGATAAAAGCTTGGACAAATTTGATATTCGCATACCTTAGGGGGCGACCAACGCTACGGTGCGTATTTATTCTTGTGGACTCTAGGCATGGCTTGAAGCCCACAGATATTGAGCTTATGGAGATGTTGGATAGTTCTGCGGTGTCTTATCGTATCGTTTTAACCAAGGTTGATAAAGTTAAAGCGCAAGACTTAGAAAAGACGGTTGATAAAGTTCTTCTTACTCTAAAGGGGCATGCAGCAGCATATCCTGACATTACATATACCAGTAGTGTTAAGGGCGATGGAATCCCTGAACTGCGCGCGATTATAAATAGCTACAGCTAGGATTTATAATCTTTGTAATATTAAACCGGCTTTCGTTCTCTTTTTGTTTCTATTTTGTTTGCTGCTGAGTTAAAATAAAAAACAGAATCATCACCCCTTTAATTCAAGGTTTTTATACTATGGCGTTAGACGTAATTATTTATATCGGATCAGGATTTCTTTTGGGCGCTGTAACATTCCTGTTTGCACGTCAAAAGATTTTATCAGACCTTGTAACTGCGCAAAGCCGTATGCAGCAGTATAAGGAGATGGCGGATAATTTAGGTCAGGAAAATAAAGATTTAATCTCTGACACTCAAAATTTACGAGAGAAAATCGCACGCCAAGATGCAGAAAATGAATCATATCTTCGTCAGATTGAGCAAAGCAAAAAAGACTTTAGCAAGATGGAAGAAGCATCTATAGAAAGATTTGAAAATCTGTCACACAAGATTTTTGATGAAAAAAATCAAAAATTTAAGACTCAATCTCAGGAAAGTTTGAATGAGTTGCTCAACCCCTTAAAGGAAAAAATAGGAGAGTTTGAGAAAAAAGTTAACGATTCTTTTGGTTCTCAAGCTAAGGAGCAATTCTCACTGAAAGAGCAGATCAAGAATATTGTACAATCTAATGAGCGAATAACATTGCAGGCAGAAGGGCTTGCCAATGCTTTGAAGGGAGACAGTAAGGCGCAAGGTGATTGGGGTGAGGTCGTACTGGAAAAGATATTAGAGGACTCAGGTCTTCGTAAGGATGACGACTACTCGGTTCAAGGCGGTGGTATGAATTTACGCGACATGGACGGAGCATTGCAAAAACCTGATGTGATAGTGAATTTACCAGAGAACAAGCATGTAATTATCGATTCAAAAGTATCCCTTACACATTATGAGCGCTTCTTCTCAGAAGAAAATGACGAGAATAGATCTCTTCACTTAAAACAATTTCTGGCATCTGTAAAAAAGCATATTGTTGATTTGGAGCAACGCCGATACCAAGATACAGATAAACTGGGAACACCTGATTTCGTATTGATGTTCATTCCTATTGAGGCCGCGTATGTGCTTGCAATCCAAGAAGATAGAGAGCTACAAAATTATGCATGGGGTAAGAAGGTTATACTTGTATGCCCAACAACATTGTTTGCGACATTGCGTACTGTGGCATCGGTCTGGCGTTTAGAGTTACAGAATAAAAATGCCCAAGAAATTGCGAAGCAGGGCGGGCAGCTATATGAAAAGGTGTGCGGATTTGTTGAGGATATGAGTAAATTAGGCACGCAAATTGGAACAATGAACAACACTTATGATGCGGCTATGAATAAATTGTCCGAGGGACGTGGTGCTATTTTAGGTCGTACTGAGAAATTAAAAGCTCTGGGTGCGAAAACTTCAAAATCTTTACCACCAGAGTTGTTGGAAACGGATGATACATTGCTGGGTGGTGTTGATGTTACCGAAAAATCTATAGAGAAAAAGCGGGCTTGATATATTAATGAAAAACAATTATCACTCTATCTATGACAGCTTATAAAATTATTACAGTTCCACATGCCGCGTTAAAAACCACATCTCAGAGTGTTGATGGGGTTAACGATTCTATTCGTATGCAAATGGATAATATGCTTCAGGCCATGTATGATGCGCCTGGAATTGGATTGGCGGCAAATCAGGTTAATATGCTTAACCGTGTTCTTGTTATGGATTTATCTTCACGTGAAGATGATGAGGAACCAAATCCAATTTGTATGGCTAATCCGGAAATTATTTATGAGTCTGAAGAGATGAGCGTTCGTGAAGAAGGTTGCTTGTCAATACCACGTCAATATGCGGAAGTTGAGCGTCCGGCAATCGTTCGTGTTAAATATCTTGATTATCACGGTAAGGAATCGGAGCTAGAGGCAGAAGGTCTATTGTCTCACTGTGTGCAGCACGAAATTGATCATTTGAATGGTGTTTTATTTATTGATTATTTATCCAGCCTGAAACGTAATATGATTTTGAAAAAAGTTAATAAGCTTAAAAAACAAAATTTACTATAAGGGGTAACGTGCATGGGCGAAAATCTTCGTATAGCATTTATGGGGACTCCTGATTTTGCGGCAAATGCTCTGCGTGCATTATGTGAGAGTAACCATGAAGTGGTCTGTGTGTATTCTCAACCACCAAGGCCAAAGGGGCGTGGTCATAAGGTTAAAAAATCTCCTGTACATGAATTGGCGGATATAAATGATATACCTGTTTTTACCCCAAAGTCTTTAAAGTGCGCGGATGCGCAACAGCAGTTCGTAAGTCATAATGTTGATGTGGCAATTGTTGCGGCCTATGGTCTTTTGTTGCCGGTTGAGGTTTTGAACGCGCCAAAGCATGGATGCTTAAACATTCATGGATCACTTTTGCCTCGTTGGCGTGGTGCTTCCCCGATACAACGTGCAATTTGGGCTGGGGATGAGTTATCTGGTATTACGATAATGCAAATGGATAAGGGTCTTGATACAGGTGATATGATTGCCAAGTCTGAAATAACCCTTGGTTCTGATATGACGTCTACTATATTGCATGATGCATTGGCGGAAATGGGCGCGGATTTAGTTATAGAGGTTTTGGATCGTCTTGTTTATGAAGGTTCTTTGAACGCGGAAAAGCAGGGTGACGATCTTGCTACTTATGCCCATTTATTGAAAAAATCTGATGGAATAGTGGATTGGTCACAAAGTGCATTACAAATAGACCGCCAAATCAGGGCGTTGAACCCTTGGCCTGGTGTGTGGGCGGAAATTCAGGGTAAGCGCTTTAAAATCATTTCTGCGGATTTGGCAGATGTTGACTACCCAAATTATGCGGGTGCATTATGTGATGAGGGCTTAAACCCCGGTGCGGTTCTAAGTAAGGATGGCTTGATACTTTGCGGTAATAAAACTGTGTTGAGAGTTTCTGAAATCCAGCCAGAGGGTAAGAAATCCATGGATTTTGCTTCGGCTTTAAATGGTGGCTATATTGATTCAGAGCAGATTTTTTCATGACCAGATATAAGCTAGTCATAGAATATATGGGGCGTGACTATTCGGGATGGCAAAGGCAAATTCACGTTCCATCTGTTCAGCAGGCGATTGAAGACGCTATTGAGGGGTTTTCCGGTCAAAAAGTTATGGTTCAGGCCTCAGGGCGCACCGATGCGGGTGTGCATGCACGTGGGCAAGTTGCGCATGTTGATCTTGATGAATTCTCAAAGCCAATGGATGAGTATTCCATTACTAAGGCGATTAATGCGCATTTGCGACCACAGCCAATCAGTATTGTAAATGTTGAAATTGTAGATGATGAGTTTCATGCGCGCCATCATGCATTAAACAAGCTTTATTGTTATCGCATGGTTAACAGGCCTGCTTTCCTTGCGCTTGATCGTGGTCTCGTCTGGCATGAGGGAAGAAGTCTGGATGTAGAGGCAATGCGTGAAGGTGCAAAATATTTATTAGGCTATCACGATTTTACGACATTTCGTGATTCAGAATGTCAGGCCAGATCGCCGATGAAAACCTTAGATCGTTTGGATATTGGGGCGCGTGATTATGATGGTTTTGGTGGGCAGGAAATTACTTTTGAAACAGAAGGTAAGTCTTTCTTACATCATCAAGTCCGTAATATGGTGGGTACTTTATCATTGGTTGGCCTTGGTAAATGGTCACCTGAAGATGTTAAGGATGCTCTCGAAGCGAAAGATCGAACAAAGGGAGGGCCGACCGCCCCTGCTGACGGTTTGTACTTAATGCGCGTTGATTATTCTTTAAAATAAAGATCGAGCATTTTTTCGAAAATCTTAGCCAAATCTTTTAAGTCCTGAACTGATGCGTTTTCGTTTATCTGGTGTATTGTTGCGTTAATACCACCAAATTCTACAACAGGGCAGTATTGCACAACGAATCTGGCATCTGATGTTCCGCCATTTGTGGTGAATTCCGGTGTTTTTCCTGTTACGATGTTTACTGCTTGCTTTACTGTGTCAGACCAATCACCGGGTTTGGTTAGGAAGCTCTCCGCACCGCAGGTAAGATTTAGATCATATTCAAAACCACATGAATCAATGATTTTGTACAGTTCTTTTGACAGTGTTTCGCTGCTCCAATGGTCGTTGAAGCGAATGTTAAATTTGGCACTTCCACTGTTTGCGATCACGTTATCTGCGGTGTTGCCAACGTCGATGGTTGTGATTTCCAAATTAGTAGGTGGAAAGAACTCTGACCCTTCGTCCAGCACAGTGTTAGATAGTGCGTCTAATATTTTCACCAATTTAGGTAATGGGTTGTCTGCCAAATGTTGGTATGCAACGTGTCCTTGTTTTCCTGATACGCTAAGTTGTCCTGTTAGAGATCCTCTGCGTCCAATTTTAATTTCTTGTCCCAGATGCTCGGGGTTAGTTGGCTCGCCCACCAAGGCAACGTCAGGTATATGGTTGTTTTCTTTCATCCATTCCAGAACTTTGATTGTGCCGTTAATCGCAGGGCCTTCCTCATCACCAGTTATAAGCAGGCTTATTGACCCTGTTGGTTTGTTTTCAGAAAGGAATTGAGATACCGCGGCGGTAAATGCAGCAACTGATCCCTTCATATCGCTTGCGCCACGGCCGTACAAAATACCATCTTCGATATGTGGGTTAAATGGCCCATATGTCCATTCGTTTTCAGGCCCTGTTGGTACAACATCAGTATGCCCGGCATAGCATATATGCGGCGATTCAGTTCCAAGTCTTGCGAACAGGTTTGGTACATGATCATCACCCTCACCAAAATCCAAGTGATGGCAAGTAAAGCCTAGAGTCTCTAGCTGTTCCGCAAGGTAAACCAGTGCGCCTTCATCTTTCGGTGTAACAGACGGGCAAGAAATAAGTTTTTGTGTAAGTTCGATAACATCCATAAGGGCAGAGTTTATTGCGAAAGATCGTGATTGTCATTAATAGAATGTTTTTTTTCTTCCGGTGACATTTTGTTGTTATCTTCTAAGTGTGTATTAGGATATGTGTGTCGCACGCGCTCTGCTGAAACGATGAGTGGGTGAATGCCAAGTGGCATATTCTTAAACCCTTGGTCGGGCATATGACTTTCAAGATTATCATTGTCTGTGATTTTCTTACCAGTATCAACCATGTAGTAGTAACATGTTTGTATTTCTTGTCTTATTAACTGTTGCAACGTTTTGTACATAGGTTCTTGTGATGGGAAGTTGTTACTTGCCTCTTTCACGTTATCATGTTGTAGCTGTAGTGTCTTGGCGGTGTAATCAGCCATTTTGGACTTATCTTTTACCCCAATAAGGGTCATTATATTGTGCGCGCGATCGAACATTTTTGCGATTGATGCATCGCGATCACTTCTGACTGCGCAGGAATAGTCATATTCATTCTCATGTCTTTCTTCGCCATTTTTTCCGTAACGTTTGGAAATAGCATCGAAGGATTTTTTTAAGGCTTCCGTTTTTTCGCTGCGCTGTATTCCATTATCGACTAAGTGTTGTTCCAGTTCGTTAGGCTTGATATTGAAATCTTCACCTAAATCATGTGAAAAAATAACACTTAATACATTTTGTGGGTCATCAACATGTAAATCATCTTCTATGCAACTGATTAGCCATATCGCTTGTGTCATTTCATGTAGTGCGCTTGGTGTTTTGCCGTCTTGGCGAGTTTTGCCAACGTTACAATCAAGCATTAAATCCATTAAGATTTCTGCTTGTTTATACCCTTTGTTGCCAAGCCACTCTCGTGTCTCATCTATAAGACTATCGAAGTTATCGGCCAGATCATTTTCGTTTTCATACAGGCCTGTGCTGTGAAGATATTCACCAAAAGATTTAGCCCCCTTGAAATAATTTGGGGACTTATTCTTGTCAAATGCTTCTGGTAAATTTGGTCGGGCCATTATCTTTATACACCGCATATATCATCATATATTTATGATGATGTTATAGTGTATTGCAGCGATAAAAGCAAAAAAAACGGTAAATGGTTGATTCTACTGTTTTATACGAGTGCTAATCTCTTAAAAGATCGTTCACGCCAGTTTTGCTGCGTGTTCTTTCGTCAACACGTTTTACAATTACTGCGCAAGCAAGACTTGGTGCAGGCTTGCCATTTGCCATGGTTTTTTCAGATGGCAGCGTACCAGGTATAACAACAGAATATGATGGAACGCGTCCTTGGAAAATTTCACCTGTTTCACGGTCAATAATCTTTGTTGATGCGCCAAGGAATACACCCATAGATATAACGGATCCTTTTTCAACGATAACACCTTCCGCGACCTCTGATCGTGCGCCAACAAATACGTTATCTTCGATGATTACCGGTTCTGCTTGTAGGGGTTCTAATACTCCACCAATGCCAACACCACCTGATATGTGACAGTTTGCACCGATTTGTGCGCATGATCCTACTGTTGACCATGTGTCAATCATTGTGCCTTCGCCAACATACGCACCTATATTTAGGAAGCATGGCATTAATACAGCATTTGGAGCAACATAAGCAGAATGTCTTACAATGGAGTCAGGAACTGCGCGGAATGCTGCTTCTTTAAACTTATTTTCATCCCATCCATTAAATTTACTGTCTACTTTGTCGTACCAGTTTGCGTTTCCAGGTCCACCGGAAATAATCTTGTTATCGTTTAATCTAAAGGATAAAAGGACCGCTTTTTTAAGCCATTGGTGAACAACCCAACCATTATCGGACGGGCTTGCAACGCGCAATGTTCCGCTATCTAGTAAAGATAAGGCCTCGTTAACTGCTTCACGTTGCTCACCTTGTGTTGCGGTGCTAATAGAATCTTTGTTATCCCATGATGTTTCTATTGTTGCTTGTAGATCTGCGTAATTTTCGGCCATAATATCTATCTTTATCTTTGTAAAATTAATAAACTAATTGCAATTCACCATGAAGAGAGTTCAAAATCAAGTCGTGATGATGCAAAACCCTGTAAAAAAACATGAAATATGCGAAATAGAGTGGAATGCACTGTCTGCGATTGAGTGGGATGCGCGTTTTGATGCTGTTCGCAGGGCTAATTTACTGCAATCCTATGATTACGGTAATACTATGGCGCATCTTAATCATCAAAAAATCCGTCGGGGTGTTATTAAAATAAACGGTGATGAGGCTGGCCTTGTTCAGGTTCTTGAGGCAGGGATTTTAAAGAATGCAGTGCATGGGGTTTTGTTAGATCGCGGCCCTTTATGGTTTGGTGGGTACGGTAGTATTGCTGATTTTGAATTATTTTTATCTGTTTTTTCGCGTGAATTTCCAAAGCGATTAGGAAGGCGTATACGCTTTTTGCCTGAGATGGAAAATAATAGTGAAATGAAAGGGCTTTTGCAAAAATATGGTTATAAATGCACAAAAAACAGTAGTTATAAGACTATATGGCTCAATTTATCTGATGATTTAGGCGTTTTGCGCAAAAATTTGAACTCAAAATGGCGAAATATTCTGAAAAAATCAGAAAAACAGGGTTTAGACGTCGTTTGGAGTGATAAGGGAGATAATTTTGCGTGGTTAATTAACCATTATAGCGCTGATAAAGCTTTGCGTAAATATGATGGTCCTTCGCCAAAGTCTATAGCGGCCTTGGCTTATCAATTCTCTCGTGGGAAAAACATGTTGGTTGGTGCTGCACTGTTGGAGGGAGAGCCAATAGCAGCTATATTAATCTTTGGTCATGGTTCAAGTGCAACATACCAAATAGGGTATACATCAGAAATGGGACGTAAAAAATGTGCGCATCATTTATTATTGTGGACTGCGTTGGAGCAGTTAAAAGAAAGGAATATCAATGACTTTGACTTGGGAGGCGTCAACGAAGAATGTGCCAAAGGTGTCAAAAAATTTAAAGAAGGTATGGGGGGGGATTTGTATGAAACGCTTGGCCTTTATAACTAGTGCTTGTCTTGTAATGTTTTTTCCAAGTGCGCCGACATTTGCAAATGATGTAAGTGTTGGTGATGGTAGTTCTGTATCATTAATAGAGCCTTCTGCGGGTAATCGTGATTTTGATTATCAAGTAATGAAATATGATGTTTATGCGGGCGGTATTCACGCGGTTGAAGCCAATATGAAGTTGGACTATCGCGAAAAAGGACGTTATCAAATGTTCTTTAGAGCTAAAACCCGTGGTCTTTTGGGGACTCTTGCACCATGGGAGGGGACCTTTGAATCCAAAGGCTGGGCTTTGCGTGGTGGTAAGCGTGTACCACAATTACATGAATCTATCGCTATGTGGCGTGATGAGCGAGAAGTAAAGACATATAATTACACAAAAAATGGTGGCTTTAAGGACATCGTCACCTTGTATAAGCATAAAAAGCCTAAGACTAAAATACCTGATAAAGCTCTGACCGAGGGAACTACGGATGCGCTTAGTGCGACAATAGTAGTATTGGAGAAGGTTGCTGACGGTGGTAAATGTGAAGGTGAATGGGATGTGTTCGATGGTAAGCGTCGCTATACCCTTATCTTTAAACACTCACGTTTCGTTAAATTAGAGAAGACAAGATACAATGCCTATAGCGGTTATGCTGTCGAATGTACGGCAGAGGTAAAGCCCGTAGCAGGAGCTTGGCATAAAAAACCACGTGGCTGGTTATCTATCCAAGAACAAGGCAGAGAGCGCGGCATGATGCCTACTGTTTGGTTAGCTCAGGTGACGAAAAACGCAGTTGCTGTACCTGTTCGGGTTAAGGTTAAGACGGCTTACGGGACACTGTTCATGCATATGACACGATATGAAAGTGGTGAGACTGTTTTAAAGGCTAAAGACTAGATTTGCATATTTCCCGTTTGATTGGTAAACATTGCGCGTAAAAATTTGAAGTAGAGAACATATATGACCAGTACTAAACCTCTTGCTGTTGTTATTCTTGCCGCCGGCAAGGGGACACGGATGAATTCTAAAATTCCTAAAGTAATGCATAATCTATTAGGTTTGCCGATGATTAATTGGCTTATTTCCTCGGTTGAGGAGCTGTCGCCTGATCGCGTTGTCGTTGTCGTTGGTAAAGGTATGCAGGATTTGGTTGATGCGGTGCAGCCACACGAGAGTGTTGTGCAAGAGGTTCAAAATGGAACAGGTAGCGCCTTGCAGTCAGGTATGAGTGTTCTGGAGGGTTTTGATGGGGATATCTTGGTGTTGCTTGGTGATACTCCGTTAATTTCTGTTGAGACGATGAAAGGGTTAATCGCATCACGTAATAATGATGATGTTACGGGTGTTTCTGTTCTTGGGGTTAAACTTGATAATCCATCAGGATATGGTCGCTTGTTATTGGCTGATGATGGTTGTCTAAAGGCTATCCGTGAAGAAAAAGATGCAACAGCAGAAGAAAGGCTGGTTAACATTGTAAATACTGGTGCTTTTTGTTTGGATGCGGCCAAGACATCTAAATGGCTTGATGAATTAGGGAATGATAATGCGCAAGGGGAATATTATATAACTGACATTCCTGAAATAGCAGCACGTGACAATATAAAAACACGAATATGTGTATCGGGAAATGCTGCGGAAGTTGTGGGGTGTAATAACCGCGTTGACCTCAGTAAGCTTGAGCAAACAGCGCAGAAAAAAATGCGTGAAGAATTGATAATGTCGGGTGTGGTAATGCAAGATCCGGCAAGTGTATATCTGCATCATGACACAAAAATTGCGTCTGGAACGGTGATAGAGCCTAATGTGTATTTTGGACCGGGCGTGGAAGTGGGTGAGAATGTTCATATTAAAGCATTCTGTCACTTTGAAGAGACCAAGATAGGTGATGATGCCATCGTTGGCCCGTTTGCGCGTTTACGTCCGGGTTCAGACATTGGTGAAGAGGTTAGAATTGGTAATTTTGTAGAAATCAAAAAATCCACAATTGGTAAGCGTAGTAAAATTTCACATCTTGGATATGTTGGTGATTGCACAATGGGTGAGGATGTTAACTTCAGTTGTGGTGCTATTACCGTTAATTATGATGGTTTTGACAAGCACCAAACTGTAATCGGATCAGGTGTTATGGTTGGCAGTAATGTGAATCTTGTTGCTCCTCTTACTTTGGATGATGGTGCATTTATTGCGGCTGGATCAACTATTACAACTGATGTTCCTGCGGACGCATTATCTGTTGAGCGTAGTAAGGCACAAGTGCGATCAGGTTGGGCTGCTCTATACCGTAAGCGTAAAGAGGATGTCGTTAATAAGAAAAATAATGCTTCGTAGCTGACTTCCATATTGAAACAATTAGTAAAATTTCGTGATTTGAACTCTGGATAATTTTCATTAATCTAGAGATACGTTTAGTGAGTGTGAGAGAGAACATATATGTGCGGTATTGTCGGTATTATAGGAGAGCAAGATGTTGCGCCTCTTTTGTTAGAGGGGTTAAAGCGTTTGGAATATCGTGGATATGATTCCGCGGGTATAGCAAGCTTGTCCAATGGTCATATTGATCGCCGCCGTGCAGAAGGTAAATTGGTTAACCTTGCTGGTAAAGTGGAAGACAACCCAGTTAAGGGAACTGTAGGTATTGGTCATACACGCTGGGCCACACATGGCTTGCCTAATGAGCGTAATGCCCACCCGCATGCGACGGATAAGGTGGCGGTTGTCCATAACGGTATAATTGAGAATTACGCGGAACTTAAAGAAGAGCTGCAAGGTAATGGTGCTAAATTTGAAACAGAGACCGACACCGAAGTAATAGTTCATTTGGTAAGCTATTACATTGATCAGGGAAAAACTCCGGTAGAGGCGGCAAATGCGACGATGGATCGTCTGACAGGGGCTTTCGCATTGGTTATGATTTTTGCGGGCCATCATGATTTTATTGTTGGATGTCGTCAAGGAACTCCCTTGGCAGTTGGCTATGGTGATGGTGAGATGTTTGTTGCTTCTGACTCTTATGCTCTTGCTCCATTGACTAAGAAAATATGTTTTTTAGAGGATGGGGATCGCGTTACCGTAACACGTGACAATGTTAGAATTTATGATAGGGATGATAATGAGCTAGTCCGTGATATCCGTATTACTGAGCAATCAGGTGCAATGACAGGAAAAGGCGAATACAGGCATTATATGCTCAAAGAAATATATGAGCAGCCAGCGGTTATTGGTGCTACGCTTAGTTCTTACGTTAATGCTTCTACCGGGAAAATTACAATTCCGGATGATGTCCTTGATGTAATGGTGAAAGCTCCCCGTATTACCCTTATCGCATGTGGTACGGCGTATTATGCGTGTATGGTCGCAAAATATTGGTTAGAGCAAATAGCACGTATTCCATGTGAAATTGATGTGGCGAGTGAGTTCAGATATCGCGAAGCACCAATGCCTGAAGGCGGTGTATCTTTGTTTATTTCCCAATCAGGCGAGACTTTGGATACTTTGGAGGCATTGCGTTACTGTAAACGTCAAGGTCAACATATAGTATCAATTGTTAATGCAATCGAAAGTACAATCGAAAGGGAATCCGATTTTGCCTTGCATACTCTGGCTGGCCCGGAGATAGGTGTTGCATCGACTAAGGCGTTTACAACGCAGTTAACTACATTGGCATGTATTGCGTTGGCTGCGGCAAGGGCAAAGGGCTCTATCGATGATGCGCGAGAGCATGAAATGGCAGAGGCTCTACGCCATATTCCAACTATCGCGGCAGATATTTTATCACATGATGAGGCGATTCTGGCGATTGCCAAGGATGTGTCAGAGGCACGTGATGTCCTTTATTTGGGGCGTGGAAGCCTATACCCAATTGCGCTTGAGGGCGCATTAAAGCTTAAAGAAATATCATATATTCATGCGGAGGGTTATGCATCTGGCGAAATGAAACACGGACCGATAGCATTGATTGATGATAGTGTTCCTGTCGTTGTGGTTGCTCCGGGTAACGATCCGATGTTTGAAAAAAATGTTTCTAATATTCAAGAAACGGTGGCGCGTGGGGGTAAGGTGTTTCTTATTTCTGATGAAAAAGGTGCGCAGGCATTAAGTGATCAGTCAACTTGGAGTGTTGCGATGGGTGAAGTGCATCCGTTTGTTGCGCCGATATTATATTCTATCCCTGTGCAGTTATTATCATACCATGTTGCCGTAATTAAGGGCACTGATGTTGATCAACCCCGTAACCTAGCCAAATCTGTCACGGTGGAGTAGTGGTGTTTTGGGTAGAAGAAAGAAATTTTTTAGAGTAATAATTTTGTAGTTTCTTCTGGTTGTGTTTGTTTTGCCCATCCCCAGAACCGCAAAAGAACGTCGTGAATTTATTGTCCAGCACCAAATAACCTATCCCTTGCCTGTTGAAACATTGGGTGTACCTACAATGGTTGAAGATAAAGACGGCAAGCGTGGTATTTTAACTTTACGTGAAAATGGAGAATATAAGTCAAAAGAGCTTAAAATTGTAAAAAGAGATGGTGGCTTTTATTGGGATAGTTGGAAGGAGCAAAAACTTCATGTTGTAAGGGGGCACTACTATATTACTAATTTTGGTCTGGCCTCCACGATCTTTATTAGCGCCGACGGTGATGGCATGATTTTTATATTTAATCCAGTTCTTACTCCTATACAGCTGTGCCCTAATCTTTCCACATCTAGGCATCGTGTTTATAAAACAAAATACATGGAAATACGTTCTGGATTTAGCGAGCCAAATGTAACTATTAATGGGACACTGAGGTCTATGTTTTATCCTGATGGTTTTGAGAAACCCTTATGCGATGGTGACTATTTAATTAACCCTCCATTCATTTATTTTAAACCGAGTATATATAAGCAACTAAAGTCTTACCTGTTTTCTATGCAGAATATAAAAAAATGAAGAGATTCGAACTCTCGGCCCCAACCTTGGCAAGTTTGTGATTTTCCCTCGCTTAACAATTGCCCAAAGAAAAAACGCCCGAAGGCGTTTTCTGTAGATTATTGTCTTCTTGGAGCGAGTGAAGAGATTCGAACTCTCGACCCTAACCTTGGCAAGGTTATGCTCTACCCCTGAGCTACACTCGCACTCTCAAGAAAACAGTGAACGCAATATATATCGTTGAATTTGAAATGCAAGCATAAAAATGAAGAAAATTAAAACATGTTTTTAACTTGCACCAGAGGGACTTTATATCCAATAGGTTCGTTGTTTGGAAACAGTGAATAAATCATGATGTTTGGGGTGTTTTCAACCGGTGCGGTCATGCGATCCGGTATTTCATAATGCATAAGATCATCTTCGTTATCTTTGTCATCATAAACCAGCATGAACAGCTGTTGATCGCGGTAATATTCGACGCGGCGTACAATATCAGGAAGTGGTGTGTCGCTTACCAACATTACATTTCCGTCATTTAATACACCAAGCTCTATATTCATTACACCAAGTCCATTCCGAGTACAGTGTTATGAACAGGAGATTGATCATTTTCTGGTGTTTCGTTTGGCTGTGGCATCGCTGCGAGTAGTTGTTCGAAAATCACAGATTCCTCACCTGGTATTGCCCCAAGCAATGAACCAACGTCAGCAATACCAGAGTCCGAAACAGACTGGTTATCAATTTGTTGTATGTTCTTGTTTTCTAGTTTTTCAAGCAATTCTGCTGCTTGCATATTTTCTGCCATTTTTGTCTCTCCCCTTGGGGTTACGCATAGTATAGCACCTAAATATTAATAAACCCTTATATATCACATTAGTGATCAATATTGCAAATTTACCATGATAAATCAGTGATTTAAGGACGAAAACGAATGCAACTGTGTTTTTTGGTTGCTGATAGGCCTACACATATTAAGGTCTGGATTTTATAATTAAAACAGAATATGTTTTTTGAATGACAGATAACTCACCACTTCCAACGACTTCAGATGATCTGCTGCAACGCCTGAAAGAAATAGGTATTTCTTACAGTTTGCACAATCACGATCCAATTTTTACAGTTGAAGAAGGCGAACACCTTAAAGCAGAAATCCCCGGCGTCCATTGCAGAAATTTGTTTTTACGCGATAAGAAGAAAAAGATGTTTTTGGTTGTTGCTGCTAATGAAACTAAAATTGATCTCAAAAAATTACAGTCTGTTTTGGATTGCGGTCGAATTTCGTTTGGTTCTGCTGATCGCCTGTGGGAGCATCTTGGCATTAGGCAAGGGTCGGTTAACCCTTTTTGTATAATTAATGATGTGGATCATAAGGTTCGAATTATCCTTGATAAAGATATGATGGATAATGAAATTGTTAATTATCACCCGATGGATAATGCGATGACTATAGGGCTAAGTCCTGATGATCTTGTTCGGTTTATTGATGGTACAGATCATGTCGCGGAAATAGTTGATTTAAGCGAAGCTGCGCCTGATTAATTTCTATATAGCTCTTTTGTATTATGCTTTTGCATTTATCCGGTCTATGCATTAGTGTGCAACGCGCTATATAGGGCGTCTTTAAAGATTGAAAGAGTTAGTTATGATTATCGGACAAAACACACCGCCAACAACCGCATCGACCAATGCGCAGGATGTTATTTTCGATGTGAATGCACAGGATTTTGAACAACGCGTTATGGCCGCCTCAATGCAGGTTCCTGTTATCGTTGATTTTTGGGCTCCGTGGTGTGGGCCGTGTAAGCAGTTGATGCCAGTTTTGGAAAAAGTTGTTATGGCCGCCGGTGGTAAGGTTTTAATGGCTAAAATTAATTTGGATGACAATCCGGAGTTGGCACAGGCATTGCGCGTACAATCAGTTCCAATGGTTTTTGGTTTCTTTCAAGGTCAGCCAATAGATGCATTTTCAGGCGTTCAACCGGAAAGTAAAATTCGTGAATTTGTGGGCAAGCTTATATCTACTGCCAATGGTGCGCAGCCTGATGCGATTGATATTGATGCGGCATTAAAAGGTGCTGCGCAGGCGTTGAACGATAATGATGCATCTACCGCTCATGCTATTTATTCGCAAATATTACAACAAGATGCGCAAAATGTTTCTGCTTATGTTGGGTTGGTTAGATGCTTTATCGCGGTAGGTCAAATTGACCAAGCAATTGCTATGGTTGATAACGCACCGGAAGAAATATCGAAATCATCTGCATTCGCACAGGCAAGATCAGCGGTGGAATTAGCGCAGATAGTTCCTGATTCTTCTTTGGATGATTTACGTGCGAAAATAAATGCAAATAAAGATGATCACCAAGCGCGCATTGATCTGGCACAAGGATTATTTGCGGCGGGTGAGAAAAAGGCCGCAATTGATGAATTATTATATTCTATTACTATGGATCGTGAGTGGGGCGACGAAGCAGCGCGTAAAGAGTTGTTAAAGCTGTTTTCGGCAATTGGAAATGCTGATCCTATTACATTGGCGGCACGACGTAAATTATCGTCAATTTTGTTTTCTTAAAGGATAAAGGGTAAGGTGTAGATATGAGTGTAGAAATTGATCCGAAATTATTGGAAATTTTAGTATGTCCATTGACAAAGGGGACATTAAGTTACGATGCAAAGGCGCAAGAGCTTGTGTCAGAGCAGGCAAAGCTAGCATTCCCAATTCGTGATGGTATTCCAATCATGTTGGTTGATAAGGCGCGTTCTTTAGAGGGGTAAGAGAATGAAAATTGGCAGCGTATTAGGTAATATATGGCCGGGTGCGGTTAAGAAGGTTTCTCCGGTTGAGAAAAGTACTAAAAAGCCGACATCTGATGATCCTTCACGTGAAACAAGTGATTACACGGAACAGAAAAAATCAGAGACATATGGTGTCTATGATAAGAAGGGCAAAGTAACGCCATTCGATATTGATTGAAAACTTGACGTTTAGCCATAAAATCGGTTAGATAACCTTTATGAATACAAATACAGAAACATTACTGCTTCTAAACCTTCTCCTTATTCGCCTCTGAGCGACCATGAGGCATTTATAATGCCTGCGCTACAGGGGAATTTAAAAAATTCAAAACATTGAAAAAAACAACAAGTCGCGATAGAACTTCTATGCGCTTGCGAAAGATTATAAGGAATTTAGCCATGAGCAGAACTTTTGATATTGTAAAAAACGATCCGAACCGCGTTATTATTTTTGATACAACCCTTAGAGATGGAGAGCAATCCCCCGGTTGCGCCATGAATTTGGAGCAAAAAATTAAGATGGCCGGTGTTTTGGATGATCTGGGCGTTGATGTTATTGAGGCTGGATTTCCTGTTGCGTCTAAAGGTGATTTTGAGGCGGTTACAAAAATTGCGGAAACGGTTAAAAATGCTACGGTATGTGGACTATCTCGCGCGGTTAAAGGTGACATCGAGGCATCAGGAGAGGCGATAAAGCCCGCAACGCATAAACGTATACATACATTTATCTCTACATCGCCATTGCATATGAAACATAAATTGCAAATGTCACCTTATGACGTTTTAGATGCAGTAAAGGAAAGCGTTACCTTTGCACGTAAATTTACAGATGATGTTGAGTGGAGTGCAGAAGATGCATCCCGTACTGAGGATGATTTTTTGTGTCGCTGTGTTGAGGCGGCAATTACGGCGGGTGCAACGACGGTTAATATCCCTGATACTGTTGGTTATTCTATGCCAGATGAAATGGCTGCTAAGATCGCGATGTTGGTTGAGCGTGTTCCCAATATAGATCAGGCGATTATATCAATGCATTGTCACAATGATTTGGGTGTTGCGGTTGCTAATTCTTTGGCGGGTGTGGCAGCAGGTGCGCGACAGATTGAATGTACGATAAATGGTATTGGAGAGCGCGCGGGCAATGCTGCATTGGAAGAGGTTATCATGGCGCTTCGTACTCGTCAGGATATTATGCCATATAGCCATGGTATCGATACAAAACAAATTACCAAGGCGTCACGTACTCTGTCTGGTATTACAGGGTTTTCTGTGCAGCCTAATAAAGCAATTGTCGGAGCGAATGCATTTGCCCACGCAAGTGGTATTCATCAAGATGGAATGCTGAAAAATGCAAATACATATGAGATAATGACACCTGAATCTGTTGGCTTGAACGAAAGTAAATTGGTGATGAGCAAACACTCAGGCCGTCATGCTTTCCGTGAGAAGTTGAAAGAGTTAGGCTTTGATCTTGGTGATAATGCGTTAAATGACGCATTTTCACGTTTCAAAAACCTTGCAGATCGCAAAAAAGAAATATTTGAAGACGATTTGATTGCTTTGGTTGAAGATGAAATCATAAGCGAGAATGATAATATTCAGTTTGTATCTTTACAAATTCAGGCGGGAACATCAGGCCCTCAAACTGCTGATATTTGTTTGAGTATTGATGGCGTTGAGCATTGCGCAAAGGTTGAGGGTAATGGGCCGGTTGATGCAATATTTAAGGCGATACGTGAAATTTCTCCTCATCCTGATGCAACATTGCAATTGTACCAAGTACACGCCGTTACGGGTGGCACGGATGCGCAAGCAGAGGTAACAGTTCGTTTAGAAGAAGATGGAAAAATTATTAATGGCTCTGGCGCAGATGCAGATACACTGGTTGCCAGTGCGCGCGCTTATGTTCATGCGCTGAACAAGCTTTTGGCGAAACGTGAAACATTTAATCCGCAAACTGCATAGATTGTTAGAATGTTCTAGTTGAGGTGTTTTGATATTGTTTTAAACACATTCTCGAACATTTCAGTTGTCAGCCGTTTTGTGTTGGTGTTATATCGCGAGCAATGGTAGCTGTCGATTAGTGTTAACCCATTCCCCAGATCATGTGTGGCATTGTGAGAAAATTTAAAGGCCGATTGCTTGTGTCCTGTGGCCTTTAAAACGGCGTTGTGTGAGACCAGACCCAAGCTCATAATAATTTTTAAATTTGGCATAGTTGCCATCTCAGTTTTTAAAAATTGAAGGCAAGTGTTTATTTCGTCTCCGGTGACTTTGTTTTGTGGTGGAACGCATTTTACAGCATTTGTGATCCGCGCATTTACTAGCTCAAGCCCATCATCTTTATGTGCTTTGTATGTTCCGCGGGCGAAACCAAATTTGATTAGTGTTTCGTATAGAAGGTCACCGGCGTAATCACCGGTAAATGGTCTGCCACTAAAATTCGCGCCTTTAAGGCCGGGTGCAAGACCGATGATCATAAATTCTGCATTTTGTGGTCCGAACGAAGGAACAGGGGCGTTATACTCGCCCGGAAATTTTTGACGATTATCGTCAATAAAGTTCTTTAACCTAGGGCACAAATCGCAATCAATATCTGGTAGCATTTCAAACATTTCTTCATAATCATTATGTTATGCGTTTCGTCAAGTGTCTTTAAATATTACCATGAAGCCATATTGGCCTTGCATTTGGCGGTAAGACAAACTATAAACGGTAAAATTATATAAATTAATAGATTTAAAGGCGCTAAATTATGGCACGTGTTACCGTTGAAGATTGTATTGAAAAAGTTGAAAATCGTTTTGAATTGGTTATGGTGGCTGCGCAACGCGCCCGTAAAATCGGTTCTGGTGCTGCTCTAACGGTTGAGCGTGACAACGACAAAAAAACGGTTATTTCTCTACGCGAAATTGCAGGGGAAACAGTTAGTGTCGATGCGTTAAAAGATGAAATGATTACAAGTCATCAACGTTACCTACCACAAGAAACAGAAGAAGATGAAGTTCTTATGGATGGTGAACAAGAATGGGCAGATATCGCAACTACTTCTGGTATTTATGCAGATGAAGAAGCAGGTGTAACCGCAGATGATGCGGATAATGATGTCGCTTCTGATAGTGATGCAGTGCCTTCTCTTGGTGATATTGCAGGCGCCTAGTTTTTTGTGACACACAGTATTGTATTTATAAAAAGTCGTGCAGTAATGTTCGGCTTTTTTGTTATATTTACCTTTATAATTTAATATAGAAAATAATTGGTGCTGTTTTAAAACCATGTTAGCCTGTAAGAAAAATGGCGCTAATGGTGATAGTTAAAAGTAAATGCAGCAAATTGATAAACTTCTACAAACTTTAAATTCTTATCAATCAGATTTTGATCCTGCAATAGTTCAAAAGGCGCATGATTATGCAAAGAAAATGCATGAAGGACAGTTTCGATCTTCTGGTGAGCCTTATTACACTCATCCAATAGAAGTTGCGCAAATATTGGCAGATATGAAAATGGATGTGACAACAATTGTTACGGCTATATTACATGATACTGTCGAAGATACCGAAGCAACATTTGAAGATTTAGAGAGTAACTTTGGCAAAACTGTTGCTGATTTAGTTAACGGTGTCAGTAAGCTAACCCGAATAGAGAGCCAGACCCTAGAAGGTAAGCAAGCAGAAAACTTTCGTAAGCTATTGCTTGCAATGTCAGAGGATATAAGGGTTCTATTAGTTAAACTGTCTGACCGCTTGCATAATATGCGGACTATGGGTGGTATTAAGAAGATTGAAAAACGCCGCCGCATTTCTTTGGAGACTCTTGAAATATACGCACCTTTGGCAGAGCGTATTGGTGTGCATTTTATTAAGGAAGAGCTTGAAGACCTCTGCTTTGAGCAAGTCCATCCTGAGGCTAGGGAGAGTATAACTAATCGTCTTTCTTATTTAAGGAAAGAAGGGATAGATGTAGTTGATGCGATTATAAATGAGCTTAATGAAATATTACGTGATGCGAACATAAATGCGGAAGTAACAGGAAGAGAAAAGACCAGATATTCCATATGGAAAAAGATGCAGCGTAAAAACGTCGCATTCGAACAATTATCGGATATTATGGCCTTTCGTATAATTGTTGAAAATCCGGAAGACTGTTATTTGGTTTTGGGCACAATTCACGGGAAATACCATTCTGTTCCCGGGCGTTTTAAAGATTATATTTCTACTCCAAAGCCTAATGGTTATAAATCAATTCATACCACTATTATGGGGCCGCGCAGGCAACGTATTGAGGTGCAAATAAGAACCCATCAAATGCATGATGAGGGCGAATTGGGTGTTGCGGCGCATTGGGCATATAAAGGGGGAAATCAGTCACAAGAAAGAGATATTAAGAAATATCGCTGGTTGCGTGAGCTTTTGGAAATATTAGAGCAAGAGCAAAAGCCGGAAGATTTCTGGGAACATACCAAATTGGAGCTTTTCCAAGATCGAGTTTTTGTATTTACTCCGCAAGGTGATCTGATTGAATTGCCTAATGGTGCTACACCTGTCGATTTTGCGTATGCTGTGCATTCGGCAATTGGCGATAAATGCGTTGGTGCAAAGATTAATGGACGCATTGCGCCGCTTAACTCTCGCTTGATGAATGGCGATCAGGTAGATGTTATTACGGCTAAAACGCAAAATCCTTCTCCTACATGGGAAAGATTTGTTGTCACAGGTAAGGCGCGTTCTCATATTCGTAAATATGTCAGAAATCAACAAAGAGATGAGTTTGTAATACTTGGCAAAGCAATGATCCAAAAGGTGTTTAGGCAAGAGGGATATGATTTTTCTGAAAAGGCGATTACGGGTACTTTAAAGCATTATCGTTTGGAAGATTGTGATGATGTATATGCCAATATAGGTTCAGGTGTTTTTGTTGCTCGTGATGTATTCAAACAAATATTCCCAAGTCACGAGGCTGAAGTTACGAAACGCCCGTCAGAGCATATGGATAAAGCCGTTATGGTGCATGGTGGCCAAGATCTGGGTGTGCCAATGCCGATTAAGGGGCTTATACCCGGAATGGCGATGCATTTTGCGCGGTGCTGTCATCCGTTACCCGGTGATCGTATTGTTGGGATAGTTACCACAGGAAAGGGGGTTACTATTCATACGATAGATTGTGAAACATTAGAAACATTTGCAGATACGCCAGAGCGTTGGCTTGATGTTTCGTGGGGTGATCATGATGAGTCTAAAAGCGGTCAGGTAGGGCGCCTAATAATGACTATGGCTAATGAAACCTGTGCATTAGGTAATGTTTCTACTGTCATAGGTCGTAATGGCGGTAATATTACTAATTTAAAAATAACAAGTCGTTCAATTGAGTTTTGGGAAATGACTTTAGATGTCTTCGTTCAAGATACAAAGCATCTTAGTAATGTAATAGCAGCTTTACGCGCGACGCCCGACGTTGTTTCGGTAGAGCGCGCGCGTGGTCGTTGATTAATAAATTAAGCAAACGGGTTTAAGGGTGCTTGAACTAGTGTTTCAAATGGGAAGTCTAGTTTATCTGCTCCACCCAATTCGTTTAATTCTATAATACATGTTGAAATAACAACTTCGCCACCTGCTTTTTTAATTAAATCGCCTGTCGCCTTCATTGTCCCACCGGTTGCAAGAAGATCATCCATTATGGCAACGCGTGTTCCCTTGGTTACTAATGACTTTTGAATTTCAACTGTGTCCGTACCATATTCCAATGAATATTCCTGCCCTATAACTTCACCGGGTAGTTTGCCCTTTTTACGAACCATACCAAAAGGCAGGTTAAGATTTTGTGCGACAGGAACACCTGTTAAGAAACCACGTGATTCAATGCCAACAACAAGATCTACATTTTGTTCTTTTACGCGGGCGGTTAGATCATTGATCATATCACGAAATATTTCCGGTTTTTTCAGCAGTGATTGCACATCATAGAAGTTTATTCCCTCTTGCGGGAAGTTGGGGGCAACGTCGATATGTTCTAGTAATGCCATGGAGTTTGTTCCTTATAACTTGGTCATGTTTATATTAATTTGAAGTTTTCCTTCTCAGCCCCTTTATACTTGTATATTGTAGCTGTTGAAATATAACAGGGGCAACTGTATAGGCAATGTTTAAAAGGCGCAAACCTTTAACTTTATTAGAAACTACAAAACAGTTGTTTTGGCCTTCTATGGGCTGGAAGCGTGCTGCTATTTATTCCAAAAACAGATTGATACGTTTGTCTGATACTACACATAGTATTGCTCTTGGCTTGTCCATTGGTATGGGAGTTTCATTTACACCATTATTGGGAACTCACTTTATTCAGGCTGGTATTCTGGCATGGTTGCTTCGTGGCAATGTTTTTTCCGCAATGATGGGTACATTTGTTGGTAACCCGTGGACTTTCCCATTTTTCTGGTGGGGTGGCTTTTCATTAGGGCGTTATTTCTTTGATCTTCTGGGCATTGAAGGCGCAGGTGATTTACCTGATATGCTAACGGTTTCTGTTGCATGGGATATGATTTGGACAGAGCCGATGTCATTGTTCCTGCCGTGGATGCTTGGCGGATATATATTGGTTGTTGCAACAATTCCCTTTAGCTATCCGATCTATTATACTGTAATCAGAGCTGCAAAAGCTGCACGCGCCAAGGCGATTGCTATTAAGAAGAAAAAGAAAAGATCTTAAGGGTGAGGTTGTCTTTATGATTATTGGTATTGGTACTGATCTGGTTGATATTAAGCGTATAGAAGACGCCCTTAATCGACATGGCGATCGTTTTGAGGATAGGTGCTTTACGAAGATAGAGCAGGAAAAAGCAAGCAATAGAAATGGAGTGGATCAAGTTGCTGCAACTTATGCCAAGAGGTTTGCGGCAAAAGAGGCCTGTGCTAAAGCGTTGGGAACTGGGTTTGTTGATGATATTACAATGAGGGATATCGGTGTTGTAGAAAATGACGATGGTAAACCATCTTTAATTTTAACAGGTGGAGCGTTGTCAAAACTCGATAAACTAACTCCCGATGGTATGGGGGCAACAATGCATTTATCCCTAACCGATGAGCCTCCATACGCGCAAGCTTTCGTGGTGATAGAGGTTAACCCGCTATAATTGTTTGTAAGGACGGTTTGTAAATATTCTACGCTGGCTTTTTCTAAGTTTTTGATGTAAATCCTTTTACTATGTCAGATGAAATTGAAAATAAAGTAGATGCGCCGAGCGAAAGCGACGGGCAAGATAAAAGAAAGCCTGTCCTTATAGAAAAAGGTGAGATTAGCGAGTTTATGAAAACGGCTTTGATTGCTGTTGCTATTGCTTTGCTTATTCGTTCTATATTGTTTGAGCCATTTCACATTCCTTCAGGTTCTATGAAACCAACATTATTGGTTGGTGATTACCTGTTTGTTAATAAACCTGCATATGGTTATAGCCGTTATTCATTTCCATTTGGTATTGCACCTATTGAGCAACGTATTTGGCCGGAAGAACCAAAACGCGGTGATGTTATTGTCTTTGCCCTGCCAACTAATACTTCTATTGATTATATAAAACGCGTAGTGGCGTTGCCTGGCGAGACGGTTATGGTTCGTCGTGGACGCTTGTTTATCAATGATGAGTTGGTGCCTCGTGAAATGGTTCAAGAGGTGATGCTAGAAAAAGGTGATGGTTCTACTGTTCCCGCAATAGAGTATGTTGAAACACTTCCCGGTGGTGTTGAGCATAGTATATATGAAGAGTCTGATTTTGCCTTTTTAGACAACACTGATTTATATACTGTACCGGAAGGTCATTATTTTGTTATGGGTGATAATCGCGATAATTCACAAGACAGCCGTGTAGCAAGCAAGGTTGGCGCTGTACCGTTTGAGAATATTGTGGGTCGTGCGGATTTTCTGTTCTTTTCAACTAATGGCTATGCTGATCTTTTAGAAATTTGGAAGTGGCCGTGGAGCATACGATATAATCGTATTGCTATGGATATTGACCCGGATCGTGATAATATTGTCGATAGTGGTAACTAAAGGGAAGGGCTTTATGATATGAAGCCATATGAAGAACTTCAAAAAATAATAGGATATTCGTTTAAAGATGAAGCTTTGCTTCAGGTTGCTTTAACGCATTCCAGCACGGGTAAAGATGAAAATTATGAGCGCCTTGAATTTTTAGGCGATCGCGTTTTGGGGTTGGCTATTGCTTCTTTATTATTTAAGAAATTCCCGAATGAAAATGAAGGTGACCTTGCTAAACGTCTTGCTTTTTTGGTGCAGGGGGAGACATTAGCTAAATTATCTTCACAGATAAGGCTGGGTGATTTTATCATGTTTTCTGATGCGGAGCGTGATGCAGGTGGGGCAAAGAATGACCATATATTGGCTGATGTTTTTGAGTCTGTTATTGGTGCTTTGTACTTGGACGGCGGATTTGCACCGTGTTACAGCTTGATTGAATCTCAGTGGAGCGAAGTTTTAGGTGTGATGAAAAACCCGCCTCAACATCCTAAAACGGCAATACAGGAATGGGCGCAAGCGCAAGGCCTGCCTTTACCTCTATATGATATAATTGGACAAAGCGGCCCTGATCATGCACCGGTTTTTGAAGTAAGATTAACTGTGAAAGGGCATGATTCTAAAACGGCGACAGGGCGCTCGCGTGCAGAAGCGGAAAAAATTGTCGCAGAAGTATTTATGTCCGGCGTGCAATCGAAATAAATATATTAAGAAGAAAAATAATATGATTGAGAATAATGATAGTGAAACTCGTTGCGGTTTTGTAAGTGTAGTGGGTTTGACGAATGCCGGTAAATCAACACTGATTAATCAAATGGTGGGGTCAAAAGTTTCTATTGTCTCGCATAAGGTGCAAACAACGCGTACTCGTGTTTTGGGAATGGCCGCCTATGATAAAACACAGATTATTTTAATTGATACTCCGGGTATTTTCAAACCTAAGAAGACCTTGGAAAAGGCGATGGTTACTGCCGCTTTGTCTAGTTTAGAAGACGCGGATGTGGTTGTGCATTTAGTCGATGTAGCAATTAAAGATCCGTTAGGTCAGAATAGAGATATTATAAAGTCGCTAGAGAATGAGAAGAACGTAGTTCTGGTTTTGAATAAGGTTGATAAAATATCAAAGCCCGAACTGTTAGCTCTAACACAAGAATTCAATGACAAATTTAATTACATGGCTACTTTCATGCTTAGCGCGTTAAGTGGTATGGGCGTTAAAGACTTGTCATCTTATCTGGCTAAATTGTTACCTGAGCAGCCATGGATGTTTCCCGAAGATCAGATGAGTGATATGCCCATGCGTCTTATGGCCGCGGAAATTACGCGCGAGAAAATATTTAATTTGTTACATCAGGAAATTCCATATGCGGTATTTGTTGAGACCGAGAATTGGGAAGAATTTGATAACGGTAGTGTGAAAATATCACAGCTTGTATATGTTGAAAAAGAAAGCCAAAAGAGCATTATGCTCGGCAAAAATGGCAGTAAGATCAAGGCCGTAGGGAAAAGTGCGCGTGAAGATCTGGAAGAAATAATGGGGCAGGATGTTCATTTGAAAATTTTTGTTAAGGTGCAAGAAAATTGGGCAGAACGTGTGGAAAATTATGCGATGTTTGGTTTGGATATACCAAACTAAAAAATCAATAGCTTTTGCATCTGTTCAAGCGGTAAAAAATTCAGTTTGTGGATAAAGGCTCTTTTTATTTTTATCCGATAGCGAAAATTTTAACTTCCTGATAGATTGTAGATCTTAGTTAGAGATTTAGAAAACGTGTTTAATATCAGTGCTTTGTGCTGGTGTTATTGCTTTTCGTTATATTATTGGAGGATTACAATGAGTTGGACTGATGATCGCGTATCCATTTTAAAAAAATTATGGGGAGATGGACACACTGCTGCTGAAATTGCAAAACAGTTAGGTGGTGTTACGCGTAATGCGGTAATTGGTAAGGCTCATAGATTAAAGTTATCTAATCGAGTTTCTCCAATTCAGCAAAATAAAAAGCCTGCAAATAAAAATACGCAACGCAAGCAGGTTGAAAAGCCTAAGGTAACTCCTGCCGCTGTTGTTGAAAAACTTGCTCAACCACCTGTAACAGAAGATGTTGTGCCATCAGGTTCTTCTTATAGTCTTATGGATCTGAAACCACGTATGTGCCGTTGGCCTTCTGGTGATCCACGTGAAGAAGGTTTCGGGTTCTGTGGTGAAAAAACAATTTCCGGTATTCCTTATTGTGAAGAGCATGCAAAAGTTGCATATCAGGCCGCAACACGTAATCGTATTTTGAATGCAGACAAGAATGTTCAAAAGTTAAGTGATGATGTAGTTGTTGCAGAGACTAAAAAAGCATCTTCTGCTAGCTGATATGTAGAATTAAGATTATTACAAAGGGAGTGATAAGCAATTATCTCTCCTTTTTTATGTGTAAATTAAGGGGCTCGACACCTAGGATTTCCTAGATTAGAAAACCCATATAAATATTCACCTGAGCCACATTGTGTGGCTGGAAGTGTCCATGTAATATCACGGCATACCAACTCATTATTCTGTATTGCGTATGCTGCTTGATTATCGGGGCAGTCTGATCCTGATCCTGCAATCTTATCTGGTATAACACATGTGGTAGAATCTGCACCGTTACCGCAATATTCAACTCCACTGGCTGTTACTTGTACTGTTAAATTGTTGTCTATATGCAGATGTTGTTCCGGATCAGTTAATCCAACACCAACAAACCCTCTGTTAGTATTATGTATCCACGACTCACCATCAGGAACGGAAGGGGATATGGACCTTGTCCATAAAGGGGCTCTCTCAGGCCTGTTGAAAACTAAAATATCATCATTATAATCATCATTGTCTGCAAGTGATTGTATTCCTTGTACAAAAATGGCGTCTTGATTATCACAATTTTCAATTTCTATTTTCGTTCCTGCGCCGAATGGCCCAGGTGCGGCCTCAACAGGTGGGTTTCCTATAATAACAGAATCAACAAGGCAGTCGTCAATCATCGTTCCTGATTGTGTGTAGCCGCCTTTACCGTTTTCACCATGAGAGAACAGAACATAATGTGCGGAATCGTCAGGTATAACTACGCTTATTCTGTTTTCGTCTACCACACGTATTGCGCCTGTATTGGGGTTAGTTGGGTTATTTAGGTTGTGGCTTCTGTAAGTCATTTGTTCTGTAACTGCGTAGCTCAAATATGTTCCATATCCATCTTTTCTATGCGCTTCTACAAATGGAGTGTCGATCACTTCGTTGTATAATGTTCTAAAGGGAAGTATTCCAATCATAACCACATCAGGTTGTCCGTTCGTATCTCCATCACGGCTGAATTGGGTTGTGCATTCCAAGGGAAACGGATTGGGGCCTGAAGTTGTGCAATCATCAGGGTTGTTTGTGATGTCTATGTTGCTTCTGCATTGTTCAAGGCCATATCCTGCATCCCCGGGGGTTAAGGTTGGATCAGCAGGGCAGGGATATCTTTTCTGAACCACAAAAAACTCTCTTAATGCCTGTTGTGATGTTCGTGTATTTTCCATCGTTGTTTCTATTCGGCCATTAATGGTGTATACCCGCATGAATTCTGCGACCATAAGCATTGAAAACCCAGATATTAACAGCACCAATGCAAGTTCCAACATTGTGAAACCACCTTGCTTTTTATAATATCCAGTTTTTATATCTGTCATTGCTTATACTCTCTTTTAATCAGTCAGTTTGCGGTTCACATGGGCATGAGGTCCAAATATCATATGGACTACCGTGATCCCAACATTGGTCGGCCGGTGATGATCCGCATGCGCATACTTTACCCACTTTGTGATCGCTTCCTCCATATGGGAACTCTTCAGAGCTAGGTGCTCCTGCACTTCTCCATGAACAACTCTTACAGTTATCCTCAATTAGTTCCCAATCATCTTCGTGCTCCCAATCACCCGTAGGGCCTGCAGTACAATCCCATTCTTTTACGTATTTTCTGCCTAATCCGTGTAAGTTTGATGGGCATGCTTTGTAATCGAAATCAGTTAAGTCTGAATCACATGTGCATACTGGTAATGATGTGGGGGCCTGTGATGTTGTAGGTCCCCAGTAACCAGGGTCAGGCAGCCCGCCTGTGGTTGTCGCAGGGCATATCCAATTGCTTGTGTTTATGTTGCTAACGTTAACTTCAGGGCCATAAGTGCTTGTCCAGCTGTTCTCATATCCTGTTGAGCAGTATGACCTCACCACACTATCTGCATTTGCAGGACATGCACAGGCAGATGTATCGGTTGTTGTTGGGGTTGCTGGTCTGACAGGTGTGCCGCCTGAACATGTTACATCGTAAGTATGTACAACATCCCCGATCAATCCTGTTGCCACTGATGTAGAGTTTTCTTGATTATAATATGAAAGACAGCTTTGTAGCTCAGTATCCGTATAAGGTGCACAGCCACACAGGTCAGAACTGTCGTAAATGGTAGTCCATTGGTGTGATGTTTGCGGGCATGTGTGCTTGCTGATTATTACACGCGTTCCAGTTAAACCACCTGTGCAAGAGTGAGTAGTTGCACGGTAATCTTCTCTACACCAACAATCATGCGCGTAATGGGTATTACTTGTATCGCTGCCATTGTACCATGTCTCTGCCAGCCATCCTCCACCTGTGTTAACATTGCTAGGGAAGTTAGCCCATGGATATAGTTTTTCATGGGTTCGATGATGTTGTAGCGTACCTGAGTTACATTGGTAAGTATCTCGTATTTGTGAATTACTTACATTAGGGCCACAATCTTCTACAGTTCTTGTTTCCGCATTGAGTGTTGCAATCATTGAGGTTACTTGCCCTGTATTCGTGAATCCAGCCATTTGAGCGACGAAATAATCTCTATCATAATCTGTTATTTTTCGGCATTCACCTGAATATAATTGTCTGTATTCTCCGTCTGCTATTCCCTCTGCCTCCACGGTAAGAGAGGTTGTACCACCACATGTTGTCGTTACATCCTGTGTGTAGCAACGTGGTGCAGGTTCTGTGTTACAGATAACTTTTCCGTCTCCGTCTATGCCTGTGATAAATTCTCCTGCCGGGCATGAAATGAAAATTTCGTCAACGCAATTGGCAGTGCCATTTTGTATTCCTGCGAGGTATCTAACACTTCCCGGAGATGCGGGATCATAACAACTCATTCCCGATCCTGGATTTGTTGTCGCCTCGAATAAGGGGCCATCAGGTGTTAACGCGCCCGCGAATAATGGCGGAGAGAAACATTTTGTATTCACCGTTGCAGATGTCGCATCAAATTCACATAATCTTTCAGAGTAGAAGCGTCCTTCACCAGGATTTTCTGCATCAGAAAATGCAATAACAGATCCGCCTTGCGCTGCGAATGTTCTTACTGATGCTTGTTCTGCGGTGCTAAGGTCCGTTGCTACGCTTGCGCCGATTGCAAGGTTGGTTGCATTCTTCAAATGAATTTCGTCTATGTTTGTTTCTGAAGTTTGCCATTCCGCAAGTGCAATACCACTAAAGAAACTTATGCGATCGTCGAAGTCATTTTCAATTTCACCTGATACAAAAGTGGCATCAAGATCACAGTTTTCTTGCTCTACCAACGACCCGCCAAGACATCCTAGTCCGTCAATTCCTGACTTTGTTGTGCTGCCATATTGGTTTTGCCCGTGTGATAATACTACGAAATGTGCTCTATCAGGTGGGTTTATTATTGATTGTGGGGTTACTGATTTATCTGTGATGCTGATTCCGCCACCATCAAGTGCGAATGTCGTACTAGACGTAAGGTCAAGTGTAACAGCATAATCAAGACGACTTAGGTAGCTGTCATAAGAATCTCTTTCTTGCATATTAAGGGTTTTGAACGGAAGTGAGCCTGATAATACAAGTTGCCCGGGAATGTTGCTGCTGAATGTGCATGTTCCGTCTGCACATGCCCCTGCTGCGCGGACTGTGCAGTCTTCATGACCATATGTCAAATCCCCAGGAGCAGCCGTTTCTGATGCAGGACATGGATATCGTCCATGGATAGATCTAAATCTTCCAAGCTCGTCTGTGCTTGAATTTACATGTGCTTCTGTTCGATCCCAATCATCTTCTACGCTTTGTTGATGATATATTGATATAGCAGGTGTTATTACTAATCCCGCCATCACTAAAACCAGTGCAAGTTCAATTAAGGAGAAACCCCTTTGGTCTTTTAATTTCTGCATCATTTTTATGGGATTACGCATATTAATTCTCCGCTTGCATTAAATCCTGTGGCTAGTTGTCCCGTCGGGCAGACTCTTGATGTATCAGGGTTTGTGCTACCCGTAAAAATTGACGTGTCAACTGTTAATACTCTTCCATCAATGGGGTCACCTGAGTCCGGATGAGTACTAGGATATATTGCTGAATTGCAATGTACCTGACTATTTGCAATTTGCATTACTGCCTGTGTTCCTTCTATCGTGCCAAGTGGGTCACATCTCATTTGTGGTAGTGTCCCTGTTATCAGTTCCGGATCCACACAATCATTACCATTTTCATCGCAAAGCTGATCAGATTGCAATGTGCCATTGGTTCTGATATTTCCAACAACCTCAACACTTGCGCGTGGTATGGCTGTTCCAATGCCTATTCGTGTTGACATTGTTATTAGATATGGTGTGTGGTTAGGGTGCTGAAACCATGTTTGTTCCGGCAGAGATATTTGCGCACGTGTCATGTCGTCAAAAAAGTTTGGACCCGGCACAGTAGCAAGTGCAGAATCACTGTCGTTTGGATTTTTATCATAGAAAAAAGTATCATCAAGATCACAATTTTCATGATCAAATCCATTTGCAGGTATTGCACATGGTTGAGTAGCTACACCATCTTTTGTATATCCGCCGAATGCAGTTTCACCAGTTGAAAACAAGAAGAAATCAACGCTATCTATTTTCTCATCAGGCGTTCCATTATCAGCAAGAGTGGGCGCAGTACCATTTTCGATCCGTAATCTGATAGCCTCAGAGCTGTCAACCGCAAGAACACGTATTCGGCCGTTATTTCCCTGGAATGTTGTATCATCGGTTTGCTCGAATGTTACGGCGTATATTATTTTGTTACCCCAGAAGTCCAGTGCTTGTTCTTGTGGCATTAATAATGTTGAAAAAGGAACAGCACCGATTATAATGGCATCAGTCGTATCACTGGTTTTACATATTCCTTCTGACCCTACCCAAGCTGGGTCAATACATAATTTTATATTTGCTAAAGTACAATCACCAGATTCACCAAATGATGGGTCATTTTCCCCCAGTGATACACTAGCCGGACATGGGTATTCAAAGTTATCACCGTAATAGAATTGGTTTATTGCGGTTTCTGAATTTGCCAGAGTTCCTTGTGTGGTCTCCCAGCTTTCTGTTATTAGATCTACTTTATATGTCTGTATAATTGGAACCATAATTAGCCCAACCATAGTCAGAGCAATTGCCGCTTCTATTAGTGTGAAGCCAGCATCATTGGTTTCTCCTATGCGCGGTTTTTTAGCAATGTTAAACAAGCTTTTTTTATACATTAAGTAACTCTTAAATTTACACAAAATAATATTCAAAGCGTATTATATCACGATTTTAGTTAAAATTTTATGAAATTTACGAAGGGGGGGATCGAGTTCATAATATCTATCGTATTATTAACGTATATTACCGTTAATTTATGATCTCAAGGTCTACAGCTTCTCTTCCTTTATCGACAAGCTTAAGGGTTACTCGCACTCGTTGCCCTGCTTCTAAGCCTTCCATTTCCAGACTATCTAACAGGGTTTTGTGTATGAATATATCTTTCATGCCATCGTCAGGTATAATAAATCCAAATCCTTTTTCGGGTTTGTACCATTTAACCAATCCACCCATTGTGATTGTGCCTGTTTCCTCGTCTACTTCTGGCATTGTGCTTACGGCACCTTTGTCCAAGACTTCAATGACTTCGCGTACTTGGCAACCTTTACTACCATTGAAGACTTTGCACATTAAAATTGCGCCTTCACCAATGGAATGTAATCCTGCTTGTTGCAGCGTTGTTATGTGCAAAAATGCGTCAAAACTGCCTTCGTCGGGGACAAGGAATCCGAATCCTTTCGCGCCATTAAACCATTTTAAATGCATTTTTACGGTAGAGAGCTCTTCCTCAGGAGGAGTAGATTGAACGTTTTCTTGCAACATTAAGAACGCCTTTACTTTAACTTAGAAATACTTACCAGAATTGATACGCAGAAACATAGCAGACATGCTATAAAGACATAATGCCAGATTTATTGCGTAAAATCTAGGGGCTTTTGTTGCATACATACAATGTGATGTTTTTTTCATATAATTTTATTAGTGCAGCATATGTTTTTTTCTTAGAGATGAAGTCTTGTGATATAATACAAAAAACGAAGGGTTATTATAAAATATGACAGATGAACAGCATATATGGCTTAAAAATTATCCATCGAAAGTAGATTGGAATATAGATATACAGGAAAAACCTGTTTTTTCTATGTTGCAGGAGACCGCAGAAAAATTTCCATTATATGCTGCATTTGACTTTTTGGGTCGTAAATATAATTGGCAAGAAATTCATGATTTGTCTGTCCGTATGGCTAAAGGGCTTCAAGATAAGGGGGTAGGCAAAGGGCAACGGGTTGGTTTGTTCCTTCCTAATTGTCCGTATTTTATTGTCTCTTACTATGCTGTGTTAATGACAGGTGCGACAGTTGTTAATCTTAACCCTCTTTATGCTGAGGATGAGTTGTCGCATTTAATTGAGGATAGTGAAACCGACCTTGTAGTTACCTTAGATTTGGCGGTGTTATACGATAAAATGCACAAGATGCTGCATTCTACTCGTTTGAAAAACCTTATATTATGTTCATTTACTGATGTTTTACCATTTCCAAAAAATATCCTGTTTCCATTGCTAAAGCGTAGTGATATGGCGAAATTGGGTTCGGAAAAAAGAATTATACGTTTTGATGATTTAGTACAAAATGATGCGAAAGTTGCCATACCTGATATAGACCCTGTGAATGACATTGCGGTATTGCAATATACAGGTGGTACTACGGGGTTGCCAAAGGGGGCGATGCTCACCCATTATAATATATATGCTAATGCAATACAGGCGAAGGAATGGTTTCACCAAATAGAAGCGGGCAAGGAAAAGATGCTTGGTGTTTTGCCGTTCTTTCATGTATTTGCCATGACGGCTGTTATGAATTTCAGTGTAATTAATGCGCTAGAGATTATTGCTATGCCGCGTTTTGAATTGAAAGATGCTCTGAGTCTTATAGCAAAGAAAAAGCCGAGTGTCTTCCCTGCTGTTCCCGCGATATATAGTGCGATAAATAACTCACCTTTGCGTGATAAATATGACCTGTCTTCTGTAAGGTATTGTTTGTCGGGTGGAGCGCCGTTACCAATGAAGGTAAAAGAGAAATTTGAAAGCATTACGGGTTGTAGCGTTATTGAAGGGTATGGCCTTACTGAAAGCTCTCCTGTTGTTTGTGGGAACGTTATTGATGGTTTGTATAAGGAAGGATCAATCGGATTACCATTTCCACGCACAATTATAGAGATTATTGATATTGAAGATAAATCTACATCTGTCCCGTTAGGTACGCGTGGGGAGCTTTGTATTCGTGGGCCGCAAGTGATGAAAGGGTATTTAAACAAAGATGAGGCCACAGCAGATACTTTGCGTGATACTGGTGATGGTGATTTGCGTTTGCATACCGGTGATATCGCAATAATGGATGAGGATGGTTATGTCTTTATTGTTGATCGCCTAAAGGACATGATAATTACTAATGGATACAACGTATATCCACGAAATGTTGAGGAGGCAATATATAAACACCCAAGTGTTGAGGAGTGTATTGTTGCAGGTTTACCGGATGACAGGCGTGGTGAAATTGTTAAGGCATGGATAAAATTAAGGGATGGACGCGAACTTAATTCATCCGACTTGAAAGAGTTTCTAAAAGAAAAAATTTCTCCTATGGAGATCCCTAAACGCATAGAGTTCAGGGAAGAGCCTTTGCCTAAGACAATGATAGGGAAGTTAAGTAAGAAAGATATTATTGCTGAAGAAATGTCAGGTGGGTAATGATAATAGTCTAATCATTATCCCTTAAATTAAGTTGATATTTTAGGCTTATTTCTGTTGTTCCGTCACCGTAAGTCTCTTTCTCTTCGCCTATATATTTAAATCCATTTTTTATTATGGCTTTTGACGATACGGTGTTTCCTTTTCTGTGACTGATTTTTAATATGTTGGTGTTTGGGTTATTTTTTGCCCATTCCAGACGTGCATTGTACAGTAGAGATGATAAGCCTAATCCCCTGAAATTAGGGTGCACAAACCCCATTGCAAGATATGCTATGTCTTTATGGGCTTCTAATTCTGGTTTGAAAATTGACGCAATTCCAATCAATATATCGTTATTAAATAGTCCGAAAACTCTTTTATTATCTCCGACTAAATAATCTTCCCATTCTGCGTCGCTGCGTTTAGATGCTTTGTCCGCGTTATCAAGAAAATATTGCGGATATTCACGTAACGCACCTAGTCGCACCTCCTTGAACGACTGAACATCTGAGGCGCTTAACGTACGAACACTGAAGTTATTATGAGGGTGAGGAGAGGGCATAGTTTAACCCCTTAAAACTCCACCACATTTATTGGCAACAGCATCAATAACGCTATTCATAATTTCTTCAAGCTCTTCTTCGGTTAAGGTAGAGGCCGTTGGCTGAATTGTAATATTAAGCGCAAGTGACTTATGGCCGTCATCTACGCCTTTACCAACATAAACATCAAATATATCCGCATCAGTAATCAGTTTCTTATCTGCGGATTTGGCTGCTCTTATTACTTCATTTGCGCTTATGTCGCTTTTTACAATAAATGCGAAATCACGGCTCAACGGTTGTAATGGTGAAATATCTAGCAGAGGTCTTGATGTTCCCTTCTTACGTGCAGCGGGTATGTTTTCTAAAAATACTTCAAACCCAACTACTGTATCTTTAATGTCCATTGTATCGAGAATGGCCGGGTGAATCTCGCCAAATTGTGCAATAATATTTTTGCCCAGCCTTAATACACCTGATCTTCCCGGGTGATAATAATCCGGCGCATCGCGTGATATTTGGGCATTATTCGCAGGCGCTCCGCAGGCGTTTAATACTGCTAAAACATCTGATTTAGCATCATAAGCATCAACATTACGTTCTGTCATGTCATCTGACCACTGTCTTGATGTTTTTGATCCAGAGCGTATACCGGCTGCAACATAATCCTGACCATCAGGTTTTGATGTCTTGAATACAGGGCCAACTTCGCACAGTGCAACATCTGCAAATCCACGTGTTGCATTTCTCCCTGCCGCTTCTATTAGATTAGGCAGGATAGAAGGGCGCATCTGATTCAATTCAGAGCTTATTGGATTTCCAAGCGTTAGGGCAGGGTTGTCGTTTGACCCGAAATGTTTGGCCAATCCTTTTGGCATGAACGACCATGTAACACATTCATTTAGACCTTCTGCTGCCATTGATGCGCGCGCTAGCCTTGAGCGTGTCAATTTTTGTGTTTCCGACGGAGATGTTACCGAATTTTCGCTACGTACTGATACAGGTGTGATTTTATCATAACCGTAAATACGAATAACTTCTTCTGTCAGGTCGGCGGCACCTTCTACATCATTTCTCCATGATGGTGGTCTGACCTTGTATGTATCGCCTTCTTGGTCTGTGTTAAATCCAAGCCGTTGCAAAATATCAATTTGTTGCGCGGTATCTACGTCTACTCCGCATAATTTTTCGGTGAATTTAGGGTCGAAGTTTATGTCTCGTTCCCATTCAGGTTCATCACCTGCTTTTACAATATTACTTATCTCGCTTTTATCTGTTCCGCATAGCTCTAAGATAAGCCGTGTAGCCATTTCTATACCTGTTTTTGTGAACATTGGGTCTACGCCACGATCAAAACGGTAACGTGCGTCGCTTTGGATGCTCATGTCGCGGCCAGCACGTGCAATACGCATAGGGTTGAAAAACGCGCTTTCTACAAAAACATTGGTGGTGTCTTCGGTGCAACCTGTCGATAACCCGCCAACTATTCCACCAAGGCCTATCAGACCGCTGTCATCTGTTATGCCAACTGCACCTTCAATAACGTCATAACTTTTGTCATTTAATGCATCTATTTTTTCATTTTCAGATGTGGTTCTTACAACTATATTGCCCTGAATTTTATCCGCATCAAAAACATGAAGGGGACGACATTGATCCATAGTCATAAGGTTGGTTATATCAACTAATGCAGAAATAGGGCGTAATCCAACCGCATTAAGCATATCTTGTAACCAAGCAGGTGAAGGCCCGTTTTTCACATTTTTTATCATACGTCCGTAGAATAATTTACACCCATCTGTGTCCTCAATTTTAACATCAATGGGTGAGTTAAATGTTCCTGTGACGGGACTTTCATCTTGATCTTTTAATGTTCCCAATCCGGCCGCGGCAAGGTCACGCGCAATGCCGCGAACTCCGGCACAATCGGCACGGTTAGGAGTTAACCCGATTTCTATGATTTTTTCATCTAAATTGTAAATATCGGCAATAGGAGTTCCTATTTCATATTTATCATCAACATCAATGATACCTTCATGTTCATCAGAAAGGCACATTTCACGTTCCGATACCATCATACCATTAGATTCAATGCCACGTATTTTTGTTTTCTTTAAGGTAACATCCAAACCTGGAATATATGTTCCTGATGGGGCAAAAACTGCTTTCATACCTTCGCGTGCGTTAGGTGCGCCACAAACCACCTGCACGGTTTTACCATCGTCGGTTTTTACTTGGCATACTTTAAGTTTGTCTGCATCGGGATGCTTTTCTGCTGATATAACTTCGGCCACTTTAAATGAAGCAAATTCTTTGCCTTTGTCTTCAAATTCTTCCAATTCCAAGCCGATATCGGTCAGAACACGGCAAATTTCTTCATCGCTTGCATCTGTTTCTAGGTGACGTTTTAGCCAGTTAATCGTAAATTTCATTTAAACATCCGTTTATGTATTTTTGCATTTTTTATTAATCGCCTATCTAAACGCAAAACCATTTATTTTCCAAGGGTTTTATTACGTTTTAGATATTGTTTTACTCATGGGTTTTATAAATCAAAAAGTTTGCTACTACTGTAATGCTTATGGTAGTATCTGTAAGTAATGGGTGGCAGCATATAAAAAACAAAAATAGCTGCGTTGAAATATAATTTGGAGATTAAATCATGTCTGAAGTATCTGTTGAAGATGGGCAAGCGAAAGAGGCTGTTGCTCTGACTGAAGATCAGGAAAAAAATAAACATATTCTATTAACGTTGTTGGAAGATAAGGGAATTGACCTTGAAGGTGACTTCGGTATTGGGTCTTTCCTTTCTATGTTTAAGGCAATGTCTGACCCTGAATTCATGGCGGAAGTGTTTCAAACTATAGGTGATATGTCTGCTGATGGTGATGAAGGTGTTAAGGTAATAGCAGGACTTCTAGGTGCTGCAGAAGATGTAAATAATAAAGCTGCTACAGTAGAACCCGAATCTCCAGAGGTGGAAGTTGCTGATGTTGATGTGACGGAAGCCGTGCCAACTGAGGGTAATAATAACCAAGATGGTGTCGGCACCACTAAGGATTTGGGTGGTGTTGATGGTACTGCTGTAACTTATATTACGCCTGATAAGCCTGCGGATGTTCAGGTTGAAGGAACATCGGTAGTTAAAGATGCAATGGAAGATGGCTCTACGGTTGTTGCAGGGTCTTTTAATAATAATGTTGCCGCCGAAGGTGCTCAGGTTAACGCGACTGTTGATCAGGATGTTGTTGCGTCCGCAGAAGTTTCCGCTCCGTTGGATTTTACGGTAACTGGACAGCAAAATACTAACTCAATGTAGGTTTGTGAGCTTTAGCTTATTGGTAGAACATAAAAGGTAAAGTCTAGCTTTATTCCGAAATTTTCGTACATGGCTTTGGCTTCTTTGTTACCCACTTGGGTAAGCCAGTACATGCGCCCCCATTTTTCTTTCTTGCCAATTTCTGTTATTTCGTTAACTAGACGTTTTCCAATTCCCTTGCGTCTATGGTTGGGGGATACGTAAACGTCTTGCATGTAACATACGGGGTTAATCTGTCCGGTTGTTGGGTGTAAAATGTAATGTGCAATGCCAAGTAACTCGTCATTCATTTCTGCGGCAAGACCATTTACTTGCGTATTATTGGTATCGCAAAGGCGACTCCATGTCTCTGTAGTCACGGCTTCATCACGTTGTCCCATATTGTTACCATCCCAAAGGGGTAGCCAATTTGCAAAATCGTCAAATTGTAAGGGGCGTATGATTATGCGGTTCAAATATTCACCTATGATTTGCAATTATTTCTGTTTAACGCCAGTTGCATTATTGGGACGATCTAGGGGATCAAATCCATAATGCTGCAACCATCTAATGTCGCTTTCGTAGAATGTACGAAGGTCAGGTATACCGTATTTTAACATTGCCATACGCTCAATCCCCATACCAAAGGCAAAACCTTGATATTCCTCGGGATCAAGTCCACAGTTTTTAAGTACATTAGGATGCACCATGCCACATCCCAAAATTTCCATCCAACTATCTACTGACCCATCTTTATTCGCACCAATTTTCAGTCCACCAGTTTTGCGAGAGCAAGCAATGTCCATTTCTGCTCCCGGTTCAACAAATGGGAAGAAGCTGGGGCGGAATTGAACGGTTAGATCGTCAAGTTCGAAAAATGCGCGTACAAAATCTTGTAAGCATCCTTTTAGATGGCCCATATTGGTGGTCTTATCAATCATAAGACCCTCCATTTGATGGAACATTGGCGTGTGCGTCATGTCATAGTCTGATCTGTATGTACGGCCAAAACAAATTATTTTGTGCGGTGGCTTGTTGTCTTGCATATGACGTATTTGAACGGACGATGTGTGCGTGCGTAGTAGCTTCTTTATATGTTCTCCTTGCGCTTCCTCATCATCAGGTAAGAAGAACGTATCTTGCATTTCACGCGCGGGATGTCCTGGTGGGAAGTTAAGCGCAGTAAAATTGTAGAAATCATCTTCGATGTCCGGTCCTTCTGCAACGGCAAAACCCATATCGGCAAAAATAGCGGTTAATTCCTCAATTGTTTGAGAGATAGGGTGGATATGCCCTTTATCTTTTTGGCGCGGAGATAGGGTTATATCAATAGTCTCATTTGCCAGACGTGCATCCATCTCTTGTTTTTTAAGCGCAGATTCTTGCGTTTTTATAAGATCTGCGATTTCATTTTTCAAAACGTTAAGGGCTTGCCCCTTTGTTTTGCGCTCTTCCGCATCCATTTTACCCAAGGTTTTCATAAGTGCGGTTATGCGCCCTTTTTTTCCAAGAACGGTAACCCGAACATCATCAAGGGTTTTTAGATCGTTTGCCGCCGTAATTTCGCCTGCAATTTCAGTCTTTAAATTTTGTATATCATTGCTCATGCGGGTGATTTAACACGAGATTGATCTAAAAATAAAGCACAAATACTGAGGTTTTTTCACTTGGGCTATGATAGTGTAGTGGCAGATCAGTAAACAGGGGATTGGTATGACGGATAGTGATGATATGTCTGCGATAAATGATGACTTTAGACGAAGGTCGTCAAGGGTGGCGTCTTCTCGTACGAAAGAGGAAAGGGAGCGCGCAGGTAAAGAGGCGGTAAGTGTTTTTGAACGCATTGGAAGAGAAGCACGCGCAGCAGGCCTAACGGAAGAGATGATTGTCGAAGAGCTGTATAATAACGTAGATAAAGAAAATTAGAGGGAAAATGGCATGAATAAGCCTGCCTTTATTGGGATATATGTTTTACTGATCGTGATTGCAGGGTTTTTGTTTCAGATTGCTTATTATCAGTATGTTAAAAAGGGCGGTGATGACTTTTTGAGTATTGCTAACCTTGAAAAGAAAGAGCTTGCTGCTTTAGAACGGTATGAAAGCCCTGATCGATCGGGTAAGGTCAATATGAGAAAGCTAAACGGCTTCAAGCAAAATTATTTAAGTTTGGCGCGGCATGATGTGCACAAATTTTTTGATACTGATATCCCCCTTGATGAGCAAAACCTAGCGCCATCATATCTTATGACATGGGTGGCTTTGGCGGTACCTGACGCCATGACATTTGGTTTTTCTAATTATGAATGGCGTTTAAGTATGTCATCTAGGTATTTCACTGATAATGGTTGGTCTTCCTTCTCATCATCTTTGAAACGCAGTAAAATTATTGAGATGGTAGAGGGTAATCAACAAATGATATCAGCCGTTCCGAGAGGTTCTCCTATTCTTAAATCTCAGGGGGTTTTTTCCGGACGCTATCAATGGGTTGTGCAAATACCTCTTATTTTAACTTATATGTCTGCGTCAAAAACATCTAATCATCAATTGATTGTAACTGTAGTTGTTAGGCGATCTGATGATGAAAAGCATCCATACGGAATCGCGATAGATAAATATATCGCAATGGCACGATAAGTTATATTTTCCACTTATCCTTTAAAATATCAATTGTCTGGGGTAGGGCGCTGATTACGTGATCTGGCTTTGCACCGCGTAGGCGTCGTTCGTTTATACATCCACCAGTTATCCCGACTGAGGTAATGCCCAGCTGGCGACCCAGTTCCGGCTCTTCCTTGCTGTCACCAATTACAAAGGCGTTATTTGGATGATATCCACGCTTTGTCATGAATGCGGATAGGCGCTCTAATTTATTGGTGGAATTTAGAATGCTTGTTCCGTCACAATTATTTGCAGATACGTAACTGAAGTAGTGCCTTATTTTAAGGCGTTCTAAATGGTGTTCAATTTTGTCGGTTAAATAATTGCTTAGGATTATGCAATCAACATTATTATTTGTAAGCCAGTCCAATAATTCTCTGGCGCCGCGTCGTGTGCGCGCATTAGCGGCAAGTTCGTCATAGCTGTTTTGGAATATCTCGTTTGCCTGATCTTTGGTTTCTAAAACCTTATCTATAGTGCAACCATTTTTCTTATAATAATGGATGATAGGAAAGTCGAAGGTCTCAAGCTGTTGTTTAAATGTTATTGGTCCGACACCATATAATGCCAAGCATTTGTTAGATGCGACCCATGCTTGGCGTGTATCAGCCAGTAAAGTTCCATTCCAATCAAAAATAGCGAGTTTTTGGTGCTTCATAAGATCTCCAATAAAAAAACAGCCTCTCTTATTATCATAAGAAAAGGCTGTTTGATAAATTATTTTTGAAGCGTCGCGATTAAGCGGCTTTCTTTTCTGCTTTTGCAAGTGCTGCTGCCGCTGATTTTGCGATTGCTGCGAATTGCTCTGGCTCACGAATTGCGATGTCAGATAGAACTTTACGGTCTAGTTCGATACCGCTTAGTTTTACGCCATTCATGAATGTAGAATATGTTAAGCCATGCAAACGTGCAGCCGCATTAATGCGTTGAATCCATAATGCGCGGAATTCACGTTTCTTTGCGCGACGGTCACGATATGCGTATTGACCTGCTTTTTCAACAGCTTGAACCGCAGTACGGAAACAGTTTTTACGACGTCCGTAATAACCTTTAGCTTGCTTGATAACTTTTTTATGTCTTGCGTGGGCGCGTGCGCCACCTTTAACTCTGGCCATGGTCTATTTCTCCCCTTGAGTTTTTGTTGCGTAAGGCTTGCTTTTGCGCTTACGGCTATAGGGCAACCAGTTACGAAGAACAATACGTTCATCCGGTGCAGCCAAAGTAGACTGTCCACGTGCCTTACGTTTCATTGATTTTGGTTTGTTCATCATCATGTGGCTTGTGAAAGCAGACTTTGATTTAACACGACCTTTTGCGGTAACTTTAAACCGCTTTTTCGCACCTGAGTGCGTTTTCATCTTCGGCATTTCTATCTCCTTATAAAGTTTAAGGGTTAACATAAAAGTGACTGAGGCATGCCGAACACATATAAGCCAAGCCACTTAACTACTGCAATCTATGCAATTAGATGAGCTTATACACGTTATAGAGGGCATAAATCAAGCGAATAATTTACGTGGTGGTGTTTTATTTATCGGGCTTTGTGGTGTTTGGTTGTGGGGTGGTATTTCTGCTGTCCAGAATCCAGACAAAAAGAAGCCCCGGAACAAGTCGCGGGGCCTTTGAGGTTGGGGTGATAAGCTAACAAAATTACCAGATAACTTTGTTAGCAGCGGGTTGAACCGTTGTCACCGTTCGAGCTTATTTTTTTATTTTTTGCGCTCGAGGTTGAATTCTAATTTCCGCACGTTTTCGTGCGTTGTTTATCAAGGTTACTGTTACATACATAATGAACATACAGCAAGAAAAAATTCCGATACCCTGTGCTATTTTTCAATCCCCCTTAAAAGGTTTGTTGTTATTTATTGTGTTAATACTAACAGGGTATGGAGCTTAATGTCAAAAAAAATAATAAAATTTTAGAATTTATTTTTCTTATTCGCTGTCATGACATTATTTATAGCTTTATTGACACATTAAAGCATAAAAGGCCACGGCAGCTGCGTTAGAGACATTAAGGCTGGCAATTGCACCTTGTGTAGGAAGCTTTACCATTTCATCGCATCCGTCTTTAACCAGCCTTCTGATGCCATCCCCTTCGGAACCCAATACGATAACTATCTTGGTACTTTCATCTGGTGGTTCACAAATATCTGTAGGTTTTTGTGTGGTGTTTGATGGCCTGTGTTTTTGATTTTTCATCACATCACCAATTTCCTTATTGCTGTGCTCATCCATTCCATAAACAAAAAACCCTTCATCTTGCAGTTCTTTTATGGTGCGGCTTAAGTTGGTTGCTTGGGCAACTGGGATATGATCAACCGCACCGCAAGCAGTCTTTGCTAAAACACCGTCCAAAGTAGGGGCGTGCTTTTTTTGCATTATAACGCCGCTAATGCCAAAGGCACTTGCACTGCGTAGGATCGCGCCAACATTATGTGGGTCTGTAACTTGGTCAAGAATGCATAATACGGTTTTATCTTGTGTGTTGGATCGGATGATGAAGTCTTGAACATCGTACTCCTCGGCAGGAGTGCAAGAAAGAGCAATACCTTGGTGAACTGCTCCACGGGGCAACATTTTCTCAAGTTTGTGTTTCTCTATTATTTGGGGGTCAGGTCTGCGTAATCCATTTTTTCGCGCTTCTAATATGGTTTGCTCGAATCCACGTTGTGCTTGCTCGGTTAAATATAGGGTATGTATTGTGCGCGATTCATTTAGCCATGCCTCTCGTACGGCGTGTAGTCCATAAAGTGTAGGTTTTTTTTGGTTTTTTTTGTTTCTCATATTATGTCCTTCACTAAAGTATTCTTTATTTAATCCTAAAAGTTAAATAATGCACATGCTTTTTTATATATTTATGTACCCCCTTGATGGGAGGGCGATGAATATGGTTAAAGTAATTCAAACAATGGATTTTAAAAATGACAGAAACAAATGATAAAATTGAAGCAAGCGAACCAAATTGGTTGAAGCCTGTGGTGGATTACGTTCCTCTAATCGCTTTCTTTGGTTCGTATAAGTATAGTGACGATATAATTTTGGCGACCAAAGTTATTATTGGCGTAACTGCACTTGCGATTATTTTATCGTTATTGGTGGCGCGTCGTGTTCCGGTTATGCCATTAGTAACCGCGATTGTTATTGGTGTTTTTGGTGGTCTGACTGTTTATTTTCAGGATGATACTTTTATTAAAATGAAGCCCACAATAATTCAGTGCGCTTTTGCCATTATACTTGGAGCGGGATTGTTGCTGAAACGGGTGTGGCTAAAACCTATATTTGGGGGCGCAATTGATATGACGGAAAATGCGTGGCGTACCCTTACATGGCGCTTTGTTATGTTCTTTTTTGCTTCGGCGGCGTTGAATGAAATTGTATGGCGCACGCAAAGTACTGATTTTTGGGTAAGCTTTAAGGTGTTTGGCCTTATGGGTATTTCGATTGTATTCGTATTGTCCCAAATGCCTTTTATAAGTAGGCATACTATACATGAAGATAATGACACTGACGAAGATTCGTAAGTTTATTTAGTTAAAAATGCTATCTAAATCGTCTTGATTAAGCGCTTTCCATTCCCCTTTTGGTAAATCACCTAGCTTCAGATTACCTGTTTGGAAGCGTTCAAGATCTATGACCTCGTTGCCTAATGTTTCGAACATGCGCCTGATTTGATGGAAACGCCCCTCATGTAAAACCATTACACCCTCACGCGCGTTGTTTGGCGTCCATTGCGCAGGCTTTAGCGGTTTTTCATCATCATCCAAGTAAAAGTCATCTGCGGCGAATAAATCGCTCTCCGTTCCTTTTAGCTCATCACGCAGGGTTACTTTGTAATGTTTTGGTGCGTGGCTTTTGGGGTGGGTGATGCGGTGAAGTAAATCGCCATCATCGCTTAGCAGTAATTGTCCGCTGCTATATTTGTCTAAACGTCCAACCATAGATAATGCGGGTTTACGATCGGCAAAACGTTCAGGTAATAAATCATAGATGATATCTGCGGGATCTTTATGAGAGCAGGTATATCCGACAGGCTTGTGCAGCATTATTGTAAATGGATGAACTGGATCAATTACCTCGCCATCTAATTTTATGCGTCCTTCTGCAACCCAATCCAAATCAACTTGAAGCGCCGGGTTTTTAACGGTTTCATCATCAACAGTTACCCATTCATTCTTAATGGCCATAGCCATTTCTTTGCGACCACCGTACCCTAAATTAGACAGTAGACGTTCAAGGCGAACCTTCTTTGAAGTATTTTTTCCCATAGATTTTTATATATTCCTTTAGAGTTGCTGGACATCATAAGGCGACTCGTTCATTTTGTCATCTATGACAGCACAAAATAATGAAGACGAGATTTTCCTGATTGACGGATCAGGATTTATTTTCCGCGCCTATTATGCGATGGCTTACTCTCACAAGGCAGGGATGACTAATCCTGAAGGTGTGGAAGTCGGTGCGGTATATGGTTATACCAATATGATTTTGAAGATGCTTCGCGATTATAATAATCCGCATATGGCGGTTATATTTGACACTGCGCGTCAGAATTTTCGTAATGATATTTATGAGGATTATAAAGCCAACCGTGATGAAACTCCGCCTGATCTTATTCCACAGTTCGCTTTAATTCGCGAGGCTACAAAGGCCTTTGATTTACCCGCACTGGAGATGTCAGGATATGAAGCAGACGATCTAATAGCTGCATACGCCAAGCAAGCAACAGCGGTTGGTAAAAAGGTGGTTATTGTTTCTTCTGATAAGGATTTGATGCAATTAGTACGCCCCGGTGTTCGAATGCTTGACCCGATGAAGGGTAAATGGATTGAAGAAGAGCAAGTGATTGAGAAGTTTGGCGTTACCCCTGATAAGGTGGTTGATGTGCAGTCTTTGGCAGGTGACAGTGTCGATAATGTCCCGGGTGTTCCGGGTATTGGTGTTAAAACTGCTGCCTTACTTATTAATGAATATGGTGATCTTGAAACTCTCTTGGATAGGGCAGGTGAGATAAAGCAAAATAAACGCCGTGAAAAACTGATTGAGCATGCAGATGATGCGCGTATGTCAAAACGCCTTGTGCAATTGGATGAGGATGCGCCAGTGCCAGTGCCGTTAGATGATCTTAAGGCGCATGACCATGATAATCCTGAGTTAATGGGTTTTTTACAAAAACAAGCATTTAACTCTATTATAAAACGATTAGGGGGCGAGGCTGTCTCTCCTGCATCTGTAAGTAGTGGTGATGCTATCCCTGCTGGGGTTAATGTTGTTTCACTGCCGCCAGTATCGGAAAATAAATATATCCTTATTAATGATGTGAAGTCATTGCAAGAATGGATAGATACGGCAGAGCAAGAAGGTATTGTTGCCATTGATACGGAAACTACAAGCCTGACTCCGGCAAAGGCAAATTTGGTTGGTATTTCTCTATCTTCTGTTGTTGGCAGAGCCGCATATATTCCTCTTGCTCATATCCAAGAAACCGACCTTTTTGGCAGTGTTGTCGGTGATGCCATTCCGCAGATAGATAAGAGTGAGGCGTTGAAATTGCTAAAACCTATATTAGAGGATAAGGCGGTTTTAAAGATTGGGCATAATATGAAATATGATTGGCAAATGTTTGCCAAGGAAGGAATTAACGTTTCACCTTGTGATGATACTATGTTGATTTCGTATGTGTTGGATGGGTCAAGCCATAGCCATTCAATGGATAATCTCTCTATGCAATATTGTGATCATACTCCTATTAAATATGAAGAAGTGGCGGGCAAGGGTAAGGCGCAGGTTACTTTTGATAAGGTTGCTATTAAAGACGCTCTGACTTATGCGGCAGAAGATGCGGAAATTACGTTGCGATTGCATAAGATTTTAAAGCCGCGCCTTGTTCAAGAAAAAATGCTGAGTGTTTATGAAACTATTGAGCGTCCATTGATCCCAGTTATCGCACAGATGGAACTTGATGGTGTTGAGGTCAACCCTGCGACCTTGATGGAGATGAGCAAAGACTTCGAAGCTAAGCTTCAAGTTCTGGAAGAAGATATTTATGCTTTATCAGGTCGTTCATTTAATATCTCATCTCCTAAACAAGTAGGAGAGATTTTGTTTGATGATATGGGCTTGCAAGGTGGTAAGAAGACGAAAGCAGGTGCATATTCAACCTCGGTTGATGTGCTTGAGAAACTCAGTCTTGAAGGGCATGACATTGTTACCAAAATTTTGGAATATCGTGGCTTGGCAAAGTTAAAGTCAACTTATACTGATGCACTTCAAGAGGAAATTAATCCTGAAACAGGTCGTGTTCATACTTCTTATAATATGGTTGGGACAAGTACCGGCAGACTGTCATCATCTAATCCTAATTTGCAAAATATACCTATCCGTACTGAGGAGGGGCGCAAAATCAGAGAGGCGTTTGTGGCAAAAGAAGGCCACAGCATTATATCAGTCGATTATAGTCAGGTTGAATTACGTTTGGCCGCAGAAGTGGCAGATGTGGCGGCATTAAAACAAGCATTTAAAGATGACGTTGATGTTCATGCGTTAACTGCTTCACGTGTGTTTGATATTCCATTGAATCAGGTTACCTCTGATATTCGTCGTCAGGCAAAGGCGGTTAATTTTGGCATTATATATGGTATATCCGGTTTTGGGTTGGCAAAGCAACTTGGCTGCCCAGTGGGGGAGGCAAGCAGTTTTATTAAGCGTTACCTTGCGCGTTTCCATGAAATTGAGAGTTATATGGAGAATACTAAGGATATAGCAAAAAGGGATGGCTATGTTAAGACGCTCTATGGTCGTAAATGTTTTATTCCTGGTATTCAGGACAAAAACCAAATGCGTGTTAGGGGAGCAGAACGCCAAGCGGTAAATGCACCATTGCAGGGTACTGCGGCTGACATAATGAAAATTGTTATGGCGCGTATACCCAAAAGGTTGGGGGCTGAAAAATTATCTGCAAGAATGATTTTACAGGTGCATGATGAGCTGATTTTTGAAGTTTTAGATTCTGAAATTGAAAAAACGATGTCGTTAGTTAAGAGTGTTATGGAAAACTCGTTTAAAATCAATGGTGTAGTGATTTCAGTGCCACTTGATGCTGAGGGTGGTCATGGAGATAACTGGGCTGTTGCGCATTAGGTGTGCCCTATAATTGCACCAAAAGTAATTTTATAATGTATTTTTATGACAAAAATATGTATTTTTTAGTTGACATTAGTTTACATATAAAGTTATATAGTTTTCATAACTTAGTTGATTGTCTTCCCCACACACACTGACAATTTATTAAGTTACAAAATAACGAAGGCTTGATATCCCCACACATTTATCAGGCTTTCTACAGTTCCCCACACACGGAAAGTTAGGCCGTTCTTTGTTTTACAAAGGGCGGTCTCGCTGTGTTTGGTGAGTTATTTTTTTGTCTGTTATGTATGAATCTATATTTGAAACGTCAAGATATGTGTTTAATAGCAAAAAAATAGCCAGCTGTTTTAGCCGGCTATTTATTAAAATACGTAAATTGTAGAATTATTACTGTGGAATGATGTCAATTTCTACGCGACGATCCGCAGGGTCAGCAGTGCTTTGATCTGCGTAAGTTTCACCAAATCCGATTGCTCTTAAACGGTGAGCTTCAACACCTTGAGCATCTAGATAGCCTGCTACACTGTGAGCGCGATCAGAAGATAACTCTTGATTATAAGCATCTGAACCTGAGCTGTCAGTATGTCCTGCTACTCTGATGTTAGTATCATCGTACTTGTCCAGAACGTTTGCTAGCTTATTTAGCGTATGATAGAAAGCGGGTTGAATGCTTGCGCTGTTTTTATCAAATGTTACGTCGTTTTGAACGTCAAGCTGGATGCCTTCTGGGCCTCTTGTTACTGTAACGCCAGCACCTTCAAGGTTTTCACGAAGGTCTTTTTCCATTCTGTCCCAGATATATCCGGCAGTTCCGGCAGCGGTAGCGCCAATAACAAAACCTTTAGCTCTGTCTTTTTTGCTTGAAACGGCCATGCCAGCAACACCGCCAATTACTGCCGTTATTGCAGTTTTGTCGTATTCTGTTACGGTATCTTTTACTGATGTTGCGGCTTGCTCTAATGTTGCGCAGCCTGGTGCCGCTCCAATCATTATAGATAGTGCCGCTGCCTTCTTGTAATCGTTTGCCTTGTTCATTACATCTTTAATCGTCATGGCCTGTGTTCTCCGTCTCTGGGTAAAATTGTTATTTCCATATAATGTATAATGTAAATATATGCAAACTTTAAATTGTAGGTATGGCCTATTTTTGCATGATTAATGTAGACCATTCACCAATGTCATATTGTTTCTTAAGGGTTAGTCCTTCACCTTCATAGGCTGAAGCTACGAGGTGTGCTTGTTCAACCAGCATGCCTGACAATACGCAATATCCATTATCATCTAAGACTTTGACTAAGTCAGGGGCCATCTCAATAACTGGCGCGGCAAGGATGTTTGCCAAAATTAATTCATAAGGTTTTTGTTTGCTTACGCTTGGCGTGTTGAAGCCGTCACCACAATCACAAGTCATCGCATATTTGCTTAATGATACACCGTTCATTTCTGCGTGCCTTGCGGTAACACGAACGCTTTCCTCATCATTATCTACTGCTAGTATCGGGCTTTTCCATAGTTTCCATGCAGCTATTGCGAGGATTCCTGATCCTGTTCCCATATCTAAAATATTCCAAGGACATGCGCCCTTGCCTTTTAGATCAAGCATGGCCTGCATGCATCCATTTGTTGTTTCATGTTCACCTGATCCAAAAGCGGTGGCTGCGTCTACTTTTAATGGAATTTGTTCTTGTGGTACTTCATCTTTATAGTGACTACCATGTATAAAAAATGGCCCAATAGAAAATGGCTCAAATTCCTGATAGGTTTTTTCCAACCAGTTGATATTTGGTGTTTCTTCAATGCTTATATTGTCTGCTGATATATCTATATCTCTTATACTATGTGCTGCTGCTTGCAATGAAATACGTGATATAAGATCTTCTTTGTTGGGTTTCTCGTCCATTATCCATTCTAATATCCATGGATTGTTATGCTTGCGATCTATACGTGCAGCGGCACTGGATAGGGCAATATCTACAAAAGATTCGGCCAAGCAATATGCCATTTCATTTGGTAAGTCGTTTTGAATGTTGAAACGAATTGTATACACGGGTTATGGTCTGTCTAGTTTGCTATTGAAAAATAAAAAGGGGCGGATAAACGCCCCCTTTTGAATGATTATGTTACTTTAATCTTCATCTGTGTCCAGTAATGCGTCATCTGCATCCGGATCATCATCGACTTCGACACCAACATCTGGGATATCGTCTAATGTATCTTCGCCAAGGTCGGTGTTGTCTTCTTCGTCCAAGGTTGTTTCATCAGCATCTTCCAAGCTAACCACTTCTACCTCTGGGTCTTCATCTTGAATTTCACCGTCATCCTTTTGTGCTGGTGCTTCCTTTGTTGCTTCTACTGCTGCTACGCGCCCACGACGAGATTTGGCTTTTACCTCTCCAGTATATTCAGTATCACAAGTCGGGCAAATGATAGGGCGGTTATTCATGTCGTAAAAACGTCCACCGCAACTTGTGCAAATTCTTTTGAGTCCCATAGGGTTTAATGCTGTGCTCACTTTTCTTATTCTCCTTAGCAGTGTTATTTTCTTTTCAATTGCCTTATTTTTGGTCTGCTGTCAATGTAAATAGATTGATAATTATGTTATAGTACAATTAGACCTGTTTAATCGAGTATAGACCAAAAGAGCGTATCAATGTACGATAACGATCTGAGTCTCAAAACGCATCAAGAAAAAGGGATTATTATGCAAAAGTCGGTAGTTATTTGTGGTTTTAAACGCTCTCCTATGCATTTTGCAAATAAAGGCAGCTTAGCGCGAATTCGTCCTGATGATTTGGCGGCTGAAGTTGTTAAGTCTTTGATTGAAGATACAGGTGTTAACATATATGACGTAGAAGATTTGCTTATGGGGTGTGCATTTCCTGAGGCTGAGCAGGGCTTTAATATTGCTAAGCTTGTCGCCGGTCATTCTGGCCTTCCAGATAGTGTAGCCGGCGCGACGGTAAATCGTTTTTGTGGTTCTTCTATGACGACTATTCATATTGCTGCAGGGATGATTCAAATGGGCGCAGGAGATGTCTTTATCGCAGCAGGTGTTGAGAGTATGAGCCGCATTCCAATGGGCGGATTCAATCCTATGCCTAACCCCGATATTTTTGAGAAACACCCCCAAGCATATATAGGTATGGGTGAAACTGCGGAAAATTTGGCTGATAAATACGAAATTGACCGTAAAAGCCAAGATGAATTTGCGGTTAACTCTCATAAGAAGGCTGCTGCTGCTGCTGCTGCTGGTAAGTTTGATGATGAAATTGTTTCAATTGGCGATGTTACTGCCGACGGTACGATCCGTGGTGATAGTTCTGTAGAAAAGCTGGCAACTCTGAAGCCTGCTTTCCTAAAAGATGGAAGCGTTACTGCGGCTACTTCTTCACCGTTAACTGATGGCTCTGCGGCGGTCATTGTGTGTTCAGAAGATTATGCGGATGAACACGGCCTTGATAAACTTGCCCGCATTAAATCTGTTGCTGTTGCAGGATGTGCGGCAGAAATTATGGGTATTGGCCCCGTTCCTGCCACTAAAAAAGCATTAGAACGTGCAGGTCTGACATTAGATGATATTGATATTATTGAGTTGAACGAAGCTTTTGCAGCGCAAGGGCTTTCTGTTATTAAGGAGTTAGGCATTGATATTTCCAAAGTTAATATTGATGGTGGCGCAATTGCTTTAGGGCATCCTCTTGGAACATCAGGCGTAAGAATTACGGGTAAGGCCGCCAGTTTGTTAAAACGTGAAGGTGGAAAATACGCTCTTGCGACTATGTGTATTGGTGGCGGACAAGGCGTGGCAACCGTACTAGAATCTATATAATAGGTGCTTTAATGAAATATTTTTACGAAGAGAAAAGTGACCGTTATTGTTATAATGTAGGTGCTGAATTTAAAGATGATAAATTGATGATTAGTGATTGGGCCTTGGGTGACATCATTAAGGAAACCCATCATGATAGTGATATTGAGCATTACGTAATTATAAAAAGAAAATATGCCCTTTCTTTTGTTAAGGATTGTGCTGCGCATGCCAAATATACTTTACCTAAGGGTAAGCTGTCAGATGATCAAATGATTGATGCTTTATGTGATATATATAAAGACGATAAAAAGGCTATATTTATAGTGAAAGATGTATTGAACAAGAATGAAATACCATATGATTTTCAAGTATGGTGACCTTCTGATTTACCGTGTGAATATTTAAGGAAAAGGTTTCGTGATGAGCATAAAAAAGGTAGCAGTAATCGGTGCGGGTGTAATGGGTGGCGGTATAGCGGCTCAGGTTGCAAATGCCGGGTTGCCGGTTGTGTTGCTGGATATTGTTCCGCCAAATGTAGAAGATTTTGACGGTAATCGTAATGCCTTTTCCGAAATGGCAATTGATAAAATGCTGAAAACTGAGCCTGCTGCCTTTATGCGTAAAAGCAATGCACGGCTGGTTACATGCGGTAACTTGGAGGATGATCTTGATAAACTCTCTGATGTTGATTGGATTATTGAGGTTGTTGTTGAGAATCTGGACATAAAGCATAAAACATACGAGAAGATTCAAAAACATCGTAAGTCTGGATCGATTGTGTCTTCTAATACCTCGACGATTCCATTGCATAAATTGGCCGAGGGGCAACCTGCCGCGTTCAAAAAAGATTTTATGATTACGCACTTTTTCAACCCGCCACGCTATATGCGTTTGTTGGAGTTAGTCGTATCGAAGGAAACTCGCAAGGATGCCGTGGATATTGTGCGTGAATTTTGTGATGTTCGTCTTGGTAAAGGTGTGGTCGATTGCCATGATAAACCCGGATTTATTGCCAACCGTTTGGGTGTTTATTGGTTAACTGTTGGGGTTAATGAGGCCATAAAGCAAGGTGTTTCAATCGAGGCTGCGGACGCTGTAATGAGTAAACCTGTAGGAATTCCTAAGACAGGAATTTTTGGTTTGATAGATTTGGTTGGTATTGACCTAATGCCTAAGCTATCGGAAAGTTTGCTTTCTAATTTGCCAGATGATGATCCATATCGCGATATATTTATCGACCATAAATTTGTCCATAACATGATTGAGTCTGGCTATACTGGGCGTAAAGGAAAAGGCGGTTTTTATCGTCTAAACCCTGATGCACCAAAGGGCACGCGTGAGAAACAGGCGCTAGCCATTAATGGTGATAAATTCGCGGAGACCATGTATGCGAAAGCTGATAAGCCGAAACTAGCCAGTGTGGATGCAGGTCGTAAAGGTTTGAAGGCCGTGGTTACAACGGATGATGCAGGCGGTAAATATGCATGGGAAGTTCTAAAGCACACATTGTTTTACGCCGCTGAATTGGTTGGCGATATTGCTGATACTATCCATGATATCGATGCTGGCATGAAGCTGGGCTATAATTGGAAAAAAGGCCCGTTCGAAATGATTGACGCGTTGGGTCCTAAATGGTTCGCCGAAAAGTTACTGGAGGCAGATATAGGCGTTCCAGATATTATTGAACAAGTTGGTGATGGTACGTTTTATCGTGTTGAAAATGGCAAACAGCAATATTTTGGTACTGATGGCCAATATCATGATGTTGTACGCCCTGATGGTGTTTTGTTATTAAGTGATATAAAGTTGACAAGTACTCTGGTGATAAAGAATGGATCTGCAAAGGTTTGGGATGTCGGTGATGGTGTTCTTTGCTTTGAAAAAACATCGAAAATGAACACCTTTGATGAAGAGATATTTAACCTTCTTGAAGAAACTAAAAAACTGATTGAAAAGTCAGATGATTATAAAGCCTTGGTTATTTATAATGAGGCTTCTCATTTCTCCGCTGGTGCGAATTTGGGGCTGGCTATCTTTATGATTAATATTGCGATGTGGCAACAGGTAGAAGGTTTTGTCGCCCGTGGTCAAAAAGTATTTATGGATTTAAAGTTTGCAGACTTTCCGATGGTTAGCGCGCCAAGCGGTATGGCACTTGGTGGCGGTTGTGAGATTTTATTATCTGCTGATGCGGTTCAGGCACATGCGGAAACTTATACTGGTCTGGTTGAGGTTGGCGTTGGTCTTCTTCCCGGTTGGGGGGGGTGTAAGGAAATGATCCTTCGTTTCCAAGAGCGTGAGCGTGCAAAATTTTCTGCGGACATGAGTAAAATCGGTAAGGATAATATTTGGTTTTCACCTGACACCACACCTGTTGGCGCAGTACGTAAAGCATTTGAAACAATTGGTATGGCCAGTGTTTCAAAATCAGCATTCGAAGCGGTGGATATAGGTTATTTCCGTGAAACAGACGGAATCAGTATGAATCGCGATCGCTTGTTATATGATGCAAAGCAGCGTGCTTTGGAGCTTTCTGACGGCTATACCCCGCCTGAAAAGCGTGAAGATATCCGTCTTGGCGGTGCAGGTGCTAAGATGGCTCTTGACCTTGCCGTATCTGATTTACGCAAATCCGGTAAGGCAACACCGTATGATGTTGTTGTATCCGATCATGTCGCAACTGTATTGTCTGGTGGTGATAAGGATTATACTGAAACTTTAAGCGAGGATGATCTCATTCAGCTTGAGCTACAAGAATTCATGAAATTGCTGCGTCATGAGGGCACATTGGATCGAATAGAGCACATGCTTACCACTGGTAAACCGCTTAGAAATTAATGGTATTTTTATGGGCGATATTTTGTGATGATTTTAACTACGCTATTGCAAGCGTGTTATCGATTTCAATAATAATGTGGTCGCTGTTACTTCCCAGTTTTACTTGAGCGTTGTCTGCTAAGTCAGTTGGGTATTCTTGTGATAATTCATCATATAAACCAAATGATAATGGTGCAGGTTGTCCCTTCATTATACCGGCGGCAAAAAGATCTGAACACATGTGCTTTAGACCGCTGTCAGACACATCAGCTTTTGAAAATGTTAGGGTAAGAGCACCTCTGTTATTTTCAAAATCTCCATTATGGTCTTCTGTTATTTTACGTGTTGCTTCTACAGGTGTGTCCATAATTATTATCTCTCATAAGTTTATGGTGATATTTAACATATATGTTGGTAAATGGTCAAATTTTGGTTGTTTAAGATCGCTTATAGCTTCTTCACTTTTATTACTTATGGTATAATTCTCAAATCAAAATCAGAAAGGTCTCGCATGCCAGTATATACACCGCCTATCAATGACATTCGTTTTGTTCTGCATGATGTGTTGAACGCAGACAGTCTTTCTGATCTTTATGAAGACTTTTCCGCCGATTTGGCCGATCAAATTCTGGAAGAGGGTGGAAAACTTTGTGAGGAAGTGTTTTTCCCATTAAACCAAAGTGGTGACGCTGAAGGATGCGCTCTTGACGGTGATGTTGTTACCACGCCAAAAGGTTTTAAAGAGGCTTATGATACTTTTGCCGAAAATGGTTGGTGTGGTCTTGCTTCTGACCCTGAATATGGTGGTATGGGAATGCCGATGTTGATTAATACGGCGATGAAGGAAATGCTTTGTTCGTCTAATATGTCTCTATCTATGTATCCGGGGTTGTCATATGGTGCTTATGAGGCGTTGCATAATTTTGGAACTGACGAGTTAAAAGACCTATATTTACCTAAGCTTGTAGAAGGCACGTGGTCAGGTACGATGTGTCTGACAGAGCCACATTGTGGAACAGACCTTGGTTTGATAAAGTCCAAAGCCGTGCCTGATGATAATGGTGCTTATAATATTACAGGTACGAAGATTTTCATCTCTGCTGGTGAGCATGATATGACAGAAAATATTATTCATCTTGTACTAGCAAAACTTCCTGATGCTCCTGATGGGGTGAAGGGTATTTCACTTTTTATTGTTCCTAAATTTATCCCTAATGAGGATGGTAGTGTCGGCGATCGCAATGCCGTATCTTGCGGGTCTTTAGAGCATAAAATGGGTATCAAAGGTAACTCTACATGTGTGATGAACTTTGATGATGCGAAAGGCTGGCTTGTCGGGGAAAAGCACAAGGGCTTGCGCGCCATGTTCGCGATGATGAATGATGCGCGACTTGGTGTAGCAATGCAAGGACTAGGCGTCGGAGAGATCGCGTATCAAAATGGTTTGGCATATGCGAAAGAACGCTTGCAAATGCGAAGCGTAACCGGGGTGAAAGCGCCAGACCTTCCTGCTGATCCTATTATTGTGCATCCTGATGTGCGTCGTATGTTAATGGTGTCTAAGGCATTTACCGAAGGCGCGCGCGCGTTGTCTTATTGGGTTGGTATGGAACTTGATATTTCTTTGAAACACCCTGATAAGAAAGAAAGACAAAGAGCCGATGATCTTGTGGCACTGTTAACGCCTATTTTAAAAGCATATCAAACTGATATGGGATCAGAGGTCGCCAATTTGGCTGTGCAAATTTATGGCGGGCATGGCTATATTTGGGAGTCTGGAGTAGAACAATATATTCGCGATGCTCGTATCGCCCAAATTTATGAGGGTACAAACGGAATTCAGGCTCTGGATCTGGTTGGGCGTAAAATGCCGCAAAGCTTTGGACGTTTATTCCGTCGCTTTTTCCACCCTGTTCAGGAATTCATAGAGGAACACCAAGCAAATCAGGAGTTACAAGAGTTTGTCTTCCCATTAGCAAAATCATTTATGAAACTACAGCAAGCAACGGCCATGGTCGCTCAAAAAGGTATGAAAAATCCTGATGAGGCGGGTGCAGCATCTGTTGATTATTTGCGCCATTTCGCCTTAGTCGCGATGGCGTTTATGTGGTGTAAAATGGTTATTGCCGCGCAAGAAAAAATTGCGTCAGGTGATGGTGATAAATCTTTCTATGAAAGTAAAATCAAGACCGCTCAATTCTTTATGGCAAGAATGTTACCGGAAGCGGATGCAAGATTTAAGATGGTTCTTGCCGGTGCAGATACTATTATGTCGACCAAAGTAGAAGAGTTTTAGTGTTGTAAAGCAGATCATTGCGTTTTAATCAGTGCCGACACTGATGTCGTCTTTGTGTAAATTTGCATTTATTAAACGCATTTGCCAATATCGTAATTGAAAATAGAAAGATTATTGTTAATGTCCAAAAAATATACGTCAAAATCATTTTCTATATTGGAAAAAGAATATCAGAAATTGACGGCGGAGACAGATAAAAGCTCGGAGTGGTTTAACAAAATAGACGAGCTTGAAAAAGAAATATTGCCTTGCGCAAGATATCTGGCGGAAAAGGAAAAGCATCCTGAGGCAATGTATTGGCTGTGCGAGCAGCGCGCTCATGGATCGTGCCAAACGGAAATAACGTCCCAAGAATTTGAATTGTACCTTAACCAAGCATCTGATAAGGGGCATACTGCTGCTATGCGCTTGCTAGGGCGTTATTATTACGGTTGGGAGAGGGTTCTTTCCGTACGTCAAATCCGTAAGAATAGAGCGTTTGAGTTATTTGAAAAGGCGGCAGGAGAAGGGGACAGGCAGGCTCGTTGTGATTTGGCACGTGCCTTTTGTGAAAGCCGTGACGAATCTAAGATAGCTCGTGCTGATAATATATTACGGGATTTGATGGAAGAGGGGATTATACCAGCATTTTATGTATATTATTTTAATTTCTTTTGGATAGAGGATGGTCTTTACCATGGTGATGAGCAGGGTGGATTTGATGTTTTAAATCGCGCTGTTTCCAGCCTCGAAAAGTTGTCCATTCACTCTGATTCCTTTTATGAAAGCCTTATCTATTATTATATTGCTCTGTGTTATTACGAGGGAGCAGGATGTTCCAGAGATACTGCCCGTGCAGTAGACTTTATGCAGCGTAGTGTCCAATGCGATAAATATGGAGACGCGTATTTCTGGCTGAAGAATAAAGGAATTGTTCCTGTGGTTGATAAGGCTGATACAATGCCTGATATTTTCAGAAAGACTGATGTGTCTTCTGAAAGTAATGAAGATTGGGAACCTGATGATGACGATTTCCAAATGGAATTAGATGCACCACTTAGCTTTATCGATATAGAAAAAGGAAAGAAGCAAGAACAGGAGCAAAAAAAGAAAGAGGAAGAAAAGAGGAAAAAAGAAGCAGAGAAACCTGTATTAACAAAAAGTGATTTGGAGCGAGTATTAAAGCCGTTTGAAGATATGATCGGCCTTGAAGGTATTAAAGAGCAAATAACAGGTTTGTTTTATACGGTTATGGCGGATGATTTGCGTAGAAGAAAAGGTGTTACGCACAGTCATAAGCCAATGCTTCATATGGTTTTTACCGGTAATCCCGGAACTGGAAAAACGACAGTCGCCCGTATGCTTGGCCAAGTGTTTAAAGATTTGGGGCATTTGAAGCGTGGTCATATAGTTGAAGTTGATAGATCTAAGATGGTTGGCGCATATATAGGCCATTCTGAAGCAATAACCACGGAGCTTTTTAAGCGAGCAAAAGGCGGTGTGTTGTTTATTGATGAGGCTTATGATCTTGAAAAAGGTTATTCACCTAATGATTTTGGTGAAGAGGTGCTGGCTATGCTTGTCAAGAAAATGGAGGATGATCGTAGTGATATGATCGTCATTATGGCAGGTTATAGAGAGGAAATGTCTTGGATGTTGGACTCTAATGTCGGGCTTCGATCTCGTATTGGTGTTGTTGTGGATTTCCCTGATTATACTGATGAGGAAAAGCAAGCCATATTCGAAAAATATGCAGGTGATTATTCTTTTAAGCTTAGAAAAGATGCAAAGGATAAGCTTGCCTGTATATTTAAGGGAATGGAGCCTAAAAAGAAGGATAAGTTCGGCAATGGTCGTGGTGTTCGTAGTTTGTTTGAGCAAACTTTGAGGGCTCAGGCGCGTAGAGTGATTGAGGAGGACATAAATCATAAAACGCAGCTACTAACAATCATAGCAGATGATATACCAGGTGAAGTCTTACCCTCTGACAAGGCACGATTGGCGCGTCATAATCTTGTATCAATCAAATAGTAGGTATTTATAAAAAAAAGGCCGGGGGGAACCGGCCTTTATTTACGCAGAAAAAGTAGAAAATATACTCAGAAATTTTACTCAGAATACTCAGTATGTAAGCAGTATATTTTACTCAGTTAGGTTACGCAGAAAAACAGTAAAAATATTCAGTCATAAATACTCTAATGTGCTTGAGCGTTTAGTTGTTGTTCCAGCAATCTTATGCGCTCTTCATATTGTCGTTGCTGTCTGTAAAACGTTGATTTTGCCGTATCGAGGTCGTTCTCTAATGCAGCAAGGCTTGCAAGTTGTTGTTGGTTTGTCAGTTTTGGATCAAACAGCATGCTTTCAAGCTCGCTTTTCTCCTTTTGACATTGCGCCTTTTGTGTCTGTAGTTGACGTCCAAGGCGTAATGCCTGACGCTCTGATTCATTGAATTTTAATGTTGCTCGTTCCAAGTTCCAATTATCTGATGATACAGATCGTTGTTCGCTTTTTGCGTCAAGTAGAGTGCTTTTAAGCTCTTCATCAAGTAACTTATTTTTATTTAATAATGTGCCTATACGGGCTTCCATTTCGGATACTTTGTTGCGCAAAATCAAATACTCTTCATTCGCTACTCCGCTTGCTGGCTCTATGTTTTGTATGTTAATTTCCGGCGCTTCAATACTGGATACTTTTATGGCTTGTATGTCCGCTTCTTTCGCAGCATTATTTTTTTGTTGCGCAGCATCGGTTAAGTCAACGGAAATGGAATCCATTTTCGTAACCTTGTAAACTGGCTTTGGCGATTTTGATTTCTCTGTTGTCTTGCTGCCCGATGCGACGACAGGGTCGGTTTCTTTGTTGTGGTCAACTAGTGCTTCTGGCTCCGACGGTTTATACTGTTCGCTTTGCTCTTTTAATTGCTTTGCCAGCTCTTCTGTGTATCGTGGCTTTTTTGATGGAGATGGGCGCAGTTTATGTGCGGGCATTTCCTGTGTATTTTGCGCAGCATTTTTGTCCGAATTAACTGATGCGGTGTTCATTGGTGGTACCGGTGGAGGAGGTGCTATGCCACCTGATGGTGCTTTTGCCGGATTTTCAAATATGGGTTTTGGTGTTGCAACTGCTTCGGTTGAGGCCATGGTTGTCGCAGGTGTTATACATTGTGTATATTCTTCTAATGTGGCCTCTAAACCTGTCATGTACATTCTGAATTTGTTGTCTCTGATTTGCACATCTAAAACGCTTGTGGTGTTTAGTGCTTTTGCAAATTCTGCATTGTGACGCAAATCACTTACAAGTAGGTTTTGTTTGAATGCCTTGGTCGGGATTACTTTCTCGATTATTCCAGGAACGCTGTACTTAACCTCATATTTTTGGTTTTCGTTAAAGCTGTTTTGTCTGAAATCAATATTTAAATTAGTAAAGCCATTAGACGTTCCGGCCAGCTGCACAATATATCCGTTGTTTAATTGATTGCTTAGTGCGCAGGTGTGCAATCTTTCGCGTTCGTCTCCATTATTGATGCGTTCAACAACCCATCTATCTTTTGGGTAAAAATATAGGTCGTTATCATTTGCCATTGCATTAATGCTGATTAAGGATGTTGTCGTTAGACAAGCGGTAATCAAAGAAGTTGCTAACAATTTATGTGTCATTGTGTAGACCTTAAAAGCAAATGAAATTTTAAAACTGAGCCAGAATTGACCAACAGGAGTGATTCGTAATTTGTGAGGATATGATTACAGCTTTTAAAAACAACAAAAAGAATTTTTATAATTTTACCCACTTATTTTTGTGGAAAAAGCATGTATAGTGTGTGAATGACATTTGAAAATATAGAAAATACTATCCGTGAGAAGCTTTCATACGCACCGCAACTAGGGGCAAAGATTAAGTTGGATTTCGGTGATGACGGCATTATCCACATTGACGGGACACAAAATCCTGCGGTGATGAGTAATGATGATAGTGATGCAGATACAACATTTGTGTGTTCTGTTGATTTGTTTAATAAGATAGTGGACGGGACGCAAGACCCCACCATGGCTTTCATGACAGGAAAGCTCAAGGTGCAGGGTTCTATGGGCTATGCAATGAAAATTGCTTCACTGCTTGAAGATTAGTATCAATTAAATTCTACAAACCTCTTTTTTGTATATCCTCTACAATTTGTTCCGCTGTGTCTTTTGATGGATACATAGATACTAACTTATTGTCCGTGTCTGTAAGGTATATAAATGATGAGTGATCAATCATATATCCTTCCATCATGTCATTTTCGACTTTAGACGAATAAACTTTGAATGTATCTTTTACTGCGCCTATTTGATCATCAGATCCTGTTAGGCCGACAAGACTAGGGTGGAATTGCTCGATATAGCTTTTGATTGTTTCAGCATCGTCGCGTTCGGGATCAAGAGTAATGAACATTGGGGTAATTTTTTTCGCGTAATCATCTCCAAGCTTATCCATGACATTGGTAATTTTTTGTAATTCAGTCGGGCAGACTGCCGGGCAAAAGGTAAATCCGAAAAATACTAATTTATGAGTATCTTTATACTTTTCGTTCGTTACTTCGTCTCCGTTATGGTCGATTAACGTGAAAGTACCCCCAATTTTTGAAGATGATGAGTGTTTGTTTGCTTTTGACACCGGTTTTTTCAGTATTGTTGCCGCAGATTTGTTATCTTTATCATCAGGAGAAAGCGGTATTACGCCTGAACCAAGGTCGTTTTGCGTTTGAAAGTGACTAATGGCAGAGCCAATTCCAAAACCCATTGCTAGTAATATTATCCATCTGAATATGCGTGATTTCATGGTTCGCGATTCCCTTTTATAAAATTTGATAACAGCGTTATAAATCTTATCTGTTTACTTGACAATTCCTTTCATTAAAGCAAAGCTGCGTTTATATGAAATATAACCTTAGGGGTGCTTTTATTATTTGCGGTTTTACGAGGCCGCATTGATTTTTGGTGTTACTGTGCTAGGTAAACCATAGTCAATCATTTATATTTAAAAGCTGAGATATACCCTAGAACCTGTTGACTAGTATCAGCGTAGGAAAAGGAAAAATAAATGCCACATGTTATTGTTGAATATTCTAAGAACCTTGGAGATATCGTAAATATATCCAAGCTTGTTTATGACTTACACGAAGAACTTGCCGCACAAGGCATTGATAAAGACCGTATTAAGACACGTGCTATTGCGTGTAATTATGTATCAGTGGGTAATCAAGATTCTAGGGGACATATGTTGCATGCAACATTACTGTTGTTAGAGGGGCGTGATACTGCGACTAAAAAGCAATATGGTGATGCTTTGCATAATATGATGAAAGATTGCGTTGGTGACGTGGTTAAGCATTGCTCAATCACACTTGAAATTCGCGATATGGACAAAGATACATATTATTTGTAAGGAGAGTTTTCTATGACACCCAAGGATCAAACAAATTCACAAGAAGCGGGCGTTTGCCCCTCAACAACACATGTTACCACCGGATCATTGCCGGCGAGTAAAAAGGTATATGTCGGTGATTTAAAAGTACCAATGCGTGAGATTTCACTTAGTAATGATGAAAGCTTGACCGTATACGATACGTCAGGCCCTTATACTGATGATAATGCGCATCTTGATATTATGCGTGGCCTGCCTAAGACTCGTTTAGATTGGGTTATGGAGCGTGGAGATGTTGAGCATATAGAAGGACGCGAGGTAAAGCCGATTGATAATGGCTATAAAACTGAAAGTCAGCTTAAAAATCGTAAAATAACGCATGAAAAATTCCCTGCAAGCCCTGAAAAACCATTGCGCGCTAAGGCTGGTCAGAATGTTTCGCAGATGCATTATGCGCGTAAAGGTATTATTACACCTGAAATGGAGTATATTGCTGTGCGTGAGAACCAGCGCAGATCAGAGGCTCATAGTTATTCCAAAAATGGTGAGAACTTTGGTGCAAACATGTTACCATTAATAACACCTGAATTTGTTCGTAAAGAGGTCGCCGAAGGTCGTGCGATTATTCCCGCTAATATTAACCACCCTGAAGTTGAGCCTATGATTATCGGGCGTAATTTCCTTGTTAAAATTAATGCTAATATTGGTAATTCTGCTGTTACCAGCTCTATTGGTGAGGAAGTAGATAAGCTTGTGTGGGCGATCCGTTGGGGCGCAGACAATGTGATGGATTTATCTACGGGTAAAGATATTCATGATACTCGTGAATGGATTATCCGTAATTCACCCGTACCAATTGGTACAGTGCCTATCTATCAAGCATTAGAAAAAGTTAATGGTGTTGCAGAGGACCTATCATGGGAAGTCTTCCGCGACACACTGATAGAGCAGGCCGAGCAAGGGGTTGATTATTTCACCATTCATGCGGGTGTGCGTTTACCATATGTTCGTCTGACCAACGATCGTGTTACAGGCATAGTTAGTCGCGGTGGGTCAATTATGGCGAAATGGATGATGCATCACCATCGTGATAGTTTCTTGTATACTCACTTTGAGGAAATATGCGAAATCATGAAGGCTTATGACGTTTCTTTCTCTCTTGGAGATGGTTTGCGTCCAGGATCAATTGCAGATGCTAATGATGCCGCTCAATTTGCTGAGCTTGAGACACTGGGAGAACTTACAAAGATAGCGTGGAAGCATGATGTCCAAACTATGATCGAAGGGCCGGGCCACGTGCCGATGCATTTGATTAAAGAAAACATGGAAAAGCAGTTGGAGGAATGCCACGAAGCACCATTCTACACTCTTGGCCCTTTAACTACTGATATTGCTCCGGGCTATGACCATATTACTTCTGGTATTGGTGCGGCAATGATTGGTTGGTTTGGTTGCGCTATGTTGTGTTATGTAACACCGAAGGAGCATTTGGGTCTGCCCAATCGTGATGATGTTAAAACAGGTGTTATAACCTATAAGATTGCGGCACATGCGGCAGATTTGGCCAAGGGGCATCCGGGCGCGCAATATCGTGATGATGCATTGTCACATGCGCGCTTTGAGTTCAGATGGGAAGATCAATTTAACCTTGGCCTCGATCCTGATACCGCGCGTAATATGCATGATGAAACATTGCCGGCAGAGGGAGCAAAGCATGCATCTTTTTGTTCTATGTGCGGGCCCAAGTTTTGCTCCATGAAAATTACGCAAGATGTTCGTGATTATGTTGCCGCAAACCCTGAGCCTACTACGGCAGAGGAAGAGGCCGCATAAATGACTAAGGTTAATGATGATATTGACACGATGATACTTTCTGCCGCTAGTTCTGAGTGGCAGAAAACTGCTCTTGTCATTTCAAAGGTGTTTGATGATCCTAAATTTGATAAGGGTACGTTAAACAGTCAAAATGTTGCGGAACGTATTTATGCTCTTGTTGATGGTGGTAAACTATCATCTACCGGAAATATTAGACGTTGGCGCGATAGTAATGTGAAATTGGTTTAATTTTTACTGTGTCTACCTGAGATATTATCATGCTGGTCTCTAAACTTCGTTAAGCTCTCTTCTGCTTAGGAATTTGGCCTTTATCCTATTAAGTTTAGACAGTGACATTCCTAGTCCCAAACGTATATCATCCAACATGATAAGCTCTCCTTCATCCATGTCTCCGTCTGCTGCCAGAATTAGAAGTGATGCAGTTATAAGCTTTTCTTTAAGCTCTTTGTTAAGGGTTTTCGATGTTGTGCTAAGTTCAGCTTTGATATCGACGCCATACTCTAGCATTTCATCGGCTGTGTTTCGTATCGTTTCTTCGTTAGTTTCAACCTTTAAAAGGTGCTTGTATATTCTTGCTATCTCAGTAATCTCACTATCATCGAGATGTTCGTCTGCAATCGATATTGCAACCATACAACGGATAAGGGCAACTGAAAAAGCGCTGGAGTCACCCGCATGGAGAAGGTCTTTTTTACCGAACTCTCCCCCCGCTAGACTAAAGAAGCCAAGCATCATAAATATAAAACCACCAAAAGCCATAAACCATCCGGTAAGAGATGCCATAGGGTTTGTGGTGAATCCGAACATGTAGCTGCCTATTAAAAACACCCCCAAAACCATAATTATTGTTCCGGTTCCCAGCATTTTTGTACTAAGCATGTTTACATCCTTTTTTCTGTTCAACTGATATTCTATCAGGATTGGCGATTTATAGGAAGAGGTTAAAGGCTTGTCTCTTGACTTGGTTTTGTTAACTTAGGTAAATGGGGTAATATAAAAACAGGCCATTGTGAGTGAATGGCCTGTTTTATTATACTTTTATTTCTGATTATAGGACGTTCAGCATTTGTGCGACCAATGGATGGCGCACTATATCTTGTTGTTCCAATCTGCATACGCCAATAGTTTCAATATTTTCAAGCTTGTCTGCTATTTGCGCAAGTCCGGATATACCTTCTAGTAAATCTGATTGATCGGGGTCTCCGGTAATCACCATTGTTGAATGCCAACCCAGACGCGAGAGTATCATTTTAAGCTGGCCATAAGTGCAGTTTTGGGCTTCATCGATTACTATGAATGCGTTGTTAAGTGTGCGTCCACGCATAAATCCAATGGGTGCAATTTCTATTGTGCCATCTTCTAAATATTGTCGGACTTTTTTGCCACCAAGCCTGTCACCTAGTGAATCGTATAGTGGTCTTAGATATGGTGCCATTTTATCTTGCATATCGCCTGGTAAGTATCCTAGGGATTCACCAGCCTCCATTGCTGGCCTCGATAATACTATTCGCTCTATTTCTCCATTTTCAAATGCTTCAACTGCGGATGATATGGCCAGATAGGTCTTTCCTGTTCCTGCTGGTCCAATGGCCATGGTTAGGCTGCGTTCTTTTATAGATTGTAGTAGGTTCTCCTGCCCTTGGGAGCGTGGTTTTATGTTTTTAACGTATTTTTGATCTCTTCTTCCGTCTATTTCTTGGTCAAGTGGGTGCCATCCTTCATTTTTAAAAGATGACGGACGTACTATATTTTCTTTATTTTGGTTATAGTTCTTTTTTTGGGCGCGAGATTTTTTAGCCATGGGGGACGTTCTCCTTGGTCAGGGTGAGGAAGGGAGGTGTTATCGTGTATTGGCAGTAATGTTGTTGGTCTGAAAGACGGGTCGGATGCGACAAATATATTTAAATGCTGTTTGCTGATCTTGATAGATAGCAAGATTTTAAATATCAATAAAATTGAATTTAAGACCATCACAGTTATTAAAATATCAAAAATACGGCCTGTTTCATATGTTATTTTATATTTCTCTGATTTTTTATGTATAGAATTTTACAAATGCTGAAAAAATAGCGTATAATGAGTGTGCAAATATATTTTTAGGTGTAGATTTAGCTATGTATAAAACATTACTTCGAACTTTGTTGGTCGTTACTTGTTTCGGGATATCGTTCTCGGCTGTTGCGATTGATTACACTGCTAAAAGCTCAAAAAATAGTCACAAAAATACAAAACATTTGAGCAAGACGGTTAAGGATAAAGGCTGTTCTAATAAGGATATGCGTAATATTAAAAAATTCGATCGTAAGGCGAAAAAAGAGATTGAAGAATGGCACGAGCGCAATGAATTTAGCAATCAGCTCGTCAGAGGGGCTACTGGTATGTCTACTAAAGAGCTTATCAAGTTAAGCGAAAAAGTAGATGTAGAAGAAATTGTCGGGAATAATTTTTTTACTTCTAATAAGTATAAAGCAATGCAAAAGGTTTATAAACGCTGTGGTTTGAAAGCCCCGATGATTAAGCTGCCGCCTGTATTTTGGTTGCCTGATACACATCAAAGCATTCTTGATAACGCATTTTAAAATCTACTGTATTATTTGGAATATATTTTTATATCACGCGAATTAATGCGTTTAATTAAAATCTCTCTAACATTGATTTTTTGTTGAAACCCCTATAAATTACGATCTTTCGTTTTATAAGGGTAAAGTTAATGAGCGTTACATTTGAGGACGTGTTGCATGCACGTGATAAAATCAAAGATTCTGTGGTGTTTACACCAACTATTAAGGCAACACGCCTTTCTTTACACCTTGGTATTGATCTGTATTTGAAGTTGGAAAACCTACAGCACACTAGTGCGTTTAAGGCGCGTGGTGCTTTAAATAAGTTACTTACATTGGATGAAGAACAGCGCGAAAACGGTGTTATTGCGTGCAGTGCTGGCAATCATGCGCAAGGACTTGCATATAATGCGACGCGCTTAGGTATACCGTCTGTTATTGTTATGCCTAATGGTACGCCGTTTAATAAGATAAAGCGCACAGAGGATTTTGGCGCAAAAGTTATATTACATGGAAACGGGTTTGAAGAGTCCGTTGGTGAGACTCTAAGACTGGCAGAAGAGCAAAACCTTACTTTCATTCACCCATTTGATGATGAGGCAGTTGTCGCAGGCCAGGGCACTGTCGGCTTGGAAATGTTAGAGCAAGTACCTGATTTAGATGTCGTCGTTGTTCCTATTGGTGGTGGTGGTTTAATTTCCGGCGTTGCCACAGCCGTAAAAGGCGTAAAGCCTGAAATTGAAGTTATAGGCGCACAAGCAGAGAATTTTGATGCTGTTCTTGCCATGCGTGAGGGGCGCGAATTTACCGGCGGGGATGCAACATTGGCAGAGGGAATTGCTGTTAAAGCGCCGTCGAAAAAAGACTTTGAAATTATAGAAGCATTGGTCGACGATATATATTCAGCCAGTGAAACTGAGATTGAAGAAGCTATATTTGATTTGCTAAGTGAAGAGAAGCTGGTTGCAGAGGGAGCTCCGGGAGCTGCGCTTGCCGTTATTAAAAAGAACCTAGATAGGTTTAAAGGCAAGAAAGTTGGTATGGTTTTATGTGGTGGTAATATCGATTCTCGTATGTTGTCGACCTTGATATTGCGTGGCCTTGTTCGTGATGGACGTATTACAAGGCTGATTTTTGAAATTGATGATACCCCGGGACAGCTATCTGATATTTCCCGTATCATAGGCGAGTCTGGTGCAAACGTTGTTGAGGTAATTCACCAACGAATGATGCAAACTGTGTCATTAAAAAGGGCGGAGCTGGAAGTTGTGATTGAGGCTAGAGATAAACTGCACGTAACTGACATTATTAAAACTCTTGAAGAATCTGGATTTAAGGTTTCTGCATCACGGGATGTCTAGGAAATTTCCTTTTATTATATGTAACTAAACAGTTTCTTGCGTGTTTTTGCTCTCTGCTCTATTGTTATAGAAAATAAAATGCAAAAAGCAGGGTGCTAAATAGTAATGGTTACGGATAATCGTGGCGAAGTTAAATATAAAGGCGATGATCCTTCGATTAAAAATGCGATGGATCGGATAAAGCCAATAACTCTGGAAAATGCAGAATGGTCAGATGATGGCTATGGTGTTATAGATGGTTTTATTGCTGTTGTTGATGGGCGAGATGATCTTGATGATGCTTTAAGTTTGGCACGTGAATTAATACAAAAGCCAGAATTCGAAGTGGTAAGCGTTATTCGCCAATCTACTACATTGGAAAATAGTAAAGATAAAGTCAGCGATTTGTTCTGGAATGCTGCATTTGGAAAGACATCAATTAAAAGGCCTGATAACACATCTGGTCTTGGCTCTGCAAAGCAAGGTACGGTGTTGCTAGAACCTGATTCTAAAAACTTTTATATTAAAACCCCTGCATCTTCTTTTTCTACTGTTAACGTATTGCGCAGTACAGTAGGCATTGATGTTCCGGAATTTGACTATAATAAAGTAGGTGTTTTTGGTGGTGGATCTGCTTTAGGCAAGGATTTCAAGACAATATTTGGTGCTGCGGGCCGTGCATTTCCGGAATATATGTCTGTTTATCTGTCTAATGGTGCATCTACCAGTGATCCTGGGGTGATGCATTTTGATTCAGGATATAAAGCGAATAATTCTGATGATGACTGTGTTCCTTGCATTAGAGATAATAGCGACTTGCCCGATAAGTTTTTAGAAGCAGCAAAATCACGTGATTTTGAGCCGTTACCGGGCGGTGTTACAATTACTGCATCTATTAATGGTGGTGGATCTATAGTTAGTAAAACAAACCCCGATCGTTATAATCAATATAAAGAACATGAGATAAATAAAGAGCTGTCAGATAACAAGCTACTTTTTCAAGATGGTGAATTCCAAGGACATCAAGGCCAAGATGGAGATATTATGATTATGCGTAATGATCGTTGGCCTGATGATGAGCATGGAAACAAAAGGTTACCATCTGATCATTGTTCCACGATTACTAATGCCTATGGTAATTACGGTAATCATTTAGGGCGTATTGTTGGTCTTATGTCTTCTCAGGTATGCTATATGTCGCCTCAGGTGCATGACCAGATTAGTATGTAATTAGACATTATTAAAGTCACCCGTTAACAGGGTAACTTTAAATATTTAAAAACACTATTTTTATGCGGCATCACTATCATCGCTGGTAACTCCACCGATTTTCTTGCCGTAATTGCCGGAAAATACATCCTCAGAGAAAGCTTCTTCCCATGTCCCCTCGGTTGCTGCGCGGGCATATTCTGTTGCACGGCTTTCAAAGAAATTTGCGTGTTCTGCACCATTTAACATTTCATCCATCCAAGGAAGAGGGTTTTTCTCTACACCATATATAGGTTCCAAATTAAGTTGTTGCATACGACGATCACCAATAAAGCGTATATACTGCTTTACGTCGTCTGGGCACATGCCCTCAATCTCACCCATTTCAAAGCATAGATCGATAAAGGAATCTTCATGTTCTACGGT
>JBOEGH010000009.1:0-21396 GCA_050633325.1 Alphaproteobacteria bacterium
TCAATCGGGTTCCCAAGACCATCAACAACACGACCAAGCAATTCTTTACCTGTCGGGACTTCAACAATCGCCCCAGTACGGCGAACAATGTCACCCTCTTTAATGTCGCGGTCATCACCAAACACAACCACACCAACATTGTCGGCTTCAAGGTTAAGCGCCATACCCTTAACACCGCTTGGAAATTCAACCATCTCACCGGCTTGCACATTATCAAGACCGTAAACGCGGGCAACACCGTCACCAACGCTCAAAACCTGACCGATTTCCGCGACATCTGCCTGCGCACTGAAATCAGCAATCTGCTTTTTAAGAATATCAGAAATCTCTGCTGCACGAATTTCCATGTTTTTACTTCCCTTTACTATCTAACTAATTCACTTAATAACTTTAAGCCGCTTGTCCCGCGCCCATCTCATACTTCAAACGATCCAGCTTCCGCCGAACCGAATCATCAACCATCTGCGAGCCAATCGTCACAACCATCCCGCCAATAATCGCCGGATCAACCTCCGCATTCACCGCAACATCGGTGCCCGTGTGCTTTTTCAACGTGTCTTGAAGGCTCTTAAGCTGCTTCGCACTCAAATCTTGCGCAGTTTTAACATTCACCAAAACCTCACCACGACGCTTGGAAACCTCCGCCTCAAACGCCGCCAACGCCGCCGCCAACACATTCAAACGCCCGTTTTGCACCAAAACACGCAAGAAATTTGCGGTCAGCTCGGTAAGCTTGCCCTTCTTCGCAACAGCATCAACAAACGCAATCTGCTTATCCTTACCAATCAAAGGCGAAGCAATAACATTTTGGAAATCTTGGGAGTTTTCAAGAGAGCTACGCAAATCCGCAACATCTTTCTCGACTTTCTTAAGAGCTTTACCCTCTTCCGCCAAATCAATAAGAGCCCCCGCATAACGAGCGGCGATAAGAGAAGCATTTTGAAAACTGGCAGACACCTAAATAAAACTCCCTACATTTGGCGTGTATTTGGGGAGTGAATTAGCATAGCCATTCCTTCCTGACAAGAGTCCAAAGTCCAATTTCGCAAAGTTTTTTGATTCTTTTTTCAAACACTTACCACAATCCGCCCCATCACAGCCCGAACGGAAAAATTTTCACGTCAAACAACGTAAAAAACTCGGGGTTAACAAACGGAGCAATCGCCTTAAACGCCAACACATGAAACACATATATTTCAAGCGTATAACGCCCGCAAAACTGCAACGGCTTACGCGCCCATCCCGCCCGCACATCAAACTCACGCGGCGCAAAACAATAAAGCAACACCATCAACGCCCCCACACCACCAAGCAAACTCAAAAATTGTACCCGCCCGATACCACCGAGCAAAACACTCTGGAACACCACATACGCAATCACCACACCAACGGCAAAAAACACCATCCCCTCGCCGCTCAAACGCCCATCACCCTTATGGCGGCACAAATACCCATACATCGCAAATAAAAGCCCCAACGTCCCATACTCAAAAACAATCACCGACGGCACTGCCACCAATAACAAAAGGAAACACACCCCTAAAAACGCCTCACGCCCACGCAACGCCGCCCCCATAACCCGATCAATCACCAACCGCGTCACCCCGAGCGCAATCAGAATATTAAGCGGCAATAACGCCTCCCCCGATAGCAAAGACGCAACACCAAGCAAAGCCCCGCCCAACCAAAAAATCACCGGCACGTCCCGCGTCCGCGCATACCCGATCAAGAAAAACCAAACCGGCATAGAAAGCCGCCCAACCACGCGAAACCACTCCTGCTCGGTAAAAAAGAAATACCCCACATGATCCACCACCATCAACACCACCGCGAGGGTTTTGAGCAGGTCGTAAGAGGTCAAGGATTGCGATAAATTTTTCAACGCCACGCGCCCCTAAAAAAAACTCTGCGGATCAATATCAATATACACACGCACTTTCGAGGGGCATTTCACCCCGCCAACCCACGCCTTCACGGTCTTTTGAATGTTAATCTTTTTCTCCGCCTGCACCAATAGCCGATACCGATACCGCCCCCGCAATCGCGCAAACGGCGCAGGCGCAGGGCCAAGCACTTGCACCCCCTCCCCCTGCGGTGCACTCCGCCCAAGCGCATTGGCAACATCCACCACCTGCCGCTCATCCCGCCCCGCAATAATAATCCCGACAAGGCGCGAATAAGGCGGCATATGCGCCGCTTCCCGCTCCGCATTCTCGACCTGCAAAAACGCATCCCGCCCTTCACTCGCCAAAGCCTGCATAATCCGGTGATCGGGCATAAAGCTCTGTAACATCACATGCCCGCTCTTTTCCGCGCGCCCCGCGCGCCCCGCAACCTGATGGAGCAATTGATACGTCCGCTCCGCCGCCCGCAGCTCCCCGCCATTCAACCCCAAATCCGCATCCACCACACCGACCAACGTCAAATTCGGAAAATGATGCCCCTTGGCGATAATCTGCGTCCCGATAATAATATCAACATTGCTCTGCCGAATATCTTCCAGCATCTTACGCAAATCCTCATTGCTCTCCGCCATATCGGACGCCAGCATCATAACCCGCGCATCGGGGAAATACGCGCACGCCTCCTCATAAACCCGCTCCACCCCGGGGCCACAGGCCGCAAAACAATCACTATCCCCACATTCCGGACACACAGTGGGAATCCGCATCCCAAACCCACAATGATGACACTGCAATCCCCCATTCCCATTAAAGCCCTTATGCTCAACGAGCCAAGCCGTACAACGCGGGCAATCCATCCGATGCCCGCACGATCGGCAAAGCGTAAGCGGCGCATACCCACGCCGGTTAAGGAACAACATCACCTGCTCCCCCCGCTCCAAACGCTCTTCCATCGCCGCCTTCAACGCAGGAGAGATAAAATGCTGCGCATCCGGTTTCTGCTCCCGCTCCCGCATATCAACGACTTCAACCGACGGCATCTGCGCCCCACCGAACCGCGCAGGCAGCACAAGATGCTCATACCTCCCCGACCAAACATTACTCATTGTCTCAAGACTAGGGGTCGCCGACACAAGCGCAATAGGAAACCCGCCCTTCGCCGCCCGCACAACCGCCATATCGCGCGCATGATAAATTACGCCGTCTTCCTGTTTATATGCGGGGTCATGTTCTTCATCCACCACAATAAAACCTAGGTTCTTATATGGCAAAAACAAAGCAGAGCGTGCACCTACAACAACTCTTGTATCACCTTGTGCGACAGCTCGCCATGTGGTTCTTCTTTGCGCTGGTGTTAGATGTGAATGCCACAATGCAGGCGCACACCCAAATCTGGATTTAAACCTTTCCAGAAAAGCATTAGACAAAGCAATCTCAGGCAACATAATAACAACTTGCCGACCGTGTTTTAACGCTTCTGCTACGGCTTCAAAATACACTTCCGTTTTACCCGCACCGGTAACACCATCTAATAAAGACGTACTATATTCACCAGAGCGAATATCTTCACATAACTCATCGGCTACCATTCTCTGATCTTCTGATAAATCCGCACCACCATTATCATAATCTGGATAAAGACATGGTGCAGGGTTATATACACTAACTTCCTCCAACATCATTTTATCGGCCATACCATTTATGACCGCAGAAGAGCACCCCGCAATATCGGCCAACTCCGATGCAATGCGCACCTTCCCGTCTGCAACGATCTCCAACACCCTCTTCCTCTGTGCTGATAAGCCCTTATCAGGTTCGATGTAGTTTTCACTGCGCCGAAATCCACGCGATGGTTTTGGTGGTGTTAATCCCGCAGGTGCACTAAGTGACATTTTAAGAACAGAGCCAAGCGCACCAAGTGTATATCCCGACACCCAATCGATAAAATCGCGGTGTTCTTGTGTCATTGGCTCTAAATCATATTTTGAAATAATAGACTTTAACTTATCAGGGTTAAAATCCTCAGATCCCCGTCCCCATACCACACCCGATATTTCACGATTACCCAACGGAACGCACACATAGTCTCCCAAGTCAACAGACAGATTTGCGGGAACAAAGTAATCGTACGCTTTATCAACCGGATACGGGACAAGAACACGCATTACCACACCATCCACCTGTTTAATGGCAGAACTGGTTTCTTGTTTATCTTGTTCAAAAAATGACCCTTGATCCATATTATCTATATAGCACCTAGATTAGGCTCCTACTATACCTTTAAGGATATTTGCTTTTATCTTATAAAAATAGTAAAACACTTATAAATAATGGGGGTTACAATGTTATCAATTAAAAGTTTAATAACCGAAGCATGCAAAGTAGCATTCGGACATGATGGTAAACATGACAACAAAACAAACGAGCCTAAAAAAACATATACAGGCGCGCATGTCGAAGCAGGATTAATGCATATGGCAAAGATCTATAAAGATACGCCTGATATACAAACTGCGCACCACAACGCATATAAAGAATTAGACATTCAAAATAATCTTGATTATGACAGCATAAAAGATCTTGTGAATCAGGTTTTAGATTACATGGACGCGAATGATATCCAACTACCTGCTAGTGATATATCAAACTCGTACCGTGCTGAATTAACAACAGATCACATAATAGCCGCGATAGAGACTAATTCAGAAGATCAAATATTAATGGATTGCTTGCGATTTGGGAATTTAATCAATGAAGACACCAAGCCCACGCACGAACCGCCTAAGCTTGTTATAGATAATACAAATATCCCCGAAAACGGTTAATCTTATAGAAATACTCTTGTCCTGATTTGTTAAACGCTTTACGTTAAGCGCATTGATAACAAATACAGTATACAGGATACAAAAAATGAAGTTTTTCGCCGATACCTCTGACATTGATGAAATCAAAGCTCTAATTCCAACTGGGCTTTTAGATGGTGTAACAACTAACCCTTCTATCATCGCGAAATCAGGGCGTGAATTCTTACCGCTTATCAAGGAAATAACAGAATTAGTTGAAGGACCAGTAAGCGCAGAAGTCGCGGCAACCGACTATGAAACAATGCGTAAAGAAGCAGAAGTCCTTCGTAAAATTGCCGATAACGTCGCAGTAAAAGTTCCATTAACTCCAGATGGTCTACGTGTGTGTAAAGAACTATCCGATGAAGGAACAATGGTAAATGTAACACTGTGCTTTTCCGCTGGTCAGGCACTAATCGCGGCAAAAGCAGGTGCGGCATTCATTTCACCATTTGTTGGACGTTTGGATGACATCAGCCAACAGGGTCTGGATCTTATATCTGATATATGCCGTATTTACGATAACTACCCGCAATTTGATACAGAGGTATTGGTTGCATCTATTCGTAACCCAATGCATATCATCGAATCGGCAAAGATGGGCGCACATGTAATGACCAGTCCACCAAGCGTAATACAACAACTGTTCAAACACCCTTTAACAGACAAAGGCCTTGCTGCATTTGTTGATGATTGGGCGAAGACCGGACAATCTATTTTATAAGGTCAATAAATGTCATTTGAGGTTTGGATAACATTTGCGATAGCAAGCGCAATTCTGGTGTCTATACCGGGTCCAACTGTCATGACTGTAGTTTCTTACGCCCTAAGCAAGGGGCGTAACGCCGGATGGGCAAGTGTTGCAGGTGTTACGTTGGGTGACATAACCGCAATGACATTATCATTGGCCGGTGCCGGAGCTTTATTAGCAACATCTGCGACTTTATTCACCGCACTAAAACTTCTGGGGGCGTTATACTTAATCTGGTTAGGTGTTAACCTTTGGCGGTCGAAACCTAATCTATCAATAGAAAAAGAAACTACCCCTCATATATCTAATCGCTCTATTTTCATTAACACCTATATGGTCACTGCCTTAAACCCAAAATGTATAATGTTTTTCATTGCGTTCGTTCCGCAATTCATATCTACGAATGAACCAAGCCTGCCGCAAATGGCGATACTGGAAATAACCTTTGTCACATTAGGCGCGCTTAATGCATTTATGTGGGCATTCTTAGCAAGCAGTATGAGAGGACATTTTTCAAAGCCCGGCAGACTGAAAATAATCAACCGTATCGGCGCATCTTTCTTAATCAGTGCAGGGCTAATCACGGCATTTGCACGAAAAACTTAACTAATAATCCTACCTATATTCACCCCCTTTAATATGTTAATCTATCATTATGTCCAAAGCAGAAAACAACATGGCAAATAATCCAAAAACAATAACTGAAGAAAATGTAATAGAATTTCTTCGCGATAACCCTAGCTTTTTAAAGAACAACCCAGAAGTTTGTGAACTACTGCGCCCGCCCGAAACAGTTAAAGGAAAAGGGATAGCCGATTTCCAATCATATATGATTGAGCGGTTAAAGGCAGATAAAGAAGAAGTAATAGAAAGCACAAAAGAGATAGTCGAAAATGCGCGTTCTAATATGAACAACCAACAACGCATTCACATGGGCGTTTTACGCGTATTAGAAGCAACACGTTTTGATGAATTTATACATTGTATCACAATGGATCTAGCTGCAACTTTGGACGTTGATATATCTGCACTTGTAATCGAAGTAGATCGCCCAGAAATTCCGCACATTCATCAAAATGGCATACGCGTTCTTCCTGAGGGAACAATAAACCAATGGATGGATCATAAAAGCATATTACTACAAGATAATATTAGTGGAATAGAAGCAATTTACGGCGGTGGAGCCGCCCTCGTCCAATCGCAAATTCTATTGCGTATTGATATATCGATGGATACACCGCCCGCAATACTTGCCTTTGGAAGTCGTAACCCGAATATGTTCCACGAAGGTCAAGCAACAGATCAGATAGTTTTCCTCGCACGTGTTATTGAAAGATGTTTTCGTTCATGGCTGAACATAACGACATAAAACAAGAAGTACTCTCTTTATGTGCCGCAGATTTTGCGGAAAAACTTCACGCGTGGAATAAACACCTTAGAATTGAAAAAAGTATGTCTCCTCATACTTTGCGTGCATATAGTACTGATGTATCTCATTTTATAAAGTTCCTATTTGACCACCTTGGAAAGCAACCATCACTTAACGATTTATCAGATTTTTCAATACGTGATTTCAGAAGTTGGATGTCGAAGAAAGCCATCGATGGCGCATCAAACGCAAGCCGTTCACGATCGCTATCCGGTGTAAAAAACCTACTAACATGGCTTGATAAACAAGGGATAATGCACAACGCTGCTATCAACACGGTACGTAGCCCGAAAATACCCCATAAATTACCGCGCCCTCTTCATGAAGAACAGGCAATGGATGTTATTGCAAATGCAGGTATTTTAGAAAAGCATGATTGGATTGGCCTACGTAACATGGCGTTATTTACATTACTATATGGTTGTGGCCTTCGCATAAACGAAGCATTATCCCTGAATATAAAGGATTATCCTCGTGATGGTTTTTTACGTGTAACAGGAAAAGGAAATAAAGAACGCCAAGTTCCTGTATTAGAGATCGTAGAAACAGCATTAAATAATTACCTGTCATGCCGCCCTTATTCAAATGATCCTGATGACGCTATTTTTTTAGGGTCACGTGGTAAACGATTAAATCAAGGGGTCGCGCAGCGCGCCATGCGACAATTACGCGTAACATTAGGGCTTCCTGAAAACTCTACCCCCCATGCATTACGCCACAGCTTCGCAACACATCTTTTACAAAATGGTGCTAACTTACGCGAAATCCAAGAATTGCTAGGCCATGCATCTTTAAGCAGCACCCAAAGATATACTGAAATAAATGCAGAAGAAATGATGCGAATTTATAACGCCGCCCACCCTAGGGCGTAAAGTTAACACCTTCAACTTAAAACAAAAAACCCCCGCATATAACGGAGGCTTATTAAATTTTATATTACCATATAATTAAATATGTAATGGACGCTTATCAACGGCAAGAGCCGCCTCTTTCACAACTTCTGTCAATGTTGGATGTGCATGACAGGTGCGTGCAATGTCCTCTGCAGTACCTTCAAATTCCATAACGCTAACAACCTCTGCTATTAGCTCACCAACATTAGGGCCAATCATATGAGCACCTAAAACACGATCTGTCTCCGAATCAGCCAAGATTTTAACAAATCCATCCGTCGCATTCATCGCACGCGCACGTCCGTTTGCCATAAACGGAAACTTACCTGATTTATACTTAACACCAGACTCTTTAAGTTGCTCTTCTGTTTTACCAACACTCGCAATTTCAGGCCAAGTATAGACAACGCCCGGAATCGCATCATAATCAATGTGACCAGACTGGCCAGCCAACATTTCAGCCAAGATAACACCTTCATCTTCTGCTTTATGCGCCAACATCGGACCCGCAATAACATCACCGATTGCATAGATACCTTCAACAGATGTTTCAAAAAATTCATCTGTTTCGATTTGGCCGCGTTCATTTAGTTTAACACCAACGTTATCAAGTCCAAGACCCTCTACATATGGCTTACGACCGATTGCCATCAAAACCACATCTGCATTAACCTTTTCAGTATCACCACCGGCAGCAGGCTCAACACTTAGCTCAACCCCCTTACCAGAAGTTTTCGCACCTGTAACTTTACTGGATAATTTAAATTCAATGCCCTGCTTTGCAAATAATTTTTTCGCTTCCTTGCGAACTTCATTATCCATACCTGGTAACACATTATCCATGAATTCAACCACAGTTACTTCTGCACCTAGGCGACGCCAAACTGTTCCAAGCTCTAGCCCGATAACACCACCACCAATAACAACCATCTTTTTTGGAACTGATGAAAGCTCTAAAGCGCCAGTAGAGGAAACAATTTTCTTTTCATCAATTTCAATTCCAGGCAAAGAAATAACATCAGAACCGGTTGCAATAATAATATTATCTGCTTCATAGCTTTTATCACCAACCTTAACAGTGCCCGCAGAAACTATTTCCGCAGAACCGGTTATTTTCGTGATTTTGTTCTTTTTCATTAAGAACTCAATACCCTTAGTATTGTCAGAAACAACGCTGTCCTTGTGTTTCATCATTGCCTTTAAATCTAGCTTTGGCGAAACTTTTACACCGATATCGGCCATATGATGCTCTGCTTCCTCAAATTTTTCGGATGCATGTAACAATGCCTTAGACGGGATACAACCAACATTCAAACACGTACCGCCAAGAGTTTCGCGCTTTTCAATAATTGCAGTTTTCAAACCAAGCTGCGCACAACGGATTGCCGCAACATATCCACCCGGGCCAGCACCAATAGTAATAACATCAAATTTATCGGACATAATTTTTGCCTTGTTTTATATTTTCAGAAAGTGAAGTACATTTTGATCTGATATATAAAGCAAACCAACACAAATTAAAAGCCCTTGTACTATATAGAGAATACATATTTTAACGGCGATTTAACTACGATACATTTATAATGCATAAATAAAAACAAAATACACAGCCAAGCGATCATGAACACAGATCATTTCAGTTATATAAATACAGCACGCAAAGCAGAACAGAGCAGTAAACACCCTACCCATAAAGTCGGTGCAACAATTGTTGGCAAAGATAGCAATGGTGATGAATATATAATTTCAAAACCAAACTTTTGGCCACAAGCTTTAGAAAACACATTGGGGCGGGACACCAAACTTGGCAATGCAAGTACGACTGTACATGCAGAAGTTGCCGCAATTTTATCTGCCCCCGCAACGCAAGGGGCAACTATTTACGTTACCGATTTACCATGTCCTAATTGTTCAAAAGTAATGGCTGAATCGGCTATAGAAAAAATATACATAGACGCAAATACTCATAACTCTCCCCTTGGGAAAAAGATGAAAAGATACTTTGATCTTGCATCCAAACCAATATTACAAAGTGCAGGAATTTCAGTTTATGAGGTTAATGACAATCTAAACACGATAAAAACCATAATTTCACCCAAAAACACATCAATTCCCCAAAGTAATACGAATATATTTCAAATTTCTGTGACAAAAGAAGACATTAACCATGCAAATTTCATAGAAATGATTAAAAATAACAAAAAAACTGCCCCATTTTCCGCATGCTTTGCCAAAAACAAACAAGGGTTATACAAATTTATACTGGCTGAGCCACAGACCTCTATCGGCCTATCAATCGATAAGGCAAACTCAATATCAACCGCACAGAATAAATACGAACCTGTTTTACAACCAATAAATAGGTTGCTTTTAACCTGTGCGCGTTATGGATTACATATAGATAAGGGTTTTCTATACTCCAGCCAAGTACCAACCGCACGTGAGTTTGTAAATATGATCGGCGCAGGATACACATCATTACATATTAGTGACCACATGGTATGTCGTGATAAATGGGGGTTAAAAGCATTAGAGAAACTTAAAAATTACGGTATTATCGATACAAAACAATACAGCAACAAAGAAGAAAAACCCCACTAAATCAGCGGGGTTTTAAATTATTTTAATATGAAATCTTAATTAAACATCCAATAGTAATCTTTGTGGATCTTCAAGTGCTTGCTTCATTCTAACAAGGGAGCTAACAGCTTCACGACCATCAACAATACGGTGGTCATAAGATTGTGCAAGATACATCATCGGACGTGCCTCAATTGATCCATCTTTCATAACCATTGGACGCTTTTGAATTGTATGCATACCAAGAATACCTGACTGTGGCGCATTCAAAATAGGCGTAGACATCAAAGAACCAAACACACCACCATTTGTGATCGTGTATGTACCCCCCATCATATCATCCATTGTCAATTTACCATCACGCGCAGCCTTACCGAAACCAACAATTTTCGCCTCGATTTCTGCCATGCTCAATTGATCACAATCACGAATAACAGGAACAACAAGACCTTGTGGAGTAGAAACAGCAACACCTATATTGTAATAGTTTTTATAAACAATATCATTACCATCAATTTCCGCATTAATCGCAGGGAACTCTTTCAACGCCTGAACAGCGGCCTTAATAAAGAATGACATAAAGCCAAGCTTAATACCGTGGCGCTTTTCAAATATATCTTTATATTCACCACGCAACTCCATAACAGGGCCCATATCAACTTCATTAAATGTAGTTAACATTGCCGCAGTATTTTGTGCCTCTTTCAAACGACGCGCAATAACCTGACGAAGTTTAGACATTTTAACACGCTCTTCACGTGGTCCTGTATCAACAGGTGCAGAAGTCGCAGCAGACGCCGCACCAGCACCAGAAGAAATAGCATTTTGAACATCTTCTTTTGTAATACGTCCGTCTTTACCAGTTGCCGGTATTGCGGTTGCATCAAGGTTATTGTCATTTATCAACTTACGTACTGCAGGGGATGTTTTCGGATCAGCAGAAGTCGTAGCAACCTTTTCCTCTTTCGCAGCAGGAGCAGCCTTAGTAGTAGAGCTTTCCTCTTTCTTAGCAGCAGGAGCAGAATCATTAGCGACAGCACCGGCTTTTAACTCACCAAGGATAGCACCAACCTCAACATTTTCACCCTCACCAACAGATATGCTAGTAATAACACCATCACTTGGCGCATTAACTTCCAACGTAACCTTATCAGTCTCCAGCTCAACAATCGGTTCATCCGCTTTAACGGCTTCGCCCTCTTTTTTAAGCCATTGTGCAACAGTAGCCTCTGCAACTGACTCACCAAGTGTTGGAACAACTATTTGTGTCATAATTATGCTTTCTTTCAATTATTTAGTAGCCTGAAAAATGTATATATTTTTTTATACACTTAACATGTCTTTTACTAGCCCTAATGTAAGGAAATACTCTATTGGGTGCAATGGAAAATAAACAAAACATATGCATTAAACAAAACAGCAAAAATATGTAAAACAGCCTGAAAGACAAATGCCACAATATAAAACACGTACACTCAAACATAATACCATTAAAAGTGTTCCCAGCCATGATTTACATCATCAATACACAACAAACCGAATGATAATAAGGGTAAAGATGAGTCATTAGATAAAAATTCACCAACAAGCATTGGATTTAATTGTTTTTTATATAGATAGCGAATCATATAATCCGAATTTTCGGGCGAAACGGCCAAAATAAGCTCGTAATCATCGCCACCAGAAAGAACATCTACCTTGGTTGCCACCCCCTCATCAAGAGCAAGCTGTACGTCTTTTGAAAAAGTTATTTTATCATCAAAAATTTTCGCCCTTAGGCCTGAAGATTTTGCAATGTGCATACAATCGGCAAAAAAACCATCTGATATATCCGCCGCAGCATTCACATATTTGCGCAAAACACCTTCTATTCCCATACGTGGTTGCGGAACATAATATCTAGAAACAGCTGATGCATATTTTTGTAAATCTAAATCATTTTGCAAAACTTTAAGCCCTAGATAAGCATCCCCTACACTACCGGTAATGACAATATGATCCCCAGCCTTAGCACCTGAACGCCTTACAGCTTTCCCCTTTGGCACTATTCCCATTGCCGTTATTGAAACAGATAAAAAGCCACCTTTAATTGATGTGGTATCACCGCCTGAACAAAAGATATCATATGTCTCATTGTCTTCTTTTAGAGCACGGGAAAACCTTAACAGCCAATCATCATCAGGCCTTTCAGGAAACGCTATATTAAGCTGATAGCATAAAGGTTTAGCCCCCATAGATGCTAAATCAGAGAGGTTAACTCGCAATGTTTTACGCGCTATATTTTCAGGGTTGTCTCCTCTCATAAAATGGACATTTTCATTCAATGTATCACTGGTAACAACCAACTCATGGTCATCGGGAATACTTAGTACAGCAGCATCATCACGCAAACCATCGGCGGCAGGATGACCACCCGTCAAAGGAAGAAAATAACGCTCTATAATATCGAACTCATTCATTACGAGCATCCGAATATTTTTTAAGTGCTACGACACCCAATATCCATGGTATTTCCGCAATAATCGTAAATAACACCGTAACAGGAGAGAAATAGAGCAATGCCAAACCTGAGCTAACCCCTGTATTATTAACTCCGGAACAAATCATATATGTTTTTCTATCAACCAACCCCATACGCAACGAAAACAACCAAGAAACAGCATACAGCACTGCAAATAATACAGTTCCAACAATTGTCATATAAAATACTTCGCCCAAATTATTCAAAATATATTCTTTTTCTAATGCTGTAACAACGGCCACCATACCTGCGATACATACAGTAGAAAAGAAACGGGATTCTTCTCGTATATAAAGTTTAATTTTCTCAAATTTACGCACAAAGCCAAAATACACTATCGCGGGCAAGAAAATCCCCAGACCAAGTGTGATAAACAGCTTACTAATATCTATTTTAATATCACCCCCACCCAACATTAAAATTAATACTGGCATGACCAACGGCGCCATCGCATTAGTAACAACAGTCGCAGACAACGCCAGCGACGAATTTGCACGCAATAAAACTGCAACCGAAGTAGCTGAAGCCCCGACAGGTGCACATGCGATTAACAAAACCCCCATCGCATAATCAGGAACAAAATATAATGCCGTATAATATATTGGCACAGGAACTATCAGAAACCTTGCAATATAGAATATTACTGACGATTTAATATCCGTGTTACGTAACTCATCCATCGTGACGTTTGAGCATGAAAAAAATATAGCCGTAGAAATTAAGATCATCGCAGATGATTTCGGCAGGTGCTCTAACCCCGGTACTATCAAGCCTATCGCCACGCCAACAAACATCATTATGTTGAAATTGTTAATTATTAGATTTTTCAAGATACTGAACCTCTGGAATAACCGTGATGCACAGGTCCATTTCCAGAACCAACAGATAACTCATCCGCATGGATGATTGCATTCGTAACATAAACTTTAGCCGATTCGACCGATTCTTCCAATGTAAAACCACGCCCTAGATAAGTTGCTACTGCCGAAGATAGCGTGCAACCAGTACCGTGAGTGTTTTGGGTTTTAACCCGTTTGGCATCGTAAGTTTTAACAAATTCATCATAAACAAGAACGTCTTGAGAAACCCCACCTTTCAGATGCCCTCCTTTCAACAAGACAGCACGCGAACCTAATTCTAATAAATTACGCGCTGCGGTTTCCATATCAATAACAACCTTACGAGACAGCTTCTCCGCCTCCGGAATATTTGGTGTAATCAAGTCAGAAACAGGAAAAAGATGTTTTTTCATAGCCTCTACCGCATCAGATGAAATTAACGCATCACCACTTGTAGAAACCATGACAGGATCAACAACAACATTCAGTGGCTTATACTCTTTAATAACCTCCGCCACCTCATAGACAATATCGGCATTACCCAACATACCAATTTTAACTGCATCAACCCTGATATCATCAAACACTGATCTAAGCTGATCGGAAACAAAGGCCACTGGCAAATCAACTGCTCCCCTAACTCCCATAGTATTTTGCGCAGTCAAAGCAGTAATAACGGCCATGCCATAAGAACCAAGCGCAGAAAAAGTCTTTAAATCTGCTTGTATTCCCGCGCCACCAGAGGGATCAGACCCCGCAATAGATAAAATATTTGCAACTCCATTATGCATTTTCATCGTGCCCCACATACAGATTCAACAAATTTTCTAGCCTCAGTTTCAGGATCAGAAGAATTACTTATCGCACGCATCATCGCGACCCCATCTGCACCAGATGAGATAACATCTCTGGCATTATCCGGTGTAATACCGCCAATACCAACGACAGGAATTAAAGATTTACTGACAAGTTCCGCAAACTTCTTCGCGCCCATAACCTGCTTATCAGGCTTGGTTAATGTAGGATAAAACGGCCCCGTACCCAGATAATCCACCATATCAAAATCAATATTAGAATAATGATCATTAGTGAAGGCAGTAACCCCCAATATGGCATCATCGCCAATTATATTTCTGGCCTCCTCTACCTTCATATCACCTTGTCCTATATGAACACCATCAGCACCAATTTCTGCGGCTAATTCGACATAGTCATTAATAATAAGCGGAACACTAGAATCGGCTAAAATATCTTGTAATCGTTTTGCCTCATCCATAACAACCTCGCGCGAGCATGTTTTATTACGAAGCTGTACCATCGTTACCCCCCCCTTCAAGGCGGAAGCGACAACATGCTCTATCCTTCTCCCTCTACACACAGACGAATCGGCTATAAAATACACTGAAAGATCAAAGTTGTTGCGAAAAACCATAGACAGACATTGAAGATACATAGGCACTAAGTCAAGAAAAAGCACCCCCCTAATATATTTCTTTTGTTTTAAGTGTATCACACATGATATACACAACCTTTAGGATAGGTTGAGGGATAAGTAATAAAATAATATGACGAATAAAATATCATCACACAGTTTCAAAGGAAGCAATATAAAAACACCTTTCGAAATAATGCGTGCAAGCGCAATAATCAATGCCAACCTAGATGTTAGAGGTCTCAGCTTGATAAACTTCAACCTAACGACATTCATGGGTAAAGGAAGACAAAAAGACGCGTTATTTATATTATCTCTTTGGGCTATTGAGCCAGTACGAAAGCAAACGCAAAGGTTTATAGAATCACCAAAAGCAGGTGAAGCAGCGCTAATCAAAAGAACCGACAACCTTATTGTTTATCTAAAAAAGCGGAGTGATGCTTCAGATTGTTTTATTGAAAATGCCACATCACAAATGACAGACCGCATAAATAAAACAATTTATGCCATCTGCCAAAGCCAAGATATAGCCTAACAAATATATTAGATGCTTAATGCTTCATCAATTAATGCCGCTTGCTCTGCGTGATGGCGTGAATTAGAACCAGTTGCCGGAGATGCGGCGCCAATACGACCTACATAAACTGGACGCCCTGCTTTATGATTAACATCAATCAATGATTTCTCAATTTTACGATCAACAAAACTCCAAGAACCTTGGTTCTCTGGCTCTTCCTGACACCAAACGACATCTGCATTCTTATATTGTTTTATCTCTTCACCAAGTGCATTAGATGGGAATGGGAATATTTGCTCCAAACGTAGAATAGTAATATCATCGATTTCACGCTTGCGACGTTCTTCAAGAAGGTCATAATAAACCTTACCTGTACAAAGAACTACGCGCTTCATCTTTTCAGGTTTAACCAAACTATCTTTATCATCATCCCACAAAATACGGTGGAAAGTACTACCCTCAGTAAACATGGATATATCAGATACCGCCAGTTTATGTCTAAGCAGTGACTTAGGTGTCATCATTATCAATGGTTTACGGAAGTCGCGGTGCATCTGGCGACGTAGAACATGGAAATAGTTTGCCGGCGTAGTACAGTTACAAACCTGCCAGTTATCTTCGGCCGAAAGCTGTAAAAAGCGTTCAAAACGTGCCGATGAGTGTTCAGGCCCTTGGCCTTCATGACCATGAGGAAGCAACATAACAAGCCCTGACATACGCAGCCATTTACTCTCGCCAGATGAAATAAACTGATCGATCATGACTTGTGCGCCATTGGCAAAATCACCAAATTGAGCTTCCCAAATTGTCAAAGTCTTAGGATCAGCTAAGGAATAACCATATTCAAATCCAAGAACAGCCATCTCTGATAAAGGACTATCATGAGCTTCGAATTCAGTATTTTCAGGGTTTATATGTTGCAGAGCAATGTGCTTATTCTCACTTTCTTGATCATACCAAATTGCATGACGTTGAGAGAACGTACCACGACCAACATCTTGACCGGATAAACGAACAGAATAGCCATCATCTAGCAACGACCCAAACGCCAAAGCTTCAGCCGTGGCCCAGTCAAAGCCTTCACCAGTTTCCAACATTTTTTCTTTGTTCGTCACGACACGCTGAAGCTTTTTATTAATTGCAAAGTCATCAGGGACATTTGTAATCACATCACCAATACGTTTAATGTCTTTACTGGAAATATCTGTTTCACCACGACGGTCATCACCATACGCGACTTTCAGGCCTTCCCATGCACCTTCAAGGTAATCCGCACTATCTGCCTTATAGCTTTCAACTGCATCAAAGGCTGCACTCAACTCTTCAACAAAATCGTCTTGCACCTTCTTCGCATCGGCTTCATCAATAACGCCTTCAGCAATCAATTGATTTGCGTATTTGCTGCGCGCGGTTTCTTGTTTTGCAATTTTCTTATACATAAGTGGTTGAGTAAATGCAGGCTCGTCCCCTTCGTTATGACCAAATCTGCGGTAACAGAAAATATCAATAACAACGTCTTTTTTGAATTTTTGACGGAATTCAGTTGCCAATCTAGTAACTTCAACGACGGCCTCTGGATCATCGCCATTAACATGGAATATAGGCGCATCAAGCATCTTCGCCACGTCCGTACAATATGGACCAGACCGAGAGAATTTTGGCATTGTTGTAAAGCCAATTTGATTATTGATAACGATGTGTAATGTACCACCTACGCGATATCCAGGTAATTCAGAAATCATAAATGTTTCCGCGATAATACCCTGCCCTGCAAATGCTGCATCACCATGAAACAATAACGGAAGAACAGCCGTAGATTCTACATCGTTACGTTGGATTTGTTTCGCGCGCACTTTACCAATAACAACGGGGTTAACAAATTCCAAATGAGACGGGTTTGCCGTTAAAGATAAATGGATACTTTTTCCATTAAATTCACGATCACTAGATGTACCAAGGTGGTATTTAACATCACCAGCACCAAGAACATCATCTGGTGTAGATGACTGCCCCTGAAATTCTGCAAAAATAGTTCTAAAAGGCTTACCCATGACGTTTGCCAAAACATTTAGACGGCCACGGTGCGCCATACCAATTATAACTTCTTCCAAACCAAGGTCAGCACCACATTTCATAATTTCTTCAATAGCAGGTATAAGTGCTTCACCACCATCAATTCCAAAACGCTTTGCACCAGTATGCTTTTTATGCAAAAACTGTTCAAAGCTCTCCGCCGCAGTCAGACGTTCCAATATTGATTTTTTAGTATCATTTGTAAAAGATGCTTTATTCTGTGGCAACTCAACACGTTCTTGTATCCATTCGCGTTCTTCAACGTTACTGATATGTCTGTACTCTAATCCAACAGCGCCACAGTAAACATCCTTTAAAACACTTACCAATTCTCTCAAAGTAGCATTTTCCAGACCAAAAGCTCCATTAACGAATATCGGACGATCATAGTCATCATCAGAAAAACCATGATATGTAGGATCTAATTCAGGATGATCTTCGACCGGTTTCATACCAAGCGGATCAATATTTGCCAATAAATGACCACGGAAACGGTAAGAGCGAATTAACATCATCGCACGAATAGAATCTAATGCAGCTCGTTGTATATCTGCCGCACTTGCACCACCAGATTTAGATTTTTTAGCCGTATCATTTACTGCTTCAACCAATATCCCATCAGCAGGAGCAACAGCAGAACTGCCAAAGTTACGTAATTCACGAGAATTCTCATCAGGTGTCCAACTTGCACCTGACAGCTCTTTCAAGAATATGATCTCACTATCCTTCAGACCGTCAAAAAATTCCCTCCAGCTCTCATCAACATTTGCAGGTGTCTTCAAAAATTGCGTATAAAGATGCGCGATATATTCTGCATTTACACCACTTAAAAAAGTTTGATCTTGCTGTGCCTGTGTCATGGCCTAAAGTCCTTATAATCTAATCAAAAATATAAAAAAATTCCTAAAAAAAAAGCATACATAATGCCATTCAGTCATAGGTATTATCCTCTACGACAGAATATAGACAACCACATTCTTTTCAACTGTTTTTAAGTATTTTTACGAAGCGCAGCAGCAATGGCAGAAATTGCACTATCCTCAGCCGCACTAACATTCATGGGGTGGTTTGCATCATCATCAGAAAGACCTGATATTTCACCGACAATCTTACTCAACGCTTTACCAAAAAAGCCCTTTTCCGGCTCCTGCTCTTCGCCAAACTCACCATAAGCTTGCGCAACAGATGATGCAATTTCAAGAACCATCTTAATATAGTCTTTAACCTCATCGTTACTTGCCTCCGCCTTTAACGCGATAATAGCTTTTTCGCATTGTGGCTCAATATTAAAAACACCTTGAGACCATGATGCCCATTTGTCCTTAGACTTAAGCACTTCATTAGCGACTTCTTTAGTGAATGAGACACCTTCATGTATTTTTGATATCTCTTTTATACAAGACTCCAATGCAGCCAGCTCACGTATATCATCCTGTTCACCATCTTCATCCTCGCTAAAACTTACATGCATACCAACACGGTAAGGTAAACTAACGATAAGTTCGACATCTTCACTTGAAAAAGAAGAAAGCTGTGTCATTTCATGACCTCCTGAAATTATATGTAAATTGTATCAAGCGCAGTAGCAATAGTGCGCAGAGCTTTTCGCTCATCCAAAGATATATTGATAAATTGTTCCCAGTCTTTATAAGGCATACCAATTTTATCTGCGTGCTTCTTACCTTTCCTATAGAAAAGGTAAACTTTTATTTTATCTAATAAAGGGGTACTTTCACCATATTCCCTAAAAGCCAATGCAACAGATTCGCCAATTTCAATCAAATGATTCTTAAAGGCACTAACTTCCTTTATATCAACTTGCTCTGACAATATATCAATTGCCTGATGACATTGAGATTCTATTATCTCTAAATTTTCTGACCACTCTTCCCATTCACTTTTACGCTTAACAGTCTCACAAATTATATATTGCACGGTTTCCGCGCCAAACACTTCCTGCGAATAAGCCGTAATAATATTGGCAAGTGCAATCATTTCCGCCTCGTCGGAATCATCACCACCGGTTTCATCACTCTGGGAAATGAACAAGCCTACGCGATATGGTAAACTTACCAATAATGTACGTTGATCCGCAGATAATTGATCAAGAAAGCTCATAACAGATAAAACACCTTTTTTAATAATCTATTAACGCGATACTACACGTAAATTCATTAAATCTCAAACCTCTATTTTACAAACGATAGTCATTCAAATCTTTTGCATATCAGAACATAAAAAAAACAAGGCTCAAATAACCAGAGCCTTGTTAATAAAATTATATATTTAAAAACGATTAGGCAGCAATAGCTTCCATCATCGCAGTACCTAGCCCAGCAGGACTTTCAGATACAACAAATCCAGCAGAGCGCATTGCTTCCATTTTCGCAGGAGCAGTATCATCCGCACCAGAAATAATCGCACCGGCATGGCCCATACGTTTACCCGGAGGAGCAGTAGCACCAGCAATAAATCCTGCAATCGGCTTCTTATTTTTAAGACCTTTATAGAATTCACAAGCATCAAGCTCATCAGTTCCACCGATCTCACCAATCATAAGGATCGCTTCGGTTTCATCGTCATCCATAAACATCTCGATACAATCAATAAAGTTAGTACCATTGATCGGGTCACCACCTATACCAATACATGTAGATTGACCAAGGCCAACCGCACCTGTTTGTGCAACAGCTTCATAAGTCAAAGTACCAGAACGTGATACAATACCAACTTTACCGCGCTTATGAATGTGACCTGGCATAATACCAATCTTACATTCATCAGGCGTGATAACACCCGGGCAGTTAGGACCAATCAAGCGTGTTTTAGAGCCTTCAAGGGCACGTTTAACCTTAACCATATCCAAAACTGGAATACCTTCGGTTATACAAATCGCAAGCTCAATTTCCGCATCAATTGCTTCTAATATAGCATCAGCAGCAAACGGAGGCGGCACATAAATCACAGATGCATTAGCACCAGTAACGTGACGCGCCTCATCAACAGTGTTAAACACAGGCAATCCAAGGTGATCGGAACCACCCTTACCAGGTGTAACACCACCAACCATTTTACTACCGTATGCAATCGCTTGCTCGGAGTGGAATGTACCTTGAGCCCCAGTGAAGCCCTGACAGATTATTTTAGTTTCTTTATTTACAAGCACTGACATGATTACGCTGCCTCCTGAGCTTTTTGAGTTGCTTCCACGACTTTTTGCGCGGCATCGCCCAAATCATCAGCAGAAATAATAGGTAGACCGGAATTCGCCATAAGCTCCTTACCTTTTGTAACGTTTGTACCTTCAAGACGCACAACAAGTGGCACAGAAAGATTAACTTCCTTAGCCGCAGCGATAACGCCTTCTGCGATAACATCACATTTCATAATTCCACCAAAGATATTAACAAGGATACCCTTAACATTTGGATCGGAAAGAATGATTTTGAACGCTATAGTTACACGCTCAGCAGTTGCGCCACCCCCAACATCCAAGAAGTTAGCAGGCTCACCGCCTTTAAGTTTGATAATATCCATCGTGGACATCGCAAGACCAGCACCGTTAACCATACAACCTGTCTCTTATACACATCTCCGAGCCCACGAGACGCTCA
>JBOEGH010000010.1:0-158156 GCA_050633325.1 Alphaproteobacteria bacterium
CTAGCGCACGCACCAAGTTATATGCAGGAATCGTGGCTTGATTCTTCACCAAATAATCAAAGCTTGTACCTTCTGGTTCGCATACAAAGTTAGGAAGCTCTCTTCGTATAGCTCCCTCAATCACGGATTCAATTTCCTGAGTTGGAAATCGTGCGCGTTTATAATTTGGGTGCTCTTTATCTTCAGCCAGAAATTTGTTTGTGTAATAGCGATATCGTTTACCGTTTTTCTTATTCGTAAAAACTGGCGTGTATGGGTTGTTACGCTCATCGAATATTCGCCCCGTTAGTATATTCCGGTGCTGTGTCCGGATGGCACCTTTTGGACATTGCGTTTGGTTCTTGAGCTTTTTCTGTACGGCATCCCATAACTCAATCGGAATGATGGCATCATGCAGTCCTTCATGAATTTTATCCTTGTGTGAAACCTTACCGATATAAACTGGGTTTTGCAGCAAGCTATAAAGCATTCCTCGGCTAAAATATGTGCCACCATACTTAGAACCTTTTTCTGATATGCGTTGACGGCTTTTAATGCCACGTCTTTTGAGTTCTAGTTCCACTGCCCTGACATTGCCTAACTCTAAATACAGTTCGAATATCTGCTTAGCTTGCGGGGCATCCTCTTCGTTAGTGATCAGGCGACGATCACCAAGATCAAAACCAAATGGTGGACGGCCACCTTGCCACATGCCTTTTGCCTTAGAAGCAGCAATCTTATCGCGGATACGTTCGCCAGATACCTCACGCTCAAACTGCGCAAAGGATAGCAATACATTGAGCGTCAGCCTACCCATCGATGTTGTTGTGTTAAAGCTCTGCGTAATGCTAACGAAGGTCACACCGTATTCATCAAACACCTCGACGAGTTTTGAAAAGTCCGTCAGCGAGCGCGTTAAGCGGTCTATCTTATAAACGACGATAACGTTGATCTTTCCAGCTTTGATATCTTTGATTAATCGGTTAAGTGCTGGCCGTTCAAGAGAGCCGCCAGAGAATCCTCCATCATCATATTGTTCCGGTGATGCTATCCAGCCTTCAGAGCGTTGACTAACTATATATGCTTCGCACGCCTCGCGCTGTGCATCCAGCGTATTGAACTCCATATCCAAGCGTTCATCCGTAGATTTCCGCGTGTAGATTGCACATGTTTTTGCTATGGTCCTCATAACAACCATACATGCTTGCTATGCAGGAGAAGTCGAGCTCTTATCTTAAATTTTCGGAATTTAAAATTCCAACGTTTGAATTTGTTTCTACAATAAAAAAAGGCTCTAAAAATGGCGGGTGTGAAAAGCTAATTTCTAAATTGAGTCTATCGATTTTTATATTACTAGCTTTCTCGATGTCTTGAATAACGCCATCGCTATTATTTAGGCAATATGTTCGGATGTTGTTTATGCGTTCAAAAAAGCGGCTAACGTTATCGACAGTTTTTAATGAGTGCCCACTTGTTACAAGACCTCTCGGTGGAGCATAGACATTTCCGTCTATTGTAATAAAATTCGTCATACCAGCTTTTCTTAACTCGGATCTATCTTGATCTGTCCGCTCTGTAGGTGGTGCTTTGATGTCATTCATTTTAAATGGCCTTATAGTTTCTGGCCAATTCCTGTGTAGAATTTTTATAGCTTCAGAATTAGAAAAATCATCGTGCGTAAAAATATTTATAAAGCATACACAGTCTTCGAAAACCCTCGTAAACAGTAATTCGTTTGTTCGTTGAATGAAGCCGTCGTTTTCAAGCTGAGTGCCTAGATGCAGGTGATGAAACCCCCATTCGTTTAACATCCCGTCCTTATCGGCGGATTGACTGGTGTTGTTTAAGGAAATGGCTTTTTGAACAATACGTCGACTCAGATATGCCTTTAAGTTCTCACCAATGGTGAATTTTCTATATATCTCCCATATAGCATCGCTAAACTTTAAAAATTCGGGACTCTCCTGAAGTTCTTTAGACATTAAAACGGATTTGGACTTTAAAGAGATTAAACGATCTGTCCAATTAATATAACGCAAAGTTAGTTGCTTAATATGTTCTTGCTCGATCACCTGTTTTTGGTTGCCAGATATATAGGGTGATAGGTTGCTAATGATGTAATTTCTGATGTTGTCGTCAAAACAATCTATGACTCGGGTACTCATTACTTAATCCTTTTTTTGAAGAAAAAATTTAACATTTCTTCAGGCCAAAAAACACCCAACCATTCCAGCGTGATCCTGTGATGGTGTTGGCGATTTGGGACAAGCTCGTATAAATACCACCCTCATACTCAAATCCATCGCGCACAACTATCACGCAATACTTCTTTCCCTTCCATGTGCGAACTAGCCGTGTGCCGGGTTTAAGTTCGATTGCTTTATCAAAACTGGCAGGGGTACGTTTATAAGTTCTCACAAGTTGATCCAAACGCACTTGCTGCTCTGACGTAAATCCACCCATTTGCTTGAATTTAATACTTTCAATCATCATTGTTCGTCCCATCGTGCCATGAGGACGCTTACCCCACGTCTTAGCCCAACGTGATCGCAATTCATTTAACGGTAGGTCTTTTAGATGCATATGGCCCTCACGAGTTAACGTCAGGGCCATACACGCTTCCTTTAAAAGTGAAGTCCAGTCGAGAGATTTATTTTTTTACAGCGCCATCTTCGGGTCATTACTTGGAAAATCAAGCGGCCATGGTGCTATAGATTTAGGATCTTTCTTTAGCCTGTCATGATATTTGATAAACACGCGCCAATCTGCATCATCATAAGGCTCATCATCTTCAAATGGCCATGCTTCAGTGCCCTCAACGCGGCGTACATCCCTCTTAAACATGTAGTACTGATACATCACATCAAAATGCTCGAGAGATCCGGGATTGCAGCTTGCCTTCAGCTTCCGTTCCTGCCATTCAGCCCAGATTGTCATCCATTCGAAGAGGTCTTTATCATTGCCACTCGCAGCAGATTCAAGCAATTTTGTTGCCAGCCTAGTTGCGGCAATATCACCTTTTGCAGCCTTATTGTTGAGCTGTGATATAATGACATAGAATTTAGGCACCATTTTGCGACGACCACTTTCTACGATTTCAATCTCTTTCCAAGCATCATTCATAATAAATTTTCTGAAACTATCTATGGAAAAACGCTGCATACGATCAGATACTGGCGGACGTCCTTGGGGATTTCCAGATTGACCGGGTTTAAATTGATGCTCCTTGGGTGGACGATTGTTCCTGCGGCCGTCTGTACAGTTCTTCTTACTCATCGCCTTTTCCTCCTTGTTGAGATTTATTGAAGGTTTTGCATGTATCGGCGTGCATGGCATCTAGCCCTGTAAGCTTCTGCCAGCGGCGTACGATGACATCGCAGTATTTTGGCTCGAGCTCAATACAACGTGCCTGGCGCCCTGACTTCTCGCAGGCAATCAAGGTTGAACCGGAGCCTGCAAATGGGTCCATCACGATGTGATTACGGCGCGTGCAATCTTTAATCGCATCAACAATCATGGCCACAGGCTTCACTGTTGGATGCATTTCAAGATCACTCTGGCCAGCAAATCCATTCACACCGCGATAGTCCCAAACATTTGTACGGTAACGACCATGCCTACCAAGATCAATTGTATTGAGGTGCGGCTTGCTACCATGTTTGAATACGCTCACTAACTCATACTTACTCCTATAGAAAGAGCCCATCCCGCCATTGTCCTTATTCCAGACACAGATGTTTTTTAAATCCGTGTAATGAGCGCGCCCCGCGCTGAGGAGCTCGAAAATATGCCTCCAATCCATGCATATATAATGTAGAGATCCATCGCGACTGTGTTGAACGGCAAAAGCGATGAAAGCGACTAAGAATTTGATGAATTCTTCTTCGGACATCTCGCCACTCGCCATGGCAAACTCGTCATGCTTGATCTTACCGTTGCCACAGATGTGTCCGTTAACGCTCACGTTATAAGGTGGATCAGTGAAGATCATGTGCGCTGTTTCGGTAAGGATCAAGTCTTTGTAGCTTTGTTCTTGCAGAGCATCTGCACAAATCAAGCGATGCTTCCCCATTACCCAAATATCGCCGGCCTTTGTAATTACCGGTCCATCGTCGGGGATAGCAGGAATATCATCTGCTGGATCATTCTCGATAACTACACCATCATCGATGATTAAATCCAGCGTAGCTGTTTCAAAGCCCATAATCTCTAGATCAAAATCCAGATCCATTTCCATGAGGTCAGTAATCTCAACCTTGAGTAGATCGTCATCATGACCTGTATTCAGAGTGAGTTGATTATCAGCAAGGCGATAAGCCCTTTTTTCGGCTTCGGACAAGTGATCAATCAGGATAACCGGAACTTGTTTTAAGCCAAGAAGCTTTGCGGCCTCATAACGCCCATGTCCGGCAATAATTTCGAACGAGCTGTCCGTTATAAGTGGATTGATTGCGCCAAATTTCTGCATACTTCCAGCAATCTGTTCCACCTGCTTGGGCGGGTGCTTCTTCGCATTATTGGCATAGGGAGTGAGATTTTGAATATCAACTAACTGATATTCAGGCAGTGTTCCGACTTTGAAGCGGTCGATAGCTTTCTTTTTCTGAGCCATTTGAGGTCTCCATAATTTGAGATGAAAATCACGGAAACCAGGCAATAAAAAAGGCATGAGTTTCCGAATAAAATTTCAAATCGAAACCCATGTTTGATCTGAAACCCATCCGGCCCATGCCGTGTTTTAAAGTTTTAGGTTGGTAAAGAAGCTATTCGAGCTGAACCCATGTCCGCCCACTTCACCGGCACGTTGCCCATGCAACCTCCGTCGCCCTTAACTTGGGATAATGAATAATACCTTATTTATAAAAAAATGCAAGAAAGGCGTATTGCTGCATGTCCATAAAAGCGTTGCTGCAGTTGTCTTTTACGTTTTTTATAAGCTGATGTCACACTTGGTTAATGCTTCCGTAAAGCTCTCATCAACGGTGAATGATCCAGTGCCGGATGTGACTTGATTAACGCCAATCACACGGAATTTAATCTCACTGTATGTACTGGCAATATCACGCAACAACGCCTTGGCTTTTTTGCCTGTATAGGCACGATATGGTGAGTTCAATTTCTGGATATCTTCCGTCATGGTTTTGATACTATCAGCGTATCCCTTACCCATATATTTCTCAGCCATATCTGTATTCATCGGCACGGACGGTGCGACATCAATTGGTGTGTTTTGTGATGTCAAAGTGTAGAGCTTTGTTCCAACTTTGATTTGAATATCACCACCGATTGGTAGAGGGGGCTCAGTGCGCACACCTGCACGAACTTCACCATTATGATTTTCTGCATAGAAGTGTTGAGTGAAATAAATATCCGTAAATCCACGTGCAAAATCACGACCAGCTTGCGTGCCACGCTCTACACGACATGTTTTAGTGTCTGTGAAATCGTCATAATGATTGGTTGCATTCCAGCTAGTTGATACGCATGCGGTTAAAGCACTTATCGCTAATAAAGGTAATATGGATTTGATTGGTTTGATCATTTTAACTCCCTTCGATCTAATCAAATCGGCTACCAGATTTCTCTGGCAGCCGGGGAGTAGTTACCGTCCGAGAACGGCCAGCGTATTCACGCAAGCGCTCTTGTATTCCGCTGCTCCCCGACCATAGGTCGAGAGGCAACATCATTGGTGACGGCCAGATGCTGTTTGGCCGTCTCGGAGGGGTAACTAGCCCCATGAGCACAAGACTGCACTCACAACAGAACGTTAGCTTTTTATTGGATAGGCAGCAAGTCATGAATTCTAAAAAGAAGATTTCATTTTCATTCGTTTTGTTCTAAAAATATGATTTTAGAACTAAGTACTTGATGAAAACGGCTTCAATAAAATGCTCGATATTATATTAACATCAGAAAGAATACAGACTCATCCTGAAGGCAGGCAGTTTTTAACCTTTATTCAAGGTAATGAGACTGAATTGGGTTTAGAGGGTTCTGTTGTTTATTATGACTTTCCAGCATACTCGGATTATGAGTCTGTGCTACATAAGCCAGATTTCCTAGTTATAAGCCCTAAAAAAGGATTATTAGCAATAAAGTTTATTGCGGGTACTTTGTTCAACCAAACAGAAAGACCCTTACTAGAAATAGATGAGTCAATCTCAGAATTCACCAGTATAGTTGTAGGACGACTACTAAAGAGTAAACGGTTGCGTTCTGGGCGCACAACTTTGAAATTTGAAGTTTTGCCAATTTTGTATGCCCCCGCTGCTGAGGTGAAGGAAATACAAAAAGAAATTGAAAGCGAATTGGTTACTTCAGAAACAACATTCAAAGAGTTAGTTCTGCAACATGAACATGAACAGGTCTCCGCGGAAGATTTTTCAGAAATCAGGTCAATTGTTGAAGGAGCAAAAGCACTCACCAGGCCACAAAGGCGAATATTACAAGACCCCAAGACTGAAAGCAAAGCCGCCGCACTGATAAAGCTTGAGGAAGAGATTGCTAATTTTGATGAAAAGCAGAGACAAACAGCCCTTTCAACTGTGCAAGGCCCGCAAAGAATACGAGGACTTGCAGGGTCAGGGAAAACCGTAATTCTAGCAATGAAGGCAGCCCATCTTCATATAAACAACCCTCATGCGAGAATACTGGTCACATTCTATACCAAAAGTTTAAGGTCTACCTTAGAGTACTTGATCACTAGGTTTTACAGGCATTACAAAGAAGAAGACCCAGACTGGAATCTTTTAAATATAAGACACGGTTGGGGAGGAAAAGATATTCCTGGTGTCTATTCTGAGGCGTGTAAGCGGCATGAAAAAATGCCCATGAGATTTGGAGAAGCTAGGCAGAAATCAACAAACCCTTTTGATTATATTTGCAAAGAGCTCATTAAGCAGGTTCAGATACAACCATACTATGATTATATTTTAGTGGATGAAGGACAAGACTTTCCTTCGGGCTTTTATGAACTTCTTTTCTTTATGGCTAAAGGAGAGAGAGATCAAAAAAACATCGTTTGGGCTTACGATGAATTGCAAAATATTTTGAATGTTAATATCAGAAGCCCTGAAGCGCTGTTTGGATTGGATTTAGATGGCGAACCTAAAATTTCTCTAGAGAGATCGGAAACGCAGGACATTGAAAATGATATTGTTCTAAGCAAGTGTTATCGCAATCAAAGAGAGGTATTGGTTACAGCACATGCATTGGGTTTTGGTCTTTATGGTGACATCGTGCAAATGCTTGAAGGAAAAGAGCATTGGACAGATGTTGGGTATCAAGTTTTATCCGATGCTTTGACTATTGGTAATAAAGTTGAGATATTGAGGCCTGAAGAGAATAGCCCTTTGGCTATTCAGGACGATGATAAAATAATAGCGTGTCATAGCGCTAAAAATCTTGATGGTGAAATTGCATGGGTATCCCAAGAAATTATGCAATTTTTGTCGCAAGGCTTGAAACCCGAAGACATCTTAGTCATTGCATTAGACGATAGGCATGCGAGAACATATCTTCAAGCTGTATCTGAAAAGCTGGCCTCTCAGCAAGTGAGCACAAATAACATTATCGAAGACCCGTATAATGAGCCTCCGTTTAAGATAGAGGGACGAGTATCTCTATCAACTGTTTATAGAGCCAAGGGTAATGAAGCTTATGTTGTGTTCACTGTAGGTGTGGACGCTATTAATGGTAGGTGGAGGAACGATAGAAATAAGTTGTTTACTGCATTTACCCGGTCTAAAGCTTGGCTGCGAGTTAGTGGCATAGGCGATAAGGCAAATAAATTTATTGCTGAAATCACAGCTGCAAAGGAAAATTTCCCTCACCTCAAATTTACAATGCCCGACCCAGATGAAGTAGAAACTATCCAGAGAGACCTAAGTCAAAAACATATCGCAGCTAAGAGATTGCAAGAAGAATATAAAACGAAAATGAAAAGGCTGGGTATTAATGATGATGAGATAGAGAATTATCTTTAAAAATGGATGCTCGAACTTTTAACAAAAGTATTTTACAGTCATGGGAACTGGTCAGCGCATTAAGTTTAGGGCTGACCGTCAGTACGCCAGTTTCTCTTAGTGTCAATTTAGAGTTTCGTGATTTTGCCTTTTCTAATAATACTCAATATTCTGACTTGTATAGGCTAGGCCTTAAGCTTAAACATTATAATATTCTATTGAAAGATTACGGTTATTTTCAGTTTTCTCAACAAGACGAAAATATACGCTTTGCTTATTACCCTTCTACTCATAACAGCCAGGACAGTGAGATAATAAGTGATTTATCTCAAGATTTGAATTCGGGTCTTATAAGCTTAGAGGACTATAGTGCTTTTTTGGAAGAAATGCAGGAATCTGTGACGATTCCTACTATTAGATATGAGTGCTCATTTGGTCAATACAAACCGTTTTGGCACCCTTGCGCCCATTTTCATATTGGGCATCATTATGACAACAGATGGCCTGTTAAAAAAATTCTTTCTCCGTTAGCCTTCACAATGATAATTATCAAAAAGTACTATGGGGATAGTTGGGAAGAACATGATGATGATACTCATCCTTATAAAAATAAGATGAATGAAGAAATGGCTAAAGTAAAAAAGCTATGCCCCACATTGGATGATGTTTATTTTACACAAAAAGAAAATGAGATTTTTCATTTTTTATAACCGCAAGCCTCTCTAAATTCCATAGAATTGTGTGATAACCTCTAGTATGAAAACTGTTTCCAATACAATGTTAAAAATCTTTGAAGGAGGAAAATCTAAACCGTAATTAAATTACCAGACGTTTCTAAAGCTTCTTCATCGGTTAACCCTGTTACGTTAAATACTGCAGCGACTTGAACAAAATTGTCTGCGCCACCATCTGCATCAACAGAAATATAAGAATTTGAACCATTTTCTGTAATTTGTACAAAGTCTGAGATTGCATCTGTCAATGGATCATAAGAATTTAAAAGATCAGAGATGTCCAATTTATCATTATCAGATAAGCTGAAATCTTGAATATTATCACTCGCGGCATAGGCGGTAGAACTTTCAAATACGAATGTGTCCGCTCCGGAATGACCATAAAGCATGTCAATACCTGCACCTCCATATAAAATATCGTCTCCAGCTTGGCCGTGAAGTATGTCATCTCCATCCCGGCCAAATAATATTTCATTAAAGGCAGATCCATTAAGTGTGTCTGCGCCCTCTGTCCCTTCTTCAAAAATCTTAATGTTGCGGAATAGGGCTTCACCTGTTTTGTCGTCATCATCATCATTAACAAACACTAGGTTATCAATTTGTGTTCCAACGGCATTATAATCAGACAGTTTGATTGTGATGATCTCCCACGTGCCGATCGGTTCACTGTAAAGGGCATCCTGACCACTACTGATACCTTGATAGCCATCAAGACGAATGATAGTTGTATTGATATGAACTGTAGAACTCGCATTCACATTCAAGCCTTGTTCTAAAAACACCAACCCTTGGATCTCGCCTTGTACTACCGTTTGGTAATCAAGCTGAATGTAAGTATTATTCGTCACAGTGTAATCAAAGTTCAGTGACTTCCAACTATTTCCTGCCATATGAAGTTCGGTATTATTAGTCACAGTAAAAGTGTTATTGACTTTGTCCTGATTGGTATAAGATACGAAATCCGCTTCGACAAAGTTAAGTGGATCACCCATATTAATCGTACTGTCAGCATTAATGGTTAGGTTAGCTGTTGCTGTCGTATTCCCTCCATTGCCATCTTGAAGCGTGTAGCTAAAACTATCCGCACCGAAATAACCTGCAGCCGGCGTGTAGGTGAAATCTCCATTTACGGAAATAACCACCGAACCGTTGGCCGTTGAAATCGTTTCTGCAACAACGCTTAACGTGTCGCCATCGGGATCACTATCCGCACCATTACCGTTGTCAACCAATAGGTTACCTGTGATATCTAAATCTTGATCGCCAGAAAATACATCATCTTGGGCAATTGGATTATCATTAACATCTTCTTGCTCATAAATACGAACATTGCGGAAGAAGCTTTCTGAATTATTATTGGCATCATCATCATTCGTGAAGAAGAGGTGAGAGAAGGTTCCACTGTAGAACGCTCCTACATCAATGGTATAATGAACCCATTGTCCTTCATTACCATCATAATTTTGGGTATTTGACTCCCCTATACCCCAATTCTGCGTACCAAAAACCTCAAAAGTATAGTTTGAAGTCCTCGTATCATTATTATCAAACCCAATACCATGAATTTCACCTTCATTGTTTGACATGAAGTCAAATTCCAACACTGTATTTGCCGTGACGTCGTATGAAAAATTAATGGCCTTCCATATATTGTTCGAAAGATGCAGTGTTGCACCATCATCTTCCACGGAGTAGTCTGCACCAGACCCTACACCACTTGCCAAAGCATAATCAACAATAGTTGCGGAAGAAAAGTCAATGATATACGGGTCAACTGCAATAACTTCATTGACCGTGATATTAGCTGTTGCTGTCGTATTCCCTCCATTGCCATCTTGAAGCGTGTAGCTAAAACTATCCGCACCGAAATAACCTGCAGCCGGCGTGTAGGTGAAATCTCCATTTACGGAAATAACCACCGAACCGTTGGCCGTTGAAATCGTTTCTGCAACAACGCTTAACGTATCGCCATCGGGATCACTATCCGCACCATTACCGTTGTCAACCAATAGGTTACCTGTGATATCTAAATCTTGATCGCCAGAAAACACATCATCTTGAGCAATTGGGACTGTGTTAACATGCATATAAAATTCTGCCAAAGACATATTGGCAAAGCCACTAAAGGAGAATTCTTCTATTAAGGCAATATTATTAAATGTGATACTATCATCAGAAGATAACGTAATTAAGTTACCATCTAGTGAAACGTCAGAAGGAGACCAGATACTATCAAATATTAAAGTGTCTAACCCTATTCCTATTTCACTAATCTTATCATTACCACTGATGTAAATGTAGGTGTCATCACCTATACCACCCTCAAGGATATCGTTGCCAGTACCACCATATAGTGAGTCATCGCCTGAACCGCCGCCTAACGTATCGTCGTCTGCACCACCTTTTAAAATATCATTTCCTTCTCCGCCACTAAGCCAATCATCACTACTAGCGCCGCGTAGTGTATCATCACCTGCGCCACCGTATAGTGTGTCACGTGCCAAGTCACCGCCATAAAACGTGTCGTTTCCTTCCTCACCATACATAACGTTAGTTCCACCATCAGCACCACGAACATCGAAGGTATCGTTACCTGCGCCTCCCCACATGGTGTTGTTGCCAATGTGGTCGGTTAATGTGTCATTTCCTGCACCGCCATGTAATGTATCATTTCCTCCTCTGCCAGAGATAAAATCATTACCAGCCCCCCCGGAAAAGAAATCATTATCATTGCTACCATAAAGGGTATCATCCCCATGTCCACCATATAACTTATCGCCTGATCCTACGCCGTGTATTGTATCATTACCAAGCCCTCCGACAAGTACGTCATGTGCGTACCCACCATAAATAGTATCGTTACCGCTATCTCCATACATATATTTTGGCGAATTGCTTGCATAATCCCTACCATCTAGCCCGTCATGGCGCGCGCCACCTAGGTTATAGCGTGTGTTATATGCTACACCGTGTTGGTCATTTTGGGGTATTGTAATGAATGTATGCGGATTCTGATTATTACTGTCTCTATACCAAACATTTGAATGATTTGCGTAACTATAGTCTTCACCAGCATTCGTATCTATTTCAAAATCATGTATGCCTGCAAGCATATGATTATCACTTATGACATTATATGTCCCAGATGGTCCTGATATCGGGGAAAGGGAAAGATTAAAATCCTCATAATAACCACCTTTTAAAATTGTTTTATCATTTTCTATCGCGTTAATTACGCGCTCGTTTCCGTATAGTTGCAACAATCCATCATGCGCCTCTATAGCAAGTTTGGAAGGGTTATTGGTTGAGCCTGATGTACGGAAGAAGTTTTTTATCGTTACAGTTTGGTCTTCACCCAAAACAGATATTTTTAAATCTGGGTAGTATGTTCCTGTCGGTCCTAGAAAAGTTCCTGGTCCGGAAAACTCAAAGAACAACTCATTTATGCTTATCGTGTTATCGAACTGAAGAACATTTGTGTTGTTAATGGTTCGGTAACCACCATCTTTTATATGTATGACATCATGACCATCCTCACGACCAATTATGATCTTATTATTATAAGACTGCCCGCTTGTAAAATGGAATACGTCATCACCAGCACCACCTGTCGCCTTATTATACTTACTTAAATAAAATGTATCATTATCGGCACCACCGTAGAAATGTGCGTAACTTCCTTGAAATGTATCGTTACCGTCACCACCATAAATATGATCCGTACCACCACCTGAGTACAAGTCATCATCGCCGCCACTACCATAAATGATATCATCATCTTCGCCACCGTTAATGACATCATTATCTGCTGCACCAATAATGGTATCTTGTCCGGCACCGCCGTCAATTGTATCTGCTCCATCACCGCCGTGAATCCAGTCATTACCGCCGAGGCCACTTAAATCATCATCACCAGTACCACCAACTATAATATCTGCTTCATCGCTTCCCGAAACAATATCGTCACCATCACCCGCGTCAACGTAGGTTATTGTACTACCATCTACGATAACATCTATGATGTCATTGCCATCAGTTCCTTCAATGCGAACGATTTCATATCCCGGTCCAATAACATGATGAAGAACAGTTTCTTCACCTGTAATGGGATCTGTAAGAGTAATCGTGTTTCCATCAATATCAGGTATAAGATTAGGGTCTATTCCTTGGGCGAGTAGGGCGGATCCCCATCCTCCATCAAGGTCTTTATCGCTTGGTAAGTGAAGTTTTAGTTCTGCTGCCCGTTGCAAAATAGAGGCCCAAGCCTGTGCAACCTCACTATCAGGCTGATCCATCATTAGTGCTAAAACACCTGTTGGGTTAAGCAAGTATTGTTGAAATGCTTCTGCTATTTCCAAATCTTCTTTAAATTTGTGAATATTGGTTGCTTCTGAATTATGCCAGGCGCGCATTAATACAGCATGTCCACCTACCAAATCAAAGTCTTTCATCATAATGAAGGCGCCATGCATAACCGCATCTGCAGGTGTGTCGAACTCTCTTACATGTCCACCAAATTCACTTACCGTATATTTATCACCCTTATATCCTATCTGAAAGCGAGGTGCGTTTTCTCCTATTCTTAAAACGCCATTTGTAAGGCCGATAACATCATTTACAGCATCAATCATCTGCTTCGCCATACTGGATGCAACTTCTTCTGATCCTCCATGTTTGTCGCCAAACATATCTAGCCTGAATTTTTGATCTATCGTATCGTATTCCACTCGTGCCCATGCCTCGGGCTCATCATCGCCTCCCAATATATTTCCAAGAGCAGTGCCTAGAATAGTTCCAACAAATGCTCCTAGAGCAATGCCTATTGGCCCTCCTAATATTGCACTACTGGCGAATAACTGTCCTACTGCCGTACTAGCCGCAATATTGCCAGTGGCAATGGCCGTGCCAATAGCAGAACCCGTGGAACCAAATAAAGCTGCCATTTCATCTTCGGGAGATATTAATTCACCTGCTAATCTGTTTCCTGCATACCCAGCAAGTGCATTAAATGCTTGTGCTTGAACAAAATCTCCATAAGTTCCAGTAATACCTTGTGTATTAGGGGGGTATGATGCTGAAAAATCAAAGCTACCTGACAGTAGTCCAGTATATAAACCGCTATCCATACCATTAAATATCATTCCAAATGTTTCATTCACAATTCCTGTTGTTACAGTAGTTCCAACAACATCAAATACCTCACCACCGACGCCTTCAATTCCTATGGCATCACCTAGTTCTTCTACAATCTTGCCGCTTATTGCTGAAATAACACCAGACTGAACTTCTGAAAGGAGGTCTTTGAGTATATTGGGACGTGGGGCATAGGTTCCATTAACGCCCAAAACTGGATCAAAGAATGCTTCAATGATTGTGTTTTCACCAGTCGCCAAGAAGTCCATGACTTCCCCTAGATTTTTACCTAAAGTGCGCGTGATAGCGGATGATATTATATCGTGCGCCAACTCACCATTGGCAAGCTGCTGACCAATAATATTACCGACATATCCACCTGCAAAACCGAAAACAAAATCGTCCGGGTACTTAATTTTAATCGGCTCACCACGATAAAGCTGATTAACCAGACCATCGGCCAAGGTAATCTGCGCAGAATTTGTACGCCCGTCTGCGCCAATTGTTTCAATAACCTGCTGCTGGAAGTTCCCTGCGCTGTACTTGGTGATATAGCTGTAATCCACACCATCAACCACGATCTTAACTGCATTACCACCAAATCCATTTGGCACAGATACAATTTTAGCATTGCCAAGCTCTGGATCACCATCAGCATTTACAACACCATCTGTCATGATCTTGTTATATACCCACAATGTTGAGTCTATTTGCTCTGACTTTGTACCATTTTGAATGAAATATGCATGAGTAGTAAAGTCAAACATATTAGAAATAATAGAGTCATTGCTGACATTAACGCCAACTATATCACTTCCAAAACCACCCTCAATGACATCGCTTTTTTCCTCTGCGTTCTGTGCTATATTTTCCAAGGTATCAGACACATCATTGTCACCAAAAAATTGTGAAAAAATTCCAACTGAATCAGGTGCCGCATGAATAAGCGCCTCACCACCTTGCTGTAATATTCTATTTCCTGCAGACAACAAATCATAATAAGCTGTTTTTTGATCTGCCGTTAGCAATGATGGGTCAGTAACAATAATCGCGGTAGTCACACCACCATTATTGGGATCAGCGTAATGAAATACATTACCGCCCAATACAGCGTCATGAGAAATCATGTTCATATATCCTGTAACAGGGTCTTCTCCATTAATATAAGTGTTGCCCATAACATGATCTTTGATCACAGTAACGCTATCATGAGTGAAAGCCGATACTTCATCAGTCACATTGTAAAAAAGGTTGTATTCGTTACCTATCCCCCCCCAGCTTCCGTCCCATTTTTCTGGAGTCTCAAATACTGTCACGCCCTCTTGAGTAACAATATTTGTAACAGTTTGATCCAAAGGTTCTAAGTTAATATTTGGATCACGAAGTTGTAATTCTTCTTTAAGATTATTATACATCTGGGTGATAAGAGTTTCGGCGGCATCACTCATCTCCACATTATCCTGTAAACTACCTTCCTCTTGAGTTCCATCAGCCCAAGTTAACTTCCAATCTTTATCTCTAAGATCAATTTCAATCGTATTACCATTATTTGTACGAATTACTTTTGAAACCTCATGATTTAAGTTGAGCTTCAGCGTCGTAAAATCTGTCGTATCGTATCCTTCTGTAGTAAAATATAATTCTTGTTTTGCTGAATTATACGCCTCATAAAACGAAGTTTCGCCGCGCTGATATTCTTTGACATAGTGATAATCTGACGTGCTTAAGCCCAAAAATTCTCCGGTACCAATATAACCATAAAAGTCAAGATCAGGCTGAGAGTTAAGAATAAGATTAGTAGATGTACCCGTTAAAATCCCAGTAATCGCACCAATTCCTTTTTTAGCAACGAATTCATTACTCAATGCAATTCCTTCACGTGCCGCAGCATTAATCGTATTTCTAAGCACTAAATCTTCATCAGACGAAGCGTAAGCAGCGACAACGGATGCAAACGGTAAAACATCGACACCCTCCGTAAAAAACTTATAGGAAGACGTTAGTCCCAATACATCATCTGCGGCATTACCAAAACTATTATATGTTGCTATCGTAAGAGCGTTAAACCCAGCTTGTATATTCTGTAGTGCGAACACCATTCCGTTATAATTTGGATTATTTTCTTCTTCTGACATATTTTAAATTCCTTCTATATATCTTTTAATCGCACCAAGTATTCCACCTTCAATGAAATTACGTTTGCGAATTGCACGAAAACCAAAAACCCCATATAAAAACAAAATGAATATGCATTTAAGCTTGCATTAAGGGGAATAAGAAGAAGGGGAATATATGCTGCCGCAGCTAAAAGCCACCTAAGCCTACTCACCCTCGCAACAGGACATATATCCTGCAGAAACTTATATGACTCCCGATGAAATAAAATTACGAAGACTTGTTTGATTTTTTTGTATGCTAGGGTGAATAATGAAACCGTGCATACAATCATAAAAAATAAATTGGACAAAACGATTTGCATGAATGGAAGGTCGAGCATACCAATCTTGCTACTGCTTTTTAAAACACCAAGGCACCATTCCCAAATGGCTCTATCGGTATCACTGACCCTTAAGTTTTCAATATGCCCATGCTCAACAAGGTAAAGTGCAGTAATAAATGGCAACGATAATAAAACCGTCATTTTTACATTCATCATAATGAATTTGGGGATCATAGCCTTGGCTTGTACGGCCTCATCACCGGCTTTTGATACTTGATCAATTGCGCTACTGATCATTGCACGTACAAATAATGTTACGATTGCAACAAATGGAAAAACCCAAAGCCAAAAATAACCATGAATAAACACGGGGATATAGGAAAAACCGTAAGCAATGCTTAGCATAGCAAGAACACGCACGTCTCTCAAATATTTAATGAGCTTACTACGGCTCATATTTCCCCCTCACGCAGCACACACATATTTAATAGATTGAAAAACAACTATAGATAAATTTATAATAAGTCAAATTGAAATCTACATTTTAGAATGAAGATATGCACAGGAATAATAACGCAGAGTATATCTCTAAAGCACAGAATTTAATAAAAACTGGTCAATGCAAAATTAATAAGGAAAACAGTAAGACGTGATCGTAGGTTTAATAGAACTCACCCTAGAAAAAATGGTATCAAATACCCTTGATAATTTTGAGCATGGTTAGCGGCAGACTACAGGCACTGCCATTTAGTCTTCCAATCCATCCGCTGTAGAGAGTGTTGCCGCTGAAGCCCAGCTTTCCGCGCGCCTTTGAGAACACACATCTTCGACACGCACAGAGATGTAGCGCGTCACATGGTTTTAATTTTAACGTCACATGCTTTTAATATTAGATTATCTTAATGTAAGGTGGTCTAGTCCCGATATTATGTAATGTAAATATGGGTAGATAATGCTATCAAAGTTTATGGTTGGAAATAATCAATTCACCCACCTTACTAGCAGACGTTTTAACAGCTATTGAGTAAGTAGTTTCGACCTCTTTGATACAGAAGTCCTTGAATATGTCTTTTTTCGGCATATTGTCTTTAATCGGTGTTGTTGAATATACATTCATACATTAACGCGTTTTTTAGGGAATTATATCAATAAGTGACAGTATTTTATTTCATATCTAAGGCGCTGAAATAATTTAAAATATTTAATGTTTTTTTATTACAGTTATTTTTTTGTTGCAACGCAAAATAAAAACTGTTTTGGTGTGTTTGTGATAATTATTTAGAGTGTTGAAAATATGAGCTTATCCTATGAAAAAGAGGAGTTCTTGTCCCTCTTTGGTATGCGTGACGTGTGTGGTCATCTTGAAAAATCTCCACGGTCTACATATGCCACAATTGTTACCGATTTAGACAGCGGTGCTGTCCGTGCATTGTTGTTGGATGCAAACAACAATGATGATGGTTTTGATGTTCAATTTAAATATTTGCTGCACCATAATAGTGATGAGAATGAAGATCGTGTGTTTTTCAAGATGCGGTGTGTAACATCAGGCAACGATATTATTATTGATAATGTCGAGGTCGATGGGCATGTGATAGATGCGTCTGAGGGAAGTAATTCGGTTTTATTGCCACGCATGACCAAAGGGTTTACCGATTCTGTAATTCATAATAATGAGTGGTTAAATCCCGTGCAGTTTTTGTCGGGATCGGGGTTGTTAACTCCAGGCAATGGAAGGCAATCATGGCCTGGTTTATATGTGAATGGGGATATTAAAACAGTTGTTCCTAAAGATAGTGAAAAAGATTCTGAGCCGGTTTATCCGGTTCTTTTTTTGCCTGCTGTTCTTGGCGTTGGGCAACATGATTTATTAGAGGAAAAAAATCAATCACGTGTTCTTACTTTATTGGGACAGGATAATGATCAAAATAATTCTGTTTTACAATACACCTACAAACGAGGAAGTAAGCGTAATCATTTTGATGTTAGTGGTGATATCAAGATTTACGGCGATGATGGGAAAGGAGAAGAGGAGCTTTATAAAGTTGAGGTGAGGCCAAATCCAGATAATCCAACCGAAGAAGCGTGTATAAAATCTTTGTCTTATATGGGTAAGAAAATCGATTTGAATGACAGTCGTGCAACAGGGTCTATATTGAAAGTGATTAGAAATGTTAATCGTATGATCCGTGCAGGTGATAGTGCGTTGATTGATGATATGCAGAAAAGTCCGCATGAACGTCGTTTTATGTTACCTACAGATCTTAATTTGCATATGGGGGTTTATCCATATTTGAATGATGATGTTAAAATTCCAAAGCAAGGCGTGATGACGTTTGCTGCTATTGGAGGGAATAATCAAACATCGTATGTTTCCGAAGCGGACGAGAATATTGGGGCAAACCAGTACATAATTGGTTATGAAACACAAAATGATGACGGCCAGATTAGTCGAGCATCTTTGATGATTGATGCCGGTGTTTTGTTTCATGATATATTTGATGTCGCGTTCTTTAATGCCGGACGCTACCTAAAGCATCAGCACGATAATAGAAGCAATCCTGAAGAGCCTGTCGGTGCTATTTTATTTACTCACCGCCATAAAGACCATCTGGGGCAGTTGGCATATCTTGTAAAGAAGGGGTACGAACTACCCCCACTTATCATGAATGAAATTACTATGCTCCAGTTTAAACGCGATATGTCAGAGCTGGATATAGAGGCGAAGGTAAAGGAAGAAATCCTTGGGAAATGTTACCCAATTAATTTGATTAAGGATATTAACCCACAAGATCCTCAAGAGGTTTTGTCTACAGAAATTGCAGGTACGAAGATTGAGCAATGGACAGAAGCATTGCCAAGTAAAAAGATGGGATCATATGAATATTACCCACGTTTGAAGATCAATGATACTTTTGAAGTACGAGTTGGTCCTATGCCGCACTCTGACCCTGGGTTAATGTTTGATGTTATTACGCCTGCCGGATCCCATCGTCACACGGGTGACTATAAGTGGGATGATAGTATAGAGCTGGGGATACCCCCTTTAGACATCTGGATGCGAGGGCATGAACCTGACTCGATGAGTGGGGATTCTACGGGAACAACGCGCCCCGGAGAGAATACCCTTGAATCTGATGTGAAAGGGGATTTGATAAATGCTCTTCACGGTAATGTTGATCATAGATTTATCTTTCCTACCCTTGGATCAAACATAACGCGCTTGGGTACTCTTGTTGCTGCAATGGGTGAAACTGACAGAAAAACATTGATTATTGATGGTAAAGCGGTAGAGGACTTGGTGAAGGATGCCGATAAGGTTTATGACCTTAAAAAATGGGCTAAGGACTTTTGTGGCGTTGACATAATTATGCGCACAGAAAAGAAAAAGGTTGAACCATTTCTTAGTGATCAGAAGCGTGATGGAGAATATGCTATTCTTGTGACGGGAACGCAGGACGAACCGTATTCTGCCTTGAATCGTGCCGCGCGTGATTCCCTACCGGCGGAGCGTTGGAGCATTAGGGATAATGACATTATTGCACCACTGCAAGGTGTTATACCAACGGGTGACAACCTTTTCCGACGTATGGCTTTGAAGGATTATATTGAGATATATCATAAAGCACGCGTTATTTTGCCAGAGTCTATAGATAAAGAAGCGGAGTTAGTGGAACGTCATAATCGTGGTGATACTTATGGACCTATTGTTATTCGTCATAGTTCTGGCCATAACAATGAAAAAGGTGTTGAACGTGGCATTATTGAATCCGGGTTACCTTTTGTCTTGCCTGTTCATGGAGATGGTGAGCAGTTAGGTAAACATGCGGAAATAGCGAATGAGGCAGGTGCACAGAGTCATGTGGTGACCAGCTCAATGCAGATGCGTATTGAGAAGGGGAAAAAGGTTACTTTTAACAAGATGATAGAATCAGAATTTATTGGCGTGACAAACCATACGCCGGCGAAGGAAAAATTTTATCTTAAGGGGCGCTTTTCCACTTCATTAATGCCAATTAAGCCACAATCGACAAGTGGTGTAGCGCGTCTTGTTGATACGTTTGAGGGTAATGCTCGAAAAATCGCAGGTATGGATTCTAAATATGAAATGGCTCGTTCGTTGCCTGTTACTTTATCACGCTCTTTTAACGCGCATAACGTTCAAGGGTTTTTAAAACAGGATATTCCATTTGGAATTGATAAATATACAAAAGGTGTGTTTGCCGAGAAAAATATTCACGCAATGGGGGCTGCAGATACTGAAACAGGTGGATTGTCGCAGATGCGTCATTTAATTCGTGAGTTTGCATTGACGATACAGGATGTAGAAAGTCGTAAAACCCTTGAGAATATACAGTTATTTCAGAAAATACCAGATTACCGAATGCCGTCTCCTTTTGCGATGTTGGTTACTAATACCAAGCCGAAAGACCTTGATAAGGGGATGCCATCATATCAGTTCGTGGATGAAATGAATAAGTCAATCCGTAAGGTGAAAGAGCACTCTCATTCAATTGCAGAACATAAGTCGCCAGAAGGAAAGGTAAATAAAAACCATCTGAAAGCATTGATTGCGTGGCATAATACTCGCTTTGATAGTAAATTTATTGCCAAGGAATGTGCCAGAAATCTGGAAACTAATACACGCCTGCATCAAACATATAAAACGGTTTCAATTGATACGCGGACGATTTCAAGGGCGTTAGCTGCTTATATGCCTGGTCAGTATAATGTTGCAAAAAACCCTGTTACTGATTTTCCTGACCATACTCTTGAAAGTTTGTGTAAAGAAAACGGTGTTGATTATGATGCGAAAAAGGCACATGGCGGGCAGTATGATACCAACTTATGTATGGATTTGTTCTGGAAGCAATATGATATTGCTCCGGATATTACAGAGCAGATGATTATTAATGCAGATAGTTCAACCAGCCATTCGCTTAATGACATGATGGGCATGGATATGGGCTTTAACGGGCCGCATCCGATTTTCTCTTATGTAAGCCCATCTGCAAAACGACCTAAGCCACAAATGGGGTGTTTTGTCGGTACAATGGATACAGAACGTTACGCGGTTGTGTTTAATTTAAAACATGATCCTGATGATTATCTACATTTACCTGCACATAAGATATCTGAGATGTTGGCGGATTACGATAATGATGTATTCGAAGTGCTTGATTTGCGTCAAAATCCGGTCGTTGTTCCTGCGCGTTACGGTTTGCGCGTTAATGCTAATGGTAATACGCCCAAGGAGACTTTGGATAGGCGCGCCGGTATTGTCAAAACCCATTTGAATTATGTTGACCCACATTCTGAGTGGAAGACAATTGCGCAAAAAATAGGTGAAGCATGGCAAAATGATCGTGGATCTAAAATTTTTACTGGCCGTATTTTAAAGAATGAAATAAGCGATGATGATTATGGTTTTATCTCTGATTTTATTGCTCCTGAAAAATATCCTGATTTAGAAAAGTCATTAGACAGGTCTGGGGGGAGAGCAATGCGCCCTGAGCATGGGGCACAAAATCTTCTTAGGCTGCGTGCGCAAGTTGGCATTAACACCGCATATAGATCTGTATGTGCGCAGGTGCGTGATTATTTAGAATCTGTTCGTGATCAGGATATTCCCAGTGTTAATGCAATTTATAAGTCCTTGGTCAGTGAACGGGATGTTCTTGAGTCAACCATGGATACGATTAATTTTGTTCAATATGACATTGATCCTAATGCAATGTCATCAGACGATAAATTACGTGTAGAGGATATGCGTAATTATATGGCTTATCAGAGTTATAATCAGGCAGATAGAGAATTGTTATCGATAGAAAGTAACCCTGATATTTATGATAGGTATGTAGGTGATAGCCCTAATAAAGTGGCCTTGTTTAAGTCAATAAGAAAATGGGTTCAAAGGTATGAAGAAGCAGCGTATTTGCCGGAAACAACCAAGCAATTCATGAATCCTCAAAGAAAGTACAGCAGATCCGGAGTTGAAGGTAGTGACAAAAATGAAGATGATTCCATGCCGGATTTAGAAAACGCATAATGTGAGAGTAGAGAAAAGATATGGCTAAAAAAGAGAAAATGATTAAAGGAATATCGACAAGCGTCTTGTTTGACATGTCAGAGCCAGATCGAATTTTTAAAGAAAAGGGTAAAGAAGCCTATATAGCGCATATGAAAGAGCATGCGGATAAGCCGCTGCCCCTTGGTCGTGGCTTTAAACATTTGAAGAAAGCTTTTGAGAATCCCGGTTTTGAGGAAGTTGTTTTATGTTCTAAAAACAGTCCTATTACCGCTAGGCGAGCCATTATTACAATGCAGAATGAGGGGATAACGCCTGGCCGCATGTTTTTTACAAATGGGCAGTCACCAGCACCATTTCTAGAAGCTTACGGCATTAAGCATTTCTATACGGCCAACCGTAAGGATGCGATAGATGGTAATAAGGCTGGCGTGTTCTCTACATATTATGATTTAGCAAAGAATACAAAAACGAATAATCCATCTGAAGAGATAGTGCCGAAGACTGAAGTTAGTGATGATAACAAGATTGTAAAAATGCGACAATTGCCTGAGGGTATTCCGGAGCTAAGGACTATATTTAATGGCAAAATGATAGGGCATCATGTTTATGATCTTGATGGTGTGGTTTTTGATAGTGAGTCTGAAGATTTCTTTCAAGACCATAATCTTGAAGCCTATGATGATTATGAGAAGAAGCTTCGTGACGTTCCCATGAATGCAGGACCAGCATATGACTTGTTTAAGCATTATAATGATGTGAATAACCGTTATGTCGGCGATTCTAAGCCCTATGGTATATCTATTGTAACTGCGCGGGGTAATAACGCGGCGTTACGTGCAATTGAAACTCTCTATCAATGGGATGAAGATGTGTCAGGGTCTGCGCATTTCTTGGCCGGATCACCGAAGCAGCCAATACTACATGTGTTATCTCAAATGGCGCAAGATAAGGGACAATCAATAGAGTTCTATGATGACCAGAGTAAGAATGTAGACATGGGTACAGAGGCGGGAATTCTTTCTGGACAAGTCCCTGATATAAGAGGTTCTGAAGACGAACCGGAGCCTGATAACTGAGCATGAAGTTGTTTTAGCTTGATTGTATTTATCTACTATTTATTGATGATATTGGTGTTAAAGGTTATTTGAAATATAAATATAATAAGATTTTGTATTTTTGTTCTAGCCTATATTCTGAATTTTCTGTATATACTGAAAATTCAGAATATATAGGATTAATACATGAATTTACCGCCAATTATACAAACCTTCGTTTTACATTTTGGTGAAATGGGTTCTCGCTGGGGTATTAACAGAACTGTAGGGCAGATTTATGCCTTGCTTTACTTGTCACCAGAGCCATTGAACGCGGATCAAATTGTTGAACAATTAGGGTTCTCTCGATCTAACGTCGCCATGGGCATTAAAGAGCTGGATACAATGAATTTAGTAATGCTTCGCCATATTCCAGGTGACCGAAAAGATTACTATGGAACACATGAAGAAATTTGGGATATCGTGCGTAACTTGGTTGAGGAGCGGCGCAAACGTGAAATTGAACCAACATTGACGATGCTTCGTTCTATCATTATGGATGCACCAACTTCAGATCAAGAAAAACATGCGCAAGAGAAAATGCAGGAAATGCACGATCTGATTGAGATGCTAACAGATTGGTATAAAGACATGCAGTCTATGGAAACCGAACGACTTGTGAATTTATTGAAGATGGGTGCAAAGGTTTATAGTTTGTATCAAATGAAGGATAAACTAACATTGATTCCCGGCGGAAATAGCAAGAGGGATAATTAGATATGGATATTGATCTTGACCCTTTTATTTTATCGCGAATTCAATTTGCCGCGAATATTACGTTTCACATTTTGTTTCCAACCATAACAATTGCTATGGGCTGGATTTTGCTATTTTTCAAGGCTCGGTTTGCCATGACCAAAGATGAAGCATGGATGCAGGCATATTTCTTTTTTACTAAAATATTCGCACTCAGCTTTGCCATTGGTGTTGTAACTGGCATTACAATGTCCTTTCAGTTTGGAACAAATTGGCCGGGCTTCATGGAAAAGGTAGGCAATATCGCAGGCCCATTATTGGGGTATGAGGTTCTTACGGCTTTCTTTTTGGAGGCCACTTTTCTTGGGGTTATGTTATTCGGTTTTCGTCGTGTTCCTGGATGGGTGCATACATTGGCTACATTTCTAGTAGCATTTGGTACGACTGTTTCAGCATTCTGGATTTTGGTTTTAAATAGTTGGATGCAAACACCGCAAGGGTTTGAAGTTATTGATGGTGTTGTGCATGCAACAAATTGGATGGAGGTGATTTTTAATCCTTCTATGCCGTATCGTTTGGCGCATATGCTTTTGGCCTCTGGGTTAACGGCTTCGTTTCTGGTGGCCGGTGTTTCGGCATTACGTTACCTAATGAATGACCGCAGCCCTGTCGTAATGAAAACAATGCGAACGGGTATTGCTATTGCAGCACTTTTAATACCTATTCAAATTTTTGTTGGTGATTTACACGGGCTGAATACATTGAAGTACCAGCCAGCAAAAATTGCGGCAATGGAAGGGCTTTGGGAAACGCAGAAAGGTGCTCCATTGGTTATGTTTGGCATACCTAATGAAGAAACCAAGAGAAATGATTACTCGATTGAAGTTCCGAAGCTAGCCAGTTTTATCCTAACTCATCATTGGGATGGAGAGCTAAAAGGCATAAACGAATTTGAAGGCGAGCATCCACCAGTTGGGAAAGTATTTTGGGCGTTCCGCATTATGGTAGGGACGGGGATGGCAATGTTACTGGTATCGTGGCTAGGAGTTGTTATTTTATGGTGGAAGAGATCATGGGTTAAGGGGTTGTCCTATATGTTGTTACCGATGGCCTTTTCAGGGTGGGTGGCGACAATTGCCGGATGGTATGTCACAGAAATCGGGCGACAACCTTATCTTGTCTACGGTGTCTTGAAAACGCGTGATGCTTTGGGAGATGTAAGTGGTGGTATGGTATTTATATCATTAATGGCGTATCTGGCTACTTATGTCTTTTTGATGTTTGCATATCTGGGCACGATTTTTTACATGGCTCGCCGTGCGGGTGATGGTGGTAATCGAGACCCTGAAAACCCAAAAACTATGGGCGTGGAACGCCGAGCAGCAATTATTAGGAAGGATGTATAATGGATAACCTCGTTGTTACATACGGAGATTGGCTTCCATTTATTTTTGCTGGCCTTATGGGGCTGTCAATGCTGATTTATGTCGTTTTGGATGGCTATGATTTAGGAGTAGGGATTCTCAGTATTGCAGCATCAGACAATGAGAAGGATCGTATGATTGCGTCAATCGGGCCGTTTTGGGATGCAAATGAAACATGGCTAGTGCTTGGTGTAGGGTTAATGTTTATTGCGTTTCCAGTTGCTTATGGTCTGGTTTTAGGGGCGCTATATATACCAGTGATGTTAATGCTGTTGGGGCTTATTTTTAGAGGTGTAGCATTTGATTTTAGGGCAAAAGTACCTAAAGAAAAGAAGCAACAGTGGAACCTTATTTTTTTCTGTGGTTCATTAATGGCAGCATTATCGCAAGGATATATGCTCGGAGGTTATGTAACCGGATTTCAAGAGGGTGGTGCGGCAATTTTATTTTCTTGCCTTATCGCTGTCGCTGTTGCGTCTGGATACTGCTTGATTGGTGCGGCATGGTTGATTTGGCGCTGTGAGGATGAACTTCAGAAAAAAGCAGTTCAATGGATGAGACAACATCTGTATACAAGCTGTGCTGGCATAGTGTTGGTTTCTGTCGCAACCCCGTTGGTTAGTACACGTATTTTTGATAAGTGGTTCGAATTTCCACAAATCTTAGCTCTTGCTCCTATCCCTCTTGCTACAGGGATGTTAATTATAGGGCTTCATTTCTTACTTAAACATATGCCATTTCCCGAAGATCGCTATGCGTGGATGCCATTTTCGATGACCGTGATGTTATATATACTTTCATTTGGAGGTCTGGCCTATAGTTTTTATCCCTATATTGTGCCTAATCAGTTAAAGATTATAGATTCTATCACATCGCCGGAATCTTTGATGATTGTGTTGGCTGGAACAGTTTTCGTATTACCGGTTTTGATTGGTTACACAATCTGCGTTTATTATATTTTTCGTGGTAAGGCTGGTGAGTTACGATATGATTAATCTTATAAAGCTATTAAACCATTCTTATACCTAATAAGAGCATTATCACAGATCAGTAAATACCTTATGTACGGTTCATATTTTTGTTCTATAATGCTTTGCTCAAACTGGAGTTTTAGTAAAGATCTTTAACTATGAATGATATACAACGTATTTTAAACGATAACATACTAACTCTGTTTTATCGTTTTTCTATTCCATCTGTTATTGGTATGTTGGCTGTGGCCTCTGCTGGCGTTATTGATGGTATTTTCCTCGGTAATTATGTGGGCTCTAATGCTTTGGCTGCTGTAAGCCTAAGTTCTCCGTTGAGTGCTTTGTTTTTTGGTATTGTGCTGATGCTGTCAGTTGGTGGTATGGTCAGTGCGGGCAAATTTTTAGGGGTTAACAATCATGTTGCTGCAAGCGCTGTTTTTAGTAAAACTATTATAGCCGTTGCTGTAGCTAGTTTAATTTTAACCGGTTTATTTCTTACCTTTACACCTGCGCTAGTTGGCTTGTTGGGGGCAGATGATGACCTTTACACGTTAACATTAGGTTACGTCAGAATTTTTCTGTATTTTCAGCCGCTTTTTATGGTGGGTTTTGCATTGTCGTATTTTGTTCGTGTTGCAGGTAAACCTAACCTTGCGGGCGTGGCTTTACTTATCAGTGCTATTAGTAATATTGTTTTAGATTGGCTGTTTATCACTCAATTACATTGGGGTATAGAAGGTGCAGCTTGGGCGACAGGAATATCTTATGCGCTAATGTTCTTCACTCTTATACCGTTTTTTATCAGTGGAAAATCTCCCTTTCATTTTCAGGTTAAACAAAAGAATTGGTCAGATTTAAAACGTTCGGCGTTAAATGGATTCTCAGAGTTCAGCAATGAAATTTCAATAGGCATAACCGCATTGCTGTTTAACTGGGTAATGATTACTCGCCTTGGTAGCTCGGGCGTCGCTGCATTTGCAGTTATTAATTACATAGTGTTTGTTGGCCTTATGGTTTCCTACGCGATAGGTGAAGCCTTGCAGCCTCTAATTAGCACCCACTTAGGTGCGAAAAAAAGCCATAGAATCAAGCAAGTAAATGCTATTGCGGCTTGTCATCTAGTGCTGTTAGCTGTGGTGGTCATCAGTGTTTTATTGTTTTCACCTAATACTATTATTGAGATGTTTTTGGAAAGCCGAGACCAGAAAACCATTTCTATTACTTATAATTTTATTACCTTTTTTTGGCCGGCGTTTATTTTTAATGGTTTAAATATTGCGTGCTCTTCTTATTTTACCGCTATGCATAAACCAATACATTCCGCCGCTATTGCTATTAGTAGAAGTTTATTGTTGCCAGTAATATTTCTACTTACATTGCCTTTGTTTTTTGGTGATGCAGGTATTTTTATTGCCATCCCGATTACTGAAATTTTGACCTTTTTTCTGGCTGGTTTTCTTTATCTTAGAAATCAGCCTGATAAGATTTTGGCTGCGGATAAAAGTTAGAGGCAAGCTATAAGCACTGTAATTCAGCCTAGGGCTGTTGGATTTTAGAATTATATGCGATGGTAGGTTCTTTCATTCGTGCTGCTTTAGACCATGCCTGCAATGTGACTAAAAATGAACAGACATTGAATCTATTGGCTTCACATCAGAAGGTGGAGCGAATTTAGTCAGATTTACGCCTTTAACAGACTCCTTATATTCTTGCAGTGTTGGTGTTCTTCCTAAAATGGCGGATAGAACAACAACAGGTGTTGAGGCAAGGAGAGACTCTCCCTTTTTATCTGTTGAATCTTCAACAACCCGACCTTTAAACAGGCGCGTGGATGTTGCCAAAACCGTATCACCTTTTGCGGCTTTTTCCTGATTTCCCATGCAAAGGTTACAACCTGGTCTTTCAAGATATAAGGTGTTTTCATACTCAAGACGAGGAGCATTTTTAGGCATTTGGTCATCAAATTCAAAACCTGAATATCGACGTAGAATTTCCCAATCACCTTCTTCTTTTAATTCATCAATAATATTGTAAGTTGGCGCGGCCACGACAAGAGGGGCCTTAAACTGCACTTTGCCATTTTGTTTTTCAAGATTTCTGAGCATATGTGCGACAATCTTTATATCACCTTTATGCACCATGCATGATCCAACAAAACCAAGGTCGACTGTTTTTTCTCCCTTGTAAAAAGAAACAGGTCTGATTGTGTCATGTGTATATCGTTTGGATACATCATCATTGTTCACGTCTGGGTCTGCGATCATTGGCTCATTAATTTTTGATAGGTCAATTACAACCTCTGCAAAATATTTTGCATTTTCATCAGGTCTTAGAGCTGGCTTAACGCCGGATTCAATTTCTGTAATGCGGACATTTGCTTTATCGATCAATCCTTGCAGGACTTGTTTTTCATTATCCATGCCCTTATCGATCATAACTTGAATACGACTTTTCGCGATTTCCAGAGATTTGATTAAAGTGCCATCCTCAGAAATACAGATGGATGCTTTTGCTTTCATCTCTGCTGTCCAGTCTGTGAAAGTAAAAGCTTGGTCGGCAAGAAGAGTTCCTAAATGCACTTCAATTATTCTTCCCTGAAAGACATTGTCACCGCCAAATTGGTCCAGCATTTGTGATTGTGTGCCATGTACAACATCGCGGAAATCCATGTGATGTGGCATTTCACCCTTAAAGGTAACTTTCACCGATTCAGGAATAGGCATTGTGGCTTCACCCGTTGCAAGTGCAAGAGCAACTGTTCCGGAGTCTGCGCCGAATGCAACGCCCTTTGACATTCGTGTATGAGAGTCTCCACCTATAATGATCGCCAAATCATCAATGGTAATGTCATTCAAAACTTTGTGAATGACATCTGTCATGGGGTGATAGGCACCTTTTGGATCTCTGGCTGTAATAAGGCCAAATTTATGCATGAAACGCATTAGCTTAGGGATGTTTTCTTGAGCTTTGAAATCCCATACCGAAGCTGTGTGACAGCCAGATTGGTAAGCCCCGTCGACTGTAGGTGAGATAACTGTGGCGGCCATGGCTTCTAATTCTTGAGATGTCATAAGTCCGGTTGTGTCTTGCGATCCAACTATATTTACCTTTACGCGTACGTCAGAGCCGGCATGGAGTATTTTATCTTGAGGAATACCAACTTTGTTTTTGTTGAAAATTTTCTCAACGGCCGTTAGACCTTGTCCCTCATGTGATATTTCTTTTGACGAAGCAAAAACGGGTGGAAGATCAATTTCTAGAGTCTCGGCGGCAAAGCTTTGTAGTTTTTTACCAAATACAATAGCATATGACCCACCAGCCTTAATAAATTCAAGCTTTTGTGGTGTTAAAGCAGGTGAGATATCTTTGAGTTCTTTATCACCATTATATAGCTTTTTTTCTTTGGTATTGATGGTTAAGACAGTACCTGTTTTGACAGAGTACTTTTGTTCCAAGATAGGTTCGCCATCTTCATCAAGGACTGTATTTCCATCTGCATCCTTTTTCTTAATCCAGTTTTTTAAGTCGATACCAATACCACCGGTAACGCCAACAGTTGTTAGGAATATTGGTGAAATACCGTTTGTTCCGGCAACAATGGGAGCAATATTAATAAAAGGAATGTAGGGGCTGGCCTTTTTTCCTGTCCATAGCGCAACATTATTTACGCCGGACATACGCGATGAACCAACGCCCATTGTGCCTTTTTCTGCAATTAACATTACGCGTGCATCAGGGTGTTTTTCTTGCAAGGCAAGGACAGCATTCTGTTTTTCTTTATTGTCTTCGAATATGCATTGACCATGAAGCTCTCTATCTGCGCGTGAGTGCGCTTCTTTCCCAGGAGATAGTAGGTCAGTGGAAATGTCACCTTCGCCAGCGATATAGGTGACAATTTTAATTTCTTCTTCTACATCAGGAAGTTTTGTAAAAAATTCAGCCTTTGCGTAACTTTCTAAAAGGTCGGTTGCGATGGTATGGCCATTTTTATATGCATCTGCCAGGCGATCTGTGTCGGCTTCATATAGGAATACTTGTGTTTTTAAAACATTCGCCGCGTCTTGTGCGGTTTGCGCATTATCGCCTAGGGCTAAATCAATTAACACTTCAACAGAAGGGCCGCCTTTCATATGTGATAATAATTCGAAGGCGCGGTCAGGTTGAATTTCCTCTACTTTTACATCAACTAAAATAATATCTTTTAAAAACTGTGCTTTGGCTCCTGCTGCGCTTGTGGTGCCGGGTAATGTATTATAAATGAAGAAGTTTAAGGATTCTTCGCGGTATTCATTATTTACGTCTTTAATTTGCGCGATTAGTTCCGTAACAAGATCTGCCTCTTCAATAGGTTTAGGGCTAAGATTTTGTTCTTTTCTTTCTTCGATTTCTTTTAGGTAGTCTGTGTATAAGCTCATGTTCTGACTTGATTAGTTGTGATGTGGGTTGCGAGGTTTGTATTATTTATTAGTCTGTATTTTTAAGATACTTCAATAAAGGTTAATTATAATATAACGACTTTAATTTCTATATAGGTATCTTACACTTTTTTACTGTAAGGAAACATACGAACTATAACTATACATCTACTACGCCCTTGTAGCCAGTGTCATATCGAAATTATTGAACTAGTTCTGCATCATTTAACCTGTAGAAGAGGTTGTACTCATCATCTTTCGGTATGAGTTCCAGCGTTCCTTTTACATTGATTGCATCATATGAGAACTTTGCAGGAGTTTTTAAACTCGCCTCTAACACTAGTTTTGGTGGTATATGATAATGATATGGGCAACTCGCCGGAAACGGGCCAAGTAAAAATCGTGTTTGTGTTTCGCCCTGATCCAAAGGAAACATATATCCTTGAAGGGTTATAACGGATCCTTCTAATTTTTTTAAGTTTTTGGAAAACTCGGGTCTAACGCCCATATATACGAATTCACTGTCTTCTTCATATTGATATTCGTGTTCTATTGTTTCGTTGAATACATCCCATGGAATACCACCTTCAGGAGTCGTGACAAATTCAGGAATCATTTCAAAAATATCTGGTGGTTCTATTGTGATTGTTTCTGTTTCTGTGAATGTGCTTTCTACGAAATCGTCTGATTCTGTAAATGCTTTGTGAGATAATGGGTGTTTAGGGCTCTTCATGCCACCAGTCATGATTGGTGCGCCTAAAACCCCTAAAACAAATATTGTGAATAGTGATTTCACGATTATTTTTTTACCCTGCGTTGCTTTATCTAATCTCATTTGTTTCCTTATGCATTATTGGATAGTTGCTTTGCAATGTCTACTCTTGATGCTCTTAATGCTGGAAATATTGCTGCTATTAATCCTGCTAGGGATACTGATGAAATTATAATAAAAAACTCATTGGTAAATTGAAATCTTGCACCGCTTGCGTTTAAAGGGGCTATTGCTTGGCTTAGGGCTATAAACCCGCTTATCCCCATGGCAAAGCCAATGATTAAGCCGCACAACACGATTATCATACCTTCTACGGCTATGATGGAAAAAACCTTCTTCTTAGAAAAACCAATCGCGCGCATAATTGCCAAATCTTCCATTCTGTTTTCAAGGCTTCCCGATAGTCCGGCGAATATGCTTAGGCATGAGATAGTGATTAGAACGGTTGAAAGAATAGAAAAGCTTTGTGACCCTAGGCCTAATATTGATGTTAAGCGCGTTATTTCCAGAGCAGGATTAGCCGCTTGCAATTTACTTTCACGGTTTATCATCCGTGGTAAATTCATATTTGCTATTGGTGATTTTGTTGTTAGCAGAATGGCCGTTATTTCAGGCTTTGCTTTACTATTTTTATGGCTTTTATGGTCATGATCATGGCCGTGATTGTGATGATCATCATGTGATTTATGGTTATCTTGTGTGATTTCTTGTCCGTGAAGATCCAGAACCGAGTCCAGTGATGTTAATATTAGTCTATCAAGAACAGTTCCGGTTGGTTCTATTACTGCTGTGACCGTATAATATTGACCATCATGTGAGTGCCCACCTTCAGATAATCCATGAGAGCTTGCAAATTTATCATTTATTTGAAGATTTGTATCTGAACCAGCTACGGCTTCGAAAGGCTTGTTCCATATGCGTCCTGTCGCAATATTGGCATTATAGTGTTCTAAGTAGGATGGGGTCGTGCCGACAATTCTGTGCCCTCGCCAGTTATCGCCAAGCGCAAGCGGTATAGATGATTTTATTTGCGGGTGCTTCATCCATTTTTTTGCACTTTTATAGGGGATATTTCCGGTAGGGATGTCGATATGGTAAATGGATGATAGTGTAAGTTGAAGCGGGCTTCCTTTTGCTCCTACTACTATATCAATATTTTTTCCATCTGAATTTAGGCGATGTTGAACGTGATTACTAAATTGTATAACCACTAATGCAATCATAACGCCAAATGCGGTTAGGAAAATGGATAATATACTGTTTAGCCAGCGGGACTTTATAGAGGATAAGGCGAGATGTATTGCGTTCATTATGCTAGTTCCAATATTGTTTTGAAGTGTGCCTTAATACGCGCATCGTGTGTAGAAGCGATTACGGTCGCATTTGTTTTCTTTGCTTGGCTAAATATTAGGTTTATTACCTTTTCTGTGTTCGCATTATCCAGAGCAGATGACGGTTCATCGGCAAATATAACTTTGGGGTTGTTCGCTACTGCGCGAGCAATGGCAACGCGCTGCGCTTCCCCAACACTTAGGTCTTTTGCTTTTTGGTTCTCCTTACCGTTTAAGCCAAGATCATTTACTAATTCTTGCACCTTTGTAGGGTTTGGCTTCATTTGTGATATGGCGATGTTTTGCGCAACAGTTAGGTGTCTTATCAAATGAATTTTTTGAAAAATAAACCCAAAATTTTTTGCGCGTAGTCTGTCTAGTTTGTTGTCTGAAAATGAAGAGTATATGTCGCAGCGATAGGAGAGTTCACCAGAGTCAGGCTTTAATAATCCTGACATTATGTTCAATAGAGTTGTTTTACCGCATCCTGATGGGCCAAGTAAAAGCAAGTGCTGCCCTTCGTTTATCTTAAGGTTTTGCCTGTCAATGATAACGTTATTATCAATGCTATATTCGATATCCTTAATGTTGAATAACATTTTATTATATGGCCTTTTCTGTTTTATTACATGAGTGTATTGTTATATTATAACAGTGTATAATTCAATAGGGCGATATAATTGATGTGAAAATGCTGTAGATAAAGGGAGAGGGTTGGTGCAGTTTTATCGATACCCCATAGTTTTAAAAAAGGCAGATTAGTTCTTCACTTTTTAGGTGAGTGATTGGCCAGACTGTAAGAATCTGGCCAATGATATTTTGTGGTAGGCTAATGTGTGTGGCCATGCGTATTGACTAAATCTTCACCAGTCAGGCCACCGTGCGATATTGCCACAAATGCGATTGCTATTATGACTATGGTTATAGATAGACCAATTATAATATGTTTTTTATTCATGGTTCTTTTCCTTATTTCATCTCTTTAATGCCTGAATAATCACCATTAACTTTTAGTGTAATAGTCATTGGTGCATCACTGCGATTACGCCAAAACCATCCGTGTGATCCATCAAACGCAGCAGTCAATTTACCTGATTTACTAGAGTCTGATCCTTTGTAGTATTTGTGATAATTTATCTTTAGTTTTTTAGAATCACCGTGAACATCAAAATTGGCCTTTTTGCCATTTGTCCACCACTCGTAATTAACGATCGAGCCTTTTTTCATTTTTGCTTTGATCTCCGTTCCTTCATCGGGGGCTAGTGTAATTTGTATTTGATCGTTACGATTAATATCGGCAGAAGATTCTTGGATTGTATATTCTTCTGTCGTAATTGGCTCGGCTGTCTTCATCAGGTCTATGGCTTTGTCTGCAGCTGCTTCTTTTGCCAGTGACACTTTGGTGTCGCCCATTTTTTTCAAACCTATATATTGCCCAATTCCTGTTGGGTCTATGCCATATTCCGATGGCATCACAACAGTAACTAAAAGAATTGATGCTGTCGCTGCGGCTAAAATGGTTGATTTGATAAGTTTTCCGGTTGATGGAAGTTCTCTGTCAGTAGGTATGTTTGTATTATACATTGTATTTCCTTTTAAATTTTTGATTGAATTGATGATGGTTTAGGACAAGATATATCCTGTGATTTGGTATCCCATAAGAAGGAAACCTAACATCATCATGAAGGTGTTTGCTTTATAGGCATGTCTTATGAAACTGCCTGATTTTCGCCAATAGGTAATTGCAATAAGGATTGCGCTTAGGGCTAGGATTTGCCCGATTTCAACGCCAATATTAAATGCAATTAAGTTTGGTAAGAGTCCGTCAGGCGATAGTTCATAATCCAAAATTTTAGTTGCCAGACCAAAACCGTGAAAAAGCCCAAAAATGAATGTGGCAACCTTTGTATTTGGTTGATATCCAAACCACCTTTGGAACGCACCCATATTATCAAGAGCCTTATAAACAACTGAAAAACCAATAATGGCATCAATTATATAGGCACTGATACTGATCTCCATAAGGACACCGGATAAGAGGGTAAATACATGACCAATAGCAAAAAGCGTCACATAGATACTTACATCTTTCATACGGTATAAAAAGAAGATCACACCGAACAGAAACAATAAGTGATCGTAACCTGTCATCATGTGTTTTGCGCCAAGATAAAGAAATGGTATTGGGTGCGCGCCGGTTATCTCTTGGATATAACCTTTGTCACCTTGGGTTACCCCATGGGCAATAGCGTCAGTCGCCATGCCTAATGTGGCTGTCAAAATAATGCCAAGCCCAATAAAGGCTAACCACATATTTTGATTGGTTAAAGTTGGTAAAAATTTAGTCATAAAATATATCTCCATTTTGAAGAGTTTGAATTTAAAAACAGGGAATGGAACGCGTAGGTATAAGCTCCTGCTGAATATGCAGGTGCTTTAAAAAGTTCCGAAGCTGGTGTTTAAATTCTCAGTCGCTCTGTGGAGAGGTAAATAGGGGTGCTGTCTGGTGTAAATGCTCTATGGTCGGGTGGAGCACGACTATTAATGCCAGACAGTTCATTACGTAATGTTGGTCGCTCATGGATATATGTGGCGATGATCGCGTTGTCGATATCCTGTGTGGGCTTTGATAGAGTTATGTTATCGGGTGATTGAATGTCTACATGCAGATATTCATCATAGAATGTAACAATATCTATGCTTATTGCATGGTGATCATCACTATGTTCTTTGTGAGAGTGATGATCTTTATCTTCTAAGGTGATGTGATGGTCTTGAGCTTTATGTAGTGCGTGGATAACGTCGTGGGGCATCACCTGTAACAAAACAGGAAGCACCATTAATAAAGCCAGCAATGTTGCAAAAGATCTCTTCATTACTATCAAAGTATATTAAGAAACAAGTTTATCAAGAGGTGGTGAGGGGAAAATAATATTTATTATAAATATATATTTTGTGTTTAGGGAGGGGAATGCGTATTCCCTTATTAATAAAAAAGGCCGTGCACCTAAAGATAGGAACACGGCCAGATTAATTCATCAATGCGTTAGATTAGAAGTTTACGCCAACCTGAAACCAAAGTTTTTGTGTGTCAGTATATGGTGCATCATCTGCATTATAATCTGCATATTTAACTACGAAATTAAGTTTTTCGAATGGTTGACCTTTTGGCAGTGTGAATGACTTTTTCACCGCCAAGTCAATTTCAGATCCATAGTCACCAGTCTCGTTACCATCAAACTCATGGTAAACTGCAGTAATGCTTGTGCCGTCAACATATTCGTTAACATTTGAGAACTTATATGATGCCTTAACATATGCATCTTCAAGACCATTTGCCGGAGTGCTTAGGAACTTGTCTGCCCAACCGTTAAATTTATGTCCAGTTGCAAGAGGTGTTTGGAATGAATCTGTGCCATCACCACCTAATACTTCGTAACCGGCTTGTAAGGTTAGGCCATGACCTGAAATACCCGGAGAGATGTGGTAGTATTCTTCATCATAGCTTGATGTGTTGTCGGCATGATCGCTTTGTGTTGCAACTTCTGCTTCATAGAATAGTTTCCAGTCATCATTAATCGCAGTATCACCATTTAGGCGAATACCGTAAGTTTTTGATGATGATGATGGATCTAAATCAATATCAAGCCAGTAACCATAACCGGTAACGTTCAGCCAGTCTGTCGCATTGTATGTTGCGTGTGCTACGTGGGTAGTTGTGTCAAGATCACCAAAAGCATGATCGTCACCATTGATACGGTTTACGTTCCAAACGTAACTATATGCCAATGATAGGTCAGGGATGCTTGAATTTGTAAGTAAAACAGAATCAAACGTTTGATCATTCTGGCGCCAGCCAACAGTTCCGACAAAGCGTTGGTTATCAAGGTTAATACCTTGGCGACCCGCTGTTATTTGTGTTGCTGGTAGTCCACTCCATGAAAGCCATAGTTGGTTTATTTCTGCTGTATCAGGGTCCGCAACAACAGGGAATTTTGTTTTACCATTTGTTGTGTCGTTAAAGTCTTCTGCACCGAATGTGTGTACCAACTGTCCTTCAACAAGAGCTTGGAAGTTTTTGTATTTGCCTGTTTTAAATCCAATGTTTGTACGAATAGTAGACGCGCGTGCATCTTCATTGATGCCGTCTTGCTCAACGAATTCATAGCGATAGCGAACTTGTCCGAAGAAATCACCGTCTGTTACGATGCTTTTTACATCGTCACCAGCAAAGGCAGGGTTGATTGAAAATATGGCACTGGAAACCAGCAATGCCTTGATGAAGTTGGATTTATACATTTTTGTTCCTTTAATTTTAAAAATTATGAGGAGATGTATAGATATTTTAAATATTGTTTCCTTGATCTAAATCAACAAAATATGAATTATTTTCTGATGTTTGTAATCGTACTTGATTAACATCAAGGGCTTTGCAGTAGAGAACAATTTATATCATGGGGTTGTTTAATTGATGGGTGCATAAATGATTACATATGATGAAGCAAAATCGATAGTTATAGAGGCAGGAAAGGCACATGATCTTAGTGTGGTGACAGTGCCGACAGCAAAGATAGTTGGTCATGTCTGTGCAAAGGATGTGAGTGCACCAATTTCCGTACAGCCGTTTGATAATTCTGCTATGGATGGATTTGCGGTGCGTTATTGTGATGTTTCGTGCGCTAAGGAGGGGGTGCCTGTAACGCTTGATCGTATATTGGTTATTGCGGCTGGTGATCCTGTTCCTGATATTGAGATTAAAGATGGTGAATGCGGACAAATCATGACAGGTGCGCCTGTACCAGATGGTGTGGATACGGTAATTCCCGTTGAATGTGTTGCTATAGACGGTGATAAAGTTATTTTTACACAACCGCCTGTACAAGGTTCTAACGTTAGAAAAGCAGGTGAGGACTTTAAACAAGGTGAGGTCGTCTTAAGGCGTGGAGATGTTTTGGGGGCTCAACATATTATGGCTTTGGCGACTTTGGGTGTGGCTGAGGTTGAAGTGTTTAAAAAACCAAAAATAGCATGTATAACCACGGGGAAAGAGCTGGTCGATAATCTTTTTGAAGATTTGGAATCGGGCAAGATTTATAATTCCAACGGCCCTTATATTGAAAATGCGCTTTTTGCCCTTGGTGCGGATGTTTTGCCGTGTGGAACAGTCGCAGATGACCTTGATGTTTTTAAAAGTAAGCTGAAATGTATCATGGAAAATGATGTTGATGTCGTTATATCCACTGGTGCTGTATCCGCGGGTGAATTCGATTTTGTTAGTAAGGCGCTTGATGATATGGGGGCAGTTATCTTGTTTCATAAGATTATGGCACGACCGGGGAAACCGATATTATTTGCCAGATTACCTAATGGCACATTATATTTCGGATTGCCGGGTAATCCTGCGGCCAGTTCAGTTGGGTTACGCTTTTTTGTAACCGCGGCTTTAAGGGCGATGAAATCTCAAGGTGAGGAGAAACCTCAACATGCAAAGCTTATGACACCATTCTCTAAAAAAGAGGGGTGGCGTATGTTCCTAAAAGCAAAAAAAGAAAGTTGGGAGGATGGCCTCATGACAGTTGATCTGTTTGCAGGCCAAGCATCTTTTATGGTTAGCCCGTTTTTGCAAATGAATTGTTGGGCAGTTGCAAAAGAAGGTGATGAGACGCTAAAAGCCGGTGAAATAATAGATGTTTATCCATTGTTTCCTGATTTATGATTTATCGGGCAGTTGGGGCAATCGTCTTTATTTGTGTTGCTGCATATATGTTCTAAGTCAGTATCGCAGAAGTGGCACAGGCTAAATGAATCTTCTAATTTTATTGTGTCACCTTGGACATTAATTCCCATTTTTTTGATTTTTGACAATGTTCGCGAAAATGTCTCAGGAGTCATTCCCAGGTGACTGGCAATTGTTGCTTTTTTAAATGGTAGTTCAAATGTTAGTGAGCTATGGCTATTTTCAAGGTGCTTTTCTAACAGATAATATCCTACGCGTTGTGTTGGTGATTTTATTGACATCCCGTCTATTTGGTGTAGGGCGGACTTGTAATGGCGAGTAACAATTTTAATTATATTTGTTGCGAATTGGGTATCTGCCAAAACGTGCGATTTTACAAATTTTGCAGGAATCATAAGAAGTTGCGCATCGTCAATAACTTGAACATTTATTGGTGATAATCCACCCATAAATATTACTGCCTCCATACAGGTTTCACCTTTGTTTAAAAGCCTTATTACTGCCTCGTTACCATTTTCATCTGTACGAGAGGTTTTTATGCTTCCTTTTATTATTAGATATAAGTATTCAGGTTCGTCACCCTGTTGTAACAACAGGCGTCCGCTATCGTGATTTTGTATAATTGCATTGTCTAAAATTGCGCTTAATGAGTCGTGGTCTAAAGATTCAAACAGCTGTGGTTTGCAGTTTGATTCATAGATATTAAGATCATTTAAAGTTTGCTTGTTGTTTATAACCATGGCGTTTGCTCTGCTATATTATTATTCGTTAATATTATAGGAGTGTTTAGCTGCTATTTAAATCTATATCGTAAAAAAGCCCGATATTAGTAAGGGGCTTTTTTAAAATTTATATAATTTATAGGTGGGCTTAACCGCCTTCTATAATTCTTTTTGAACGGGCAAGCTCTGCTTCTGCACGGTCTGCTCTTACTTGCAGTAGTTCTAAACGTGCTTTTTCAAAGTTGATTCTCTCCTCTTTTTCTTGTTCAGGGGTGAACCTGATTAAGAAAGCCAAGAAAGATGTCGCCGCGACGACCATTCCCATTGTTAAGAATGCATCATTCCATTCCATTTCACTTTTGAACAAGAAACCAGCCATAACAGCACCGGCATTACCACCTGCACCAACTACTCCGGCTACGGCTCCTAGTGATTTTTTGTTTATGAACGGAACAACTGAGTATGTCGCACCCTCTGCCATTTGGGTAAATAGAGAGAACAGAATTAATGAAGGAATGGCGAGGAACAATAAGTTCATTTGACTAAACAGCATTAAGGCAAGACCCTCGCAGAATAGCACGATGAATAACCATATTGTACGTCCTCTTAGTCCCCATAACAGGCCAAAGTTGTCACCAAATAATCCGCCCAATGTTCTTGCGAAAATATTCATCAAGCCAAACGAAGCAGCAACAGCACCAGCAGCAACCATATTCAATTCAAAATAATCAAAGAAATATAGTGCGGCAACGTTGTTAACGGTAAGTTCAATACCGAAACAAGAACCATATATAAGGAATAAAATCCATACTCTATAGTCCTTTAATGCGTTGAAATAATCGCCTGTCACTTTTTTCTTTGCCGGCATTTTGCCCGCAGCGCGCAGCTCTTTATAACTACCGTCAGGAGCATCTTGCGTTAAGAAGTAGTAGGCAATACCAGTTACGAAGATAACACAGCCAACAATTACCATTGATGTTCTCCATGCTTGCGCATCAGTAAAGCCAAAGCTGATTACAAGTCCTGAGAATATAAGAGGCATTACAAGTTGCGTTACACCACCACCAAGATTACCCCAACCGGCACTTGTCGCATTTGCCTGACCAACAACGTTGGGGGCAAACATAACAGAGGTGTGATATTGGGTAATAACGAATGATCCACCAATCAGGCCAATCATAAGGCGAAAGAACAAGAAGCTCTCGAAACTGTCGGCAAGGCCTATCGCGGCTACTGGTATTGCTCCAAGAATAAGAACCCACGTATATGCCAATCTTGGTCCGATTCTGTCACAAAGCCAGCCTAAGAAGAAGCGTGCGAAGATTGTCATGGCAATTGATGCGATGATTGTCCAACCGACTTGTTCTTTGGTTAGGCTTAGTTCTTCACGAACTATGACCATAAGTGGGGCGATACCAAACCATGCGAAAAAACATGAGAAGAACGCAAACCAAGTCATATGGAATGTTCTTATTTGCGGTTTATCTACCCTGAAAAAATTCCCCCAAAGGGAGGTGGTTTTGTTTTCTAGTTCCATAGTATTTCCTTGCTACTTTGTATCAACAACTATGCTGTTGGTTAATTTATATTTGTATGTTTGTTCGGACATATAAATATTTGGGTAGGGAATATAATATTAGTAAATTACTGTTCCTTGATCTGAATCAATTAAAATTATACGTAATCATGACAGAACCCTCCAAATATCGTTGGGACGTTTTTTCAAGTGTTTCAATGGATTAAATCTTAAGAGTTTATATTTGAAAGGAAGTTGAAACGATGTCTAAGGATATTCAACAATGGGATCCGGAAAATACGGATCAGTGGGAGAGTGTAGGCTCTTCTGTGGCTTGGCGTAACTTATGGATTTCTATTCCATGTTTGCTGTGTGGCTTCGCTGTTTGGTTGTACTGGGGTATTATCACGGTGCAGATGCTTAATTTGGGTTTCCCATTTGCAAAGTCAGAGTTATTTACTTTAATGGCGATTGCAGGTTTGACGGGTGCAACACTTCGTATTCCTTCTACCTTCTTTATTCGTATTGCAGGGGGGCGTAATGTTATATTCTTTACAACCGCTCTTTTGATTCTTCCTGCTCTAGGTACTGGTTTCGCACTGCAAGACAAGGATACTCCGCTTTGGGTGTTCCAAGTATTGGCGCTGTTGTCAGGATTTGGAGGGGGTAACTTTGCCTCATCGATGTCTAATATCAGTTTCTTCTTTCCAAAGAGAATACAGGGATTGTCATTAGGTCTGAATGCCGGTTTGGGTAATGCGGGTGTTACAACTATGCAAATCTTGATACCATTATTCATGACATTCGGTATTTTTGGCGGAGAAGCAATGATCCTTGAAAATACTAGTGGTACTTTGATTGGTAAAATTCCTGCAGGGTCTGAGACTTACATTCATAATGCCGGTTTTGTTTGGGTGGCTATTCTTATACCACTTGTTATTGCCGCATGGTTTGGTATGAACAATATTCGTGCAAAACATGTTTCACCTGAGATTGCTGCTGCTCCTATTACGTTCTTGCAAATGTCTTTGATGTTAATCATTGGATTTATTGCTGCGGCGTTTGGTCTTTGGCTTATGTTGCCAGAAGCGGCGCACGGTTCTGGTCTTGGTGTTAGTAAGTGGATTGTACTGCCAATTGTTATTGCTTTGACAGTTTTCTTGCTGAAACTTATTCCTGGTCAAACTGGTGAAAACCTTAAGCGTCAGTATCAGATTTTCAAACATCCTCATACTTGGGTGATGACTGTTATCTATACTATGACGTTTGGATCATTCATTGGTTTTGCGGCATCTTTCCCATTGGCGATTAAGGTTATCTTTGGTTTCCAACATGTTGTTAATGACGCTGGTGTTATGACGCATGATATTGCAAACCCTAATGGCCCTAGTGCTCTTATGTATGCATGGATGGGTCCTTTTATCGGTGCATTTATTCGCCCTGTTGGTGGTTGGGTATCTGATAAACTGGGTGGTGCGTTCGTTACGCAAATATGTTCGGTTGCAATGATTGCTTGTGCCTTAGGTGTTGCTTATTACATGAAGGAAGCATATGCATCGGCAACTCCGGAAGAGTTTTTTGTGCCATTCTTTATCTTGTTCCTAATTCTATTTGCTGCGACGGGTATTGGTAACGGTTCTACGTTCCGTACTATTGCGATGGTTTTTGATAAAGAGCAGGCAGGTCCGGTTCTTGGTTGGACATCTGCTGTTGCTGCTTATGGTGCGTTTATCATACCAAAAGTTCTTGGTGAGCAGATTAAACTGACAACTCCTGAAGTTGCCCTTTATGGCTTTGCTGTATTCTACACAGTATGCTTGGTTTTGAACTGGGTAGTGTATTTGCGCCCGGGTGCGAAACATAAAAACCCATAAAATATTTAAATAAATTTAATAAAACAGGCCGGCTTGATTCAGATCAAATGAATTTTAGCTGGCCTGTTTCATAAGTATGACAATGTTTTAAGATCAGGAGACCCCGGATGAGTTATTTTGTAGACCGCATGATGTATTTTAAACAAAACCGTGAGAAATTCTCGGATGGTCATGGTGTTACGACAGAGGAAAACCGTGCATGGGAAGAAGCTTACAGAGATCGCTGGGCGCATGATAAAATTGTACGTTCTACGCACGGCGTTAACTGTACTGGTTCTTGTTCTTGGAAAATATATGTTAAGAATGGTTTGATTACATGGGAAACCCAGCAAACAGACTATCCGCGCACGCGTCCTGACCTTCCTAATCATGAACCTCGCGGTTGTGCGCGTGGTGCGAGTTATAGTTGGTACATATATTCAGCCAACCGTTTGAAGTACCCACTTATTCGTAAGCGTCTATTAAAGATGTGGCGTCACATGAAGAATCAGCACAATGGCGATCCTGTTAAAAGTTGGGGTGCTATTCAGGCTGATCCTATTTTACGTGCGGAATATCAAAAAGTTCGTGGTCTTGGTGGATTTGTTCGTGCTGATTGGGAAGAAGTTAATGAGATAGTAGCCTCTGCTAATATCTATACGATTAAAGAATATGGTCCTGACCGCGTTATTGGTTTCTCTCCGATTCCTGCGATGTCTATGGTTTCTTATGCTGCGGGATCGCGTTACTTGTCACTTCTTGGTGGTGTGTGTATGAGTTTTTATGACTGGTACTGTGACTTGCCGCCTGCATCTCCGATGACTTGGGGTGAGCAAACAGACGTTCCAGAAAGTGCCGATTGGTATAACGCTGGTTTCATCATTATGTGGGGATCGAACGTTCCGCAAACCAGAACGCCTGATGCGCATTTTATGACCGAGGCACGTTACAAGGGTACGCAAGTTGTTACGGTAACACCTGATTATTCAGAGGCATCCAAATTTGGTGACATTTGGCTAAACCCTAAGCAGGGTACAGATGCGGCGATGGGTATGGCGATGGGGCATGTCATCCTTAAGGAGTTCCATCTTGAGAAAACATCTGAATATTTTGATGATTATTGTCGTAAATATACGGATATGCCGTTCCTTGTTAAACTTGAAGAACGCGATGGTAAATTCGTGCCCGGTCGTATGGTTCGTGCATCTGATTTTAAAAATAATATGGATGAGGATAATAATCCTGAATGGAAAACCATTTGTTTTGATGAGAACACTGGTGACTTAACCGTGCCAACTGGCTCTATCGGTTTCCGTTGGGGTGAAGAAGGTAAGTGGAATATTCTTCCTACTGATTCGAAGTCTGGTGATACAATTAATCCGCAAAAAACTTTGCTGGGTTCACAAGATGAAGTGTTGTCAGTTGGTTTCCCTTATTTTGCGACTAAACGCCAAGAGCACGAGCATGATTATTTTGCTTCAACCGATCATGATGATATTTTATATCGTGATCTTCCGGTTAAGTATCTTGACTTGGATGGTAAGAAAACTGCGGTTGTTACGGTTTTTGACTTGCTATGTGCGAATTATGGTATTGCACGTGACGGTCTTGGTGGTGACAATATCGCAACTAGTTACGATGATGACATTCCATTTACACCTAAATGGCAAGAAAGTGTTACCGGTGTTGCTGCAGATAAGGTTATCGAAGTTGCGCGTGAATTCGCGGCTAATGCAGATATGACCAAGGGTAAGTCCATGATTATTATCGGTGCGGCGATGAACCACTGGTATCACATGGATATGAATTATCGTGCCTGTATCAATATGCTGACATTTTGTGGTTGTATTGGTCAATCAGGTGGCGGTTGGGCGCATTATGTGGGGCAGGAAAAACTGCGTCCGCAAACAGGTTGGTTGCCGTTGGCGTTTGCTCTCGATTGGTCGCGTCCACCGCGCCAACAAAATTCAACTTCTTTCTTCTATGCGCATACAGACCAGTGGCGTTATGAGGCATTGGGTGTTGATGAAATCTTGTGCCCAACAGCAGATAAAGAAAAATGGAAGGGTAATTTGATTGATTGTAATATACGTTCTGAACGTATGGGGTGGTTGCCATCTGCACCACAATTGCAAGAAAACCCAATCAATTTAGTTAAACAAGCAGAAGAGCAAGACATTGATCCGATTGATCATGTAGTTAATCGCCTAAGCAGTGGTGATTTACGCATGTCTTGTGAAGACCCTGATGCACCTGAGAACTGGCCTAGAAACCTGTTTGTTTGGCGTTCAAACTTATTGGGATCATCCGGTAAAGGGCATGAATATTTCCTTAAACATTTCCTTGGTACATCACATGGTGTGCAAGGCAAGGACCTTGGTAAAGAGGGCGGTGAGAACTGTTCCGATGTTGTTTGGCATGATGAAGCACCAGAAGGTAAACTTGATCTTGTTGTGACATTGGATTTCCGTATGTCCACTACTTGTGTTTATTCGGATATAGTTCTTCCAACGGCAAGTTGGTATGAGAAGAATGATTTGAATACTTCTGATATGCATCCGTTTATCCACCCACTGTCAAAGGCGATTGACCCCGTATGGCAAAGTCGTTCAGATTGGGATATTTACAAAGGTTTTGCGAAGAAGTTTTCTGAGCTTGCGCCTGGTAATTTGGGTGTTGAAAAAGAAATCGTTCTTACGCCAATACAACATGATACGCCGGGTGAGTTGGCGCAAAATGATGTTAAGGAGTGGCGCAAAGGTGAATGCGATCTTATACCGGGTAAAACCGCACCATCTATGAAGGTGGTAGAGCGTGACTATCCCGCTACATATGACCGCTTTACAACGCTTGGCCCGCTTATGAATAAACTGGGTAATGGCGGTAAAGGTATTGGTTGGAATACTGATGATGAAGTAGAATTCCTTAAGCAGCTTAACGGTGAAAAGAACGGTCTGGCAAAGATCGAAACTGATATCGATGCAACGGAAGTTGTGCTAACGCTTGCGCCAGAAACAAATGGTGAAGTTGCGGTTAAAGCATGGGAAGCTTTGGGTAAGTTTACAGGGCTTGATCATACGCATTTGGCGAAGCCAAAAGAAGAAGAGAAAATCCGTTTCCGTGATATTCAGGCGCAGCCGCGTAAGATTATATCTTCTCCAACGTGGAGTGGTTTGGAATCTGAACATGTTTGTTATAACGCCGGTTATACAAATGTTCATGAATTTATTCCTTGGAGAACGTTATCAGGTCGCCAACAACTTTATCAAGATCATCCTTGGATGCTTGATTTTGGAGAGGGATTAGTTTCCTATCGTCCGCCAATTAATACACGTACTGTACATTCCATGATGGATAAGCATGGCGATGAAAGCCCAACTATTGTGTTGAACTGGATTACGCCTCACCAAAAATGGGGGATTCATTCAACTTATTCTGACAATCTTCATATGCTGACATTGTCACGTGGTGGTCCGATTGTTTGGATGAGTGAAACAGACGCACAAAAAGTTGGTATTAAGGATAACGACTGGGTCGAAATATTTAATACTAATGGCGTGATTATGGCTAGGGCAGTTGTCTCTCAGCGCGTTAATGACGGCATGATGATGATGTATCATGCGCAAGAGAAAATCGTAAATACACCGGGCAGTAAGATTTCTAATGCTCGTGGTGGTATTCACAACTCGGTCACACGCACAACTTTGAAACCAACACATATGATCGGTGCATACGCACAACAGTCATACGGTTTTAACTATTACGGTACCGTTGGATCAAACCGTGATGAATTTGTAATTGTTCGTAAAGTTGAAGATCAAGATATTGATTGGATGGAGGCAGCAGAATGAAAATACGTGCTCAAATAGGTATGGTGCTTAACCTTGATAAATGTATCGGGTGTCACACTTGTTCTGTTACATGTAAAAATGTTTGGACATCTCGTCAGGGTGTTGAATATGCGTGGTTTAATAACGTAGAAACCAAACCGGGTGTTGGTTATCCTAAAGACTGGGAAAATCAAGACAAATGGAATGGTGGTTGGACGCGCAAAAACAACGGTAAAATCGAACCTAAGCAGGGCGGGCGTTGGCGCATTCTTGCGAAGATTTTCGGTAACCCTGATATGCCTGAAATCGATGATTATTATGAACCATTTACGTTCGACTATGATCATGTTCAAAAAGCACCTGAATCAAAGGCGCAGCCAACGGCACGCCCACGTTCGCTTGTCAGTGGTCAACGTATGGATAAAATTCAGTGGGGACCAAACTGGGAAGAAATACTGGGAACAGAATTTGAACATCGCCGTAAGGATTATAACTTCAAGGATATTGAAGAGGAAATGTACGGTCAATTCGAAAATACATTCATGATGTATTTACCGCGCTTGTGTGAACATTGCTTGAACCCTGCTTGTGTCGCATCCTGTCCGTCAGGTTCTATATATAAACGTGAAGAAGATGGCGTTGTCTTGATTGATCAGGATAAATGTCGTGGATGGCGTATGTGTGTATCTGGTTGTCCATATAAGAAAATTTACTATAACTGGGAATCTGGTAAGGCGGAAAAATGTACGCTTTGTTACCCACGTCTAGAAAATGGAGAGCCAACAGTTTGTTCCGAGACTTGTGTCGGTCGCATTCGTTATCTTGGTGTCATGTTATATGATGCAGACGCAATTGAAGAGGCGGCAAGCGTTGAAGATACAGGTGATCTTTATCAGTCTCAGTGTGATATTTTCTTAAACCCTCATGATCCGGAAGTGATCGCGCAGGCGCGTAAGGACGGTATTCCTGAAAATATGATTGAGGGGGCACAAAACTCACCAATCTATAAGATGGCTATGGAATGGAAGGTGGCTTTCCCGCTACATCCTGAATATAGAACATTGCCGATGGTTTGGTATATTCCACCATTATCACCTATCCAAAATGCGGCGGAAGAGGGCAAAATTGCAAAGAAAGGTATTATGCCTGACCTTGATGATATGCGTATTCCGGTAAAATATTTGGCAAACCTTCTAACTGCTGGCCGTGTCGATCCGATTAAGCTTGGATTGAAACGGATGATGGCAATGCGTGCCTATATGCGTACTAAGCTGATTGAAGGCAAGCCTGATGAAACATTGTTGGAAGAAACAGGTTTAACCACTGAAATGGTTGATGACATGTACAAAATCATGGCATTGGCAAATTACGAAGATCGTTACGTTATTCCAACAAGTCATCGTGAAGAAACTCTTGATGCTTATGGTGAGAGTGGAGCTTGTGGTTTTAGCTTTGGTAACGGTTGTTCAACACATTCAAACAGTGACATGGATTTGTTCGAAGCACAAAAGTCCACACGTGGTCAAAGCGCATCAACAAAGGATAACCGTGTTAATACATTATTTTCACAAGGGAAATCAGGTGGCTGCGGAAGTGGCGGTTGTGGTTGTTAGGAGATAGAAAAATGAGAACATTAAAAGTATTAGGTTTTTTACTTACATACCCTTCGGCACAAACCGTCGAAGTTCTTGATGAATGTCGTGAAATTCTTGCTTCGGAAAAGTGGTTAGATGATGCGACTTTATCTTCACTTGGCAATCTAATGGATTGGATGGCTAAAACTGATCTTCTTGACCTTCAGGAAGATTATGTATCCTTGTTCGATCGCACTCCATCTTTGAGTCTACATCTATTCGAACATATACACGGAGATTCAAAAGAACGTGGCCAGGCTATGGTCGATTTATCTAATGTTTATGAAGATGCAGGATTGATTATTGATACAAAGGAACTACCCGATTATTTACCGCTATTTCTTGAATATCTATCTGTCATATCTTTGGATGAAGCGCGTGATAACCTTGCGGAAGTTATTAATATAACAGGTATTTTGAGCAAGCGCCTGAAGAACCGTGATTCTCTTTATTCTTCTGTTCTGGATGCTTTGGCCAATGCGGCGGCGTGTCAACCGGATGCGGATGCGGTAGAGGAAGCATTAAAGAAATCTACCGGTGCGCCATTTACTTTCGAAGAAATGGATGAAGAGTGGGAAGAGCATAACGCCTTTGCCAATACTCAACAAACAACTGGTCAGGATATGGATGGTGGATGTCCTATTGCACAAGAAATGCTTGATCGTATGAATTTACCAACTAGCAAAGAGGAGGCATAGAGCCATGCACTTTTTCTTTTTTCAAATTTTTCCATATATTGCAGGAATAACATTGATTTTGGGTAGTATTCTACGTTTTGATCGTGACCCATATTCTTGGAGAACTAAATCTAGCCAGATATTGCGTAAGAAGCAGCTGATAATAGGAAGTGTTCTTTTTCACCTTGGTATTTTAGTTATTCTGGGTGGTCATGTTGTTGGTCTGTTAACGCCAATTGCGGTTTTTGATGCAATGGGTATCTCTCATGGCGCAAAGCAAATTTTGGCAATGACAGCTGGTGGTATTGCCGGTGTGTTCTGTCTTATTGGTTTGCTTATCCTTATACATCGCAGATTGACTGATCCGCGTATCCGCGCAACAACATCTTTTGCGGATATGTCTGTTCTCCTTCTGTTACTAGCGCAGTTATGCTTGGGTCTGTATACGATTACGGAATCTATGCACCATCTTGATGGGCATGAAATGATGAAATTCATGAACTGGGCGCAATATATAGTGACGTTTCGTAGTGGTGCGGATGCTTTCCTTGTCGATGTGGCCTTTGTGTTTAAGGCGCATATCACCCTTGGACTATTCATAGTGTTTATATGGCCGTTCACACGTTTGGTACACGCATTCAGTGCGCCAATTGGATTCATTGCACGACCATATCAAGTCGTACGTAAACGAGCGAGGTAGATAAGATGGAACTTGCACCAGGTATTGTTGTTAATGGCGTGAAGATCACACCGGAAGTTATTAATGCAGAAGTTCAATATTATCCGGCGGATAATTATTTTGATGCCAAATATCAAACTATGCAGGCTTTGGTAATAAAGGAGTTATTACTGCAAGAAGCGGCACATCAAGGCGATGATGTATCTGCGGCGGTAGATAACCCTGATATTATTATTGATGCATTGTTGGCGCGTGAACTCGATATTTCAGTACCTGATGAAGAAACATGTAAACGTTATTATGAGCAAAACCTATCCCGTTTCATGACATCGCCTTTGTATCAGGTGTCGCATATCTTGTATTTGGCTCCGCCTGAGGATGAGGCTGCTTGTAGGGAAGCAAAATTAAAAGCAGAGAATGCGCTGAAGCGTATTCAGAAAAACCCTGATTTATTTCGACAAATAGCAAAGAAAGAGTCTGCGTGCTCGTCGTCAGGGGAGGGTGGCAATCTAGGCCAAATCAGCAAGGGGCAAACTCTTCCTGCTTTTGAAGCTGCGTTGTTTAGTATGAAAGCGGGTGACATTTCTGATGAACCATTGGCCAGTGAGGTCGGATATCACATTATAAAGGTTCATGAATTTGCAGAGGGTAATCAGTTGCCTTATGATGCTGTTTCAAAATGGATAGCAGATTTTCTGGAGCAACAAAGCTGGAAAGTGGCGTTGAATCAATATATTCAGATATTAGCAGGTAAGGCAAAGATTAGTGGCTTTGAATTGAAGGCATCACACTCTCCGCTTGTTCAATAGTTTGGTTATATGTATATGTTGTTGAGATGAAAACGAATAATGATATAGAAAAACTTTTGGGCAAATATAATCGCCCTGTGCCACGCTATACTAGTTTTCCAACTGCTGTACAATTTACGCATGATATATCGCAAAATGACTATGTGTCACTTATTGAGGGCATTGAACCTGATGAACGGGTGTCTGTTTACATTCACATTCCATTTTGCCACAGTCTTTGTCATTATTGCGGTTGTAATACCAAGATATTGAACAGTTATGCTCCTGTTGAGTCATACCTTGAAAATATGTTCTCAGAGATATCTTTGGTCGGTAAAACTATGTCACAAAGGCAAGATGTTAGCCTTGTGCATTTTGGTGGCGGATCGCCAAACTATTTAAAACCAAAAGACCTTCGTAGAGTTATAGATAAGGTTTCTGAGTTTTTCGATATTTCCGATGATACTAACATAGATATAGAATCTGATCCGCGTTATTTGGACACGGAAATGATTAAATGTTATGCGGATATCGGGGTTACCAGAGTATCTTTAGGTGTTCAGGATTTTAATCATGATGTTCAAGTAGCAATAAACCGTGTTCAGCCATTTGAGATGGTTGAAAACTGCGTTAAAGAGTTAAGAGAAAATGGCATTAACCAGATAAATTTTGATCTTATTATTGGATTGCCCAAGCAAACTGTTGAAACCGTCCGCAACACGGCAGAGAGCGCAGCGTCTTTGTTACCTGATCGACTGGCTGTTTTCCCCTATGCACATGTGCCGTGGATGAAAAAGCATCAGAAATTGTTAGATAAATATGTGATGGCCGATGGTTATGAACGGTTTTTGATGAATGAGGCGGTTGATAGTGTTTTAAAGGGTAATGGTTATAATGCAATTGGAACAGATCACTATGCGCGTGCTGTTGATCCGTTATGTGCTGCACAGTCTGGCGGAGAGTTAAAACGCAATTTTCAGGGATATACGACAGACTCTTCAAATACTATTATAGGATTTGGCCTTTCTTCAATCAGCAGTTATAAGGATGCATATGTGCAAAATACTACTGATCCTGCATCATATCGTAAGAATCTAAGTGATAATAAGTTTCCGATACAAAGAGGTTGCGTTCTAAGTGATGATGATCGGCTTTTACGTTCATTAATTGAAGAGGTTATGTGCAATTTTAAAGTTGATCTTACTAAATACGCGGATGTGCTTGCAGGATCTATCGATAGTATAAAGATAAAATTATCAGAGTTAGAGCAAGATGGACTTGTAGTATTTGAGGGGCAGCTTCTAAAAATCACACAAGCCGGCCTGCCGTTTACACGTGTGGTGGCATCTTGTTTTGATCCTTATTTTCAGATGCAGGACAATCAACATGCAAAAGCAATCTAGTTTATTAGAGCACCCATTTCTTGGCAGAGGCTTTAGACCATTTTTTTTAATGGGGGCTGTTTATAGTGTTCTTATGATGTTGGTTTGGGGTGGGTATTATGCGGGGCATGTTATACCGCCTATCTTTGCTTTAGCCCCGATATCATGGCACGCGCACGAAATGGTGTATGGCTTTACAGTTTCTATTATTGCAGGGTTTTTGTTGACCGCCGTTGCGAATTGGACGGGCGGCGCGCCGGCAAGGCAACTGCATTTGTTATGTTTGTGTTTGCTGTGGGCTTTGGGGCGTGTTGTGATGAATGTGGATTTTGGCCTACCGTTATGGAGCGTCCAGCTAGCTTCATTATTATTTATCCCGGCCTTGGCGGTCAGCCTGTCTATCCCTTTGCTTAAAAGTTGGAACAAGCGCAATTTTGTGTTTTTGGCCTTATTAACAATTCTGTTTGTTTCCCAATTATTATTCTTGGTTTACGAAATTCATGCTGCGATTTATGTCGCTTTGATGGTTGTTATGATTATGATCTCGTTGATTGGTGGCCGTATTATACCGGCATTTACTGTCGCTGCATTAAGGCGTAGTGGGGAAGAGGCGTTTCAAACGCCACAGATGAAGATGGATGTCACGGCTTTGATATCCTTGGTGTTGACGACTATTTGTCTGGTTGTTGCACCAAATACGCTACTCCTTTCATTTACCGCCGGTATCTCTGCTGTTATTCATTTGCTAAGGATGCGCCATTACCATAGCTTAAAATCACTATCTGACCCTATGGTTTGGATATTGCATGTCGGGTTTCTGTGGTTAGTTATCGGTCTTGTGCTGCTTGGTCTGTCTGGCTTTGGCATTGTCACTTTATCTACTGCTTTACATGCTTTAACCGCGGGGTCTATTGGCTCTATGACTTTTGGTATGATGGTTCGTGTTGCGTTGGGGCATACAGGACGTGACTTAATTGCAAATAAACCAACAGTATTTTGCTTTTATCTTATGCAAATTATGGCAATAATTCGGGTATTTGGAACAATGATTGTTCCCGATCATTCTACATTCTGGATAATGAGTTCTTCTTCTTTGTGGAGTTTATGCTTCGCCATTTATATTCTTTGTTACGCACCAATATTGGTTAGCGCCCGTCCTGATGGCAGAGCGGCTTAATCTACGTCACAGAAATTTGCAAGCTCTTCAGGAGATTTTATCGTGATTGATCTTTTGTCTGCGCTTACTCCGTAAGGCTCTAATTTTGCTAATGCGCGTGAGAATGTCTCTGGTTTTATGCTTAGGCGTGTAGAAATTATTGCTTTGTCATATGGTAGGTCAACCACCATAACGCCATCAGTGCCTTCAGTATGTCTTTTACAAAATCGTAACAAGAACGCACCGATACGTTGAGGTGCTGTCCGTGATGTTACCTGTTCTAATTGTTGGACCAGATAATGTTGATGCGCAGAAATAGAACCTAACAGGCGCAAGGCAAAGCGACTATCCTCTTCAATTTTTTTTATGAATAGGCTGCGTGGTATTTCCACGACTTCTGCATCTTCGATTGATTGAGCATAAACGGGATATTTCCTTTTATCACCGAAAACTGCTGCTTCGGCGAATGATTCTCCGGGGCCAAATACATGTATTATAATTTCCTCACCGTCACGGGAGATCCGCGACAGCTTCACCCAGCCATTCAATATGATGTAAAAGTTATCTGCATCATCACCCGCGGCAAATAATTCTTGCCCCTTATATAGTTTTTTATTACGGCAGTGCTTCACAATATCTTCTAAGGTTTCTTCGTCAATTGTAAGAAACAGGGGTGATTTTTTAATAGTTTGCAGTAATTCCAAGATTGGCTCCATTCATCAATAGAATATGAGCCCTTATATTAGCGATTAGCCAACAGTATTTAAAGAAGAACTTATAAGCTTTGTAACGATTTGCACTTTAGTTGATCCAAATCAAGTTATGTTGCCACCAGATCAATATTATAATGCACAAAGTTTGGCCAGGCCGCATTTGTGGTCTGGCACCTCCGAGCTTTTAACGCCTAAGTCCCACATGGATATGGTGTGAAAGCCGGGGTCATTGTGGAAACGCATTGGCCTTCCGTGTTTGAAAAGGAGCAATCGTGCGTAATGAGCCTGCTATAACCGATCATTTTGGTCGCCGTTTTCCGTATTTGCGTTTATCTGTAACGGATATTTGTAACTTTAGTTGTACCTATTGTTTGCCTGATGGATATAAGAAGGTCAAAGGCGATACTCCATTTATGCGATCAGATGAAATTATACGTTTGGTGACTGCGTTTGCTGCTTTGGGTACATGGAAAATTCGTTTAACAGGTGGTGAACCTACAGTACGCAAAGATTTTCTGGATATAACCAGAGGAATTAATGCGATTGATGGCATTGAAAAACTAGCCTTCACCACGAATGGATACCGTCTTCCAGAGCGCGCGCAGAGTTATTATGATGCAGGGTTGCGTGCAATTAATATAAGTGTTGATTCCCTTCGTCCTGCTAAATTTGAAGAAATAACAGGTCATGATTATTTGGCAAAGTTACTGGATGGGATTCAGGCTTGTTATGATGTTGGTTTTGAAAGTGTTAAGACCAACACCGTTTTGCTTAAAGGGTTAAATGATAGTGAGCTGGATGACTTTATTGGTTTTGTATCAGACAAGCCGATATCTGTAAGGTTTATTGAGCTGATGCAAACTCGTGATAATCAAGACTATTTTAAAGAACACCATTTATCAGGCGGTGCAGTAACTGAGAAGTTGTTGGCACGTGGATGGCGGTTGAAGACGCGTGTAGATGGGGCAGGTCCTGCGCTGGAATTCGAACATGAACATAGTATGGGCACTATTGGCCTGATCGCTCCATATTCAAAGGATTTTTGTAAGACGTGCAATCGTTTGCGCGTATCGGCAAAGGGGGCGTTGCATCTTTGTTTATTCGGGGAGGGCGGCTATAGCCTTCGTGATTTATTGCAAAGAGATGATCAATGCGAAGAGTTACAGGATAAAATTATGGGATTAATGAATTTTAAAAAATCGACACATTTTTTACATGATGGAAATTCAGGTGCGAGAGAGCATTTGGCATCAATAGGAGGATAGATAATATGGCCAAAACAGAACAAATAGAATTCCCTGCGGCGAATGATCCGCATTTTAAGATGATTGATGTAGGCAGGAAACGACCAACGCGCAGACGTGCGGTGGCTGTTGGCTCAATAAGTATGAGTAAAGAAGCCTTCACACGTATAAAAAATGGAACTTTGCCGAAAGGCGATGTCTTGGCTTTGGCCGAAGCAGCAGGAATGATGGGCGCGAAAAAAACTCCGGAACTAATTCCAATGTGCCATACCTTGCCTATGGATCAAGTTACCATCCATTGTGCGCTTAATGATGATGAGAACAGCGTTAGTGTTTATTGCCAAGCTGCCGCATATGCGAAAACGGGCGTAGAGATGGAGGCGTTAGCAGGTGCGAATATCGCGTTATTGACGATTTGGGATTTAACAAAAGGTGTAGATCCGCATCTTTGCATTGGTGATATAAAACTTCTTATTAAAACTGGTGGGAAAAGCGGTGTTTGGGTTAACCCTGATGGTATTCCTGACTGGTTGGCAGCGCAGCTTCCCCGTGAACAGGTTTTGGACGGATTGAAGGCAAGCGTTCTGGTGATGAGTGATCGCGCATCTAAAGGTGATTACGAAGATAAATCAGGTGCGGTTCTTGTTGATATTTTGGAAACAGCCGGTGCGGAGATTACGCAATATGAAGTTATTCCCGATGATGAGAAAACTATTTCTGAAAACCTATTATCTATCTGCAAAACACATCAGCCTGACTTGTTGATTGCCTCTGGTGGTACAGGTCCGGGGCCACGTGATGTTACACCAGAGGTCTTGGCAGAAGTTTGTGATCGAGTGTTAGATGGTCTGGGTGATTATATGCGTGCGGAGAGCTTGCACTTTACCGATACTGCATGGTTATCACGTATGAGCGCGGGGATGTGTGGTACTACATTGATTGTTGCGTTCCCCGGTAGTCCTAAGGCAGTTAAAGAATGTTGGGATATTATTGCGCCGTTTATTGGTGATGCCTTGGCCAAAATTAAAAAGCAAGGTTTTGCACCCTTGGGAGAGGAGTGAGATATGTCTGATATAACAATACAAGTCGAGTTTTATGGTGCTTTTAGAAAGTTTGGCACATCACAGAGTGTTAAGACTTCCTCAGGTTGCACAGCGATGCAGGTGAAGGAGTTGTTGTCAAAGACGCTTGGTGCGTTAGTTAATGATTCTGTTTTGGCAAATGATAAGGAAGTCCTGCCTAATAGCTACGTTTTTGAAGAGGACGTAAACTTGTCTATTTTACCACCGGTTTGTGGGGGATGAAGTTATGACTATGACTGATACTATCCATGTTGAAATATCAGAAGAACTGCTAAATGTTAGCTGTGCGTGTGATTTTGTAATGGATGATGCACATGGAGCGATTGACACTTTTATTGGGGCAGTGCGCAATCACCATGAGGGGCAATCTGTGCAAGGCATGACTTATGATGTTCATAAGGGGCTTGCAGAGTCTACATTCAAAGATATTTGTTTAGAAGCGCAAGGTTTTTGGCCAAATACAAAATATTACGTTTCTCATTTTCAGGGCGAACTCCCTATCGGTGGTATTAGCATTATTATAGCAGTAAGCGCCGCGCATCGTGGTGATACGTTTGATGCATGCCGTTATGTTATTGAGGAAATAAAAAAACGCTCTCCTATTTGGAAAAAAGAACATTACCCTAGTGGTAAAAGTGATTGGCTGCCTGGTCATTCCTTGAACTCTGAGGCGGATGCAGGCGCGTTTTGCTGTGGTAAGTGCGGGGGATGAAATGAATGTTGCGGGTGTTGTGTTGGCGGGTGGGCGTTCATCACGTATGGGACAGGACAAAGCATTCTTGGACTTTGGTGGTAAGCCGTTAATTGATCATATGATGGGGCTTTTGCATGCTTCAGTAGTTAAGGATGTTTATGTAAGTGGAGATATTGACGGATATCCAAATATTCCTGATACGCAAACCTTTAATGGTCCTGCCTGCGCAATTGCAGATGTAATGGCGCACCTATGTGAATATGATGGGGTTTTGTTTGTACCTGTTGATATGCCGCTTCTTTCTGTAGAGGTGTTGAATTTTTTGATGAAACATGAAAATGGCGGATATTTTAATCAATGGCCGTTACCTGCGTTTATTATCCGTCCTTGTGTGGTTGAAAATTCTTATTCAGTTAAAAAACTGTTGGATGATCAGGGGGTTAAACCCATTGATATCCCGCCTTGTTATCAAGAAGAGATGCAGAATTTTAATACCCCTGAAGATTGGAAAAAGGTTGTAGAAAATGAACATTAGAATTGAAGAGCAAAAAATACGCTTTAAAATTTCAGAAGAAGAGCTGAAAGAACTTATGGAGGGTCATATAATTAATTCTCACATTGATTTTATGGCTAACTCTATGACTGTCTTGATTAACCCAAATGCATTAGGGGATAATATGGAGGTCAAGCATGTCTTTGATGATGATATGTCCTATATCACCTTACTTGTTCCTAGCCATATTTTATCTGACCTGAATGATATGGGTAAAAACCGTGATGGTGTTTCAGCGAAACAGGGGGAGGTTTCTTTGTCATTGCAGGTAGATGTTCGTAAGGACACTCGTGCCAGAGACAAGGGCGCTGTAAGAGAAAAAGCATGATAGCGCTGGCATGCTCGTTTTTTATTACGGCTGTGCTCTATGCTTGTGTTGGCTTTGGTGGTGGGTCTACCTATAACGCTTTACTGGTAATTGCCGAAGTTGATTACCGTATTCTTCCAAGTATAGCGTTAATTTGTAACTTATTAGTTGTATCGGGCAGTGTTTGGCAATTCAATCGCGCCGGTTATGTTGATTTTGTGCGTATATCGCCTTGGGTTATAACATCCGTGCCTGCTGCATGGGTTGGTGGCAATTTAAATATTTCCGAAGAATTATTTGTTGGATTGCTGGGGGGGGCGTTGCTCGCGTCTTCTATACGCATGCTTTGGCCAAGTAAAAAAGAAAAATATATTTCGAAAAATGGTGGCAGTAGTAATTGGTTTATTCCATCGTTTGTTGGGATGATTATAGGGTTCATAGCGGGGCTGGTTGGAATTGGTGGGGGAATATTTCTTGCGCCAATTTTGTATTTGATGCGCTGGGATAGTGAAAAGAGAATTGCCGCTACTTGCAGTGTTTTTATATTGGTAAACTCGGCTTCAGGGCTGGCTGGGCAAATGGCAAAAATCAGTGATATTAGTGGTGTTGGTGACCTATTGCTAAATTATTGGCTGTTATTTCCTGCGGTGTTAGTTGGCGGCCAGATCGGATCTGTAATAAGTGTAAAACGTCTTGATCCAAGGGTGTTGAACCACATAACGGCGTTCTTGATTTTATATGTTTCCTTACGCTTATTATGGCGTTGGTTTAATATGTAATAGAGTATTTTTCCACTAACTTTAACAGTAAATATGTTAGTGGTTTTGCTTGCTTTGTTCCTGTGTAGCGCGCGGTATAAAAGGTTTTTGATGATCTTGTTGTTTCTATATATGCGTATCCGTTTCATGGTTTTTAAATAAAATTCGAACTAAAACCGGTTGTTGATGTTATGTAAATATGTTTACATTGAATCTTAATGAATAATTTAATCGCATGAGCAAATGCCTTCCCTGAAATTATATTTTGGATTGATATTCAAAATGATTGTGTTAGTAAGCACGGGTTATAAATGTTCACACCAATGAATACATACGTATTCACATTTCTGCTTTGTTGAGTAACTTTTGAAGGAGTAATCACTATGTCAAATAATACACAAATTCCAACTAATCGTAATAACCCTATTGATATAAATGGCGATGATACAGATAACCGCATAGATGGTGGTGACGTGGATGAAAATATATACGGTTATGGCGGCAACGATACTCTGTTTGCTAATGGTGGGTCTGATTATTTATTTGGCGGTGATGGTGACGATAGTATATGGGGGCAAGATGGTGATGATTATTTGCTCGGTGGCGCAGGAATAGACCAAGTAGTAGGCGGCGCAGGAAATGATTGGGTCGATGGCGGTGATGATCGTGATCTTGTTTATGGTGGTGATGGTGATGATCGGGTAATTGGTGGTGCGGGTGATGATTCTGTTTCCGGTGACGCCGGTAATGATATTCTTGATGGTGGTGATGGCGATGACACCCTTTGGGGCGGTGAAGGCAACGACACTTTAAATGGTGGTGATGGCGATGATAAGTTGTTTGAAGACACTGGCGACGATGTATTGAATGGCGGTAATGGTAATGATTACCTGTATAGTGATGAGGGTGATGATACCCTTAATGGCGATGATGGAAATGATAGGCTTGAAGGCGGTACGGGTAACGATATAATTGATGGTGGGGCTGGTATTGATACTGCAGAATATTGGCAATATACGTCGACAAGCCATGGTATTGTATCTGATTTAAGTCAGGGGATTACGTCTGATGACGGTAATGGTGGCGTTGATACTTTGCTTAACATTGAGAATATTCGCGGATCACGTTGGGATGACAGTATTACAGGAGATAACGGTGCCAATGAATTACGCGGTGATGGCGGTAATGATGTCATTAGCGGCTTAGGCGGAAATGATAAACTTTTTGGTGGTTCTGGCGATGATACTCTAAATGGTGGAGCGGGAAATGATGAGATACAAGGTGGTAGCGGATCTGACGATATAAATGGCGGTGACGGCAATGACACGATTCTAGGTGGAAGTGATGCCGACAATATTGATGGTGGCACTGGAACAGATAGAGTTTTCTACGGTTTTACTGCTTCGGGGGTAAATGTAGATCTTAGCCAAAATGTTGCGACAAATGACGGTGAAGGATCATCGGATACTTTGATGAATATAGAGAACGTATCAGGCTCTGCTTTTGATGACGTTATTACCGGTGATAATGCTGTTAATTTACTAATAGGCAGTGATGGTGATGATGAAATTTCAGGCAATGGTGGTGATGATGAGCTGCAAGGCGGCAATGGCCACGATATAATAAATGGCGGTGATGGTGATGACCTGATATTCGGGCAATCTGGCAATGATACAATAAACGGTAACGATGGCGATGATCGCGTTGTTGGTGGCATTGGTAGTGATACTATTTCTGGTGGCATGGGTATTGATCAGGTCTGGTCTGGTGATGGTGATGACATTGTGTATGGTGATGCTGGTGAGGATAATATTCAAGGCGGAAATGGTAATGACAACCTGAACGGTGGTGCAGATAATGATGTGTTGTTTGGTCAGGTTGGTGATGATGTCTTAACTGGTGGTGATGGTAATGATGAATTGCAAGGCGGAGACGGAGCAGACACTCTTAACGGCGATTCGGGCGATGATCTTCTGCTAGGTGGTGCAGGTAATGACATCATAGATGGTGGCGATGGTTCCGATCGGGTTTACTATGGTAATTCTGCCGCTGGTGTTACTGTTAACCTCGGTCTTGGTGTTGCATCGGATGATGGTGACGGTGGTTCAGATACATTGATTAACGTAGAGAGCGTGTCAGGTTCATCCTTTGACGATGTAATAACTGGTGATAATGGTGATAACATTATTGATGGTAATACTGGTAATGACATTATGTCAGGTGGCGATGGTGACGATACCTATGTTTTCAATCTGGGTGATGGTGATAATATAATTATTGATGCATCAGGTTATGATGTAATAGAAGGCGGAGAGGGTATATCCCAAGACCATCTTGTCTTTACAAGAGTTGGTGATGACCTTGATATTAATGAGGACCCTAGTCTTAATTTAACTTTTGCAAACGGCATTGTAGTAAAAGACTTCTTTGCCGGTAATGTTATTGAAGAGTTAAAGTTTTTTGATGGTACAAGTTTTGATTTAACATCACTGTTGGACAGTCCAACAGATGATGTGTTGACCTTCGGCGAAGGTGATTTTTCATCATATGCTAATCAAGATAAAGTGAACCATGTATTTGAAGTTGTTAATGATACAGAGATTCAAATGGCAGGTAATAATTGGAAGGTTCTGGATTTCAATTATACTGTGACTGATAACACATATGTTCAATTGGATTACCAAACTGTGGTCGAAGGTGAAATTCAAGGTTTGTTTTTCTCTCCTGAGGGTCGTGATGTTGGTGGTAGAAGACCTTCTCACGATGCATCTGAAATTATACGCTTAGATGGTTATCAGGGTTTGAGTACGGGGCAAGATGCACTTTACAGTGAAGATGTCGGTATTTGGCAGACTATCACAATTAAATTGTCAGATTACAATGCGATTGGTACGCAAATTGATAATCTGGTGTTTATTAATGATGATGATGACGACAAAACCGGGGAGGCTTTATTCCGTAATATTAGAATTTATGAGGAGGAGGTAGATGTTGTTCCTGACCCTGTTTCTGATATTGACTTAACTTTTGGCGAAAGTGAATTTTCATCTTATGCTAATCAGGATAAAGTGAACCATGTATTTGAAGTTGTTAATGATACAGAGATTCATATGGCAGGTAATAATTGGAAGGTTCTGGATTTTAATTATACTGTGACTGATAACACATATGTTCAATTGGATTATCAAACTGTGGTCGAAGGTGAAATTCAAGGTTTGTTTTTCTCTCCTGAGGGTCGTGATGTTGGTGGTAGAAGACCTTCTCACGATGCATCTGAAATTATACGCTTAGATGGTTATCAGGGTTTGAGTACGGGGCAAGATGCACTTTACAGTGAAGATGTCGGTACTTGGCAGACTATCACAATTAAATTGTCAGATTATAATGCTATTGGTACGCAAATTGATAATCTGGTGTTCATTAATGATGATGATGACGACAAAACCGGTGAGGCTTTATTCCGTAATATTAGAATTTATGAAGAAGGTAGCGCAGGTGATGACACTATTAGCGGGTCGTTGCATGATGAAACTATATATGGCATGGCTGGTGATGATTCTATCTTTGGTGATGAAGGCAATGATATTCTATATGGAGGACTTGGTGCGGATATGATGTCTGGTGGTCAGGGGGCTGACAGATTCGTTTTTGAGGGGCAATCTGCATTTTCTGATATAGATATTATAGAAGATTTTAGCATATCCGAAGGTGATGCCCTTGATATTGCGGATTTGCTAATTGGTTATGATCCTTTGGCTGATGCGATCTCTGATTTCGTACAAATAACAGATAATGGTACGGATAGTATAGTCTCTGTGGATCGTGATGGTGGGGCAGATAACTTCGTACAAATAGCGACTCTTTTAAATGTGACCAGTATGCCTGATGAGGGAGAACTTGAAAATTCAGGGAATATAATCGCAATGTGATTATTCTTTACATTGTCTATATATAGGTTAGTTTCCCTTGCTTTTCGGCCATTTGGTACTGTTTTACCGAATGGCCGTTATATTGTAATTGCTTTGCTGTTGTGGTTACTAGACTATTCTTGTTGTTTGTATATACATTAGGATATATATTAGGTTATTATGTTATTCGTTAAAGCAATTTAGAATAAAGTGAAGGTAGTGTGTGATGGTGGATGGAAGAGTGCTGGTTGTTGATGATCAGCATACGCATCGTATGATGGTAGGTGCGATTTTAATGGGGTTTGGTTTAGATGTTTCATCCGTTGATAGTGGAGAGTTGGCGGTTGATCGTTTATCTCTGGAGCCGGAGGCATTCGATTTGGTTATTCTTGATTGGGAAATGCCCGGAATGGACGGGCTTGAAACGGTCAGGGAAATAAGAACCCGACAAGAGGCTAATGGTTGGAAACATATTCCTGTTCTTGCTTTCACATCTAATAAGCGTGACGGAGATATAGAAAAATGTATAGAGGCAGGTATGGATGATTATTTGCACAAAGAGTCTCTGTTACCAAAATGGCAGGAAATTTTGTTGGAGAAGTTAAAAGAACTTATACCGCAAGATAAAGTGTAAACAATTTTTTATATAGGGGGGAAGCATGGGACATGATCCTAGTGCTGTAGATTATGATGTTCTTCATGAGGCAAAATCATTAATGAAGGCGCGGTGGCCTGATCTGGTTAATGGTTATTTGAGTGATGCTGCGCGTTATGTTGATGGTATCAAACAGGGGATTAACGACAATGATTGCGATGCTGTCTCCTTTAATGCGCATTCTCTAAAGTCATCCAGTCTTGGTATGGGGGCTAAGGGCTTGGGAGATGTTGCGTGCTCTATCGAAAGTGGCGCAAGAGGCATCGTTGATAGCGGTGGTGATATTTCTGTTTTAAATGATCTTATTCCCCTTGTTGAGGAGGCGTTGGATCACGCTGTTACTAATTTGAAAAGCACCATATAATAAGGCTTGGATAAATAATATAATTTAAGCAGTTGATTTTTGTTTTAAAAGTCGATAATTCATAACAACCATATCGCATCCATTCGGATGGTAAACATGGACAAGCGGGCGTAGTTCAATGGTAGAACGACAGCCTTCCAAGCTGTATATGCCGGTTCGATCCCGGTCGCCCGCTCCAGTTTATGTAAATTTCGCAAGTAAAATCAATGATTTATATTTGTCTGTATAGCAGTTGCTTTCGAAGAAAGTGATACAAACTGTGATACATTTTTCAAAGCGCATAGCTTCATATGTGTATTTGCGTAACGGAATCTATTGTTTTAATAATAGTTCAATTTAGGCGTCAGTTTAAACTTTGAAATAATAATGGATCAAAATAATGTATATTAAAAGAGCGCTTAAGTTGGTGCGGAAGATTATATTAGCTGCTCTTTACTTTGTTTTGGTATTAGCATTTATGCTGATATTCTTTATAATTGGAACGTTACCGATTTCTCAAATTGTAAGAGGAATGTATAATAAGTGTGACGCTGATCTTACTCAAGAATTTACACTTGTTAATTTAGTAGAAAGACAATTGCATTTACCAAGTAAACATCTTCATGCTTGTCATCCTTTAGATATGAGCACTTCGTTTGATTATGATCCAGCATCAGTATCGCTTGTGTTTGTTCTGCCAGATTTCTCTGTTCCTGATTATAAACCTGAAAGTTACTTAGAAAAAGAGGATGAACTCAGAATTTATTTCACTGGTTCAAAGTCTGATATTAATGAAGTTGATCCGACTATAAAGCTTGGCTTTCCTGATCTCGATGAGAGGCTGAATTTCATGACAAACATAAAGCTAAATAGGGATGGGCAGAGAATAGCAAAATATGATGAAGGGATTTACACAGGATTCAATTTAACTTTTTACAAGACAAATGCAGTAGGACGAAATGCAAAAGACTTATACGTTCATAAGGATAAAAAGGGAGAAGTAAACTTTATTCTTGAGTGCAATAATAAAGATATGAAACCAGAACCACGTTTTTTTTACTGCTCTTCTATGTCAGAAAACTTATATGATAATGTGTCTTTCAAATACGTATTTTCACTTAAGAATATTGCCGATGCTGAACGAATAGACAAAATCGTAAAAGAGGTAATGAACAATGCGATAAGAGAAGAATAATGAGCACATTTAACTTTAAATACACTGCGAAGATAAATGTGATAATTCTCTTTTCAATATTTTCAACTGTGATACAAACTGTGATACAAAAGTATAGTTTTAATAATGTTAATGTTGAAGTAACTGTATATACAGCGTAATTATCAAAAACAGAGCAGAACCCGGTCGCCCGCTCCAGTTGTTTTCAAATACTCTATTAAAAAGTTAGAAATATAACAAAAACCCATTGACATTATCTGGTGGGTTTTCTACACAGAAGCATTGATTTTTATGCCATATGCGGCACTTTTTTTTAACAATTAAGGAGACATAGATATGTCAAAGGAAAAGTTTGAGCGGACAAAGCCGCATTGTAATATTGGAACAATTGGTCACGTTGACCATGGTAAGACGACTCTAACAGCGGCGATCACGAAATATTTTGGTGATTTCCAAGATTATGATCAGATTGATGGTGCGCCAGAAGAAAAAGCACGTGGTATCACGATTTCTACAGCTCACGTTGAGTATGAAACAGAAACTCGCCACTATGCGCACGTTGATTGTCCGGGTCACGCTGACTATGTTAAGAACATGATTACCGGTGCTGCGCAGATGGATGGTGGTATCTTGGTTGTTAATGCTGCTGATGGTCCGATGCCACAAACACGTGAGCACATCTTGCTTGCTCGCCAGGTTGGTGTTCCTGCGCTAGTTGTTTTCATGAACAAGGTTGACCAAGTTGATGATGAAGAGCTTTTGGAACTAGTTGAAATGGAAATCCGTGAGCTTCTAACATCTTATGAATTCCCAGGTGATGATATTCCGATCGTTGCAGGTTCTGCATTGGCTGCTCTTGAGGGTCGTGATCCTGAGATTGGTGAAACAAAGATTAAAGCTTTGATGGAAGCAGTTGATTCGTATATTCCACAGCCAGAGCGTGAAGTTGACAGAGACTTCCTAATGCCTGTTGAAGATGTGTTCTCAATTTCCGGTCGTGGTACAGTTGCAACTGGTCGTATCGAATCAGGTGTTTTGAATGTTAACGACGAAATCGAAATCGTTGGTATTAAGGAAACAACAAAAACTGTTTGTACAGGTGTTGAAATGTTCCGCAAGCTGCTTGATCGCGGTGAAGCAGGTGACAATGTTGGTGCTCTTCTACGTGGTACAAAGCGTGAAGATATCGAGCGTGGTCAGGTTCTATGTAAGCCAGGTTCAATCACTCCTCACACTAAATTTACAGCGGAAGCATATATCCTTTCTAAGGATGAAGGTGGTCGTCACACACCATTCTTTACAAAATATCGTCCGCAGTTCTATTTCCGTACAACAGATGTAACAGGTGAAGTTTCTTTGCCTAGTGGTACTGAAATGGTTATGCCTGGTGATAACATTAATGGCATGGAAGTTACTTTGATCGCGCCAATCGCGATGACAGAGGGTCTTCGCTTCGCTATCCGTGAAGGTGGTCGCACAGTCGGCGCCGGTGTGGTTTCGAAGATTGTTGAGTAATTTTTAAAAGAGATTATTATTATTTGAAAGCCCTGCTGTGTAGTAGGGCTTTTATTTTGCATCTACTTGATAACCTTTTTGTTTTCCTTGGCTTGTATGGGTGCTATATTGATAAAAAAGGGAGTGTTAGATGATACGTTTTTCTGTTATTTTGTCTTGTGTGTTTTTTGTTGGTATATCTGCTGTTTATGCGCAGTCTAGTGCCAGAAAAAATACGGAGGAGAAAAGGCTTTCCAGAAGTGAGATTGTTAGGTTGGAGAGATCTTTGGAGCAGTTTACAGGGTATTATGATGAGGCCTTGCGGGCAATCCGTTCTGGATCTAAAAAATTCGATTACGATGTAAGCCGATTGCGTCATTATTACCCTAAAACAGATCATTATTCACCATTTGCGCAGTCTGTTATCGATGATATGACGGAGTATGCATATATTGCCGATACTTCTGAGGATAAAGAAGAGTCGAACAATGCTTTGATTGCATACAGGAATTTACTTAGCTTACACATGGCTAACCTTGATGTTGTTACATTTGCTTTGCGTATGAGCCGTGTAGATGAAAGGTTGGGTGATGAGGTTTTCTTGAAAAGGGTGAGGAGTGCTCTTTTGAAAGTTGTTTTGTACGATGGTCATGAATGTGACAAGCCAGAACTTGCTTGCTCTATTGCTAGTTATGGTGAAGAGAATTATATTCTTGGTAGAATAGGCGGAGTTGTTAAACATAGTGAGATATATAATGTTTCTAGCAGATATTATAACGTTCATGACTTAATTAAGGATGGTCGCGAGATACAGGTTTATATCGATGTGACCGAGCCAATTGTTAATGTGAACAAGCTTCAATCAGTTTTACAACAAGGTAGTGGCCTAACTGTTTTGCCTCAATAATTCTCTTATTATGAGCGTTGTGGCTTAGTATTCATCTTTTGATTGTTGCATAATGTGGAAAGTGAATTTTATATCTATCAATATGGTATAAGATTTTGCTATGTTTATCCTTGTTCAAAATGTATAAGGATTCCTATGTCACTGAAAACAGCTCTACACGCTACCCATTTATCTTTATCTGCAAAAATGGGTGAATTCGCCGGATATGATATGCCTTTATATTATGGTCTTGGCGTTAAGCAGGAGCATGAGTGGGTTCGTGAAAATGCAGGACTGTTTGATGTCTCTCATATGGGGCAAATTCTTTTGACAGGAAAAGGGACGCAAAGTCTGCTAGAACGCCTTACGCCGTCGCCGTATGATAAGCTTGGTGTAAACCGCACGAAATATACAGTTTTGATGAATGAAGATGGCGGTATAATAGATGATTTGATGGTTACCAGAACAGATGATGAAGAGTTTCATTTAGTTATTAATGCAGGCTGTAAGGAAAAGGATATTGCCTGGATAAAAGAAAACCTTACCGATGGTATTGAGTTTAAAAATTATGATGATTGGGCGTTAATCGCTATACAGGGGCCTAAGGCCGAGACTGTGATTAAGGAAGCTTTGGGAGTTGATTTATCAGATACCCCTTATATGAGCCTTTGGTATAAAGATTATACAATGTTCATTAGTCGCGTTGGATACACAGGTGAAGATGGTTTTGAAATAAGTGTTCAAAATGATGATGCTGTTGATCTTTGGAATAAGCTGCAAGCCCATGAAGCGGTTGAGCCGATTGGTTTGGCTGCACGCGATTCGTTGAGGCTTGAAATGGGTTATTGTTTATATGGTCATGATATAGATGCAAATACTACCCCTTTAGAGGCTGGCCTTGGTTGGGTTATGGGCAAAAATAATACAGGGTTTATTGGTGCTGATAAAGTTCTGCCGCAAAAGAAGAATGGTGTTACAAAAAAGCGTGTTGGTATAAAAATTACCGGTAAGGGCGTGGCACGTGAAGGTGCTGAGATACGTAATACAGATGATGAAGTCATTGGAGAGTTAACTAGTGGCGGTTTTTCACCATCTTTGAGTGCATCTATTGGTCAAGGTTATGTTCCGACACAATATGCCGATATAGGGCAGGCGATTTTTGTAAATGTTCGTGGTCGTAATATAGAGGCAGAAGTGGCTAAAATGCCATTCTTACCACCTAAGACGAAGTCTATGAAATAAATTAAGATATTAAATTAACAGGAGTTAAAAATGGCAGATTTTAAATATACAAAAGATCATGAATGTATTTACGTTGAGGGTGATGTCGCATCTGTGGGAATTACTCAACATGCACAAGATGCACTGGGAGATCTGGTTTTTATCGAATTGCCTGATACAGGTAAAAGCGTTGCAGTAGGCGATGAGGTTGCCGTTGTTGAATCTGTAAAAACTGCGGCGGAGGTGTATACACCTGTTGCCGGTGAAATTGTTGAGGTTAATTCGCCAATTGTTGATGAACTGGAGCTAATATCATCTCCAATAAATGAAAATGGTTGGTTGATAAAGCTTAAGATCTCGGATGCATCTGCACTAGATTCTTTGATGGATGATGCTGCTTATGCTGAATATCTTAAAGAAATTGATTAAAGGGTCGTAATTGATATGAGATACCTTCCGCAAACAGATAAGTCGCGCGCAGAAATGATGGAAACCGTTGGGGTGGACAGCGTGGATGAACTTTATACTGATATACCTAAATCTGCATTTGTTGATGGTTTGGTGGATTTGCCTAACCATAAGGGTGAGATTGAAGTCGAGCGCGTATTATCTGCTATGGCGTCCAAGAATATTGCGGCCTCTGATGTACCATTTTTTCTTGGTGCCGGTACTTATTATCACCATATACCTGCCAGTGTAGATTACGTTATACAACGTAGCGAATACTTAACCGCATACACTCCGTACCAACCGGAAATAGCGCAGGGGACTTTGCAGGCTTTGTTTGAATATCAAACATATATTGCGCAATTAACAGGTCAAGAAGTTGCCAATGCTTCTTTGTATGATGGTTCTACGGCTACTACTGAGGCGGCGTTAATGGCCATGCGTGTTACTAAGCGTAGTAAAGTTATGATCGGAACGCCCCTTCATCCGCATTACCGTGATGTTCTGACCAGTTATATGGGTAATATTGATGATAGTGTTTTATCGGACGGTGATCCTGATGGTGAGACGGCATGTGTGATTGTTCAATCACCTGACTTTTTTGGTTGTCCGCATAAATATGATGAGTGGCGTAAAAAGTGCGATGAAACCGGTGCTTTATTAATTGTCGTTGTTAATGAAATTATATCATTAGGTATGCTTCCTGCACCTACGCAAGCAGATATAGTTTGCGGAGAGGCGCAAAGTATTGGTGTTGCAATGAGTTATGGTGGACCGCATCTTGGCTTTTTTGCTTGCCGTGAAAAATATTTGCGTCAAATGCCGGGTCGTTTGTGTGGAATGACCGAGGATGCTGATGGTAAGAGGGGCTTTGTTCTAACTCTATCTACAAGAGAGCAGCATATAAGAAGAGAGAAGGCTACATCTAATATTTGTACTAACCAAGGTTTGTGTGCGTTGGCGTTTACAATTCATATGAGTCTGTTGGGTGAATTAGGATTCAAAAAACTGGCTCGTCTTAATCATGAGGCTGCATGTAATCTTGCTGATGCTCTTGATACTGTCGATGGTGTTAAGGTCGTAAGTCAGGGGTTTTTTAATGAGTTTGTAGTGGAATTGCCAAAGCCTTCTTCGATAGTTGTTGAGGACTTGGCGACATGTAACATTATTGGCGGATATGCTTTGGATGATAAGAAGTTATTAGTTAGTGCAACTGAAATGACTACTGACGAACATATTGATGAATTTATTGAGACTTTGTCCGAGATTTTGTAAATGCTTAACGTTTAGGGGGCTTTAAATGAGTAATGCTATTTTTGTGGTTACATCTTTGATATTTGGATTGGCTATTATTGTAGGAGGTTTTTTCTTTATTTCTGCGCAGTTAACGCCAGAGCGTAAAGAGGTGAAAAAGGCAATAAAATGCGTTAGTCCGAAATCAACAATAAGCTTTCTTATCGATGATGAGACGCGCAGCGTTATAATGGCGGGTGAGGCTATACCAGAGAAGACTATCACTATTTTTAATGACACGGCAATTTCTGCTAAATGGATGTATGATAAAGAAATTACAAAAGTATTCTTAGATCGTATCGCTGGTCGTTTGGAAGTAGAGGTCTCTAGTTCCTATGGTAAAAATGAAGTTAGTAATTTTGATTGCAGTGCCGTGGGTGTGCGCTTCTAAGTTAAAATGTTTGAATTGTGAAGGTATATATTTATGAGTAAAACTGAAAACCGTGGGTTACATTATGAAGAAACTTTGCTTTGGGAGAAGGAGCAGGGGAATACTTCTGGTGTTGATTTGCCGGAACTTGAAAACATTACTTCACGTACAGGTGTTGATGAGCGTAATGAAATAGGCCTTCCGCAACTGAGTGAGCCTGAGGTTCTTCGTCATTTTGTGCGTATGAGTACTTGGAACTATTCGATAGACCATGGCTTCTTTCCATTGGGATCTTGTACAATGAAGCATAATCCGCGTTTAAATGAAAAGGTTGCACGTCTACCGGGCTTTGCTCATGCTCATCCGATGCAGCCTGTAAGCACCGTTCAAGGTGCGTTGGAGCTTATGTACGAATTACAACATTGGTTGGCTGAGCTTACAGGGTTGCCCGGTGTTTGTCTTTCTCCTGCTGCGGGCGCGCATGGTGAACTTGCCGGGATGATGACTATTGCACGTGCGCATGAACAACAGGGAAATTCACATAAGAAAATCATTCTTACCCCTGATTCTTCACATGGTACAAACCCGGCAACTGCGGTTATGTGCGGTTACGAAGTCCGTAGTATCTCGACACAAGGAACGGGGCGTCTAACTGTAGATGCATTTAAAGAGGCATTATATAAAACTGATGAAAAGGGTGCTGACGTTGCGGGTATGATGGTTACTAACCCTAATACTTGTGGTTTGTTCGAGACCAATATCCTTGAGATTTCTGACTTGCTTCATGAGGCTGGTGGTTACTTTTATTGCGATGGTGCAAACTTTAATGCTGTGGTTGGTAAGGTTCGTCCGGCTGACTTCGGTGCGGATGTTATGCATATTAATCTACATAAAACATTCTCCACCCCGCATGGTGGTGGTGGCCCTGGGTCTGGTCCTATTTGTTGTACAGAAGAGCTGGCACAATATATGCCTGTTCCCACGGTTATTAAGGATGAAGAGGGCTATTATGCTCTGGAAGGTGTGGATGACAGACCAACAACACTTGGTGTTTTAAAGGCGTTCCAAGGGCAGTTCGGTATGCATGTTAGGGCTTTGTCATATATGATGTCGCATGGTGCGGATGGGTTGAAACAGGTTTCAGAAGATGCTGTTCTTAATGCTAATTATGTGTTGAAGAAGTTGTCTGATGATTATCATGTTCCGTTCGATGGCCCATGCATGCATGAATGTTTGCTTACAGATAAAAGGCAAAAAGAGCATGGTGTATCTACGCTTGATATTGCTAAGGCATTGGTTGAATATGGTTATCATCCAATGACTGTTTATTTCCCTCTTGTTTTGCAAGGTACAATGTTGATTGAGCCAACCGAAACCGAGAGCAAAGAAACACTGGATCAGTTCATATCTACAATGAAAGACATCGCAGAAGATGCTCGTGCCGATAAGTCTGAGGAATTTCATAAATTCCCTGTATCCAGTCCTCGTAAGAGGCTTGATGAAGTTAAGGCGGCGCGCAAACCTGTGTTGCGGTGGAAAGATGCTGCATAGTCAGATTTTTCTCTGGCTATTGTTTTGTATTTGGTGTAATCAATTATCAATCCCATAAAAACAGGTTTTAAAAAATGTGACACAGGTCACGATACGAACCTTGGGTGAAAGAGTTTTTTAAGAGAAGGAAGAAACAAATGGCAAAATCAGGACCGACTAAGTTTGTTAGTGAAGTCAAATCTGAAGCCAGAAAAGTAACATGGCCGACACGTCAGGAAACTACGGTAAGCATGATTGCAGTTTTCATTATGGTTTTTGTTTCTTCTATATTTTTGTATTTTGCTGATCAAATTATTGCATATTTGATTTTGGCTATTATGGGTCTTGGGGCTTAACGAATTAAACATTGCAATGGTTTGAACGCCATTTGTATTTTTTAGGAAAAGGATTATATCATGGCTATGCGCTGGTATGTATTACACGTCTATTCAGGCTTTGAATCTAAAGTGTCAGAATCAATCAAGGAAAAAGCAGCAAAGCAAGGTCTTGCTGACTTTATTGAAGAAATCCTTGTTCCTACGGAGGAAGTTGTTGAAGTTAAGCGTGGTCAACGCGTAAATGCGGAGCGTAAATTCTTTCCCGGTTATGTGTTAGCAAAACTGGATATGAATGATGATGTTTGGCATTTGATCAAAGACACACCAAAGGTTAGTGGGTTTCTTGGTGCCGGTGGTACACGTCCGGTTGCGATTAGCGAAAGAGAAGCACAGAGAATCTTGAAACAAGTTCAAGAAGGTGTGGATCGCCCACGTCCGTCTGTTGTTTATGATATTGGTGAAGAAGTTAAAGTTACTGATGGTCCTTTCGCATCATTCAACGGTATTGTTGAAGAGATTGACGAAGAAAAAGCTAAGCTAAAAGTGTCTGTGTCTATCTTTGGACGTTCAACTCCGGTTGAGCTTGAATACAGCCAAGTTGAAAAAACTTAAGCATAGTACCACCAATTATCTGTTTTTTTGCTGATCACTTTGTTAAATGATCGGTTATCGTGATGTAGTATTTTATTGATGCTATAAAGGGGATTGTGTGATGACAGTTATTGGTACTCCATTTTCAAAAAACAGCGTGAAAGTAATGCTTTGCGGCTCTGGTGAGTTGGGCAAAGAAGTCGCTATTGAGCTTAAACGCTTAGGCGTTGAGGTTATCGCATTAGATAGTTACGAAAATGCGCCAGCGATGCAAATTGCAGACAGAAGTCACGTTTTGTCTATGTTAGATCGTGATGCATTACGTGCAGTAGTCGAATTAGAAAAACCAGATTATATAGTTCCTGAAGTAGAAGCCATAGCAACAGATTTATTGGTTGAGTTAGAGGAAAACGGTTTTAATGTTGTCCCAACGGCAAGAGCGGCGCACTTAACGATGAATCGTGAAGGCATTAGGCGATTGGCGGCAGAGGAATTATCCCTGCCAACATCTCCATATGAATTTTGTGATAGTTATGATGAGTTTGTTGCGGCGGTGAATAAAGTCGGAATACCTTGTGTTGTTAAACCTATTATGAGCTCTTCTGGTAAAGGGCAAAGTGTTGTACGCTCTACAGAGGATTTGGAAAATTCGTGGTCTTACGCACAAGAAGGCGGCCGTGCGGGTGGTGGCCGCATAATTGTAGAAGGGTTTGTAGATTTTGATTATGAAATAACGCTACTTACTGTTCGTCATGTAGGTGGAACTGATTATTGTCTTCCTATCGGTCATCGTCAGGAAGATGGCGATTACCAAGAATCATGGCAACCGCAGGTGATGTCTGATACCGCGCTTTCTAAGTCCAAAGAGATATCAAAAAAAGTTACAGATGCTCTTGGTGGGTACGGTTTGTTTGGTGTTGAACTGTTCATAAAGGGTGATGACGTTTATTTTAGCGAAGTGTCCCCACGTCCGCATGATACAGGCATGGTTACTATGATTTCACAAAACTTGTCAGAGTTTGCACTGCATGCGCGTGCATTTCTTGGTTTACCAATACCAAATATTAGCTTTGTAAAACCTTCTGCATCTTGTGTTATTATGGCTTCTGGTGAGTCTAGTGAAGTTGGCTTTGGAAATCTATCATCGGCATTAAATGTTACTGATACTGACATACGATTATTTGGAAAACCTGAGGTGGCGGGAAAGCGTCGTATGGGTGTCGTCTTAGCCAGTTCGGATACGCAAGATGAAGCGCGAGGCGTGGCACAGGGCGTTGTTGAGCGCATATCTGTTAATCTATAGCCGCCATTGCCAGTTACTATTGTGTGTGGTTTTTGTATATTTAGTCTTCTTTAATGAAATTAACGTAGAATTCTATGTAAATTTTATTATTGGGCGAACTCTTCTATGAATGATAGCGGTAAAAAATGCAGGAAACATCAATGGTTTATGGTGATATCTGTTTCTGTGATCTTTCTGATTGCTTCGTTCTATACTTATAAAGCTGTATATAACGCAGTTAATCATACTATTGAAAATCAGGCTATTTCGGTTGCTGAAATTGTTGCAAAGCAAGCAACTGTTGCCAGATCTGTTTACTCTAAAAACGTTGCAAAGAAATTGAAGGAGGATGGGACTGGCCCTCATATTGATTATGATGAAAAGTCAGGATATGTTCCTATACCTGCGCAGTTTTTGAAAATGGTTGGTGCTAAGTCTGCCAATGAGACGGATTTCCTTTATAAATACAAGCCTGTAAGTAAATGGAACCTAGAGCCGACACAAGGTATTAGTGATGATTTTTTAATGTGGGCGTGGCCACAATTAGAAGCGCAGGATGAAGAAAACCCGCAAAAGCCTATAAATTGGAAGCCTATTTCACGTATTGAGGGCGAGGGAAGTGACAGGGTTTTAAGGTATCTGTATGCGGATCCAGCGGCGCAAATGTCATGTGTTAATTGCCATAATAACTATGAGAAAAAAGAAGATATTCAGAAGAGCAGAATTCAAAGTGAAGTAATGCTTGGTAAACAATGGAAGCAGCACCAGCTTATGGGTGCTTTGTCTGTTACTATACCTTTGGCTAAGGTTGAATTTGTTGCTAAGGAGCAAATTCAGGAAACAACGATTCTTATATTTGTAATCTTAGTATCCAGTCTTGTTGTCATGATTATTTCTGCCTTTAGATTGGTTAAGCAAGAGCGTGAACTTGCTAATGCTGAAAGTGAATTGTACATATCAGAAGAGAAAAGAGCGGCGTCTGATACTCTTTTATTAGCAAAGCAGGATGTTGAGCGTGCTTTTTATGAACTATCAACATATATGCAGGGTATTGATCAACATGCAATGGTTTCCGTTACCGATAAGAACGGAACTATTATTCAAGTGAATGACAAATTTTGTCAAACAAGCGGTTATCGCAGTGATGAGCTTATAGGGCAAAACCACAGAATATTAGGGTCTGGGAAGCACTCAAAGGCATTTTTCTTTGATCTATGGTCTGTTATATCCAGTGGAGAGATTTGGAGTGGTGAAATATGTAATAGAGCGAAGGGTGGTACGCTTTATTGGTTTGATACCTCTATCGTTCCGTTAAAGAATGAGGAAGGAGAGATTCACAGATATATTTCTATAAGAATTGATATTACAGAACGTAAAAAAACAGAAGAGCGCATGATACATATGGGAACTCATGACGGGTTAACAGGGTTGCCAAATCGCGTTTTATTGCAAGATCGTATTAAGCAGGCTTTGGCACATAACAGGCGTTATAAGATATGTGCCGGAGTTTTATTTATAGATCTGGATCAATTCAAAATTATCAATGATTCTTTAGGGCATGATATAGGTGATTTATTACTTGTTGAGGTTACCAGTAGGCTGCTTTCTTGTGTAAGAGAAGAGGATACGGTTGCGCGTCAAGGCGGGGATGAGTTTATCATACTACTTCCCAGTATATCTGAGCCAGAACACGCGGAAATAGTGGGTAATAGCATTCTAAAAGCTCTGGTAGAACCTTATAATATAAAAGGCAATGAACTGCATATTAGTGCAAGTATTGGGGTATCTGTTTTCCCTCATGATGCTGATGATGTAAGTACACTCATGAAAAACAGTGATACTGCCATGTATAATGCCAAGGAAAATGGCCGTAATAATTGCCAGCGTTTCAAGAGTGAGATGAACTCTCTGGCCGAGGAAAAGCATGAGATGTTGACGCATTTGCGCCAAGCTTTGGCTAATAGTGAGTTTGAATTGTACTATCAACCGATCGTGGACATTAACAGTAATGAGATTATAAGTCTGGAGGCTTTGTTAAGGTGGATACATCCTGAAAGGGGAATGATATCACCATATGACTTTATTCCATTGGCCGAAGAGTCAGGGTTAATCGTTCCCATCGGTAATTGGGTTCTTGAAACCGCTTGTATGCAGTTAAGATCATGGATGGATCAGGGGTATGATGTTCCTAACTTGTCAATAAATCTGTCTGTTAGGCAATTCTATCAAAAGGATTTGATTTCAACAATTGAGAGCGTGTTAAGAAGAACTGATGTAGAAGGACATTATCTGGACCTAGAAATAACTGAAGGTATTTTAATGGAAAATACTGATGAATTGATTGCCACTATGCATAAGATTAAGGATATGGGGATTAGAATATCGGTAGATGATTTTGGTACAGGATATTCCAGTCTAAGTTATATTAAGCGTTTCCCGATTGATACTCTGAAGATTGATAGATCATTTGTTATAGATATAACGTCAAATTCAGGTGATGCTGCAATTGTTAATACTATTATCGCGCTTGCACATAGTTTGAAAATGGATGTTATCGCAGAAGGGGTTGAGGATGAAGGCCAATTAGAATTTTTGAGAGGTCAAAATTGCGATAAATATCAAGGGTATTTCTACAGTAAGCCATGCCCTGTTCCTGAGATTGTTAAGCTGTTTAAAAGCAAAGATAGTGATCGCAGCTAGGCTAGGGTGGTTACCTAAGGTACGTATATAATATGGTCTGGGAAATATCTGATTAAATGGTAGCGGAGGGCAGATTTGAACTGCCGACACATGGATTATGATTCCACTGCTCTAACCCCTGAGCTACTCCGCCACGATATATAGGGTTTTTAATATCGATGGCAATTTATGCCCATTTGAGTGATGATTGTCAAGGTTTCCTAAAAAAAATCATAATAAAACGCGCATAAATAATATTTTGCGCGTTTTATATATTGGGTAATAATTTTAAATTACATATTTGCTTCGGAATATACGGTAATATCTTGTTTGCCGTCATCGTATTTAACAGTTTCTTCTGCTTCTAAGCCGTAATATGCAGGGTCTTTTTCAACATGCTCAAGGAAGCTTCCCGCTATGCGTGCAGAACGCTCACTGTCTCCAGGGTTGTCTAGTGCACCGGCATCTTTAAGAAGTTGCATATCTTGCATTACTTCAGGGGATATGTCTTTTGCTCTATGTTGTTGTGCAAAGTCACTGACGATCTCGTCTCTTCTGCTATATGCATCAACTGCTGCTTCGTCATAGTTAACGCCAAAGAAAGCATCTGTTATGTTTGCCCATTTTTCTGATATCCAATTTGCACCATCTTCTACAACGTCGGTTACAGGTTCTGCAATTTCAATTGCTACTTCTCCTGGGGCTCTCATGGCATCGCGAAGTTGCTGTTGTCCCGGGCTTTTCATTTCTTCGTCTTTTTGTTTATCACTCATTTAATCATTCCTCTTATCACATATTATTTTGTTGTTATATGTTGTTCATTGCTATGTCTGTAGGTGTAACAGTTCCGAAGTAACCTGTACCTTGTGTGTTATCCTGCTCTTCTGTTTGTAATGCACTTGGAAGTTCAGGTGATCCATCTTTTCCTGCAATTGGGCCCATGTCACCGTCATATTGAAATGCTAATCCTTGAACTTCTTTTGTTGGCCATGCATCCATAAGCTTGTTTTCCAATCCGGTTAGTACTGCATTTGCCGCATTGTTTTCGTATCCAGTATCATTGTAAGACGCAAATACTTCTTTGGCGAATTCAAACATTTCCAGATTTACGTCATTACCGCTTTCTATGGTGTTGGTTACAATTTCTTGAAACTCACCGATTGTTTTACCGTCTAAGGCCTCAGCCAATTGTTCGCTTAAGCCAACTTCAAGAAGATTGTCTTTATCCATTTGATCGTCAGGATTGCTTCCGTTAAATGGAACGCCATCTCCTGCATCAAGCTCATTTATTTTAAAATCGCTCATTATTATATCCCCGTTTTTATAATTACCGATATTTTATAGTAAATCTAAGGATACTGTCAAGTTTAGGCGTTTTGGGTGCGGGTAATCCATCCACCGCCTATAACGCAATCATCAATATAGCACACAGCCGCTTGTCCGGATGATATGCCATATTGGGGTGTGGTAAGGTGTATCTCGGCAGAATCATCATTGATATGAAGGGTTGCAGAGGTTGGTTTCATTGTTGATCTGAACTTAACATTAACTTCAATAGGGTCTGTGCTTTCTGATTGTTTAATTAACCAATTGCAGTCCTTAAGGGTTAGTGTGTTACGCGCCAGATCTTCTTTTGATCCGACAATCACATTGTTATTTTCAGGGGATAGGGCGACAACATATAGTGGTTCGTTGTTTTCAGTTACGCCGCCGCCAATTCCTATGCCGCGTCTTTGGCCAATGGTATAGTGAATTATACCCTCGTGATTACCGATTTCACGACCGTCAGTGTGAATTATTTTACCCGGTTTCTTCGCCTCTGGGCGCATCTTTTTAACGACTTTTGCATAATCGCCATGCGGTACAAAGCATATATCCTGCGAATCAGGTTTATCCGCATTTAATAGGCCAAGTCGCGTTGCATGGTCGCGCGTAACATCTTTTGCCCATCCACCTAAGGGGAAGCGAAGAAAGTCCAGTTGTTCTTGCGTTGTTGCAAATAGGAAATAGCTTTGATCTTTGCCGTCATCATGTGCGCGTTTTAATTGGGCGCGCCCGTTGCTGTCTTCTATTCGTTTAATATAGTGCCCTGTTGCCATGCAATCTGCACCTAATTCATGTGCGACTTTTAACAGGTCTCTAAATTTAACGGTTTGATTGCACTTAACACATGGGATAGGGGTTTCACCGCGAAGGTAACTGTCAGCAAAATCGTCAATTACTGATTCTTTGAAATTACTTTCATAATTTAAAACATAATGTGGAAAGCCACGTTCTTCTGCTACTCTTCGTGCGTCATATATATCTTGTCCGGCACAACAAGTTTTGCTTTTTACCGCTTCACCTGTTGCCTCACCATAATCATATAATTGTAAAGTTACGCCAACGACATCGTAGCCTTCTTCATGAAGTAGGGCAGCACAAACCGAGCTGTCTACACCACCTGACATGGCCACTACAACTCGCGTTTCTGATGGGGGCTTGGCAAAGCCCATGCTGTTTAATGTATTGCTCATATAATCCTCATTGCCGCGGAATATAAGTGGTTAGAAACAAAATTACAAGTTTTGTTGTTTGTACAATAATATCCATTAACTTCAATCGCTTATTTGGCTGTATTTTTGTCCTATATTGTTTGGGTGTTATAATTGTTAAAATTATCTTGTTGTTGTGTGTGTCTTGTGGGTGTTCATATGTGTAAGTTTCAGGTTGTAGGAATCATGTCTAATGTTTAGTGTTTTAGTATGATTCTAATTACGAAATAAAAAAGGATAATATTATGGCCAAAATTAAAGTTGATACACCTGTCGTTGAAATAGATGGCGATGAAATGACAAGGATTATTTGGTCTTTTATTAAGGAGAGCCTTATCCTTCCTTATTTAGATATTGATCTTAAATATTATGATCTATCTATACAAAGTCGTGATGCGACGGATGATCAAATTACGATCGATGCAGCAAACGCGATCAAGGAATATGGAGTTGGTGTTAAGTGCGCAACTATTACACCTGATGAGGCAAGGGTGGAAGAGTTTGGTCTTAAGAAAATGTGGAGGTCACCAAACGGGACAATTCGTAACATCTTGGGTGGTACAATATTCCGCGCGCCGATAACGACTAATAATGTTCCTAAATATGTTCAAGGTTGGGAAAATCCAATAATTGTCGGTCGTCATGCTTTTGGTGATCAATATAAAGCAACAGATATGAAAATTACTGAGCCGGGCACAATGAAAATGGTGTTTACTCCGCAAAATGGTGGGGAAAGCACAGAATGGGAGATTTATGATTTCCCTTCAACTGGTGTTGCAATGGGTATGTATAATCTGGATGAGAGTATTGAAGGCTTTGCCCGTTCTAGTTTTAATTACGGGTTATTGCAAAATTACCCAGTTTATATGTCGACAAAAAATACGATATTGAAACAATATGACGGTCGTTTTATTGAGATATTTCAACGCATTTTCGATGAAGAATTTAAGGAAGAATTTGATAAACGTGAATTATGGTACGAACATCGCTTGATTGATGACATGGTGGCACAAGCAATTAAATCTAAAGGTGGATTTGTGTGGGCGTGTAAGAATTATGATGGTGATGTTCAATCCGATATTGTGGCGCAAGGGTTTGGATCTTTAGGGTTGATGACGTCTGTATTGTTAACTCCGGATGGTAAAACGGTTGAAGCTGAGGCGGCACACGGCACAGTTACGCGTCATTATCGTCAACATCAAGAGGGAAAGCCGACATCAACAAATCCTATTGCTTCCATTTTTGCGTGGACTAGCGGTTTGAAATATCGCGGTATGTTCGATGACAACCAGGATCTTGTAGATTTTTGTGAAACTTTAGAACGCGTATGTGTAGGAACGGTAGAGCAAGGATACATGACTAAAGACTTGGCTATTTTAATGGGGGATGATCAGGAATATCTTACTACTCAAGAGTTTTTGAATAAAGTTGTCGAAAATTTGGAAAAAGAAATAGGTTAGATAATTTCCGGTCTTTTTGCCCTTTTAATGCGTGGGGTGGCCACTATTTTAAAATAGAGATAATTATTTTTCTCCAAAGCGAAGGGTTCTTAATTTTTATACGTATTATCTTTATACAATGAATTATTGAAAAGGATAATATAATGAAAAAATTAATGATCTTTACTGCTTTGGCTACAATGGCATCGGTTTCATATGCAGTGGCAAAAGATGGCGGTCATCACAACAAGGATCGTGGGCATAAAATGTTTGAGCGCCATGATACGAACGGTGATGGAGTAATCTCTAAAAGTGAATTTATTGCATCTGCTGAAGAGCGTTTTAAGAAAATGGACTCTGATGAAAATGGTGAGATCACAAAAGATGAAGCTAAAAAACATTACATGGAAATGAAGGAAAAGTGGAAGTCTAAGAAAGATAAGTATCATGGTAACCACTGATATTAATATATCGAAAGACCATTTTGGTGGCTGATTTAAGCAATATTACAGATGAAGACCTTGTGGCGCGCGTACGAAATGCGGATCATGAGGCCTTCGCTGTTCTTGTTAATCGGCATACTGAAATGTTTTATAGTGCAGCATATAGAATGTGTGCTCATCAAAATGATGCAGAGGATATTGTGCAAGATGCATTTTTGAAGCTGTGGAATAACCCTAAGTTATGGGATGCATCTAGAGGGGCTAAGTTTACGACATGGTTTTATCGTGTGGTAACCAATCAGGCGATTGATTTTATCCGTAAGAAAAAACATAAATTTGGAGGCGACTTACCCGATCATGTTGAGTGTGACAGGGATAATCAGCAAGATATAATGGAATCAGAAGAGCAAAGCGAAATTATTGAACAGGTAATTCAGTCTTTGCCTGACCGTCAGAAGGTGGCCCTGAACCTTTGTTTTTATGAGGGGCTGACAAATAAAGATGCTGCAGAAATTATGGGGGTAGGTGTTAAAGCTTTGGAGTCGTTATTGATGCGCGCAAAGGCAGGGGTAAGGGATAGACTGTGCAGGCGTGGTGTTTTGCATGAAGATGATAAAAAAGCAGGAGAGGTAAAGTCATATGCATGATGTTGATGATTTTCTAAGGGGGCGTGATGTTCCGCCCATGCGTAGTAATTTAGAGCACAGAATATTGCAGGCGTCTTTGTCCGCGAATAAAAACACTTATATTTCAGATAGTAACGGTTTATTGGATGTATTTTTGTCCATTATGGGTGGTGTTTTATTGCCAAGGCCTTTGTTGTCTATGTCATTGGTTCTTGTGTCAGGGTTTGTGATTGGCGGTTATTATTCTGGTGGATACGACAACAACATAAGTGTTGATGAATTTTTCTTGTCAGAGGACGAAGCAGAATATGGAGGTCTTTTATGAGCAAAAGTATGAAGGTTATTTTTACATTTTCTTTGGTTCTTAATGTATTGCTTCTGGGGATTATATGTGGCCACACTTATCACGTAAAGCACGGTGGTCATCATTCATCTTGGAAGGCGTTGAGGGGGGAGATAACCCCTGAGGCGAGAGGTCTAATTAAAGAGGCGTTTGAGAATAAAAGGCCAGAGGTGATTGCGGTATTTAAAGAAGCGCGCCACAAAAAGAAAGCGTTGGTTGATGTGTTCTCTGCGGAAGAGTTTGATCCTGTTGCTTATGATGCTGCTGCGCGAGGGTTGCAACAATTAGGTGTTAAAATATCTGATTATAAGTTGGAGACTTTTAAGGATTTGGGTTCTAAATTATCACAACCCGATCGTGAGGCATTGGCGCATAAATTTGCATCTACAGTTTTGGGAAAGCATGGCCGTAAAGGTAGATGGAAAGATCGCAGTGACAGGGATGGTAAACAAAATTAGATAATAATGGTGCTGTCATTATTGGCTGTTAATGGCTAATCACATACCTTGTGTATCGTAATAGAGTACTTCTGTTAACTTGTTGTTTTGTCTGTGTTAATTATATTGTTTTGGTTGGGCCTATTCCTCCCATAATGGGTGTTTAGACATTGTGTTTTTGAATAGTTCACTTTCCAGGTGGGTGTTAAGCCATTCGTGAGTTGAGGGTAGTTTTTGGTCGTAAAACCAGTCGCGATCGACATGTGCAAACTGCCTTATAAATGGGAATATTGCGATATCGGCAATGGTTGTTTTGTTGCTGTGTATTGATCCGTTCTTTTTTATTCTTGTTTCCAAGTCTTTTATGATGCTCATTGCATCGTTGCGTGCGTTGCTGCAATCCTCATCGGGGAATCTGTTTGGATACTTATATCGATCAAGTAATGCCTTGAACGTTGTGTCGTTGCGGTTTATGAGGTCGATGGAATGTTCTTGTAAGTTATGTAGCCATTTGTGCGGATCGTTTTGCTTTAATGCCCATAACATTATATCCAGGCTCTCATCTATGATTTCACCGGTGGGGATCATTAATACAGGCACAGTTCCTTTTGGTGATATTTTAAGCATATGTGCGGGCTTGTTACGGAGTATTATTTCTCGGTGCTCATATGTGATTTGTGCTCCGGCCAGTCCCATTCTTGCCCTCATTGCATAAGGGCAGCGCCTGAATGAGTAAAGTATAGGGTGTACGTTGTTCATTTTAAATTGTTATATCAGTGCGTTGTGTGGTTAAGTTTATACTGTCCAATTTTGACCGTTTCTGTATGGAGCTTGTTAATTTGTTCAGCTATATGTCATGTTTGTTTGGTGTGGTGCCGTCGAAATGCAAGTTACGTAACTCATCATTCTCCAAAAGCTTATCTTTTAAGAATTGAGGTAAATCTTCATTATCCGTATCTGACATGTAACGTATTGCGGCCACTTCCTCTTCATCCGATAGCTCGGACAGTGATTTAGCAATTTGCGTTTGTATATTCTTTAAATGCTCTATTTCACCTTTTGTATGTTGCTGTATAGGCGCGATGTTTTCCAGAACTGATTGTGTAACGGCATAAAGGGTATTGCTTTGTGTTTCTAGGTGCTCTTCTATATTGCTTAGAATTATTAATTTCGGGTCTTTGTTGGTATTAATATATCCGGCAAAATTATCGGGATTTTCCAGTGCTTTAGTGAATGCCTGTTGTACCATATCTAATGCGTCACTTTCATTGTCGGTAAAGATGCTTGCATATTCATAGTAGTGGTTCAGGTTATGTGCGGCCTCATACGCGATAAGGGTGTGTACCGATCGTGCATTTTCTGAAAATGATTGGGTTATGTCCCCGTTATCTTTAATGTCGTTAACGAGTTGTTGGAAGCTGTACTGTGATTTGGGTGGTTTCTTATTGTTCACTGTGACGTTCGCTATAGTGAGCTTGACGAGCGCGTAGCGCTTTTTCACGTTCAGGCGTTAATGTTGAAATACAGTTGTGGCAAGATATGCCTTTATCGTATTCAGGGCGTAATACTTCCGCGGCTGATAGGGGTTCACGGCATGCGTGACAAACGCTCCAATCACCTTCTTTTAGGCCGTTACCCACTGATACACGGTGGTCAAAGACAAAGCAGTCTCCATCCCATTTGCTTTCTTCTGCCGGTATTGTTTCCAGATATTCTAATATACCGCCTTTTAGGTGGTAAACATTTTCAAATCCGTGGGCAAGCATATACGAGCTGGCTTTTTCACAGCGGATGCCACCTGTGCAAAACATTGCAACTTTTTTGTCTTTTGTTGCATCCAGATTTTTTTCAACCCATTCAGGGAATTCTGTGAAAATTTTGAGGTCCGGATCAATTGTTCCTTCGAACATGCCGACCTTTGTTTCGTAATCATTTCTTGTGTCGATCAGAATAACGTCAGGGTCGCTGATTAATGCGTTCCAGTCTTTGGGTTCAACATATTCGCCAACTTGTTTTGTCGGATCTGCTTCTGGTTTTCTGAGTGTTATTAACTCTTTCTTTGGGCGTACTTTAAATCTGTTGAATGGTTGTTTTGACGCGTGAGAAAATTTTAATTCACATGCTGTGCCGCCGCTACGTATACCTAGCTTTTGATCTAGGAAGTCTATAATTTTATCCATATCAGCGCAGGAGGAGGCGATAGTACCGTTTATGCCTTCGGGTGCGAGCAGTAAAGTTCCGCATATGCTTGGCGTGTTCTTATCAGCAAATTCGTATATTTCTTGGCGCAATGCAGTGATATCATCAATGGAAACAAAGCGGTACATAGCCGCCACTTTAAATGTGTTTTGTGTGTGATCTTGTGTCATTTTGTGTGTCTTTATTATTGTGACAATGTGTTGTTGTTGTCTTCTGTCATTGTTTGGTTGTTGTCAAGGCTTTGGTTGTGCGCTTGTTGAGATTTTATTTGCTCTAACAGCTCTGATGAAGTGCTTTTTACATCAATGCCAATTTCATCCAGTTCCGTGGTAACTTTGTTATAGTAGTCTTCAAAAGGGGCTTCAGCAGGATTTGTCACGTCCATTGGGACTGAGACTTCTACGCCTAAATTCTGTTTTATATTTGTGGCTGTGGCGGCGCTGCACGCTTCGAAGTAAACACCAACCAGTATTACGTGATCGGGTTTTTCATCGTAAACTTTTTGCAGGAAGTTAGAATCAAGCCCCTTACCGTCATTATTTGTTAGTGTTGCATCATCGCTTTGAAAGGTTTCTGCGCGTTCTTTTGCAAGGTTGAACGGAAGTCCTTGCGGACTGTTCTTCATTGCGTAAGACCATGCGACTTTATCAACATGAGGTCTTGCTTCCTCAACGAAATCTAGGATTTTTTGACGTAAAGCAACATCGTCCGGATTATTTTGGTTAAGATATCCGTCTTGTACGTGATTTACTATTAGTAATACGTTGCTCATATTTCACCCGTTTTATACGTATATGCGGTGAATTATATCACCTTATCTCACCTAATTTACAAAAAAATAGAACGAAAAGCAAGGAAATCCCATGCATTCCTATGCCTTGGTGTGTGGTTTCTTGTTTATCATTGCTTTTCCCAAAGTTTCAAACTCAGTGCGTCTGGGGTGGCCGTGTCTCCATGCCAGACCTATGTCACGTGTGGGCTTTGGGTCGTTAAAAGCAGTCAGGGATATTGTGTCTGGTAAGCCATGTATTGCCATCTGTGGCAGCAAGGTCATACCGTAATTGTGACCAACTAATTGTATGAGGGTCTGTAGTGATGTTGCGCTATATGCTTTGCGTTGAGATGGTTTTTGTAATCCGCATGCTGTGATTGCGTGGTCGCTGAGGCAGTGGCCATCTTCTAGAAGTAGTAAACTGCATGGGTCTATATCACTTGTATTCAGTGGCTTTGTGTGTGGTGTGTGTTCCTTTGGGCTGGCCAGCAGGAAGGGCTCTTTAAATAAAATCATTTGCGACATGTCAGGTGTTTCAAACGGGAATGCCATCAACACCATGTCCAATGTACCTTTTTTTATGTGCTCTATCAGGCGGTCGCTGAGGTCTTCGTGTAGCTCCAGCTCCAGATCGGGGAAGTTTTTCTTTATTGTAGGTAGAATAGTAGGAAGAAAATAGGGGGCAATTGTAGGTATCACACCTAAACGTAATGGGCCTGACATAGGGGCTTTCATATGTTTTGCGCGTGCGGTTAGTTTGTCCGTATCTTCTAATATTTTTCGTGCCTCGCTAGATACCTCAGTACCGTAGGTCGTCAAGGTTATATTTTTTCGTTGCCCGCGATTGACTAGTGGTTGGTCAAGGATATTCTCTAGCTCTCTTATTCCTGCGCCTAAGGTGGATTGCGTGACATTGCATATATCGGCGGCAGAACTGAAAGATCTTTCATCTTCCAGTGCAATTAGGTATTCCATTTGTCGTAGGGTAGGTCTTATCATAATATTGATTGTAACATTTTTAATTTTTATTAGTAGTGATTTTTTCACTATTAATTAGTGGTATTATGAGCTGGATTTTAGTTAAGAATCTGTGCAATCTTCTTTTCATAGAAAATGAGTTCTTAAACAAATGGAGAGAATATAATGCTCGGTATTGGTGATCAAGTTCCTGAATTTGAAATTACAGGCGTAAAACCCGGATTTAATGTGCATGAAGAAAACGGCGAAAGCGCGTTTGAAGCAATCACAGAAAAAAGCTTTGAAGGTAAGTGGAAAGTTTTCTTCTTCTACCCGAAAGATTTTACATTCGTTTGCCCAACAGAAATTATTGAGTTCGCAAACCTGAATGAAGAATTTGCAGATCGTGATGCAGTTGTTCTTGGTGGTTCTACGGATAATGAATTTTGTAAGCTAGCATGGCGTCGTGAGCATGAAGGCCTTAAAAGCCTTGGTCAATGGTCGTTTGCGGATACTAATGGATCTTTGATTGATGGTCTTGGTGTTCGTCACGCAGAAGCAGGTGTTGCTCTACGTGCCACGTTTATTGTTGATCCGGATGGCGTTATTCAACATGTTTCAGTTAATGGTCTGAATGTTGGTCGTAACCCAAAGGAAACTCTACGTATTTTGGATGCTCTTCAATCTGATGAGCTATGTCCATGTAATCGCCAAACAGGCGGTGATACAATTGATGTATCTGCAGAGGCAACAAAGATCGCTGCGTAAGCGATAAATTTTAAAAAAATAAATCATGGGCGGTGTTTTGCTTGGCTGATGCCGCCCTTTTTGTATCTAAAATCCCTAAATAATGGAGAAAAACATGTCTGTTTCAGAATTAAAATCACGTATCCCTGACTACGCAAAGGATATAAAGCTTAACCTTTCATCTCTGGCGGGTGATGAGACTCTTAATCCTCAACGCCTTTGGGGTACGTTTCTAGTGTCTGCGTTGGCCACGGGTAATGATGATGTTATCGCGGCTATTAACTCTGAGGCGAAGGAGCATTTGTCCGATGAGGCATTTAATGGTGCGAAGGCTGCTGCTGCTATTATGGCGATGAATAATATTTATTATCGATTTGTTCATTTATCATCTAATAAGGAATATCAAACATTACAGGCAAAATTACGCATGAATGTTATTGCGAACCCCGGTGTCGATAAGATTGACTTTGAATTATGGTCACTGGCCGTATCCGCGATTAATGGATGTGGTATGTGTATCGACAGCCATGAAGCGGCATTGCGCAAAGCAGGCCTAACAACAAGCGAAATACAAACTTCAGTTCGTGTTGCCTCGGTTGTTCATGCGGTTGCTGTGGTTTTAGATGGTGAAAGAGCGCTGTCTTAGTTTTTTACGGTTACTTTATGGCGCTTCTCCATATGTTAACTGGAGGAGTGCTTTTTTCTTGCTTTGTAATGTCTTAACGATATATAAGGCCTTTCTATTGTAGAATTATTTTTTATAAAAAACTTATGGTGATGAGTATGGTTGAATTTAAAGATAAAAGCGGACAGCCGGTGTCCTTGAGTACTAACATGGCGAATGTGAGTGCCGATGTTACATCGAATCATGATTTGGCGTTGACTGAGTGGGATAGGGTGAAGCCTGATTTGGGGCTAATGGATCAGGGGATAGCGGTATCTTCCCCTGTTGTTGATGGTGACGCAGTTGCTTTGTCGCAAAGCTTTCAGTCGCCAGAGCAATCTGTTCCTGAGAAAACATGGTTGGAAAACTGGGATGATACTAAACCTGATTTGGGTAAAATGTCTGTGCCACAAATTGTGGAAGATGAGCCTTCCTTTTAAGATTTATTTCTTGTGATATTAAAAGAAAAGCGAGCTATTTAGCCCGCTTTTTTTGTATCTGTTTTTATTCGCTGTGATTAAGCGGCGATCTTTACAGGCACGTTATTTCCGCCTTGTGCTTTGTTCATATGATCATGAACATGGTCAATCATTGTATCCAGATTGTTGTGGAAGAAGTGGTTTGCCTCAGGAAGGACACGATAATCAATATCAATGCCTTTTTGCATGTGAAGTTTTTCCACGAAATCATCAACGGCAGGGCGTGGGATGATGTCATCACGCTCACCATGTAAAACCAGACCTGATGTCGGGCAAGGTGCTAAAAATGCGAAATCTTCAGTGTGCGCAGGTGGGGCAACGGATATAAAGCCTTCTATTTCCGGGCGACGCATAAGCAATTGCATACCAATCCATGCACCAAAAGAGAAGCCGGCAACCCATACATATGGTGTGTTAGGGTTTATTTCCATCATCCAATCAAGCGCGGCTGCTGCATCGCTCAACTCGCCTTCACCTTCGTCATAAACACCTTGGGAGCGGCCAACACCACGGAAGTTAAATCGTAATGTGGAAAATCCACGGTCAACATGCGCCTGAAATAGGGCGTTTGTTATCTTGTTATTCATTGTTCCGCCATGCTGCGGATTTGGGTGTAGTATTAATGCAAGTGGTGCATCTTTTGTTTTTGAGTGTGTGTAGCGACCTTCAAGACGACCAGCTGGTCCTGTGAGAATGACTTCGGGCATTCATAACCTCTTCTTATTTGAACTATGGTTTCAATTACAATTATTAAACAAGATGTTGCCGCAAAGTGTTGTTGCTTCATCTAAATTGTTCCTGTTATATATTAGAGTATTCAAAATAAGTCCATAAAATTCTTATAAGCTATTGAAAAACAATGTGGATAATGGTTGTCTGTAAAATTGAGTTATATGATTTTTTTACAGAATCACTATGATAGAGGCCGATATGAAGAGTGTTTACCTAGATTATAATGCCAGCGCACCATTGCATCCTGATGTATGGTCTGTGATGGAGGGTGTTTTAAAGGATCAGGGGGGTGCATATAATGCGTCTGCTGTTCATGCTTACGGCAGGCACGGAAGAAAAATAGTGGAAGATGCGCGCCGTCATGTTTCTAAATTGGTGGGGGCGGATACAAATCAGGTTATCTTTAATAGTGGTGCTACTGAAGGTAATAACACTGTTCTTCGTCATTTTTGCGATACTTACCCTGATGAGATTATTCTGGTTTCGGCGATTGAGCATCCATCGGTCTTAGAAGGGCTTGAAAATCCTGCGCGCATAAGATGTGTTCCTGTTAATGGTGATGGCCTTGTTGACCTTGTCGTATTAGAGGGAATTCTTAACGGTAATGACAAAGTTTCATTGCTATCTTGTATGGCAGTGAATAATGAAACAGGCGTTATTCAAGATATTTCGGCATTAAGTTCGTTGGCGCACCGTAATGGAGCGTTGTTTCATTGTGATGCGACGCAGGCTGTTGGGCGTATTCCCGTTGATATGAAGGCGGCAGGTGTGGATTTTTTAACCATTTCTTCGCATAAAATAGGTGGGCCGCAAGGTGTGGGTGCGCTGGTTCTTGGGTTGTGTGGTCAAACACCAAAGTTACTATTTGGTGGTGGTCAGGAGAAGTCAACACGCGCAGGAACTGAAAATGTTGCAGGAATCGCAGGGTTTGGAGAGGCGTGCAAGGTGTCTTTGTCAGGAATATCAGAATATAAAAAATTGGAATTACTGCGCGATAGAATGGAGCTGGAGCTTAAAAATATTTCACCTAACATTGTTATTCATTCTAATAATGTGCCGCGAGTTGCTAATACCAGTTTTTTTTCTTTGGCAGGGGCAAATGCGCAAAGCATGTTGATGGCTCTGGATCTGGAAGGTATAGCAGTTAGTAATGGCTCTGCATGCTCCAGCGGTAGTGTGAAGCCAAGTGTAACGTTAAAAGCTATGGGGCAAAGCGCGGAAATTGCATCAAGTGCCTTGCGTGTTTCTCTTGGCTGGGCTACGAAGGGGGACGATATTGACGCGTTCTTAGTTGCGTGGAAAAAAATATATAGTCGTATAAATGTCGGTTAACGACGGATAGTGTAAACATTGTGAGGATTTTAATATGTCAACAATAACGGTTATTCAAACTGATGGTTCTAAAAAGGATGTGGAAGCAGAAGATGGTTGGTCATTGATGGAGATATTGCGCGATGTTCCTTATGATGTGATTGAAGGTGCGTGCGGCGGTTCTATGGCTTGTGCAACATGTCATGTATATGTTCATCCTGAATGGGCGGAACGTGTTGCGGGTCAAGATAATGAAAAGACAGAAGAGGAAGAAGATATGTTGGACCTAGCGTTCGATATAAACGATCATTCTCGTCTTGGCTGTCAAATACGTATGAGCAAAGAATTAGACGGTTTAGTTGTTGCTCTTCCCGGTGCAAAGATTGATTGGTAAGTTATATGATTAGACATATTGTGATGTTCAGTGCGAAGCAGCCGGATAATGTAGATGGTATTTATCAGGGTTTAAAGATGCTGGAGGGTATTGAGGGTAACTGGTTGTTGAGTGTTACTAAAAACTCAAAGCTTGACCAGATTGCCAATGATATCGATGTTGTTGTTTACGGTGAATTTCCTGACGAAGCGGCGTTGGCGCGATATAAATCCCATCCAATTTATGACGAATGCATTACAATTGTTAGGCCATTGCGCGATAAGCGTGTTGCCGTAGATATTCCCGCTTAGTTGCTGTTTATCTATTAAGATTGATTGTTAATGAACACTTCACGGTGAGGATAGGGTATTTCAACGTTATTTTCCTTGAAGGCATCCCAAACTGACAACATAACTGCGCCACGCATATTTGTTACACCTTTTTCCGCATCCTTAATCCAAAAACGTAGTTTAAAGTTAAGTGAGCTATCGCCAAATTCTGTTAAATGGCAAACTGGAGATGGGTCAGAGCATATTCTGTCATGAGCTTTCTGTGCTGCTCCAACGGCCAATGCGATGACATCATGTGGATTTGATTTGTAATGTACCCCGAATACGACCTCTAACCTGATTAGGGAGTTGCCGTGACTCCAGTTCACAACGCGCTGGGTTATGAATTCTTCGTTAGGAATTAGGAATGATTTATTGTCTCGGGTAACAATTTCTGTGTAACGCGCGGCCATGCGGTTAACCCAACCAAATGTTCCGTTTTCTAATTCTATAACGTCTCCGGGTTTGATCGATCTGTCTACTAACAGCAATATACCGGAGAACAGGTTGGAGATGCCTTTTTGTAAACCAAAACCGATACCAAGACCGATAGCACCACCGAATACGGCAAATAGGGATAAATCAATTCCTGAACTTGTTATTCCAATCAATAATGCAAAGACGATTAGCGCAACTCTTATTATCTTTGATATCAAGACTTGGGATGACCTAGTCAGTCCTTTTGACTGTAAAACGCGTCGTTCCGCAAAGGATGAGATAAACGTAGCAAAGTAAAGTAAAGCAAATAGATAGAAGGCGCTTTTAATGACGGCTAGTGCGGATAATCTAACGTCTCCTACCGAAAAACCGATGGCATCTAATGTTTGTGTTGCTGCCCCCAGCATGCCAAATATACTTAATGCGGCCACACACCAAATGGCGGTTGCGAATATGTTTCGCACAACATTATTGTCTATGAATTGCACGATTATTCTGATGACTATCCATGCTAGAAGTACCTTCATCATTCCGTTAACCAGTGATACATCAACACCAACCATGTCGGAACTGGCAATTCGTGTAATAAAGAAAAGGACGGCCAGAGTTATGAGGGGGAATAATAGCTTTCTTATATTGTGGGTAATCTTTTTTGCACGATATGGAATATCGGCATTGTCAATTGCGTCTTGCGTTGGCTTGCGTAATATTCGATATAGGGCGATACCAAAGATAAATGATATTGCAATTATTATACCTTGGTAAAGTGTGTTTGCCTGTAGTAAATATCCCGCACACCACGACACGGCATTGTTCCATAGTTCTATCGGGTCGGTATTTTCAATATTTTCAATCATGTGAAAGATGTTACGCGATTTTGCACTTTGTGCCAAATGCTGTTTGTTACGCATGTGTTTTTTTGCATAAGTTTATATTATGGTATAATATTAAAAGCTAATATTTTACACGAGGTTGATTTAAAGTGTCTGACGATGGTAGTTCGTTAAGGATTTTGTATGGTGTTTCATCTGATGGGAACGGCCATATTGCGCGTGCGGCTGCACTTATCCCTGAGTTAGAGGCTCGGGGTGCGAGTGTAACTACGCTTTTTTAGGTTCTAGTGCTTTAAGTAATGTTGATGGTAATGTCTTCTCAGATGTTATGCATCGCAAAGGGTATGCGCGATCAGTTGATGGCGCGCAAGTTGATATGTTTAAAACGGTTGCGCAAAATGTGATGGCTTTGCCACGTCTTGCAAGGGATGTTATGACTATGGATTTAAATCCTTACGATGTGATCATAACTGATTTTGAACCTATTTCCGCGTGGAGTACGCGTTTACAAAACTTTTTATCAGGATCGCACAAGCCTTCCATTGGTATTGATAATCAGTATTCGTTCGAAAAGGATGTTCCCAAAGTTCCTAGTCTTTTGATGAATAATGCGCAAAGCTTGGCGCGTGCGAAAACTCGCCTTGGAATGCATTTTCATCACTTTGGCCAAGACGGTATATTGCCGCCATTCGTCGGTGATCTGTCTGGTGGAGATCCTATTAAGGGTAAGATACTGGTTTACTTGGGCTTTGATGATATTAATCATATTAAAGACTTCTTGTTGCCAGAGGGGGGTACGATTTTCATGTGTATTCAAAGCACGTGAACAAAAAAGAGGTGGTTGGTAACCTGACCCTCAACCCAATTGAAAGGGAAGGGTTTAGGCGTGATTTTTATGATTGTGAAGGGGTTATAACTGGTGCTGGTTTTATGACATCATCCGAAGCTCTTCATTTAGGTAAGAAGCTATTGCTTCACCCGTTGAGCGGTCACCCAGAGCAGGCATCTAATGTTATGGCGTTAAAGGATCTTGGCGCTGCACATGTTATGGATGGGCTGGATAGTAAGGCTCTTAAAGGGTTCTTGTTGGATGATGTTGCGGCCCAAATTAAATATCCTGATGTGACAAAACCTCTTGCTGATTGGGTGATGGATGGTGATTATTCTGAGGATAGCAAAAACGAGTTATGCCAGTCTCTATGGGATCAAACTGAGGTGAGTTTTGATAACTCATGAGGTTGTTGAAATATAAAAAGAGAGCAGGATATGCATCCTTACTCTCTTTTATTTTCTACTTTACTCTACTTTTAATCGGTATGCCCGTCGAAGGGAATTAGTTAGCATTCTCCGGAGCTAGTATTTTTATGGCTTCGTCGGGGTAAGCCTCTCTGAACGCATCCGTTAAATCTTTTGGATGTGCCATTAGGCGGAAGAATATAGGGCCGCAAAGCATGTCTGCTGATAGTGAAACGTTGATATCATCACGGAATTCACCATTTTTCTGTCCTTCTTCGATGCTGTAACGTATTGCATCCATCAGGGGCTCTAATAAATTATCTTTGAAAATCTCTAGTGAAACCTCGCTTGCCTGAGCTTCGCTGAATAGCTGTGCTATAGTTTGGCCATTATTACTGTCGACCAAGCGTATAAGCTTGTCTAACTGCATTGTTATAGCTTCTTTATGGCTGCTTGCCGTGGGTAATGGGGTTTGCATTCCCGGTTGGCTTGCAAGCGCGTCCATAACAACGGCGGTTTTATTTGGCCACCAACGGTAAATTGTAGTCTTTCCAACTTTTGCCTTTTTTGCAATGGATTCAATGCTTAACTCTTGCACAGATGTCTGAAGCAAAAGTTTGTTTGTTGCGTTTAATATCGCTTTGCGCGATTTTTCACTGCGTGGACGGCCTTTTTTAACGGCTGTACTCTCCATGATGCTCTCCCTTTGTGCTCGAACGTGTGTCGGCTCAAGAATGATATGAAAACTTATCGTGTCGTATTTAGATAAGACAGATATGCCTTATTTTTTTGGTTTTTGCAAGGGGGTAAATGGTTTTTTTGTCGATTGCGTATCACATTTATAAAACTGTTTAGTTTTAGTTGTTTGTGAGGTTAGCTTACACGATATGATTATCATTTATTCTTTGAACCGCACCAAATCGTTTATGTAGTTTTATGATTTTATACCGATCCGCCTTTATGTGGGCGAATCGGTTGTGTTAAGTTTTATATCACTTTAGAAGCGGTATGTTAGTGCCGTAGCCACGTTCCAATCGCGTTCCATTTGTATACCGTTTAGGTTCTGGTATACTGGTATGCGTGCTTCTACGCCCAGTTCTAAGCCCTTTAGTGTTGGTGTATCGAATGAATAGGTAAATCCAGCGCCGAGCTCTATTGTTTTGCCACCGTAATTATCAGGATTAGCGGTTTGTACAGGAGCGGTGATATTGGCATCAGATCCTTTTATCTTTCCGGTTTTTTCAAAGCTGGCCAGTGTATTTATTGTGATGTTCTTGGATGCTTTGTATCCTCCCCATCCTGTTAAGGTGTGGCTGTCACCTAGGCGGTAACCTTGGGAGTTTTCGTCCTCTAGCCTGATGATGTTTTTGTATTGCGCGCCCCATGACCATTTATTTGTGTGGCCTGTGTATGTTATACCGCTTAAAGCATCCCACGTCCCTGATCCTAATTGCATGGCATAGGGTAGGCGCAATGTGGGTGTGGTGTTGGCGGGTGATAATATGCTATCCCTTTCTTTGATTGATCCGGTAGGTGCGCTGATGCCCAGTTGTATATTGATATTGTGGTTGTTGTCTTCGTACAGATTGTATATCCCAGTTAGTGAAGTATCGCCCCATCCACTTGATCTGGTTGTAAAGCGCCCTAATTCTGTTGTGCCTGACATTCCTGCAAATGTAATATGTTTCATTTCGTTTTTCATATACATTGCCATTGCCATTAATGTCAGATTATCGGTTACTCCGTACATGGCTTCGAACATGTGCATATTCATATCCATTTCTGTTGGAGCGACGCGTAAGGTCGCAGGCGGAGCGTTAGGGTTAGGTGTGGTTACAATTTCCGACGGTGATATGGAACTTGTTCCCCTGCGGTTACCGTCCATTTTCATGTGTTTAAATTTGTAAGACACCATCCACTCGCCTTTATTATGTACGTGGTCACCCATGATGCTGATTGGTGTGGCAGGGGCATCGCTATGTTGATGGCCGTTATGTTGGCTGTGATCTTGGTGGTTATTGTGTTGTAAGTGTATATCCTGCGCATATGAGTTTAGTGATGATGTGCACATTATTGTCGCCGCCATTAGACTGACTTTTGTTAGGTTATTCATTTTCATATTCCTTTGGTGTTTGCCATAGATGACGGTGCATTCCTGTATCTACAGGTGCGTTCTCTTCATCCTATGTAATAAAATTTGTATAGTGAATTTATGAGAGGGCTTGGTGCGGTGGCGCGCGGGGAGAATTTATTTTTGCTGATAAACGGCCATGCAATGGTGTTTGACCGTTGCTGAACTTTGTGTGTTCTAGGACGTAATATAGTGAAGTAACAAATGTTTCAGTAATCGGCGCTATGTAATCTGGTGTTGAGGTTAAGCACATTTGGCAATGGCTGTTTATCTCAACGGGGGTGGGAGTCTGTTCACCATTTTGATCTAGGAATATTGTTTTTTCGCCCAGTGAGCTACATATAATTATGGGTTGCCCATCAATGCTTTTCACCCATAAGGGTGTAATCTGCGCCATAAAGGATAAAAATATGGCGAATAAGGCAATGGATGCTGTGATTTTATTGTTTTTGCCAATGTTCATGTAATGTTTTTAAAACAAGTTGCTTTTTAAAGCAATAATATCGATTATTAACTTGTTGGAATTTTTTTTATTAAATCTATTAGGGTGGTTAACATGTCAAAAAATTTGGATGAATGGACGCAAAAGGTAACGGAACTGTTCGGGGAGATATCTAATATGCCTGAAGACGATCAGAAAAAAGCAAAGTCAATTATACGATCCTTATCATCTGATCGTAAGGACACACAGCCCATATTAGATAAGGATGAGATTGATTTCATATCTGAAACGTTGGGAAATAACAGTTTAGATTAAAAGGCCTGTTTCTGGAATGTTTTTGGCGCTTCGTCTATTACGACTATAGATCCATTTTTATATTCAAGTACTGCAAGGCCTCTTTCCACTATGCCATCAGGGCGAAATCTGAATATACCGTCTATACCGGCAAATCCGTTTGGATTCGTTATTGATGAGTGATTGTATGCGGGGCGATTATTGTGTTGCAGGCCACTGCGTGCCAAACTTGCCGCGAGTGCCGTTGCGTCATAGGCAAGGGATGCAATGCGTGGCGGCGTTGTGTTGTATACGCCTTTATATCTGCGCTCAAATTTAATGCGTGATGCAGGGGTAGGGGCGGCAAACCATGTGCCGTTCATTGATTTATCACGTGCAAGTGACGCGTCATCCATTAACCCTGTACCCAGCCTTTTTACCTTATCGGTTGGTAGGTCATAGTGGTCTAGGAAGCTTCCTACTTGTCGGGCAATTGGACCACCTACAGGCATCAATACGGCATCAAAGGGGGCTCCATGGACGCTGCCACTTGCTTTACGAGCATCGTAGTCTGAAAAAGATTTCATTACGGGGCCAAGGTCGTTGCCCTTTGGTGCGAAGCGTTCAACACGCGATGTGTGTATAGAGTTTTGTTGTGAAATGGTTTGGTACGCGGATACAACACCGTTACCATAGCTGTTTCTTGGGCTTAATACCCCAATACGATTATATCCTGCGTGACTTGCGTAATTTACAACTCGCGCAACTTGGTCAAATGGCAGGAATCCGATCAGAAATGTTTTGCTGTTTGCCAGTGTCCAGTCTGTTGAGAAAGCAATCATGTTTACGTTGGCGCTTTGTGTTACTTGGCGTGCAGTCTTCACGGATGACGAAAACACAGGCCCTAAAACAAGTTTCGCTCCATCTTTAAGGGCGTTTCTTGCTGCTTCTCTTGCACCGTCAGGTGTGCCTTTTGTATCTTTTGGCAGTATTTCAAAGTTATCATATCCAACATCGAATAGCGCTATTTGTGCGGCCTTAAGCATTGATTGACCAAGCTTTGAGTGCTGGCCGCTTAGGGGTAGTAGAATGGCAACTTTAACAGGTGCTAAACCATTTATGTTATCTTGATTTTGCGCGCTTAAGCTCTGTTGTTCTACGGGGGCAACGGATATATTGTTTGGTGTTTGCGCGGCGACTTGTGTGCTTGTGACGTTTGTATTTTTCCATGGCTGGGTGTTTGAACCACCGGATGATAAGCATCCGCTTAGTATCAAAGATGATAACATTACGCAAAATAGGGGTAATCTGGAATAAAAACGTAATCCGGTGTGTAATTCGCGCATGAGTCTGCTACTCTCTTCAAAATTAAAATAACGATGTCGATTATGATTATGGACGATATAGAAAAAGTAACTGAAAATCCAGAGGCAAGTGTTCATTTAAAAAGTGGGCTTTATGTTGTCGCCACACCCATAGGTAATTTACGTGATATTTCTTTGCGTGCATTAGAAGTTTTGCGCAATTGTGATGTCATAATGTGTGAGGATACAAGGGTAACCAGAAAGTTACTGAACGCATATCAAATTAAGGGTAAGTTATGCCCTTATAATGACCATAGTGATGATGCGCGTAGGCAATACATTGTTGATCAGGTTAAGGGCGGTCAGGTCGTTGCCTTGGTCAGTGATGCGGGGATGCCGTTAATTTCTGATCCTGGTTATAAACTTGTGCGTGATTGTGAGGAGGGCGGAGTATATGTGACGACCATTCCGGGGGCTAGCGCACCATTAGCAGCATTGCAGATATCTGGACTTCCCAGTGATAGATTTTGCTTTATTGGGTTTTTACCTCATAAAACTAACGCGAGGAAAAAGTTGTTGTCACAATGGTGTGAAGTACCAGGAACGCTTATTGCGTTTGAAACCGCTCCGCGATTGTTGGCTTCTTTACAGGACATTGATAGTGCGCTTGGTGTACGAGAGGTGGCTGTGGTGCGGGAAATCACTAAGCTATATGAGGAGGTGCGTAAGGGATCACCATCCGATTTATGTTCGCACTATGAAAAAGAAGGGTTACCGCGTGGTGAGATTGTTTTGGTTATATCACCGCCAGAGGATGTGGAAATTACGGACGATGAAGTTTTTGATATGATACGTGACGCACTGAAATCAATGAGAACTAAAGATGCAGCGGCGTTCGTAGCAGAAAAGGTCGGAAGAAAAAAGAATGACCTATACGATATAGCTTTGCAAATCAGTAAAGAATAACATGACACAATCAGATACTAATTACGCACGCGGCATACGCGCGGAAGGGGCCGCTAAATCGTATCTTGAAGAAGATGGTTATGAAATCCTGCATGAACGTTATAAATCTAAGTTTGGTGAAATAGATATTATAGCAATAAAGGATCGGGTTCTGTGCTTTGTGGAAGTGAAAATGCGTAAAACCGTTCACGAAGCATTGGAATCTGTAACGGCGAAATCGCAAAAAAGGATAGAAAACACTGCCCTGTTATTTTTATCAAATAACCCTGATTACACGAATTACAACATGCGGTTTGATGTGGTGGCAATTAGTTACTCAAATGACGATAAATTGAGTATTACACATCTGGACAATGCATGGGAAGCGCGTTCATAATGTCTTTATTCGACTCTAGTGATTCGAATGTTGATATTCAAATTTGAGGATTTTTTCTATGAAACGTAATGCTATGCTATGTTTGGCCGCAACTGGTCTTATACTTTCTTCCTGTACTGCTGTGGCAACTGGGGTCGGTGTTGGTGTAGGAACGGCGGCAGTTCAAGAGGGCGGTATATCCCGTGCGGCAAGTGATCTACGTATTCAAACAGAAATTAATGATCTTTGGTTTCGCCATAACATAAGTATTTTTACCAAACTTGATCTTACAATTAATCAAGGTCGTGTGTTAATTACAGGTGTAGTTCAAGACCCAGAACACCGCGTTGAAGCAGTTCGTATGGCGTGGCAACCAAAAGGCGTTGTACAAGTCATAAATGAAATAAAAGTGGCAAAAAGCGAAGGTATCGTTGGTTATGCAAAGGATTCTTGGATATCCACGCGCTTACGTGCTGCGTTGGTTATGGCTAGTGAAGTTGAGTCTATTAATTACTCCATAGATACTGTTCAGGGCAGCGTTTATTTGATGGGATTTGCGCAAAATCAAGCAGAGCTTAATCAGGTGATTGAACGTGCAAGAACGATAGAAAATGTTAAACAGGTTGTTAGTTACGTTAAGTTGGTCGGGTCGCCTGAATATGCGCCTGTATCGAATGGTCAAAATGGATCAGAATCATATAATTCTAATAACTCCGGCCAAGCTGGGGCTGCTACGGGGCAACCTATTCAGTGGAATCAGGGTGGTTCCTATTAAAATTTGTTAGTATTAAGGATGTAATGGCCATAGATACCAAACATATAGATTCTCTAAAGAAATATGCCAACAGAGATGATGGTGATATTGATCTGGGGGATTTGATTTTGTCCATGGTATCCCCCGATCACAAGGGCGTCAGTGTTGATCGCTATGCCACGCATTTTACAAAAATCAGTAACAAAGTATCAGAACGATATGATTTGTTGGTATCTGACGGTGCGCCTGATGATGCGGGTGTTAGGCTGGCTGCGCTCAAGCATGTTCTCTCAGATATTTACGATTACCGTGTTGATGATGCGGAATATGAAATGTTGGAAAGTGCGGATATTATGCGGGTGATTGATCGCGCAAAGGGCTGTCCGACGGCTCTATGTGTTTTGTATATACACGCCGCGCGCAGCTTAGGATGGTTTGTTGAGGGGGTAAACTTTCCCGGATTATTCCTTTGCAGGTTAGAGTATGAAGGCCAACGTATGATTTTTTCACCATCTCAGCAGTGTAAAGTCTTGGCGGCTCATGATCTGCGTGAGATAGTTAAGGATAATATGGGGGGTGATGCAGAACTATCCACAGATTATTTTGACGGGCTAGGTGCGGTAGATACGGTTGTTAATCTTTGTAATCATTTAAAGCACAGACGTATCGCGATGGGGGATTATGCAAGTGCATTGGATATGATACTGCGCATGATGGCAATTTCACCCGATGAATACCGTTTGTTGTTGGATGCTGGCGTGCTTTACGCGCGTTTGGGTAATTCGGTTAACGCAGCAGAGTGTTTGAATAAATACATAGATTGTGCACCTAATCATTATGACCGTGAAGAGGCTAGGTTATTACTTGTTGAATTATTGGGGGATCTGTAGCGGTTTCTGCACTGAAATTTGTTCCCGTTTATATTGAATATCTTGCATGCATCACAATAAGGGCTTATGAATCTTAGTTATTGTTTTACGAATCTATTTGTATATGGGTTTGTATGTTTTTTTAGAGTTTACGAAGGGAAGACTTTTTATGTTCGCTCGGTATTTTATGATTTTTTCAGCCCTGTTTATGGTAAGCGCGTGTACAGGCAACGCGGATAAAGGCGGTATTGAAACCGGAATGAATGACGGTGTGATCGTCGATGAAGTTGATGTTTATGCGGATAACGGTCCTGCCCCTGGTACTCAGGCAGACTTGGTTGTAAATGTTGGTGATAGAATTTTCTTTGAAACTAATAGTTCTGATTTGACTGCTGCGGCGCGTACGACATTGGAAAATCAAGCAGTTTGGCTTGGTCAGTATTCCAGTCTTGTCGTAAGTATCGAAGGGCACGCGGATGAGCGTGGTACACGTGAATTTAACCTTGCTTTGGGTGAACGTCGTGCGAATGCTGTTAAAAACTATCTTGTTGCATTAGGGGTTAGTCCTTCACGTGTTGCGACAATTAGTTACGGTAAAGAACGTCCTGCTGTACCTGGTGCAAATGACATGGCTTGGTCACAAAATCGTCGAGGCGTAACAAAGGTTCAATAATAGAATGATTGTTAATAATCTTAAAAACACACTTTTATGTGCATCTGCTTTTAGTTTAATTGCCGTTGCCAGTATAGTGGCGGAGCCTGCATCATTGCAGGCTCAGTCTTATGATGCATCTAATGCGGCTGCGGCTGAGGTTAGGTTTCAGCAACTGGAGAAAGAAATACGCCGATTAACCGGTCAAGTGGAAGAGCAGAATTATAAGATAAGGCGTTTACAAGACGAACTGGCCAAACGTGTTGGTGACCTTGAAATGCGTATTAGAGATGCTGGTAATAATACTGCTGTATCTAATGGATCAGTGAATAATCCATCTGTTGCACAGCCTTATCAGCCTAGTAAATACGATTCTACGGTTGTGGCTACTTCTAAACCGGATAAGAAACCATCATCATTTACCTATCAACCGCCTTCAGGTTCTCAACAGTCTTTGGGTACGATAAATAAGTCACAAAGCACAGGTAGTGTTTCGGCGTCGTCCGATGCTGCGCCGCGTGCGTATGATTATGCGTATTCCTTTATCAAGGCGCGTGATTTTAACCGCGCGGAAGTTGAATTTGCCAAATTTATGACAGAATATCCAAACCACCCTTTAGTTTCTAATGCTAAATATTGGTATGGTGAGACGTTTTATGTTCGTGGTGGATATGAAAAATCTGCACGAATTTTTGCAGAAGGATACCAAAAATTTCCTAAAGGCCCTAAAGCGGCAAGTAACTTGTTAAAACTTGGTATGGCTTTGACGGGAATGGGTAAGACCGATGATGCGTGTATTGCGTATAAGCAATTGAAAAAAGACTACGCAAATTCATCCGTATCTGTTCTAAAGCGTGCAAGCACAGAAATGAAGCGCATTAACTGCCGCTGAATATGATTATAATTAATGTAAGCGGCGCTTGTTGCTGCTTACATTTTTAAATTGTCATTGATCAGTTCAATAATTTCAATGAGTTGCATATTAAATATTTAGGTGATAATTGTATCTCGATTATGGCAGATGTTAATAGCAATCAGAATAACAAGAAAAACCCCTCATCATTTATTGGGGATTTTTCTGATTCTATGTCCAATCACTTTCCTGATATAGACGGTAATATTGCGGTGGGTGTTTCCGGTGGCGCGGATAGTATGGCGCTTTGTTTTGCTTTGTCAGAGTATTTTAAAGATGTTCCCTCAGTTACTATATATGCGTTGAGCGTTGATCATGGATTACGACGTGAGAGCGCGGATGAAGTTCAACATGTTGCGCGTCAATTAAGTAATTTACCTAATGTATATCACCATGTTCTGACATGGGCGCACGAAACCACGCCTGAGGCACGTATTCAAGAGAAGGCGAGGGAGGCTCGTTATAGCCTGATGAAGGAATATATGCGCGAACGAGGTATTAATTTATTATTTTTGGGGCATCATATTGATGATCAGGCGGAAACCTTTTTGTTTAGGCTGTCAAAGGGCAGTGGTTTGGACGGTCTGTCTTGCATGTCTGTTGCGCAAGATATGGGCGCAGACATAACCTTTTGTCGCCCGATGCTGGGTTTGAAGAAAGAGGATATGATTTCATTCTGCGATGATCGTGGGGTTGGATTTATAGACGACCCATCAAATTATTGTGATAATTATGCACGCGTACGCTTGCGTAAATCTCGTGATTTATTGGCCGAAGAGGGGTTATCATCTAAGCGATTATTTGTTGCTTCTAAGCGTTTTTTTCGCGCACGTAAAGCATTGGAACAGTTGAGTAATAGTGCGTATGATGAATGCTTTCTTGAATCTGATGCGAGTTGTATCGTATTTAAATTATCTTCATTAATTTCCAATCCTGAGGAAATTGTTTTACGTGTAGTCTTGCGCGCAATGTCAGAATTAAAAAATGATAGCGGATATGGGGCGAGATTAGAACGCGTAGAAAACCTATGTGCAGATTTAGTGGTGCAAGAAAGTTTTAGAAAACGCACATTAGGTGGCATCATTTTTGAGTGCAAAACCAAGGATGATAAATTTATTTTATCTTTGGAGTAAAACTTAATCAAAGGGCTTTGTTTCTTTGTGTAAATAGTCTAAATTTCGAAGATGGTAAAGTATTGTTAAATACTTAGAGGTATAGAATATTTCTTTGTGTTGTCGCCGTTGGCACACAAGTAATTTATAGGGCAGAAAAACGTGAATAATATTAATCGTAATTTAGTGTTTTGGTTGGGCATATTCCTTGTGGTTTTGGTATTGCTAAACATCGCAAATGAGTCTCAACAAAAGGCAGTAAAGGCAGAGGCTGAAATCAGTTATAGTGAATTTATGGCCAGCGCTAAATCAGGTGGTGTTTCAGAGATAGTGATTAAAGGTGATAATTTAGAAGGCGTTTATTCAGGTGATGAACGTGTGTTTATATCTAAAGTACCGCCAGAGGAAAATATCGTTGATCGTCTTGCCGGAACTCAGGTTAAAATTAAGGCGGCTGAACCTGATCCACCTAAGATGAGCTTGGGCTACATACTGATGAATTTTGCGCCGATATTGTTGTTAATCGGGTTTTGGTTATTCATTATGCGCCAGATGAATGGTAAGGGCGGTGGCGGTGCCATGGGTTTTGGTCGTTCACGTGCAAAGATGATGACGGAACAACAAGGCAAGGTAACTTTTGAAGATGTTGCAGGTATTGATGAGGCAAAACAAGAATTAGAAGAGATCGTTGATTTCCTTAAAGATCCACAAAAATTCCAACGTTTAGGTGGTAAAATACCGCGTGGTGCTTTGTTGGTTGGATCTCCGGGTACTGGTAAAACATTGATCGCACGTGCTGTTGCAGGTGAGGCAGGTGTTCCTTTCTTTACTATTTCAGGTTCTGATTTTGTTGAGATGTTTGTTGGTGTTGGTGCAAGCCGTGTGCGTGATATGTTTGAGCAGGGTAAGAAAAATGCACCTTGTATTATCTTTATAGATGAAATTGATGCGGTTGGTCGTCATCGTGGTGCTGGCCATGGCGGTGGTAATGATGAACGTGAGCAAACATTGAACCAAATGTTGGTTGAAATGGATGGTTTTGATGAAAACCAAGGTGTTATTATCTTGGCTGCTACAAACCGTCCTGATGTTCTTGATCCTGCGTTATTGCGCCCGGGGCGTTTTGATCGTCAGATCAGTGTTCCCTTACCTGATGTAACTGGTCGTGAGAAAATATTGTTAGTTCATATGAAAAAAGTACCTTTGGCGAACACTGTTGATGCGGCGGTTATCGCACGCGGAACACCTGGTTTTTCCGGTGCTGAATTGGCTAACTTGATAAATGAAGCAGCCTTGCTGGCGGCGCGACGTAATAAACGTGTTGTTGGTATGGATGATCTTGAAGATGCAAAAGATAAGGTCATGATGGGCGCGGAAAGGCGTTCTATGGCGATGAGTGATGATGAGAAAAAGCTCACCGCTTATCATGAAGCAGGACATGCGCTTGTATCTTTGAACGAACCGGAATGTGATCCAATCCATAAGGCGACTATCGTTCCGCGTGGTCGTGCGCTTGGTATGGTTATGAGCTTGCCTGAGGGGGATCGTTACAGTCGTTCTATTGCAAAAATGAAGGCGGACTTGGCCATGACAATGGGCGGTCGGGCTGCTGAAGAAATTAAATTTGGTAAAGATCAGGTAACAAGCGGTGCTTCCAGTGATATACAATATGCTTCATCGCTTGCACGTGGCATGGTTATGGAGTGGGGTCTTAGTGAAAAGATAGGTATGATCAATTATGGCGATGATCAAAATAGTTACCAGCAACGTCGTATTTCATCTGTAAAAGAAGCGGAGATTGATAAGGAAGTAAAAGTACTTATTGATGATGCATATAAGCGCGCGATGAAGTGTTTAACTGACAATGCCGATGATTTTGAAACCTTGGCGCAGGCGTTGTTGGAGTATGAGTTACTGTCAGGAGATGAGATCAAAGGTTTGCTTCGCGGTGAGCCAATAATTCGCCATGAAGAAGTTGGCGATGCATCTGCCAGCGCACCTAGGTCATCTGTTCCAAGTGGCGGTGGTGATAGTAAAGCCGACTGATTTTATATTACTTTTTTAGGAGTTAGATTATGCGTTATTCATTATTGTGTGTTTCATTTTTGGCTTCGTTTGCAGGGGGATATTCTGTTTTCGATGCTCACTCCGAGAGTGTATCTGTTAAAAGCACAGTCGCGGTTAGCAATTACGCGTCATTATATGATGCGGTTGAGGCAGCAGACATCGGTGCAGTACAAAAGTTCATTGATGATGGTGCCGATCTGGAACAGCAAGGATTGCATGGCACTCCACTTCATACTGCGGCCAAGCATGCATATGTAAATATTGTTAGATTATTGATTGATGCTGGGGCTGAGGTTAATTCATTAAATACGTTGAAGGCAGTCCCCATGCACTGGGCTGTAAAGAGCGGTAATCTGGCTCCGGTGCGTGTGTTAATTGGTGCTGGCGGTGATATTTTGGCGAAGACATCATCTGGATGTTCACCTTTGCACGATGCCGCGCAAGGTAGTAACCCGGAGATGGTTACTTTGCTTCTTGATTTTGGTGCACAAGAAGATGTAGTAGCCAGTGATATGCGCGGCCGTACACCTTTATATGAATCTACAGTTACGGGTAATATGGACATATTTGAAATTCTTGTTGCTGCAGGTTCTGACAAGCTCATTGATGTTAAAACAAAACAATATGAAACTGTATTGCATGGTGCGGCATTAGGTGGAAAAACTGCTGTAATAGATAGATTAATTGAATTAGGTGCAGGTAAATTTATTAATACGAGAAATATTTACGGGTCAACTCCTTTGCATAATGCGGAGAGTGCTGAGGCTGTTGTAAAGTTAATAAATTTAGGTGCAAAAATTAATTTGATAAATGCTAAAGGTAGCACACCTTTGCACGGCGCTGCTGGACGTGAAAATGTCGGCGTTGTTAAGGAGTTAATTGCCGCGGGAGCGGATATTGAATTGCAGGGGGGGGGTAGAGAGAATACACCGTTGCATGAAGCCTCCAGACGTGGTGATGAGGAGATGGTTAAGGTTTTGCTAGAAGCAGGAGCGAATATTAACGTACAAAGCGCATTCGGTGAAACACCGCTTCATAGTGCTGCGAAGAAAGGCCATGTTGGTACTATAGACTTATTGGTTAATCGTGGTGCGAATATAAATATAAGCGACAAGGATGGTGCATACCCACTTCATAGCGCAGTAGAGGCGAGCCATGTTGATGCAATGAGCCGCCTTGTTAAGGTAGGGTCGGATATTAATATACGTGGAACTCATGGTGACACTGCTTTGTTAATTGCAGTAGAAAATGGCGATTTGGCGATGGTTAAAGGTCTTGTCGGTCTTGGGGCGCAGGTTAATCTAAAGAATGCTGATGGCGCGTCGCCATTGGAGGAGGCCGAAATAGAAGGTAATGCGGATATTATTAACGTGTTAAAAGGTTTGTAATCCAGCGTTAGTAAGTATCTTTCACCGTACGCCACACTACCTTGTCTGGTGTAAGTGGTGTTAGAGGTCGTATATAAACATTTTCTATGTTGTTAGGGATGATGCTTGATCTCTTGCTGAACTTGTGACAGACAATTATTTTGTTATCTATACGGTCTGAAGTAACCTTATTTAGTTGATATTCTGTTTTATCTTTTGAAATTGCTATTATTTCGGCAATTGGCTCACCGTATTTGGTTTTTTCAAGGATCTTTGCGTCAATTTTTTTTTCGCTATTATCAAGAGGTGTAGAAAAGGAGAAGCAAAGGCCAGTGTCACGACCCAGCAAAGGGAATTCTTTGGTAGTTATAATTTTTTGTGGATCGGTAATAGGAAGCTCAAGATTATCTATTATCAATTCCTTATATACCCCTGAAAATATTGTTTCGACGTATGAGTTAGGTAATAATGATAATAAATATGCTGGTGCCGGACTTATAAAAAGTATAACTAAACCTAACAAGATGAGAATAAAGCTGGATATACCGTTTATTCTCATGTTGCTTTTAGGTTCTGATACCGGTGCTTGTAAGTCTTTCAACGGTATTTTACGTTGTTTGTCAGTCATTTATTTATTCAATAACCCTTCACGACGTAGTAGAGCATCAGGATCAGCATCACGACCACGGAAACGTTTGTAAAGCAAATCGGGCTTTTCACTGCCTCCCTTTGTTAGGATATTTTCCTTATAGCTTTGCGCGGTTTCTTGATCATATAGGCCTTTTTCAAGGAATAGTTCAAATGTGTCTGCATCTAATACTTCTGCCCATTTGTAACTATAGTATCCTGCGCTGTATCCACCGGCAAATATATGTCCGAATGATGTTGATGTCGGGCCAGATAATCGTGGGAATAGGGATGTGTCTTTTAGGGCTTCATCCTCAAACTTTGCGACATCTTCAACTGCGCTGGTATCGGCGGTGTGCCATGCCATATCCAATGTAGCCAGACCCATTTGGCGCAAGCCAGCCCAGCCAACCATGAAGTGCATGGAACTGCGTAGCTTATCAATCAGTTCATTTGGTATTTTATCTCCGGTTTCGTAATGCTCCGCGAAGCTATCTAGCATTTCTTTTTCGTAACACCAATTTTCTTGTAGTTGAGAGGGAAGCTCGACAAAGTCCCAAAGAACGGAAGTACCGGAAAGAGATCTGTATGTTACATCTGATAATAAGCCATGTACGGCGTGCCCCATCTCATGGAACAGTGTTGTTACCTCCCCATGGGTTAGTAGGGACGGGCGCTCCTCTGTCGGCTTTGTAAAGTTACATACGATTGCTATAACAGGGCGTTCTACTTTACCGCGGAATAATCCTTGGTCACGATAGCTGGTCATCCAAGCGCCTTGGTTTTTTCCTGTTCTAGGGTGGAAATCACCATATAATGTACCTACAAAGCTGTTATCGCTTTCGTTAAATACATCAAAGGTTTTTACATCTTCGTGCCATGTTGGGTATTCGTCGTTTTGAACGAATTTGATTCCGAATAATTTACTGAAATGATCAAAACAACCGCCCAGAACTTTGTCCAATTGATAATAAGGTCGGAAGTCTTCTGAGGTAAATTCAAATAGTTTTTGTTTTAGCTTTTCAGAGTAGTAACCAACATCCCAAGGCTGTAGATCATCTAAGCCATGTTCTTCTTTTGAAAATTCAGTAAGTTGATCCAAGTCTTTTTCTGCGGCTGGCTTGTATACTGATTTAAGCCTGTCAAGAAACCCCATAACTGTATCAGGGGACTTTGCCATGCGTTCTTCCAGAACATAATGCGCATGAGTTTCATATCCCAGAAGTTTTGCTCTTTCCGTGCGAAGGCGTACTATTGATTTTACGTTATCGGAATTATCAAATTCATCATTCCATGCACGGGACGTAAAAGCGCGCCATATTTTTTCGCGCAGCTCACGATTATCAGCATATTGCATAAATGGGCCGAAGCTTGGGTAGTCTAGTGTTACTAACCATTTACCATCATATCCTTTTTCTTTCGCCGCATGTGCAGCAGCATCTATTGCGCTGTCGGGTAGCCCGGATAAATCAGATTCTTTATCAATTACCATTTCAAAGGATTCTGCGGATTTAACGGTATTTTGCATGAATGCCGGATTTAAAGTTGATAATTCTTGACTGATTGCGCGAAGGCGCTCTTTCTTTGTGTCGTCCAGTAATGCACCGGCACGTACAAAGCCACGATAACTGTCATCTAAAAGTGTGTATTGCTCGGCGGTTAGGTCTAAGTCTTCGCGTTGATCATATATTGATTTAATACGAGCGAACAGTTTCTCATCAAGGGAAACATCGCTGGAAAATTGTGCGTTTATCGGGCCAATCTTGGTGGCTAGTTCATGTAAATCATCGCCACCAATTGAAGACAGCATGTTATAAAATACGCTTGCTGCTTGTCCTAAATTCTCTGATGCGCCTTCAAGTGCAATTAATGTATTTTCAAATGTAGGAGGTTCTGCGTTGTTTTTTATCGCCTCAATATTTGCGCGTGCTTCTTTTATTCCTTCTTCGATAGCGGGTAGATAATGTTCTGTCTTTACCAAGTCAAAATGAGGTGCTTGATTAGGTAGTGTTGATTTTTGTAGAAGAATATTGTCAGACATGTAAAAGTTTCCCGTCTATCGTAAATTTACTAATCACTATTTATGGAACAAAATGAACCACGTGCCAAGGTCTGAAATATTTGATGATGTATATTTTTCTCCGGCTGATGGGTTGGCGGAGTCTCGCTTTGTTTATTTAGGGGGTAACAACCTGTCCGATTCGTGGTCTGCTAAGGATAACTTTACAATTTGTGAACTTGGATTTGGAACTGGGTTAAATTTTTTGGCAGTTTTGCAGTTACTAGAGCAGGGCGGAGATAGCAAATCACCAAATTCACTGCATTACATTTCATTTGAGAAATATCCGCTTAGTGGCGGTGTTATAAAAGATAGTCTGGAACATTGGCCTGAACTTGATTCGTCATTATGTTCATTATTGGCAAATTATCCCGATGTATTACTTAACGGTACTTATGATTTGATGATTAAGGATAATGTTAAGTTAACCCTTGTTATTGGTGATGTTAATGATGAATTGCCGAAAATTAATAATCTGGTGGATTGTTGGTTTATGGATGGATTTAAGCCACGCAGCAACCCCGATATGTGGAGCGATATTGTCTTTAGCAATATGGCGCGGTTAAGCTCTGCAGGAACTACGTTTTCAACGTTTACGGCCGTTGGTTATGTTCGGCGTGGCCTGAAATCAGTGGGGTTTGATGTCAGTAGAGTTTCAGGATTTGGTTATAAGTGGCATATGTTGTTGGGAACGTATAAAGGGAATGATAAATGCGAGTAAATATAATAGGCGGAGGATTGGCTGGATGTTCTTTGGCATATATTCTTAAAAATCTTGGGGCAGAACCAGTTATATATGAAGCATCATCATGCCTTGCTGCGGATGCTTCTGGTAATGACGTCGGCTTATATAATCCAAGGCTTTCAGCGCATTTTGATGGAATGGCAAAGTTTTACTCTGACGGTTTTTTTCAAGCACTAGATATTTTTGAAGATTTTGGGGATGCCATAGATTGGAATCCTTGTGGTGTTTTGACATTAATGACGGATGAACGTGCCATGAAACGCCTACGAAAAACCATATCAAACTGGGGGTGGTCTGATGATGATATGTATTTGGTTAACGCTCTTGAGTCTTCTGATATTTCGGGTGTCGAAATCAATGATGAGTGTTTATATATTCCACGTTCAGGAAGTATATCACCTAGGAAAATATGTCATGAATATACACGTGGTGTTGAAGTGCATTTGAACCACCCTGTTGATATCTTGGATGATTTGGAAGGGGATGTTAGTGTTCTTGCCTGTGGTATATCTTGCCTAAAATTTAAAGAGTCTTCTGATATTCCTTTAAAAACTGTACGTGGACAAGTTAGTTATATCGCCCAAACGGAGGGTACAAAAAACCTGAAAGTTGCTCTTAGTTATGGCGGTCATTTCAGTCCTTCTGTTAATGGGGTTCATTGTGTCGGAGCAACGTTTCAGCCATGGGATAAACGTACAGATTTACGTGATGAAGATGATTTGTCCAATTTGGATAAGATGTTTTCAGCTCTTCCTGCTATGCGCGGTAGTTACGATATAGTCAAAAGGCGGGCTGCGATGCGTACAACTTCGCGTGATCATTTTCCTGTTGTTGGCCAATTGTGTGATAATGTCTATATATCTACAGGGCATGGGTCGTATGGCATATTGAGCACAATAATTTCGGCCAAGATATTATCCAATACGATTGTTGGGGGCGGGTATAAGGCATCTGAAGAAGTACTAAACGCGTTGTCCTTTAAACGATTTTCTTGATTTAATCTTTTGCTCGTTTTTCTATCTTTACAAAAAATTATAGTTTTTGCCGTATAACTGAAGGGTAGAGGAAAGGGTGACGTTATGTGTAAATTCATTAAACAATATTTATCTGATGAGGATGGGGCAACAGCAATTGAATATGGCCTTATTGTCGCCGGTGTCGGTTTGGCAATTACTGCTGCGGTTGTTTTGATAGGTGTTGATGTTAATGCCGCCTTTACTAATATATCATCATATTTGTAAGGGTATATTTTCCCCATTGTGAATTCGTAAATTTCTTTTATGGATGAATTGTTATAAGGGGATAAAGCCTCTGGCCTTATGCCTTCTATATGCTAGTCTTGGTTAATCATAAATGATTGATCAAGATAGATGATGTTTGAAAACTTTGATTTTTCTGTTTTTATTGTGCCCGTGCTTGCATTTGTGCTTGTCATTTTGCTTGTCATGCCTTTTAGAAAATTGGCGCACAAACTGGGTATTATTGATTCTCCAGGGGGAAGAAAGCAGCATGATGTGGCTGTTCCTCCGATTGGTGGCTTAATCATATTTACGGTTTTTATGATTGTTGGCGTTTTATCCGGCTCAGTTGATCTTAATAAATATTGGCCGCTTTATACCTCTTTGGTTATTTTGCTGGTTTCCGGTGCTATGGATGACCAGTTCCCTTTGCATGCAAAAGTTAAGTTTGTGATTCACCTTTTCGTTTCGGTATTGATAGCGTTCACAGGAAATATTCAGGTCGCTTATTTAGGAGACTTGTTTGGTTTTGGTGTCGTTTGGACGGGTATGCTTTCTTACCCTTTTACCATTGTTGCCGTTGTTCTTTTAATTAATGCGGTTAATTTAATTGACGGTCTTGATGGTCTTGCAGGTGGCGTTACTGCGGTTATGTTCTCATGGTTTGTTGTGGCATGTATTTTCTCTGGTTGGTTTGATGTTGCCTATATATTGGGGATTTTGGTTGCATGTATAGCCGGTTTTTTGGTGTTTAATATGCGAAACCCTTGGCGTAGAAAGGCAAGCTTATTCCTTGGTGATGCAGGGAGTATGTCTTTGGGACTAATGCTGGCGTGGTTTTCTGTATCTTTAGCGCGCGGGCCTACAACCCCAATTGAGCCAATAGCAGTTGCTTGGATTATTGGGTTTCCTATTTTTGATACATGTGCGCAATTTTATAGGCGCATTCGTGCGGGATTAGACCCTTTTGCGCCCGATCGCGGTCATTTCCATCATCACTTTATAGATGCAGGGGTTTCTGTACGTAGTGCTAGTACAGTTATTATATTTATTGTTGCTGTTATGGGGGGGATTGGTTATGTGGGTGTTGAATTTGGTGTTCCCCTTTATATATTGACGACATTGTGGTGTGCGTTGTTATTGGTGCACATTTATTTATCTGAAAAACCTGAACGCTATGTCGGTTTGATTGGGCGCTTTGTCAGCTATAAGGGGTAAATGTGACGCAATAGTTATTAATTTGTATGTTGCTGTAATCGTGTTTTATGCTACAAATGCCCAATAATATTGAGTAAGTAAGGTATTTATCTAATGACACTGCAGCAACACATATTTAGACATTCGGCATCGTTATGCCACGTGATGTCAAATGTGAAGGTGCTTAATGTATTATTTTTAAGTGCGTGTGTTATTAGCATAGTTTTTTCCCCTTTAAATTCTAGGGCGGCATCATTTTCTGAAATGTTATCATCTTTAACCAAGTCACCATCATCATGGGATGAGGGTATTGATGGTATGGAGAATGAAGATGATGAGAAGAATCCCATTCCGGAGAAGAAACCAAAATGGATAAAAGACAGGGTAGAAGTTAGCAGTGAACAGCTGTTGAATGCAGATGGTAATTGGAATGTAGTTGAAAAGGGGCGGGAATATGACCCCGCGCAAGCACATTTAAATGCTCGTAAGAAAGTTGATACAGCACGTAGAAGCAAGATGAATGAGCTTGCCCCGCATTTTAAGCCTGATGCGAAAAGCGGCCAAGACGGTAAGTTGCGTGTTTTGCACATTGAACCCGAAGATGGTGTTAATTACGGTGTTGTAGAAGATAAAGGCGATGGTGGTTCTTTCCTTGGTAAGGTATTTCCTGTGTTTAAGTCTGATGCACCTGATGCGCAAAAAGTTTTGAAGAAGCCTGTTCTTGCCGATATATCCGTTGCAGATAAACAAGCGGATATTGTTATACCTAAGATTAAACCTGTAAGACATGATGGCGAAAAGATTATATTAGTTGGTGATGTTGTAATTCCACCAAGTATTCCTGTGCGCAAGAAAAAATCACTTGTAAATAGTGGATCAAAATCACCTGTAAGTGTAGGTAATGTAGTTGCTGCGGCCGATTTTAGTGATGATAACAATGCGGGTGTAAACGTCGATAAAATTATCGTTCCCCAGAGAAAGCCAAATGTAAATTCTTATAACAAGGTTAAGCCTTTGGGGCTTAAAGCCGTTTTAACCAGCTCTCCTGACGAAGTTGGATCTGCTCCGGTTTCGTCTGATGACGTTTTTATACCTATCCCTGATGTTAAGCCGAGGATAAAAAAAGTAGTTTTAAAAAATGGCGTGGCTTCTAATAGGAAGGTCTTTGTTAAAAACCTACGTAGTGGAATGCATCCTGATAAAACCAGAGTTGTTATAGAGATGAGTGATGTAACCGAATATAAGGTTACAGTTGATGATTTGCGTAATGTCCTTCGTGTTAAGCTTGCAAATACGCAGTGGAATATCAGTGAACATGATAAAGTGAAAGGTAGTTCGCTTCTAGGTACTTATATTGCCAAAAAATCAGGTTCTGGCGATGTTCTTTTGGAGATAAGGCTAAAAGAAAAAGTTAAAATTATTGGTACAATGGTTTTACGCCCGAATGTCTCATCTTCTCACCGTATTGTTGTTGATTTAAAAGTCTTGTGATTCTTGTTTATTTAGCAAATCTATAAATTTTGCCAACTCTATACTTTTTCGACGATTTACTTTAATATTGTATATTATGTAACAGGATGTTGCTCTATTATGATTTTTATTAAAGATATGTTTTTAATGCATTATTTGATCTCTTTCCTTTTTGAACTGGGGGGAGGTAGTCATGTCAAAATCAAATAAAAATGTAGCCAGTGAACAAGATTTGGTTACCTTTGGAAAAAATATAGTCATAAGCACGAAAAAGAGGCTGCCCCAGTTTGATAATGGCCCTGCATTGGCTTATGAAGCCCATAACCCTAAGAATAAATCAAAGAAATTTATAGCAATAGTATCGGGTATGGAAAACCTGCCCAGATATAATTTTGTAGCAAATTACAAGAACCTTACCTCTGTTTCTTTTCTTAATCTTGTTAGTTCCGGTGCGGCGTTTTGGCCACCTGAAAACTCACAAAAATTTATTATAATTTATGACAGAAATATTGATAAACCCATATTGGAAGAGGGGGCAATAAGTAACGTTAACTGGCGTCATCCTGAGATTATTTCATTATTCATAGAGCCTATGGTCACGATGATCAGGGAAATGAGAGATAAGGGGTTTTGTCACGGTTCTATCAGGCCAAGCAATATTTTCTTTCCGTATGGCAGTGAAAAAATGCCGGTTATTTTGGGGGATGGCTTATCCGCTCAGCCAAGTAGTACTCAACCCTCTTTATTCTTGCCAATTAATAAGGCGTTGGCAGATCCAATGGGAAGAGGTCAAGGATCAGTTGAGGATGATGTCTATGCTTTCGGGGTAACTCTTCTTTTATTTTTAAGGAAAAATGATGAGTTGTCAGTGTTTGATGATGAAGAAATTTTACGAAGAAAAGTTGAGTTTGGTAGTTATTCCACCCTTATAGGTAAGGAACGTTTTCAGGAATCTTTTTTGGAGCTGTTAAGGGGCGTTTTATATGATGATGAGGAAAAGAGATGGAGTGTTGATGATATTTTCTCATGGCTTGATGGTGTGCGTATTACACCCTTAACTCTGGGGCAGAAGAAAAAGGCAAATAGGCCATTTTCTTTTAACGGTAAAAAATACCTTTATGCAGAGTTGTTGGCCGTAGATTTGTACAAAAATACAGAAGAATTGGCTGACTTGATAGATGACGGATCGTTGGATAGATGGCTAAGGAAATCTCTTGATGATACCGCTCTTCTTGAAAGATACGAAAAGGCAGTTGATGCCGTGTCTTCTGTCGGCAGTATGTCAGATAATATAGATTACTCTGTTTTTCACTTGGGTATTGCGCTTAACCCTGCTTTACCTGCCCATTATAAAGGGAAAAGCTTCACATATGATGGTGTTGGTGCTTTGCTTTTCAGAGACGCATGCGAGGGTAAAGATTTAAATGTTTTTAAAGAGGTTTTGAAGCTTAACATATTGGATTATGCATTAGTTTCGGAAAATTTAAACCAAGCAATAATGATGAATATATTCAAGCAATATGATACGTGTCGCGCTGCATTATCCGGGAATAAAATGGAGCAGGGAATAGAAAGGTGCATTTACACCTTATGTCCAAGTGCACCTTGTCTTAGCCCTAAATTGAAAGGTTATTTCGTCTATAGTGGTGGGTCACTGTTATCAACTCTCGAAGCGCTATGTAAGAAGGGTGGACAAGTATCTTTGATGGTGGACAATCATATAGCCGCCTTTTTTGCAGTCAGGAATTCCAGTTTTATGAGTTCCTATCTGATTGATTTTAATAGTGTTGAAAAAAATAATAAAATATTGGGTAATTTACACTTCATGGCCGCTCTGCAAAGGCAATCTAGCATTAAATCTCTACCTGCAATTGCCAGTGTTCTTATTGAATCGTTATCTGATGTGTATAAAATTTATAAGAATGTCGGCACTAGAACAAAAACAGAGGAAAGTGTAAAAGCTGCGGCAAAAGAAGGTGATTTGATTACAATGTCATCTCTTGTTGATAATCCTGATGAGTTATTGCGTGATGAGAAAGGTTTTTCCATCGCCAAGGCTGAATATAAATTGTTACAAAATGAATATTCTCAGTACAACTCGAAACTTGCTAATAAGAAAACATATGGTCTTAGTAATGGACATGATATCGCATCCAGCATTTCATGGCTGGCCTCGACAATAATTACAGTTATTGTGGTTCTTGCATTTATGTCGGGAAATCAAATTTTTTAATGGTGGTTAATTATTTATGGCAAAAAGAGATAAAAAATCGAAAAAAAATACCAAGAAAATGAGCCTGAAGGGACGTCTTTTTATGATAGCCTCAGTTTTACTGGGCTTGGCTTTTTTACCCACTGCTATGTTGCTATTTATTGGAATGTTGCCCAGCATAGTCGCGTTTTTTGTTGCGGATAGAAAGAATGGTGTTAGAACATCAACAGTGGCTGCGATGAATGTTGCTGGCTGTATTCCTTTTATTTTGAAGCTATGGTCAGGTGAAAATAATTTTGAGTATAGCCTTGGGATAATAACAGATCCGCAATCAATATCGGTTATGTATGTTTCTGCTGCATTTGGTTATATGATTGATTGGGTTGTGACCGGACTTGTTTCTTCATTCTTGTATCAAAAGGGTATGGCAAGGATGAAGGCTATCAAGAAAAAGCAGGCATTTTTAGTGTCGCATTGGGGCGATGAGGTTTCAGGTAAAAAAGAGGGGGAGAAGGCGTCTAAATAGGTTGTGTTGCATTTGTTAACGTATTTTTTACATTTTGAATATTATAATTATCAAGTGGAGGAGTACATTCTCTTTGTAATATGTAAGGTATGTTTTCTTGTTTGGGTGGCGGTTTTTCCGCCTTTTTTGTGCTTAAAAACAAGAACGAATTTGAAATAAATGTAATTTAAAAGATAGGTGTCTTGTAATATGAGGTGTTTTTTTAATAAGTGGAGAAAGAAAGAGGACGGCGCTACGGCTATTGAGTTTAGCATGTTGATTATCCCTTATTTAATGTTGAGCCTTGGTATTATAGAGCTATCTTTGATGTTCACATCGGCAAGCCTGTTAGAGGGAGCAACGGGTAGTGCGTCTCGACTTATAAGAACGGGGCAGTTGCAACAATCGGGGCAAGACCCTGAAACTGTGTTCAGGGATGCTTTGTGTGACTTTGCTGTTGTTCTCATTGAGTGTAATGACGTTGTGGTTGAGGTTGTTACTCTGGATAATTATGGTGATTATAGTGCCCCTGTTTATGATGGTGACGGTGATATGGTTTCGTCTGGGTTTGATGCCGGCGGGTCTGATTCAAAAGTGTTAGTGCGCGTAGCGTATCGATATTCAATGATAACTCCACTGGTGGGTCCGATACTAAATGGGGCGGATGGTACTACTTTATTTATGTCTACTATTGTTTTGCAAACAGAACCTTATGAATTCCAAGGATCATGAATATGATTAAAGGCGATAATATAATATCAAGATGGATTAACGGGGATGATGGTATTGCTGCTGTTGAGGCTGCGATGGTTTTTCCGCTGATGCTGTTTCTTTTCCTTGGTGTGTTTGATGGTGGTAATGCGATATTAGCAAATCAAAAAACTGTCAGATCATCACAAATTGTTGCTGATTTAATAACGCGAAAAAGTATCGTTGCCGCAGATGATGTTAGTGAGGCTATTGAGGCAGGGCGTTTGGCATTAGAACCTATGGACAGCAGCAGTTTTGGAGTAGATATAGTTAGTATTCGTTTTGATGATAATGCAGACAGTTCTATAGAATGGCGAGAAACATTTAATATGGGATCAGTTCCTGATGCGCTTAATTCTGTTACTGCGTTGCAAGATGTTAATGAGGGGGTGGTCATGGTTTCAGTTAAATATGTTTATACCCCTATGTTTTCAAGTTTTATTACAGGGCCTATTACCATGAATGAGGTGGCCTTTAGTCGTGGTCGTAGAACTCCTGTTATTACGCGTGAGTGATAGGTTAAGAAATTGTAAGAGGGTAAAAGAAAGGTGTTATTATGGAACAGGTAGAGGGTTTAATAAAATATTGTCGCAAATATTGGCTCTGTAAATCAGGGGCTATAGCTATTTTATTTGGTATGATGCTTCCTGTTCTTGTTGGTGTTGCTGGTGTGTCTTTAGACTATTCGCGTGCTTATTTAGTTAAGCAAAGGCTTGCTCAGGCTTTGGACGCTGCTGCTCTTGCTGCTGCTGCTTCTTCAACGGATGAAAATGTTATAGAGCAAAAAGTACTTGATTTCTTTGAGGCTAATTACCCTTCTGCTGAGCTTGGTCTTACTTTTACACCGTCTGTGTCAGTCGTCGGGGATGAGGTTAGGGTTTCAGGAACGGCACAATATAGTACTCTGTTCTTATCTGTATTAGGGGTGAGCCATATAGATGTTGAGGCGTCTACAACTGTTCTTCGTGAAGTTCAGGGTATAGAGGTTGTGTTGGTTATGGATAATACAGGCTCTATGAATACCAATAATAATATTGGTGCTTTGCGTGATGCGGCATCTAATTTTGTTTATATTATGTACGGAATTGATCCTGAAGAAGGCGAAAGCGCAGACCCTTCTTCTTTGGATGATATGGCAACACGGGATAGGGACTATATTAAGGTAGGGCTTGTGCCTTACAGTTCTTCTGTGAATGTAGGGCCTTATGGTTTGGGTGTGGATAAGAACGGCGATGCGTATGGCGACGCGTTTGTTAATAATCCGCACGATCTTTCTTATACTACTAATCAATATAGTAATAATTGGGCTGGGTGTGTTTTGGCGCATGATTACCCCGATGATACTACAGACCATGACGGGCCGTGGGATATGTATCGTTATTGCCGTGATAGTGATGATGATCCTTATTGTGACCTTAATTATTATTGGTCAGGTGGTAAGAAGCATTATTATGTCAGGCAAAAACCTAATTACTATTGTCCGGTTACCCCCCTTACGCCACTTGCTACAAGTCCGAGTGAGTTAAAGGACTCAATAGATAATATGACGGCAGCAGGTTACACTTATGGTAATTATGGTATGGTATGGGGATATCGTGTTATTTCTCCCGATGCACCGTTCGAAGAGGGTGTTGAGTGGAGCAATCAATATTGGCGTAAAGCAGTAGTTATGATGACCGATGGTGTTAACACTATGCATTATAGGTATTCTACCTATGGACCAACACAGGATCACAATATAACTCCTGGCGATTTAAATAATAGGTTTGCGGATGTATGTGACAACCTGAAAGAAGATGGTGTCATTATTTATACGGTCACGTTTTATTCTGGTGTTGATGAGAACACTAAGAACTTTTATCGTGAATGTGCAACGTCAGAGGACTATTATCACGATGCTCCGGGGCAGGATGATTTGGTTGAGGTGTTTGAAACAATCAGTCGTGAGCTTAGTAACCTACATATAAAAGAGTAAATGCATATTTATTTTACTTTTATTTCTGCTAGCCACATTTTTTTGTGGCTAGTTTTTTATTGCCCGTTACTTTGAGTTATGGAAATTTATGTAGTAAACATCCTGCTGACGTGATGTTATGTTGACTTGTTTGTGTGTTTTTAAAAGTAATCTCAAGTATATATCTATACATATTTTGTGTTTTATCGTTTTAAATACTGATTTTTCATGTAAGTGTAGGGGTGTTCTTTGGTGTTTACTGTGGCAACAATCGTGTTTACTTTAGTTTTGTAGTATAGATGTATTTATATAAAATTTTATACAAATAATTGTCAAATATTTTCTTCAAAAAAACCTCTTTTACTTGGTTTTGTTAAGTTTTTTTTAACTAAGTCAGGGCTATGATGAATTAACGGTTAAGGAGCTTTGAGAAAATTTAAAGTATGGGTTTACCGGAAAAACATTAAACAAATCTTATGAAGGAGATAAACATGTTAACTAAATTGATCGCACTAAAAGCAGCATATGTAAACAACGAAGACGGTGCAACAGCTATTGAATATGGTCTGATTGCAGCAGGTATCGCAGTAGCAATAGCAGCAGCAGTTACTCTTGTTGGTACTGATCTTAATACACTACTAGGTCAAGTTTCAGCAGCGCTATAATCTGAAACAATATAAATGAAAATATAGTCCGTCCGATATTTCTGGCGGGCTTTATTTTTGCCTTTTTCTTAGGTGGGAAATAGTTGCCGAATCATAGTTATATAACGGTCAAGTTTTCCTATCGTTTTTTTTGTAGTTATACTGTATTATGAGCTTAATATGATCTTACTAATAATTTTTCTGATATGCGTATTCGTCACATTGGTTGTTGGAGGGCTGGCGGCTCTGTCCGATATAAAATCAATGACAATCCCTAATGTATACAGCCTTTATGTTATTGCGGCTTTTTTTGTTGCATATGGTGCGTTGTATTTAGGTGGGCAACAAGATGTATTTAGCCCGCTTTTGTCCCATATAATTTCTGCTGCTTTGGCATTCGTTGTAACGCTTGGTTTATTTGCTATGCGTATTATAGGGGCGGGGGATTCGAAATTTGCGACTGCGTGCGCATTATGGCTTGGTGTGAAATCTTTGCTTGCTTTTTTGTTCTATATGACGTTATCTGGCGGTGTTCTAGGAATAGTCGCGTTATACATAAAACGCAAAAAACCTTTCAAAAGCCCGGTCGAGGGCAGCTGGGTTTATCAGGTGCAAGGTGGAGCAGATAAAGTTCCATATGGTATCGCGATTAGTTTTGGCATGCTTGTTGCTTTTATGCATGCAGGATACTTTTCTACTGACGTGTTGGGATCTTTTGTTGCCTCACATTCAGTTGAAGGGGGTTCATGAATTGTTAACAAACAACCGATATTATTAAAGAGTATAAGTTTTTTAATAACTAGGTTCAATTATTACGGTTCTGTAACTTCCACGGCTTCGGCCACAATTAATTTCTGAGTATAAAATCATGCATAATATTAAAAGTCCTGAAACGGGGTCTAAAAAAATGAATAAGAATATCTTAATTGTACTTGGTGGCGCGATTCTAGCAGCAGTCTTAGTTGCAGTTTTAGTGCAGGTGACATTAGGTGGAAAGAAGGGGACTGAGGTCGTTTCGGCGTCCATGGTTGAGGTATTGGTCGCATCGAAAGATTTGCGCAAAGGACGTGAATTAGCAGAAGGTGATATGGAATGGAAATCATGGGATGAGGATGCCTTATTTAAGGGAGCTATTGTCCGTGAAGATGAACAAGAGGCGAAAGATGCTCTATCAGGCCGTATAGACAGAAGTTTTGGCGCCGGTGAAGCACTTGTTAAGCGTGCAATATTAAAAGATGCCAAAGGTAACTATGTTGTCGCAAGGTTAAAAGAAGGGGAGCGCGCGGTCTCCATTAAAGTTTCTGCAGAAAATATGGTTGCAGGTTTTATTACTCCGGGAAGCTTTGTTGACGTTATTTTGACCTATAAGCACAGGGTCGTTGTAGGTAAAGATGAAATGCCACAAATTAAAGATATGGTTGAAATGAGTATCGATAAACTGGCTGTTGAGACTATTCTTGAGAATGTAAGAGTGTTGGCGATAGACCAAAAGGCAGAACTTAAAAAAGATGATGAAGTGAAGATCGGTAAAACTGTTACTCTTGCTGTTCCTATTCGTTCTGCGGAATCTTTGGCTCTTGCATCTGAGATGGGTACTTTAACGCTTGCTATGCGTGGTGTGGGTGATGATGCGCACAATAAAGATGAGGCAACGCTAACCGATGCGCGTCTGACTACTATTGATGATGAAATACATGCCGCGTCTATGCGTCTAAAGCGTGAGACAGGTGTGAACTTGAATACTGTAAAAGTTTATAACGGCACGCAGGTGCAAACATTCCCGGTGCATTAATCTTGATGCATATTTGATTAACTATCTGAGTATTAATTTTTGTGTTTAAAAATAAAGTGAAAGAAAGAACCATGGCAGGTTTATATAAAGAATTTTCGAAACCATTTATGTTGGTTGCTGCTGTTGCCACCAGTATTGCCTTTGGCGGTATAATACAGCAAGCAAACGCATCAAAGGGTAACCTAAGCGCAATTAATACAGAGGATAAAGTTTCTGCTCCTCTTAATATTACTTTAGGTAAGGCGGATATTGTTTCATTGCCTGACGGTGTTTCTGATGTTTTGGTTGCCAATCCGAATATTGTTGATGTGCAGGCGGTTCAATCAGATAAACTTTATATAGTTGGGTTGAATATTGGTGATACTAATATAATCGTTTTGGATGGTTCGGGTAATGTGGTTAAGCGTTTGGATATCCATGTTTCTTATGATTTGCAAGCTATTCAAAGCTTGGTAAATAATTTATTCCCGAAAGAAAATGTTAAGATAGGTTCTGTTCATGATCAAATTTTATTAACAGGTCGTGTGTCTAACCCCGATGTAGCATCAAAAATTAGTAATCTTGTAGGTCACTATGTTTCTGATTTACAAGATAGTGGGGCGAGTGCTTCGGTTGATGAGTTGATTGCAAATTTGCTTGAGGTTCGTGGAGAGCAGCAAGTTATGTTGCAAGTTAAGATAGTTGAGGCAGAGCGCAACGTTTTGAAAGAGTTGGGTGTTGATACAGTTGCAAACGACCCTAATGAGGCTGCTGTTACTACTTTGTTTGGTCGTACGCCATCTAGCTCTACTACTAACCATGGTAATGCAGGCTTCTTTGGTGGCGCGCAAGGATTGGCTCTATCGCAAGATGCTGTAGGTGCAGCAGGATTGGTGCTGGAGACAGGACTTAATGGTGTCGGGCAAATTGGTGTATTTCTTTCTGCGTTGGAAGAGCAAAACTTATTAAGTGTATTGGCAGAGCCTAACTTGACCGCAGTTTCGGGACAAAAAGCAGGTTTCCTTGCGGGTGGTGAGTTTCCTGTGCCTACAGGTCGCGACCAATTTGGTAATATTACAGTTGAATTCCGTGAGTTTGGTGTTTCTTTGAATTTTAAGCCAATAGTATTGTCGGATGATCGTATTAATTTGCAGTTGGATACAGAAGTATCATCACTAGACAGCAGTAATGCCGTTGTTCTTGCCGGATTAACTATCCCAGGTCTGGATATACGTCGTACAAATACAACGATAGAAATGCCGAGTGGTGGTAGTTTGATGATCGCGGGATTGCTACAGTCTCAATCTGCTGAAGGTATGAAGGGGCTTCCGGGGATTAGTAAAACGCCTGTCTTGGGTGATCTAATATCATCTGATAGTTTTCAACGTAACGAAACAGAAATGGTTGTGATTGTTACTGCGGTTTTGGTTGAGCCTTATGCAGATAAGAAAAATGCAGAACATTTGCCTAAAAAAAATCAAACAGCATTGTCGAAAATTTTTAAAGCAAATATAAGACGCACTTTTTCGATTGATGATGATAAGATTTTCGCAAAAGCGGGGCCTTATGGCTATATTTTGGATTAGGTTTGATACAGTAGGAAATAAGGTACAAACGACATGAAAAATTACACAAAAGATCACAGTTCAAATAAGTGCAAAGGTAATAAGCCTATGAAATTAATCCTAAATGCCAGTATTGCTTTATTATCTGTTTCATTGGCCGGTTGTAATTTATACGAGCCAAGCTCTTTGCACGATCGAACAATACAAGTTCAAGAAGAAGTCTTAACACATGAATTTCTTGTGTCTGAGGTCGATGATAACTTGATTGCGGGAATTGCTCGTCATTACACTAAGCATGGAGGAGGGGATATGGATTTGGTTGTGACCTATGACCCCAGATCTTATCGGAATACCGCGATGCAGGCGACAGATAAGGTTTCTCAAATTGTAACATCCTTTAGGGATTTAGGTGTTGCGAGCGTTAATGCAAATATCGTCCCGATAAAAGATCAGGGAGATAATTCTCATATGCTGGTTCGCTATAACTCATTTAGTGCAAGCGCGCCAGATGGATGTGATAGCATGATGCCGGGAATGGATGGACGTGCAGTGGGAGATAATGATGGGTATAAGCTAGGTTGTTCTATTGATTCAATGACAGCACGCCAAGTTGCAAAGCCAAAGCATTTACTGGGGCGTGGTGCTGTCGGTGGTCCTACAGATGGTCGTAGTGCATCAAATATTGTCGATTTATACCGTACAGGTTCGGAAAATAATTCTCTTGATGGAGAGAGCGCAACAGAAGAATAAATCGTTTTGTTATTGATCTGAAAAATTAGGAGAATGTTAAGGGCTGACTGCTAGTGTGTTCATAAGAATATAAAGTAATAAGTCTATGCTCGGTCGGGCAAAGTACAGGTAAAAACAAATGAGCGATATAGAAAACCAGGCAACGGACACATTACTGCCTAGTGCCGGTATCACAGTATTTTCAAATGATTCTGATACATTAGAATCCGCAGCATCGCTATCCGATGACTGGCGGTTTGCTCGTGTTAATGTTAATGCAATTAAAGGTGATGTTGAGACCGCAATAACTACGTTTCAATCACAAAACTCTACTGAAATTATAATTATTCAAACCGATGAAATAGATGATGGTTTTACAGAGCGTCTAGGAGAGCTGTCTTCTTATTGTGATGAGGGAACTGCGGCTATTGTTATTGGCCCGGTTAATGACGTTTACCTATACCGTCAATTAATAGAAATGGGCGTTAGTGATTACCTGGTTCGCCCGATTATGCCTGACATTCTAAAAGATGTTATATCAAAGGCGTTAATTCAACGTCTTGGTGTCTCTGACAGTCGCCTGATTGCCTTTGTTGGGGCAAAGGGTGGTGTAGGTACATCAAGTATTGCGCAGATATGTGCATGGATTGCTGCTGAAAATATGGATAACAAGACCTTGCTTTTGGATGCTGCCGGGGGGTGGTCTCCTTTTAGTGTTGGTATCGGTTTTGACCCGTCTGCGAATTTGTCAGAAATTTCACGTGCGGTTGAGGGCGGTAATGAAGATGCGTTGGAGCGTATGTTCTTTGAGGCAAGTGATAGGCTAACAATTTTGGCGAGTGGGTCGGATGGTATGCTTGATCCATCAGTTTCAGCACCTCAGTTTGAGGCTATTTTAGATAATCTTATGGTGAAGTCTCCTGTGGTTATGGTTGATTTGTCTGGGGCAGAGTCTTCGGTTAAAAAAGTTGTTCTTTCACGTGCACATGAAATAGTAATGGTGACCGCTCCAACAGTTACATCTTTGCGCTTTTGCCGGAGTTTGATGAAGGAAATATCTGATGTTAGAGGTGGTGAAACTGAAGAGGTATCTTTGGTCGTGAATCAGACAGGATTGGCCAAATCACATGAGGTTTCTTCATCTGATATAACAGAGGCGTTGGAGTTTAAACCATCCGCATCAATCCCGTACGTGTCTTCCGTGTTCTTAAAGCATGAGAGTGAAATAAAAGGCATTATAACTGATAAAGAAGCCAGTGCGTTTGTCGGCGACCTTAGTGATTTATTGCGTAAATCTGTATCGAGTAATTCTGATGAAGCAGATAAAAGTGAAGAATCTTCGGGTTTTTTGGATGGTTTGTTTAGTAGGAAAAAGTAAATAAAAGCTAGTTCGTTTATTACGTGCTCGTATAATGTAAGCAGGATTATATTATGTTTGGAAAAAAACAATCAGGTACACCACCAAAATCGCCGTCTAAAGCGTCGAAAACTAATGATGCACCAAAGAATAATCTTGAGGATAAAGCTGTTGATAAAGCTGTTGGCACTAACTCATTTTCGGAGGATACAGATGCTGTGGATAAGGTTGCTGTTCCTGATATGCTAGACGGATTGGACGACGCGCTTGCATCACCAGCACCTGCTAAGGTTAGTGCTTCGCCAGCTATTTCCGAGCCTTTAAAAGATGAGGCGGTAAATGATAAAAAACCACTGAAAAATATGGATGAAGATACGTTACTGGAGGAAATGGGCGGTGACGATGATGAAATACAAACTGCAGGCGATACTGTTTCTGACCTTAGATTGCAGAGATGCCAGAAACGCATATGGTTGGACTTGCGTGATGGTATTGATTTAAAAGCATTGGCGCGAATGGAAGGAACTGCGGCGCGGGAAGAAATCTTTTCTGCTGTAGAGGAAATATCTCGCTTTCGTAACCTAGACCTAACACCCGTAGAGCTAGAAAATATTGGTAAAGAGTGTGCGAATGACATGCTGGGCTTTGGCCCGTTGGAGGAGCTGTTAGAGCGTGATGATATCGCTGATATTATGATTAACGGCCCGGATGTTACATATATTGAGGTTGATGGTAAGATTGAGCGTACCAATGTTCATTTCCGTGATAACCAGCACCTAACAACTATTTGTCAGCGTATAGTGGGCGCGATTGGTCGTCGCGTTGATGAGGCATCACCTATTTGTGATGCGCGTCTTGCTGATGGTTCACGTGTTAACGTTATTATTCCTCCCTTGGCCGTAGATGGTGCATGTATGACCATTCGTAAGTTTAAGAAGGACAAGCTTACGTTAGAAAATCTAATGGAGTGGGGCTCTATGTCCCCTAGTTGTGCGAAACTTATTATGGCGATTGGTCGTTGTCGGGTTAATGTTCTTGTTTCCGGTGGTACGGGGTCGGGTAAGACCACAATGTTGAACTGTCTAACACGTTATATCGAAGCAGGTGAGCGCGTTGTAACCTGTGAGGATGCTTGTGAACTTCAATTACAACAACCGCATGTTGTGCGTTTGGAAACGCGCCCACCTAACTTAGAGGGTGTGGGTGAGATATCTATGCGGGATTTGGTTAAGAACTGTCTTCGTATGCGTCCTGAGCGTATCATCGTTGGTGAGGTTCGTGGCCCCGAAGCATTTGATTTACTACAGGCAATGAATACTGGTCATGATGGTTCTATGGGTACAGTTCACGCGAATAATCCGCGAGAGGCCGTATCCCGTATGGAAAACATGATTGCCATGGGTGGGTTGAATTTACCGACAATTGCTGTGCGTGAGCAGATAGCAGGTGCAGTACAGGTTATTATTCAGGTGCAAAGATTACGTGATGGTTCGCGTAAGACTACCCATGTTACTGAAATTACAGGAATGGAAGGTGAGGTCGTAACAATGCAGGATCTTTTCACCCTTGATATCTTAGGAGAAGATGAAAACGGTAAGTTAATAACTAAGCAAAAATCATCGGGTCTTCGCCCTAAATTCTTTGATAATGCACGCCAATATGGTGTTGCAGATATGGTTATGGATGCCATGGAAGAGGCGTATGGGTAGTATAATATGACAACAATCCAAATCGTTCTTATTGCTGCTATTGTTTTCCTGATTGTTGGAATCGTGATGTTTATCGCGATGAATATGGGGACAAAACAATCAAAGACTAATATTGAACTGATCCGTGGAAAGCATGCGGGCGAAGCAAAAACCGATGAAAAAGACCTGCAAAATAAACGCCGCGCGGAAATTGCCAGAAAACTAAAATCAAGTAAAGATGAAGACGATAAAGACAAAGACAAGGTCTCTATCTCTATGAAGTTACAGCAGGCCGGATTTACGGGTAAAACAACCAAGTTCTGGTTGCTATCTGTCGTGTCTTTTGTTGTCTTCTTGGGGATGGCCAAATATTTTCAAGTTGAACCACATATATTAATTATGATGGGAATAATTGGTTTTCTGGGTTTTCCAAGGTTTGTGTTGCGTAAGTTAATAGCAAAGCGCCAGAAAGACTTTTTAGAAGAGTTCTCCGATGCATTAGATGCAGTAGTTAGGTTGTTGCAGGCCGGTATGCCTGTTGGTGAAGCTGTTTTGATGATAAGCCGTGAATTTGAAGGGCCTGTCGGTGAAGAGATGTCTATCATTTATGATAAACAAAAGATTGGTGTTCCTTTGCATGAGGCGGCTTTGGAGGGAACAAAGCGTATGCCTTTGCCGGAAATGAAGATGTTTGCAGCCGGGCTTGCTATCCAATCACAAACAGGTTCCAGTTTATCAGAGGTTTTGACAAACTTATCACGTGTTATTCGCGCGCGTTTCAGGTTAAAGCGTAAAGTTATGGCATTGTCTTCAGAAGCAATAGCTTCGGCGTCTATTATCGGGTCGTTGCCCCCATTGGTTGGTGCTGGTCTTTATGCAGTTAATCCAGAATATCTTGAGCCGATGTTTACCACGGAATCAGGGCGTGGAATGCTTATGAATTGTGCGCTGTGGATGACGTGTGGCGTTCTGGTTATGAAGAAAATGATTAATTTTAAAATTTAAAAGAAAGGCGGAGCATTATGGATGATGAAATGTTTATAACCCTAGTAGCAGCAATAGCCGCAGGGCTTTCTTTTGCAGCATTTGCATTTCCGTTTTTACAGCGCTCAGATAAAAAAGACAGAACAAGGTCAATAATAGAAAAGCGGCGCCAAGATCTTTATAAATTATCGCGTGAAAGTGGTCATAAGGCAGTCAAAGAAGACAGCATGTCTGCACGTGATAATATTGCTATGTTCTACCGTTTCCAGCGCTTAGCAGGTAAAATGGGAGAGAAGGCGCGCGATAAAATGTTGCAAGCAGGCATTAGAAATCCTAAGGCACATATTAAGTTTATGGTCTCGCGGGTTGTGCTACCACTTGCTATCGTTGTGTTGTGTTGGTTGTATTTCTCTGCTTTGCCGGAGGATAAGCAACTAAGTAACCTGTTGCAAATATCTATAATTTTTGTAGGTGGATTGTTTGGTTTTAAACTACCTGACATATTGGTCAAAAATATGATCATTAAGCGTCAAGAAGAGATAAACCTTAGCTTTCCGGATGCGTTGGATATGATGTTGATTTGTGTTCAAGGTGGTATAGGTTTGGAACAAACCGTGCAAAGGGTAGCGGAAGAGGTTGCTGATCAATCAGAAATACTGGCAGAGGAACTGGGTATTTTATGTGCAGAAATGGCAATGTTAAATGACCGTAGAAGGGCTCTTCAGGATTTTGCGCGACGGGTTGGCAGTGGAGCGGGTAAAAGCTTTGCCACGTCTCTTATTCAGGCGGAGCAGTACGGTACATCTGTTTCTCAGGCAATGCGTGTCATGTCTGATGAGTTGCGTGAGATGCGCATGGCCGCAGCAGAGCAAAAAGCAGCGTCATTACCGCCGAAGTTAACAGTTCCTATGATATTGTTCTTCTTACCTGTCTTGTTTGTTATCATATTGGGGCCAGCAAGCATGCAGTTTGCAGACCTAAAAGGTGGGTAATAAATAAAAATTTTAACAGTAAATTATAATAATATGCTGTTCTTTAACTATTGCGGGATAGTGATCAAGCACCGCAATAGTTAAGTTTACTTATGATTTTTTATGCTTTGTCCAATGCCTGACTTACGTCCGCAATTATGTCGTCAATATTCTCTATACCGACGGAAATTCTTATTAAATCTGTGCTAACCCCCGCCTTGTTTAGTTCTTCTTCGTTTAACTGTCTGTGAGTTGTAGATGCAGGGTGGCAAGCCAATGATTTAGCATCTCCGATATTTACTAGACGTAAAATCATGTTCAGGGCATCAATGAACTTTGTGCCGGCTTCTATTCCTCCCTTGATGCCAAAACTTAAAATGCCTGATGCCTTTCCTGATGTGGTCTTTTTACACACTTCATTAAACGGGCTGTTTTGCAATGTTGCGTAATTTACCCAGTTAACTTTTGGATGGTTTTCTAGAAAATCAGCCAACTTTTCTGCATTACTGCAATGGCGTTCCATACGCAAACCAAGTGTTTCTAACCCTTGCAAAATTAAAAAAGCACTGTGCGGTGATAGTGCTGCACCCATATTGCGCAATGGTACAACGCGACATCTTCCTATGAATGCTGCGGCTTCGAATGCCTGTGTGTATACAACACCGTGATATGAAGGATCTGGTTCATTCATCATGGGAAAGCGTTCTTTGTTTCCTGCCCAATCAAATTTCCCTGAATCTACAATTATTCCGCCAATAGTAGTTCCGTGACCGCCAATATATTTAGTCAAAGAGTGAACAACTATATGTGCGCCAAGTTCAATAGGGCGGCACAAAAATGGTGTAGCAACTGTATTATCAACGATTAAGGGAATGCCGTGCTTATTCGCAATTTCGGATAGGGCTGCTATATCCACGATATTTCCGGCGGGGTTTCCAATTGATTCACAGAAAATAGCACGCGTATTTTCGTCTATTGCGTTTTCAAATCCTTCGATATCGTCTGCATCGACCATGCGTGCCTCAATTCCCTGTTTAGGAAATGTATGCGCCAAAAGATTATAAGTACCGCCGTATAGCTGGCTTGTGCTTACTATATTTGTGCCAACGTCACAAATGCATTGTAGGGCATAAGTTATCGCCGCCATTCCTGATGCTACGGCTAATGCTCCGATACCTCTCTCCATTTCTGCAATTCGTTTTTCCAGAACGTCGGTGGTTGGATTCATTATGCGCGTGTATATATTTCCGGGAACTTTCAGATCAAATAAATCTGCCCCGTGTTGTGTGTTATCAAAGGTAAAAGATGTGGTTTGATAAATCGGAACTGCGGCTGCCTTTGTTGTGTCCTCAGATGTGTATCCGTGATGTAGTGCAAGGGATTCTAATTCCATATCTTATATTTCCTTTGATTTATAAAATTCATATATATGATCTATATCCTGTTTTGGAAATAGAATAAATACGCAGAATATGAAAATGATGTGTTGGTTAAAAGTGGGGTGTTTTTGTTTTTAAGGAATAAAGGTGTAGGAAAAAATAACACCAACTATAATGGAATTTTGAAAAATGGTGGAGGTATCAGGTGACACCTCGAACCGCTTGTTTAGTGTCCTTGAAGAGTGGAATGAGGTCTTTTTTGCTATTCAATTTAAAGGCTTAAACTTAAATCAATAATATACTAGTGTTTAAGTTCCGTTTTTTAGAAATGCATGGAACTCTTAAAATGAATACTCAAGATCCGTTTTTTTCGTTATCTGGGAAAAGTAGTCAATGGAATGCCTGTATAGGCAATCAAGGTAACATTGAAAATTACGTAGATGGCTATATGGAAGCCGCATTAGAATTAGTAAATGCTGTTATTGAGCAAGAGCAGTACATCAAGCGAGATACTCTCGCAATGCCGATTCTTTACAATGCACGGCATGCTTTAGAATTATCGTTAAAGTACATGCATGATGCTCTTTGCGATGAGAATATTATTATAAATCCGCAACCCCAAAATCATGATATACACTCTTACTGGAAGCTTTTATCATCCACAAAAATTGGAGATAAAGAGCTAGCACAGTATATAGAAGATTTAGAAAATTATGTCGTTAGCTTGAGTAAAATTGATGATGACGGTCAAGAATTAAGGTATGCGGAGAACAGGGATGGTCAGAAAAGTTTAAAAGATAAGTCGCTTTGCAATTTAGAAATCATAAGAGACAGCCTACTTAAATTACAAAAAATTCTATCTAATGCAAAACATCGACTAGCAACATTTCAGGATGAAAGAAAAACTAGTACATTCACAGGTGATTGCTCTCGAAAAGATTTAGAAAAGATATCAAAAAAGCTTCCTGCTTTTGATAAGTGGAAAGATAATATTTTTGATCAAATAAAGGATGAAATAAAAAAGGAGTATGGTATCGGATCAAAAAAATTTTCCGATGCGGTAAATCTGATAAAAAACCATAGAACTTTTGCATCTTCTCTTGGTAAAGAATTTAATCTTATACATCTGACAGATGAAAAAATAAAATTAGTTATCAATGAATGGCAAAAACTTCATGCTCCAAAAGATCACAATGATCTAGGAATGGATTATAACGAACGAGATTATGAGGAGATGTTTGAATACTTACAGAAAAGCAAAAATGTTCGGGAAACAATCGCAAAATTTCTTTCTCAAGATGAGGCTGCCGATCTAGAAGCTCTATTCTATATTGGAAGAGAAAATTTATTTTGCGAATTCTACGAAGGGAAGTTGGCTTCTATAAAAAAGGAACATAAAGCAAATAATAATCTTGCTCAGGAAATTGGCCATTTGATAGAGAAAACAAACCTACTTGATTGCATAATTGTTGGGTTAGGCATTCTTGGAAAGCCTTCATTGGCCGATGAACTTTCTCAAAAAAATGCTTAGCTTTATCAGCAGCAATATGCTTAGCGGCGTACAAGCATGCTTGCTAGGCTAAAGCTTGCAACCAGAGCACATATTAGATTCAAGTCATGGCTTTGTGGTTTAAGACCGCATACATCAGATACAAAGTGCTGACAGTTGTATAAGGGTGACCATTTTGTTCCTAATTTTAATCGGGCATTCTTTACAATTAAAAATGGATTTGCGGTGTTTCTGTAACGACTAGAAAAATGAATTTTTCTATTTCCTGCAAAATCAGCCAGCGTACTGATAACAACGCCGCCTGCAATATATGAATTGTGTATGACGCACCAGCCAAGGCCATCATGCACTAAAATACCTGGATGATCTATCATTCCAGCTATTTTCACTTCTATAACTGCACCTTCATAAAAATTTGACATCAAAAACTTACTCCTGTAATTTAATTTAACGAATAACTATTAACGAATATGATAATTGATAACAATGAAAATGCAAGAACAAAATATTGCCACAAGCTATTCCACTATTCTGGGACAAATGATTCGCCAACTCAGAGAAACAAAACAAGTTGAACAGGGAAGATTAGCTGAATACCTAGGTGTTAGCGTCATGACAGTTTCAAGAATAGAAAGCGGTGACACCGTTCTGGATGTTCCTCAAATGGAAAAAGTTGCCAATTTTTTTGGTTATAACCCAGTAGACTTTTTCCGAGATTCCTTAAAGATTAAACAGAAGGCTGAAACTCAGAATTTCAAGGTTTTTCAGAACAAGAAAGAAGTAAATAGTCACCCTGATTTGGCTATTCTGAGTATAGCGGCGATTGTAGGACTTGTTGCAGGTATTTTGTTATCAAGGAAATAGTCTTATTTTAGGTGGCAGGAACGCTCACCTAAATGGTGATTAAACGGCGATACGTTTTGATGGTGTGAACGGTTGGAACGGATTATAGTTCCCGTATCACATCATCAGGCGAGAGGGATGAAACGGGAGAGCGCAGCATCTCCCTTTCCAAGCGTGTTGTAGTACAACACACAGCTTGCGTTCAGTAGAAATTGTTTTGTTGAGTTCGCTTTTGTAAGACAAATAATATCAAAGTTGAAAATTGTTTAGATTATCAATAACGATGATTCAGTTTATTGTTTTTAGTAATTTGGGGTTTCTTAACAAGAGCAAGTCTTCTTTAGTTTGAGCAATACTGTTTAGTTGTGTTTTCAAAATTTTAAATTTACGTTTTGCTGCATGAGAAACAAAATGTGAATTTTCTATCAATTTTTGCGCAACACTGGTCATAACTTCTGAGTTGATATACACATTTCTTCCTTCAAAATATCTTACAATGGAGTAAGAAAAAATCGTATCAGCAACATCATCTGGTATAGTATCGTCCATAATTAGGTGATGAAAAAATGAGTTCATCACCCTAATACTTACTTCATCTTCAACACCATATTCATGCGACATAGTAAGGCCTAGCCTAAAATATTCTATATATTCTGGATTAGGTTCTATCAAGCCTGTGCTCACTGGCGTTAGTACTGCTTGTATCATGTCATCTACATTTACAGGCAAAAAATGGAATCTATAGCTTAATAGTAACGAATAGAACTCTAAAAATTCTTTTTGTGTTATCGCATTTGTGGTTAGAAGAGTTTTAACTAAAGCATAAGAGCTAAGGTTTTGAGGTGCCTTCTTTTTCTCTACTAACTCGAAAGCCTCTAGCATAAAATAATCATCAGATAATAAGAAAGAGCCACTAGATTCTGCTATATAAATCGGATCTTTAAGGCATTCTGGAACAATATCAAGCAGATCATCATTACCATTTTTTATTAAAGCGCCTATTGTCCGATTGTCTTGTTTACTAAGTAAATTAGCTGCTTCAATTAAATTTTGATATAGGCCGCTGCCTTTAATTTCAGTGCTATCAGTAAAGCGCAATTCGCCTTTAACAATTGCGCCCCTACCTATGGAAGAACAGTTGGGAGAAACCTTTAACGCTAGTTTTCTTAAGTAACTGATTACAGAGATTGGAACTGCTAATTGTGGTATTTTCTCTACAATTAACGGCATTAAACCTGCCTCAGCCAAAACAACGGCTGAAAGGCCATCAATTACACATTGTTTTCCATTTAATACTTCACTTGACGATTGAAGTTGTTGCTGTATGTGTTGTACCGAACCATTGTTTATTTTTATAAATCCTTGCTTTTGATTGGAAATCTTAGCAATAGCGCTGCCAATATCTCCTTCCGTAGCAGCTAGAAAACCGAAGGGGACGTTTCCATCTTTGTATTTATCAAAAAAATCGTTTCGTCCTTTGTTTTGACCTTCTAAGAAGGATGTTAGATTCTCGATATCAAATGTGCCATCTTCTCGGATTACTTGGATTGACCATATAGGGTCATTTCCCTGCATGGCTAAATTATTCATTCCTTCTTGCGCTCTTGCAGATAGATAACCAATTTCATTAAGCAAAAATATTACTTTCCTTTTTACATCATTTTGCCCATATGCATCTGGCGGCCATGAAATCTCATCGCCTAGTTTTTTACCAATTACCGCATCAAAGTTTGCTCCCGATTGAACAGGAATTGCGCCCAAAGAGTTTTCGGAAGAGCCTATATACGCCCAGCCTACACCTTCAATTTTCAGGTAAGCACCTTCTGTCACCGTTTCTAAACCCAAGTTTTCTTGAGCGTTGCTAATTTCATTAATAACCTCAAAAACTGAAACGAAAAGCCTATCTTCAAAACGCTCCGCTAATTTTAATCCTTCTAATGCTAGTGCCGTAGCCTTCTCAAGCTTGTTTTTTACATCCGTTTTTAATAAATACTCTGCTTCTTTAAGCTTTAATTCGAAGGAAGGCTTTACGTCATATCTAGAGAATAGTTCATAAGCCGATTTAACGTCACCCGTGCTGAAATAACTTTCAGAACAAATCCAAATAAGCAATTTGATATTTTCTTTCAAAAGATGTTCTTGTTTATCAAGAGCTAATTCAGAATATTCTATTGTTTTGTCATCATCCCCTTCTTTACTACAAGCAAAAGCTAACCTTGCAATGAGGTCGGTTTTGCGTTTTTCATCTTCAATAAGTGGAAACAGTTTTTGAGTAATGAAAATAAACAGGCGCCACTCTTGATTATGGTAAGAAATATCAGAGAGTTGCTCTAAGGCTATGGGTGTAAGAAGATTTATATCTAAATCTGTAATAGATTTTATTGCCCGCTCTGGTTGGTTAGTTTCTGCAAAAATTTTGATTTTTAAAAATTCAAAATTTTGTTTTTGTTCACCTTCAATTTGCAGTTTTGATGCTATGTTTGATGCGAAATCTTTGTCCGATATTGAATGTAGGATAGAAATTTTGAACACATCATTAAAATTATCTAAAACGTCGATAGTTTTTGATAATTCTCTTTGCGTAATGTTTTTCAACAACTCCAGAAGTTTCTTATTCCCTGTTTCAGATAAAAACTCCTCTAAAGCTTGTTTTTTTTCAGGGTAAAAAAGCCCAATTACTAACATTTGTTCGTAAAAACTATCGGGTTTAAAAACTTTTGAGACTTTCATATGATTTAAAAAGTCTTCGTAGTAATTTTCTGGAACTATTGTAAAGCGGGTAATGTCACCTAACATAGCTATTAAGTTTTTATCCGCGAAACTAGAAAGAATTAATTCAAAAATATTCTCAGTTAGTTGTTCAATTTGAAAGCTAACGCCATATAAATGTAATAACTCTCCACGCACAAGAAGTTCATGATAATACCAAGCAAGCTGATCTCTTTGAGTAATAGGGCTTTTGGATTCCGCGTACTTTTTTTCTACTTCCATGTACTCTAGGCATGACATTAAGCGATCCTTGGACGGCTCCATCCTCAACACATCCATGGAGTTGAAAATAAATTTAAACAGATGATATCTAGGTGAGGATGGAAACTTATTTTTTAATATTTCTAGTGAATCATCTCTTTTTGACGCTTCTCCAGCAATATCTAATAAGATGGATTTTTGTATTAACAATCTTATTTCTTGTGGGTCTCCTTTCAAATCGGGAATTTCCAGATCACTATTTTTTTTTGCTTCCTCTTGCGACTTAGAAATTCGCATCAAGTCTAAACCAAAAAACCTTGAATTATTTGGATCAATATGTCGAACGATTAACTCGTATTTTTTAGCCATATCTCCTTCTTCTGGTGCAGCTTCACAGATGTCAACATATTCAATCATTGCATCGTATGCCTCTGTATCATTCTTGATAATTTGCAAAAGCTTGGATTTCGCTATGTGAACTCGTTCTGCTCTGTATTCGAGCATAGCTTCTAAAACACTGGACTCTTGAACAAAATCTTTGTCTTCATCTTGCATGAGTAAATTTGCTTGAGCTAAAATTACGTTAGCATCATCATAAAGACCGTTAAAAATTTTATTTCTACATTCCGAGAATAACCGAGATATAAGATCACGTGCATTTTGAGATTGTTGACCTATATTTCCAATAGCATCTAAGATATTTTTTTGCATGCCTTCAGAAAGGTAATGGTTGCTTTTCTTGACCTCACTAGCCCATGCTTCATGCTGTCGTTTCCATTCGAATAAAATTTCGGCTGGATATTGATCAGCCAAATCTGGGTTATCGATAAGCTTGTGATGTTTTTCGCATAAGTAAAATAGGTTTTCTTCTTTCTTCCTATCTTCTAACGGCGTGCTGTAGTCTTCTCGTGGATGGCTGCCAACTTTTCTTGGAATGATGTGGGCACACTCTCCTAGTCGTGTTTTGTTTGCGTGAATACGTTCATCACATTTAGGTGCAGCACAAATAACAAGCTGCTTAGCAAGCAGGTTATTTTTAGTTTTAGGTGTTACATCACCAGAATCCATTCCATTTTTTAAGGAAATAGTTTCTGAGGCTTTTTTAGACATGTGGCATCACTCTTTCGAATATTATAGTGGGTGGTAAGTTACGCACTATTTTCTAAATTAATATAGCAAATCACCTATTTATGTCACCATATGCCCATTGATTTAGCATAAATTGATACTTAAGACGAAAGGCAAGCTGTGTATTGTAATACAATACGCTTGGAAAGGGAGATGCTGCGCTCTCCCGTTTCATCCCTCTTGCTATGGGGCTTCGCCCGTACGCCTGCACATGCGATGATATTGTTGATCCTGTCGCAACATACACGAACAGGAGCAGATATCATGAAACCAGACACAGAAAAATACCTCGCGATGATCGACGATTGGGACATGACCCGCGAGCAGAAAATCCAATACATCTTTGATCTTTGGCACATCATGGAAAGCTTTGTTGATCGTGCCTTTGGCAAACACCCCGTCCAAAGCGCGCGTGATAAATCCTCACAAGCGCATGGACAGGATTCACAAGAGCGGCTAGAATCCAATCATCCGATACAAAAAAAAACCGATGCACCGCCGCAAGGAGTCCGCCCATGAAGAGCCATAAACACACCGCCGTCATTTATGCCCGCGTATCCTCGGTTAAACAGGTTAAAAAAGGCGATGGCCTCGGATCACAAGAAACCAGATGCCGTGAATATGCCGATCATAAGCAATACCAAGTCATTGAAGTCTTCCGCGATGAAGGTGTATCAGGAAGCCTGATCAATCGCCCGGGCATGCAAGCTATGCTCAAATTCCTAAAGAAACACAAACACGAAAACCCCGTTGTCATCATTGATGATATCAGCCGCCTTGCCCGTGACCTTGAAGCGCATATTCAGCTTCGTACCGCGATCGGTGATGCAGGCGGTAAGCTGGAAAGTCCGTCTATTGAGTTCGGTGAGGATTCCGATAGCAAGCTCGTTGAGAACCTTCTCGCCAGTGTCTCGCAGCACCACCGCCAAAAGAACACAGAGCAGGTAAAAAACCGCATGCGCGCACGCGTGCTGAATGGCTATTGGGTGTTTTACCCGCCTACAGGTTATAAGTACGAACGCGTCAGCGGTCACGGCAAAATGCTGGTACGTGATGAGCCGATGGCTTCGATTATTCAAGAAGGTTTGCTCGGTTTCGCATCAGGCCGCTTTGAAAGCATCGCAGAGCTGACGCGTTTCTTTGATCTCTATCCAGAGTTTCCAAGAATGCGTAACGGTAAAGTGAACGTGCAGCGTGTTTCAGACCTTTTGCGCCGTGTTCTCTATTCAGGTTATATCGATGTGCCGCAATGGGGCATATCACTGCATCCCGCCAAGCATGAACCGCTGATCTCTTACGAGGATTTTCAGCGTATACAAGAGCGCTTGGACGGACGCGCCAAAGCGCCGATGAAGGCGAATATCAAAGATGATTTCCCGTTGCGCGGGTTTGTCACCTGTGGGTGCTGTGATCGGCCTTTAACCTCGTGCTGGTCAAAGGGGCGTAACACGAAGTATCCGTATTATCTGTGTTCAAACAAAAGCTGCGCCGAATACGGTAAGTCTATTCGCAAGGCACAAATGGAAGAAGAATTCCTTGAGATTGTCCGCAGCTTAAAACCGTCACCCAAAACATTCTACATGGCTTTGGACATATTCGATCAGCTCTGGAAGGATCGCCAAGGCCAAGCCAAAGACCAAACAAAGGCGCTGAAACAGCAACTCGCGCTGATTGATCGCAAGGTCAATCAATTCCTAGATCGCATTGTGGAGGCGGATAATGCGATTTTAATTGATACTTATGAGGATAAGATCAGGAGCCTTCAAGAAGAGAAGCTAATGATGGATGAAAAGATCAAAAATTGTGGTCGTCCGATAGAGAGCTTCGAGGATACTTTTAGAACCGCTATCACATTCCTTGGAAACCCGCTTAAACTGTGGGAAAGCGAGTGCATTGAACAGCGCAGAATGCTGCTTCGAATGGCATTTGCAGACAAGATTACCTATGACAGAAATCACGGTTTTAGAACCGCCGCTTTCTCGCAGCCATTCTCGCTTTTAGCCGATTTACGGGAGGGGAATAATGAAATGGTGGGCGGTACTGGGATTGAACCAGTGACCCCTTGCGTGTCGAGCAAGTGCTCTACCGCTGAGCTAACCGCCCACTCTAAGCGATAGTCGGATAGTGATACGTGCAAATAGAAAACTATTCAAGTGCGAATTTAAAAAACATCCATAATATTTATAAGTTTAGTTTCATTTTGCGGTATTCACATCATTGGTGATATCGGTCGCAACAGTATTGTAAAAAGATAGTGATCTTTACGTGGTTTCACGCTATACTTAAAATATATAAGCAGTGGTTTTGTTGTTTATATTTCTTTTCCTTATATCCCGTTTGTTGGGGGCTTCAAATGATAAATATGAAAAAAATCAATATGAAATTATGCGCTCTGTTTGCTGCTGTTGTTATTCTTTACCCTTTTCCATCCGTAGCAGGGGATAAGGTTATGGATTTACCACCTGTTACTTATGCGAAAGGTGGCAATGATATCGCCAATGAAACGCATCCAATAGTTCGTTTGACGCCTGATAAATCTGAGCTTATACGCCTTGATGCTGCTGCTACCAGTATTATAATAGGTAACCCCGAGCATATAAGTGTTATAGCCGATTCGGCCAAGCTTATTGTTGTTATACCAAAGTTACCCGGGGCAACACACTTTACTGTTTTGGGTAAAAATGGACAAATAATAATGCAAAGACACGTAATAGTAGCAAGTCCGAAAAAAGATTATTTACGGGTGAAGCGTACATGTGTAGGCAGTGATGAAAGCTGCGAAGATACAAGCGTTTTTTATTGCCCTGATATGTGTCATGAAATAAGATCATCAAATCAAGAAAGCGCATCTGTTTCCGATGATGGTGCACCAAGTAACTCAAACGCATCATCTAATGCAAATAATGCACCACCTGTTGAAAACACTGAAACCGAGTAAAATATATCTAAAAAAGGTTTATCCATAATGAATAAAATTACGCATTACATTGTTATCGCACTTGCTGCCAGTCAGTTGGTTGCTTGTCAAACAACCGGAACTTCTTCAGATGTTGATGTCGGTAAGTCAGATAACGTATCTGAGAGAATGGATGCGGCGATTGAAAAGGCTGCTTTGTCTATTTCAGGTAACAGCAAAAAAACAGTTAACCTTATTGCTCTTGAGAAGAAATATAAACGTGACAGCGCTGACCCTGCTAATGCTTTGGCTTATGCCGCGGGATTGCGTCAGGCAAATTACCTAAACAGGGCATCTCTTGTGTTAACTCCCTTTACAAAAACAGACGATATTTATCCTGGGGTTAATACTGAAATGTCTATGATTGCATTGGGGCTTGGTAACTACGATTCTGCGGAAATTTATGCTCAGAATGCTATCTTACAAGACCCTGAGAACTATAATGCTTATCAAAATTTAGGTATTGCCCTTGATGCGAAAGAAATGCATCCAGAAGCAGAACGTGCATTTCGCAAAAGTTTAGAGCATTGGAAGGGTAATCCGACCACGGTTATGAATAACCTAGCTCTTAATCTTGCTACACAAGGGTTTGTTGATGAAGCAATCGAGGTGTTAGAGCGCGCGAGGAGTTTGTCTCCTGACAGAATTGAAATTGAACGTAATTTACGTATTATTCGTACATTGAATGAGCGCTAGTTAGTAGGGCACGCATTTTCTTGTCTTTTATTATAACAGGTGCTTTGATTATTTTTCTGATAATATGTTTTCAACTTGATCTACCAAATCATTAAGGTGAAATGGTTTTGACATTGTTTGTGCGTTGTCGGGTGCTTCTTCGCTGTTGCTGCGTATTGCCATTGCCGCGAAACCTGTGATGAACATTATTTTTATGTCAGGGGTTATTTCCTTTGCTTTTTTTGCAAGTTCAATACCGTCTATACCAGTCATTACAATATCGGTAAGTAATAGGTCAAAGTTCTTATCTTTGTTTAATGTGCTTAATGCATCTACACCATTATTGTTTGCGGAAACATTGTGGCCGGCGCGCTCAAGCGCCATTACCAAAAAGTTCAGCATGGATTTATTGTCCTCTGCCAATAATATGTTGGCCATATAATCTCCGTTATTTTTCAACTTGTGCAGTTTAGGAAATATGAATACTAAAAAGCAAATGGTTATTGATTTTAGTTGGTGTTTATAATGCGTCTATGAACTGCTGTCCTGCGGTTTTCCAACTATAGTTTTCTTGTGCATGAAGTGCGCATTTTTCTTTATCAGTTTGTTTTAACGCAAGCTTGGCCGCATGTTCTAAGTTGTCATCACTTAATGCGCCCAAATTCTTGTCGGTAATTATATCCTTCGGGCCTATAACATTGTAAGCGGCGACAGGAAGTCCGCATGCTAGAGCTTCGATTAATACAATTCCAAAGGTATCGGTCTTTGACGGAAATACGAATATATCTGCGGCACGGTAATAACTGGCAAGTTCTTCGCGAGTTTTTTTTCCTACAAATATCGCATCAGGATATTTTTTTTCTAAAGATGTGCGGGTTGGGCCATCGCCGACCATTACTTTTGTTCCTTGCCACGGCATTTCTAAGAAGTCTTCAAGGTTTTTTTCTATCGCCATTCTTCCTACATAGAGCGCAATAGGTGACTCTACATTTTGTAGAGTTTTGTCTTGCTTAACAGGGGGGGTGTTGTTGAATATTGATGTATCGACACCACGAGACAAATGTTTTATCTCTGTCTTAAATTCCCATTCTAATAGTTGCTCTTCAAGGCTTTTGGTTGCGACCATTAAGGTGCTTGATGGCGCGTGAAATTTGCGGACAATTTTAATGCCCATCTTGTGTACAACATTATAAAGTGGCGGTATCAGCCATGCAAAGCGTTTAGCAATGTAATCAGGAAACTGTGTGTGATAGCAAGTTGTAAATTGGATATTGTTATTGATACAGTATTTGCGCGCGGCCCATCCTAGTGGTCCCTCTGTAGCAATATGAATTTTATCAGGCGAATAATCTTTTATTAGGCGCTGTAATCGTTTGAATGGTCGGATCACCAGTTTTATTTCAGGATAAAATGGCATCGGTACGCTGGCCGCGAAGTCCGCAGGGCCAATAACCTCTACCTTGTGGCCTGTGTTTTTTAGTTCTTTACATAGATGCTCATAGGTACGAACGACACCGTTTACTTGGGGGTGCCAGGCATCACTAATAATGAGAACTCTCATAGACATTTTTCTTATTCGGCTCTACACTTGTGGATAAGTTCAGGTATCTACCTGCTATACTAGTTTCTAATCTAAACGTGATGATGGCCATGCTCAATAATTTTTTTAGTTTAAAGTTGCTTTGTTTTGTTTTTTTTACATTTACTACCGTAATAACGTTAAGTTCAAACTCAACGTATGCTCAGCAATGCAAGCCACCATATGAAATGATTACAAAATTGCATCACCCTGATCCGGGGGCATATACAATATGGGATGGCGTCTATGGAAATGATGATGATGACGAGGTCTTCTCCTCAGTTTTGCAGGATGGTAATGATGTTTTGGCAGTGGGGGAGGTTCGGTCTTTTGGTAAATCAAAGCCATCACTGGTATTTGTTCGTTTTGATCACCGAGGTCGTGAGGTGTTTGAAAAATATTATAAAGTTTCCGGCCTGCGTAAAGTAGTTAAGATGTTGGCGCATGATGATGGATATCTTGTCATGGCGAATAAAGTTGAAGCAAATGCACGCAATGTTGTTTGGTTGGGTTTCTTTGATAAAGATTTAAATGTCAGATCACAAAAAATTGTTAAAGATAATTCGTTTGATTTGTCGGCCACGGATATAACTTCATCTGCGGATAATTCCGGTTTTGCGATTTCTGTTACGACGGAAAAGAAAATTGGTGAGGGCAAAGATTCTGTAATAAGGAAAAATGCATCAGTTTATTTGTTGGATGAAAAAGGAAACGAGCTTTCTAGTCGCGGATATTTTTTGGGTATTGATAATGAAATTCTAAGCCTGTCAGTATCGAAATCCAAGGGTGGGAAATCAGGTTATATCGCTACTGGGTATTTCGAAAATCAATCTGGTAAGGATATTGGTTGGGTTTTACGCTTAGATGATAATTTATCGCTTATTTGGCAAAAAGAGCACAGCCGCGGCTTATCGGCTAACTTAAATTCATCAAGTGATTATGATGATCGTTCGGTAGTGGTGTTGGGTGATGTTACATTGGCCAATTCGTCCCTTAAGGGGAGTTGGGTTATGATGTTAGATAAGGAGAGTGGCGACATCATTTGGCAAAGATATTATTACGGTGAAACAGGCCATCATAATTATGTTGGTCGTGATGTTAATGTGAATAAGGATGGCTTGATTGATGTTGTTATGATGGCAGAATCGACATTGGGTATGCCTGATATAAGTGTTAGTGATGATGCTCATGAGGTAGGTGATTTAGATGCTGATGTTCCTGAAAATATGAGTTATGCTCACCACTTAGTGCTTTCTCCGCGGGGGATTACAATGTCTGGTGAGGCATATTATTATGGGCGTGGTGTTTCTGTTTCTCAGATGGTTGAGTCTGATAACGGTAATAAATTGTTGGTTGGAAGTTCCGTCGTTCGTGTTAAAAACAAGGTCGTTGATGATGCTGGTGGTAACGATGATAATGTTAAAACTCCACTGAAGGATTATGATGGTGTGAACCTTCCTGATGTTGACCTGTCGGATAAGGCTAAAGCTGGTTTAGCAATGCTGAAAAATAAATTTAAAAACCATGATGAGTTAGGTTTGGCCGATAAATCAGATGATCATGATATGGGGCATAATAAAGAATCGGACAATAAGAATTCTAAGGGAAATGTTGTTACGCGAAATGGTTGGGTTGTTGTCGGCAATTCTTCTGACGCGTACACAGACCCATGTAAATAATTTTTTCAATTAAAATAGTGAGTTATTATGAGTAATGAAGATGGTTTGTTAGCATTTGTAGCGGAAGAGCAGCATGTAGACTCTAGGGTGGATAAATTTTTGAGTGCGGTGTGCGATGATTTGTCACGATCTAGGTTGCAAAAGCTCATATCTGAAGGGTGTGTTACGTTAAATGATGCTGTTTTAAAGTCGGCATCAACAAAAATTGAGTCTGGAGATGTCGTTTGTGTATCTGTTCCAGAAGCAGTGGAGGGTGAACCTAAAGCGGAAAATATTCCTCTTGATGTTGTGTATGAGGATGATGATTTATTGGTGGTTAATAAAGCCGCGGGAATGGTAGTTCATCCGGGTGCAGGTAATTGGAGTGGCACATTAGTTAACGCTCTGCTGCATCATTGTGGTGATAGTCTTTCAGGTATTGGTGGGGTTGTCAGGCCTGGTATTGTTCATCGTTTAGATAAAGATACCAGTGGCTTAATTATTATTGCTAAGAATGATCATGCGCATCATTTTTTGTCTTCTCAATTTTCGGATAGGTCTTTGAGCCGTATATATAATGCCTTGGTACTGGGTGTTCCTATGCCTATAAAGGGTGTTGTTAAAAGGGAAATAGGCAGGCATCGTCACAATAGATTGAAGATGAGTGTGTTGAGTAACTCCCCTAGGGATGCTTGTACGCATTATAAGGTGATTGAGAATTTTGATGAGTCTTGCTCATTGGTGGAATGCAAACTTGAAACTGGCCGTACGCATCAAATCCGTGTGCATATGGAGGCGATAGGTCACCCGTTAATTGGTGATCCTTTATATACTCCACAAAGAACTGCAGTGATATCTAGGTTGAAAAGAGCATCCTATTGTAATGATACTGTTGAATTAATTACGTCACTTAATCAGCAATTGCTGTTTGCCAGGCATATATCTTTTATTCACCCAAGATCGGAAAAACGCATGGAATTCGAATGCGCAGCACCTGAATACATATCTAATGTATTGAAAAAGCTGCGAAAATAGAAATGCTTGTATTTACATAAAAATTTATGTATCATTTATATAGTAGGGTGTATGAATTAATATAAGTAAGCAAAAAATATGATTTTCTATCCTGTTTGGTAATAATGATTTGTAAAATGTAGTTTTTAAATAAACAATAACGATACGACTTGAATATATAAATAATTAATAAAAGTTATTGATTGGTTGCACATAAACCCCAAAATCCTTGTGCACCTGTTGTTATAAAATTCAGCAAAATACCTAACCGCCTAAGGGCGGTTTTTTTTTGCCTTTTTTTAGAGTCATCTTGTTATTTTATTCGACAATCTTTGCCCAGTTATTTGCCATATGATCGATAGTGAACATTTCTGTCATGTTAAAAAGATTGTTAGGAGGGGTTAAGGTTTGTCCTGTTACACGATCAAAGGGGGCGATTTTTGTTTTAACTTTTCCGGCTATGGATGTCTTTGGGATGTAACCTATGGGAAGTGTCAGGTTTATGTTGTGGTATGCGTGTGTTTCGCCACCGTAAATGTCGGTGTCGCTATAGTTGCTTAATGATGTTGAGCCGGTAATTTTTGCGCCATTTTTGAATATTTTTTCTAATCCGACTGATAATCCTGTATCGCCAGCAATAAAACGGCCTGCGCGTGCGTTAATTGTTAGGTCGTGGCGGGGCAGGTCGTACCAACCGTTTATGTGACCAGTTATGCTGTTTTGTCCTGTCCCTAGGCCAATATTTAGCATTGTGTTGCTTTGTCGTGGGGATATGCTCCATAAGTCTGCTCCTAAAGCTAAGCGAGATGATGGTGGGCGGTAAATTATTTCTCCGCCAATTCCTGCATAGCGTTCCTCTAAATATCCGACATTTGCCAAAATGTGCCATGATGGGCTTAAGCTTTTTGTATATTCTATATATGCTTTATCTAGCGATATTATATTGCTAGCCAGATCTTTTGTTAGGGTGTCGGGTCTTGTTTTGTTTATATATGTTCGATTGCTTAAATTGTTTGCGATGTTGAGGCGTAGAGCAGAGCCGACGGATATTCCTTTGAAATGTGATGGTGTGTGTGCGTCTATTATTGCAGAGCTGCGATATAGTATCCCGCGATCCTCTTCTGATAGGCTTATTTGGTTTTCTAGCGCAAGGGTGAATGTAGTTTTCTTTTTTATCCCCAATGTGGGTAAAAACCACTCCGCCTTATTTGTTTTGTTGTCTTTAACTACAAACTCGGTGTTTGCCCATATTTCTTCCGGGCTGGATATTTTTTTATCCATATATTTTTCCACATCCGACCGGATTATTTTTACTGTTTTGCCGATCAGATTGTGGTGGTTGGGTGTTATTGATATTTCTTCTACGTTTTTTCCGCTGTTTTCTGCAATATGACGTATTGCGCGTCCTATTTGTTGTGGTGATGATATGTGTGGCGACATTTCTATATCGGCAGAGATGCTGTGCTTGTTCTCTATTATGTTTTTGAGAACTATACTGTCGTTAAGGGCGGAGTTTTTGATTGCTGTGGTGTTTGTTTGTGACTTTCTGCTTTTGTAAAAAGGTTTAGGTTTATTGTATGCCTTTTTCCCTAATGACCAGTGGGATGGGATTGACTGTAAGGATATCCGCCCCATGACTTTGTCAGTTCCTTGTAATCCTATGCTTGCGCTAGCCCAGTTATCGTGGTTGTAGGATAGACCAAAACCAAATGGAGAGGGGGACTTGTAATTAAACTTATCCTGCTCTGCTTTATATTGGTCTGCGCCGTAGTCCAGTTTTAAGGATAACCCATCATAGGGTAAGAAGTACTCTATGCCTGCAAATACTCCTATTTGATCGCCGGTGAACCAGTCGTTAATGGTGTTAGGTGCGTCGCTGTCTGGGGTTCTGTTTTTGTCGAAATGGTTGCTGATCTTTGCTAAGGGGTTATCGAGATGTCCCGCACTTCCAAATCTTCCCCATCCAAGACCTGCGGTAAAGTCGAAGTTATTGTAACGTTTGGATAGGGCGATATACTCGCCTGCCATGCGTTTGTGTCCTATGGCAGACTGCATACCAAGTGATATTTCAGGTGTATAGGCGCTTTCTTCTAATAGTCTTAGTTTGAGGTCTATGCCAGGCAGCAATTGTTTAGGGTCTTCAGTTATATTTGATATTTCTGCGGTTTGTCTGAAACTTATGTGTAGTGGCTCTGCGATTTGTACGCCTATAAAGCCATGTGTGTATGGATCTAGTGTAGATACTCCTATCCTGATAGTGCCTGTTTCATCCATTCTGGCACTGGGTACTGTGTTAAGGCCAAGAAATCCTGTTATTGCTGTACTGTGCCTGTGTTTCGTGTTTGCGTGTGCGGTTCCGTATGCGCTTGTTACTGTTAAGAGGGCAAATACGGTGGTTGTTTTGATTTTATGCGCACAAATTTGTTTGATCATCAGAGAACCTGAAAGGGAATACATGTGTATTTCTATGTGGATTGTTACTTAAATACTATTGTGTGTCAAAGCTTTGTTGGCTTTTTTGGTTTGTTTTTATTCTGTTGAAAACTCGATCTTTCCATATGATCATTCTTGCTGTATCTTATGGTTATTATGAGCGATCTTCATTATGACTTATGTGTAATTGGTGGTGGAATAAACGGTGCGGGCATCGCAAGGGATGCTGCCGGCCGTGGTTTGAGTGTTCTTTTGGTTGAGCAGAGCGACCTTGGTGGGGCTACATCTTCGGCAAGTACAAAGCTTATACATGGTGGTTTGCGCTATCTTGAGAATAGAGAGTTCGGTATGGTTCGCTCTGCTCTTAAGGAGAGGGAAGTGCTTTTGCGTAATGCTCCGCATCTTATCTCGCCGTTTGAATGTGTGTTTTTACAAGATGAGGATCAGCGCCCTGAATGGCTTACACGCGTGGGTCTTTGGATATATGATTATTTAGGCGGCAGAAAATCTTTGCCTAATTCACGTGTTATTAAATTTGAGAGTGATGTATATGGCAAGCCGCTATTGGATGATGTGTTGGATGGCATAGTTTACTCGGATTGTCGTGTGGATGATACGCGTCTGGTTGTTTTGAATGCGGTTGATGCTGCCGCGCGTAATGCGCGGATATTGACAAATACATGTTGTGAAAATCTAAGTCTATCGGGTGGTAAGTGGTTGGTATCTTTACGTGATACGGGGTCTGATGAGAAACTGGATGTTAGTGCGTCGATGGTTGTTAATGCCACAGGGCCTTGGGTTGGTAAATTTCTTGATAGTGTAGGTGTTGGGGATGGCGACCCTGACTTGCCTATGGTTCGTCTTGTTAAGGGGAGTCATATTATATTGCCAAAACAGTATGAGGGCGACCACGCATATGTGTTGCAGCAACCGGATAACCGTATTGTTTTTGTCGCTCCGTATCAGGGAAAGTACACATTGGTTGGTACTACGGAGGAGGATTATGACGGCGACCCCCGTGATGCTAGAATATCTGATGATGAGATGGCATATCTGTGTGAGGCAGTTAATTGTGCGTTTGCCAAGACTGTTTTACCCTCAAATGTTATTTTTACCTTCAGTGGGGTGCGGCCGTTATTGGATGATGGTGAGGAAAGCTCAAGTGAGGTTTCTCGCGATTACATGATATATCACCACAGTCGCTTTGACCCGCCGTTATTGTCGGTGTTTGGTGGTAAATTGACGACATATCGTGCGTTAAGCGAGGCGGTTGTTGATAAGCTGATGAGGATGTCAGGTAGGGTATCTGAGGGGTGGACGTCGTATACGCCTCTTGCTGGTGGAGACTTTTCCGGTTGTGATGTTGATGAATATATTAACTTGCAAAGGCAACGTTATCCTTGGTTACCTGTTGAGTTGTTGCAAAGATATGTTGGCTCTTACGGTTCACGTATGGATTATTTCCTGCATGGCGCAAATTCTTTGTCTGATCTTGGTGTGCATTATGGTGATCAGGTGTTTAAGGCAGAAATTGATTATTTGGTTTCTTATGAGTGGGCGTTGACTGCGGAGGATATTCTTTGGCGCAGGTCCAAGCTTGGTTTGCATGTGTCCGATGAAACTATTCTTAATATAGAGGCTGCTCTGGCTTCTTAGATTATAACAAAGGTGAAATTCATGGTTTCTTATCTTTTGGCGATAGATCAGGGGACAAGTAGTTCTCGTGCGATTGTTTTTGATGAATTTGGCGATATTAAATTTATTTCTCAACAGCCTGTTGATTTAATTTATCCACATGATGGTTGGGTGGAGCAAGACCCTAATGTTTTGCTGAATAGTACATTTTCAGTTGTTAAAAATGTATTGTCTGAGGATAGGGATGTTTCTTTGTCGATCTCCGGTGTTGGTATAACCAATCAAAGGGAGACGACAATCGTATGGGACAGAAAAACTGGTGAGCCGGTTTACAATGCTATTGTTTGGCAAGATCGCAGAACGGCAAATTACTGTACAACTTTGAAGGGAGAGGGGATTGAAGAAGTCGTTAGGGAAAAGACGGGTTTGTTATTAGATCCATATTTCTCAGCAACAAAATTGAGATGGATTCTGGAAAACGTGGAAGGGGCGAGATCACGAGCAGAAAATGGTGATTTATTATTTGGTACGGTAGATTGTTATTTGTTATGGCATTTAACAGGCGGACGAGTTCACGCGACTGATGTTACTAATGCTTCGCGAACTATGCTTTACAATATAATTGGCCAAAATTGGGATGATTATTTGCTTGATCTATTTGATATACCATCAAATTTGATGCCAAAGGTTTTTGGTAACATATCTGATTTTGGCCAAATTGATTCGGGGTTATTTGGCTTTGATAATGTTATTAGAGGGATGGCAGGTGATCAACAATCGGCGCTTATTGGTCAAGGATGTGTTCAAAAAGGTATGGTGAAATCTACATATGGTACCGGTTGCTTTTCTTTGATGAATATAGGTGGTGATGCTGTCTTATCTGATAATAAATTGTTGACAACTATAGGGTATAGGGTTGATGGTAAGGTTAGTTATGCCTTGGAGGGATCAATTTTTAATTCAGGGACTGCTATACAATTCTTGAGAGATAATTTAGGCCTTATTAAGGATGCAAAGGATAGTGAGGAGGCGGCTTTATCTGTTAGTGATAATGGTGGTGTTTTCTTTGTTCCTGCATTTACCGGACTTGGAGCGCCGTATTGGAATCCTGCGGCTTGTGGGGTTATTTGTGGTTTGTCCCGTGATACGAAGGGGGAGCATATCGTACGTGCCGCTTTGGAGGCTCAGGCCTATCAAACCAGAGACCTTATAGATGTTATGAGTAAGGACGGTAGTTGTGATATTGGCGTTATGCGTGCCGATGGTGGTTTGGTCGCGAATGGATTTATGTGTCAGTTTTTGTCAGACATGCTTGGTGTTGCTGTTGAAATCCCAAAGGTCGCGGAATGTACGGCATGGGGGGTGGCTTGTTTAGCGGGGGTTCAATCGGGTGTGTTTTCATCAATTGATGAAGTTTCATCACGTTGGGTATCCGATAGGGTTTACAAGCCAAGTCAGGAATATGATAAAATGGATGAGCTTTATGGCGAATGGAAAAGGGCCGTGGAAAAATCTTATTAGATTTTAATCCACAGCCTTACCCACACGTTCTGTTTGTATGTATTTTTAAATAATCCCGTTTACCGCACTGTGATCTGTATCAACCAACAGTGTTACTGTCCCATCAGTGTACACATCGTAGTTACTGGTGTCATCTAAACCTTGATGGGTGAATGTGTTTCCTGAATTTGTGAAGTTCAGTGTATCGTTAGAGTCCATTTCGATCACAATTTTATTGTCCGCATCTGTCATGGATATTACGCTGTCATATGTTAGGTTAATGACATTTACTACGCTGTTATTTGTGCTAATTTCTTCTATGTTGTTGATGATACCAGCATTTATTGACCCGAAATTAATATTTCCTGATGTGGCAAGTTTGACCAGATCATGTCCTGCGCCACCATCTATCTTTATGCCGGTTGAGAGAGTTTCAAAATCTGTAACAACTCCTGCATTTTGTAGAGAGAACTCGTCATCACCGTCACTTCCGTATGATTTGCCTTGTGCTTCTGATATGTTGAATGTGTCGTCACCCTCATCCCCATATATGTGATATCCCGTTGAGCCTAAGTTTATATTTATTATGTCGTCGCCATCACCGGTTTTTACATAACTTCCGTCTGCTGATACTGAAACGGTGTTGGATTGTGCGTCACCATCTAAGAAAGCGGATACATTATTTGCAAGGATCGTAATTCCTGCGTCTGTTCCGCTGTAAACATCTCCCGGGCTGGTGATGAAGGTTGTTCCGGTAAATACGTCTGCGCCATATATATCGAATGTGTATGTGTTACTGACATGTCCGGCGCTGCTTAGAGCCTTAATGGTGAAAGTGAATGTGCTGTCTGCTGTAACATTATTGTCCAGGATTATTGTTAATTCACCAGTATCTTTATCAAGGTTATAGCTTGAAATATCGCTATGAGATGGCTTTGATTCCAATTTATACTTAATGATCGTGCCGTCAGGGTCGTTAAAATCGTTAGAAAAGTTGTAATAGAATAAACTATCTTGTGATCCACTGAAAAAATTGTCTACACCGCTTATATTTGGCATAAGTGCTGCAAATGTTGGTGGTGTAGGGTCTGCTTTTGGTGGGGTGTATACTTGTTGAGTTGGTGTTTCAGATGCTGGTGCCGTCGCTGTCGCGGTTACAGTTGTTTCTGCGCTATCACTTTGTGATGCTTGTGTTGTGCTTGTTGTTTCACTTCTGCTTGGCTGTGTTATATCTTCACTGGTTATTATGCTTTCGGTAGTTACAACATCTTCTGCTGTAGATTGTTCTGAATCACTTTCTTGTACTGATGTCTCTGTTGTTTGTTCGGCTGAGTTGTTTTGTACCTCGTTTGAAGTTTCTTCTTGTTGGGTTTCCTCTGTAGTCTCGGGGGTAGTGCTTACCTCGCCATCATTTTGTGCTTCTTCGTTTTGTGTTTCTATTGTGTTTGTCTCATTTTGTGTGGAGGAGTCTTCTATGGAAGAGAATAGGTCAGCAGCAACAGTGGAAACGCTCATAAATTTTGAAGATACGTCGTTAGCGCTAAGATTTCCTATATGATCTATCTTTTCTTCTGATGTATTGAATTTAGCAGTCTCATATTGGTTGGACAGAGTTATTGTGTTGCCTGATAAATCATGTAAGACGATCGCGCCTTCTATTACCGTTATCTCTCCGGTATCTACGTCTCCTGCTATTATTGTTCCGCGTATTCCGATAGAACCGGATGGGGTGTCGATCATAACATCATCGGGATCGTCGCGACCGATGAGGCCTGAGGTAAATACGAATACACCTTTTAATACTGAAAAATTAGATGTTCCTGATTGTGTAGACGGGTCAAATACATATTCGTCTATTGATAATCTGGCATCTTCAGATACTGCGAATGATGTATCATCGACAAACATAATATTTACTGCGCCGCTTTCATCTGTATCGATTATATCGCCTTGGTAAATTGGTGTGCCAATGCCGATTGTTTCAACTGACCCATTTTGCCTTGTTACTGTTGCTTCACCGCTGATTTCCTGTACTGCTCCAATTGGGGATTCGTCGTTTATGCCTGTTCCTGCATTTGCGTATTCATTTCCTCCGCTGGTGAATGATTTTACTAGGTCAGGTGTTAAGGTTGTTCCGTCTGGTGCTGTTAAATTAGGGGTAGGGTCTGCTGTGTAGTAACCCTCTATTACCAGAGTTCCGTCTTCTGTCTCTAATATAAGGTCAGTTCCATCGCGCGTGATGTTTGCGTCTCTAACATATGATTCATCAGGCAGCTCAATGTGGTTATTATTGTTTGATGTGGATATTTTTTGTGGTGTGTTGCTGTCGGCTGTGATGCCTTGTTCCTTTGGATCACTTAAGAAGTTTTCTAAAATTGTATGTGCCATTTTAAAAGTCCTGCGTACACAAATTACCATTGCCACATTTATTATGTGGGTTTTGCCTCATACTTTTGAGGTGTGCTGTATAATAATATGTAAACAGTTAAAGAGTGGTAAGTTTTAGATAAAATTGAATATAAAAGGTTAGACGCTTAATTCTAATCTATATCGTCTATCGATGATGCTTCTATGAACACTTTCTTTGCGAGGAGGTGCTTTGCCTTTATCTCTTTTGTTATTGAAGATATAGTTTGCTCAACTGTTCCTGCGGGTAGGTTGTCATCGAAGTCTATGCTGATATTTACTAGCAAAAATTCCGGTCCCATATGTAGTGTCAGAACCTCATTAACTTGTTCAATACCTTCGTATTTGGATGCAATTTCTTTTATGCTTTTTACTATTTTGGGGTTTGCGCCTTCACCGATTAGTAGGCTTTTGGTCTCGTAAGCTAGCCAAACTGCGGTTAGCCCAAGGATAACACCAATGGCAACAGATGCCATGCCGTCCCACATTGGGTTTTGTGTAATCTGTGCAATCATTATGCCGAACAAGGCAACGAAAAGGCCCAATAAAGCGGCGAAATCTTCGAACAAAACAACGAATAATGATGGATCTTTTCCGTTATGTACGGCCTCAATATATCCTAGTTTACCGCGTACTCTGTTGAACTCTTTTAGAGCGAGGTAAAACGCGGCACCTTCAAATAAAATAGCAAGCCCAAGGACTATGTAATTGATTGTGGGGTCGTGAAGTTCTGAGGGGTGGTATATGTGGTTCACGCCTTCGTAAATTGATATTCCTGCCCCCACGGAGAATATAAGTATGGCGACAATAAAGCTCCAGAAATATATTTCCTTGCCGTGTCCAAACGGGAAATTATCATCTGCAGGTTTTGCTGATTGTTTTAATCCGTATAAAAGAAGGATTTGATTGCCAGTATCAACAAGTGAGTGAATGCCCTCAGACATCATGGCCGCGCTGCCGGTTATTGAGGCGGCAATAAATTTTGTGATTGAAATTAATGAATTTCCAATCAGTGCCGCGATAATAATTTTTTTAGATCCAGATGCCATGACTGTATTTATAATATTATATGCTGATGTTTGAAAGAGGGTATGTTGTTTTTTATAAACATACTACCATTTTATTAGAGATAAAATGGTGCCCGGGGGCAGAATCGAACCACCGACACAGGGATTTTCAATCCCTTGCTCTACCCCTGAGCTACCCGGGCATGGGTGAATTTAATCACGAGGTATAGGGCTTATAAGACAATCGAATGAGGATGTCCAGACTTAGTTTGAATTGTTTTAATTTTTTTTCAAATTTATACATTTGTAGATAAGTTGACGTCACGTTTTACATCGGATGTTGGTATTGTGAATTGCTCTTCAGTTGGCTCTGCGCGGGCGTCTACCAGTTTTATATCGTTAGTTGACGGATTGGCCATCTCAGAAAAAATATTTGAGATAGGGGTTCCATTAACATTTACTCCGTGTTCAAAATTAACAGATAATTTACCTGATGTTATGTTTGATACCTCTGTTGTATAAGCGGAGTCGTTTATTCCTGTGTTATATTCTTGCCCTGAATGTTCTGATGGGTCTTTGTTATCTATTTCTTCTGTGTGATTTGTTTCTGTGCTGCTTTCAAATCCAGATTTATCTTTATTTATTGTAGTTGAGTGCTTTGAGTTTTCGGGCGTATTCCTTCTTACTCGCTCTTCGTAAAATGCTTGCTGTTTGTCTTCGGGGATTAGTGTTATATCCTCTCGTGCGGGGATTTTTTGTCCTAAAACTTCTTCTTTATATTGATCCATGGAGGCGTTGCGAGCATTTATAAGGGTCTGTATCTCTATCAATGCTTGCGTATTGTCATGTGATGGATCGTCTTTATAATTTTGTATCGCGCTATCTTTTATTTTGTCCAAATAATCTATTTGAACTTGAAAGTATAGATCATTGCTTTCAAGCAGCATTCCACCCGTTGTTGTTGCTTTTCCTTCATAGGATTCCCAATCAAAACCCTCAAAAGCTTGTTCTGGAATGTTGTTTTCTGAAACCAGTGATTTTTGATGGTTTTCTTGCTCTTGTTCGGCGGGGGGTGGATCGGGCTCTTTGTTTTTTAGTGCGTATTCTGCGTGAAAAGCTGTTTCTTGTTCCACTGAAATTAATTGAACTGGTTTGTGCTCCGGTACGTCTTGTCCTAATACTCGTCTTTGGTATGCGCCTTCAAAATTCTTTATATAGTCCACTTCAACTTGGAAGGTTACTATGGCTTCTTTCTCTTCATAAGTTAAGGGCTCTTCTTTTGCGTCTATCTTACCTTTAATGGTGGATATTGCCTCGTTTATTACTTTGTCTAATGTTGCAAAAAATGCGTCAGGATTTTCTATTAGTAAATCTTCGGTATTGATTGCGTCTCCTTCGTGAGCAAGCCAGTCAAAATTAGCATCAATTATATTATCAATAGTTTCGGTATAGCTAATAGCCTTATCTATATGGATTTGTGATATCGGATCATCTGATATTAATGGGGTTCCGGTGGCGTGCCCGACACCGACTCTGGTCGATAAGTGTCTCAAATCGATAAGGGCGAATGCGATATCTTTGTCGCCTCGATTTTCTGCTATTTCTTCTGTGCCTACGTCGGCGCGTTTTTCTTCGGTTAGCTGTTCTAACTTAGTGTCATAAGCAAAATCTTTAGTTAGGTGCATTCCTTCGTGGTTACCGATTATTCTGTTCCACTGTTTGTCATTTCCCGGTGTGTTTTTTATAATGCGGTCTATTGTTTCTTGATCATATATGTCTTCAAGTGCGGTTGTGAATAGTGCTTCCTTTGTCTCATGTTTCGATGAAGGCATTATCACAATGCTTGCGCTGGAAAGTGCGCTGGGTCCGTTATCTTTCATGTCTTGGGCAAAGATCAGGAATGCTTCTGTAGCTTCTCCATCATCTCTGATGTCTTGTGTGCTTACGCCCATTGATAAATTTTCAGGAAACTGTTGGTCAGCCTGACCTAATAACTGCTCCAACAGTTCTTTTGGGTCTGAAGAGGTTAGCTTGTCAGGGTCTAGGAATAGTATTTTGCTCTCATCCTGCTGAGATGCCTCTTCAACGCCTTTTATGTAAGATCGTTCACGCCCATGTACAATGGATTGTTCCAAAGAGATTCCTTTTATTCTACTCATACGTTGCTCGTTTGGCATTCTTTGTTACTCAGGCTCTATTACCATTGGTGAATTACCACTGTCATTTTCAGACTTTTTTATTTTCTCACCTTTCAGAAGGCTGTCGCGCATCTTTCTAATAGGGTCGTCTTCGGGACAATCACTTTTTGTTTCTGTTGGGCATGGAGGAGTATCTTGTTTTTCAACATCGTCTTGTTCAGGAATAGGTGAGCACGCAACTGAAAATACAACCGCTGTCGTAGCTATCCCGTTCAATAGTTTTTGTTTTGGATTTTTCATCCTGCACCACCCATGCATTTATATTTTTTATGCGGTATTTTATCACATTGTGTGTGGGTATTGCAAATATCTAGCGTTTAAAAGGTTAGGCCTTCGAAGCGGTCTTGGAGTGAAGGGGTGCGGCGCTTTCTGGTTATCTCCATAAGGCCTAGTTTTGTAAAACCGTGTATTTGTACGGTGCATGGATCAAGATTGATGATATCATTCAGCTCTTTTAGAAGCTTCTTCTCATCGGTTTTATTCATTTTCAGGAAATCGACGACTATTATTCCGCCTGTATTGCGTAGGCGCATTTGTCGTCCTATTTCACGCGCCGCGTCAATGTTAAGCGCAAGATGTGACCTTGTCTCGCTGCCCTTGTTAATATCGATAGCAGTTAGGGCGGCGGTTTCTTGTATTATTATGTTTCCACCTTTTTGCAGGAATACATAATCATGGAGCAGTGATTCAACTTGTCCTATCACATCTCTGTGTTCTAACAGTGCCAAGTCTTGTGTGGCATCATCCAGCTCAATAGGCGTTATTTTCATCATAAGGTCCGGTGCAAAGATAGAACACCATTCCTCTGCTTGAGAGAAATGTTCCATTGTAACAACTTCTATTCTATCAATGGGATTTATTGCTTGATCGCTTAATGTTCGTTGCACAGAATCGGGGCCAAGCGCGATTAGGCCGACATCTTTTCCTTCGAAATATGCGCTTATTTGCAACCACATTTCTTTTAAAACTGTTGCTTCGCGCTTTATTATTTCTGTCTGCAAGTCAGCGGCAGCATGACGTAGTATAAACCCATCCATATCTTCTATTGAATCAAGCATGGATTCTAGTTGTTTTCTTAGCTCTTTGTCGCGTATTCGGCTGGATATACTGTTTTTCTTACCGAAAGAGCAGTAAATCAAGTATCTGCCGGGTAGTGTTATATCCATGCTTACTTGTGCGGTTTTGCTTTCGCTGCCGACCCAGATATCCCCGTCTGTTACGGGGGTGTAGGCGGTCTTTGCCTGTACGGCAATCATGTCTCCCGCTTTTAATATTTTGCCGATGGCTTTGTCACCACCTTTGAAAATATCGCCGTTTTTATCTTTGTATCGTATGTCACGGTTATATAATATGCCTGAATTATCGCCGTCCAAATCAACGAAGGCTGCGTCTAAGCTGTTGTCTATTCGTGTTACTTTTGCCCAGTATATTGATCCCCAACGTACTTCTTCGTGCGGAGAATCGATTTCAATACCTTCTAATCGTCCGTTTTCAAGGGCTATGGTCCAAATGCTGGTTTCTAGTTCTTCGATTAATATATCCAAAATATGTCCATATCTTTATTGTGGTGTAGTTACTGTTTGTAGAAAAAGTCGTTCCCACGAAGAATTTGCATTATATCATAAAGTGATAATCCTACCACGTTAGAATATGACCCTTGTATGAATGAAATATATGATGCGGCAAACCCTTGTATTGCATACCCTCCGGCTTTGCCGCTCCATTCTTCCGTTGATATGTATGTGTCAATTTCATGGTTTGTAAGTGATTTAAATTTGACCGTAGTATCGCACAGCCTTGTTATTTCTTTGCCACTGTCGGTGATTATACAGATACCACCATAAACATGATGCCTGCGCCCTGATAATAATTTTATGCACTCTCGTGCTTGGTTTTCTGTTTCGGCCTTGGGTAGGGCACGCCGACCACATGCAACGACTGTATCTGCGGCAATAATGAAGGTGTTATTTGTATTTTTTGCTATTTCTTGCGCTTTTTCAAGGGCAAGACGTTGAGCCAATTCCCTTGGATGCTCACCTGCTAATGGGTCTTCATCGATGTCAGCAGGTGTGATTTGTGTAGGTGTGATGTTTATTTGCTTCAATAAATCCACACGTCTAGGGGAAGCAGAGGCAAGCACAAGATCTTTATGTGTTTTATTTTTCACGGAAAATAATGCGAC
>JBOEGH010000011.1:0-24712 GCA_050633325.1 Alphaproteobacteria bacterium
CTCTTTGAAATTTCGGCCAAAAGTGGACACATCACCTAGCAACTGCAAAGATGTTGTATGGTTTTCCATCGCCGACCATGCGCCTTTAAACTCGTCAACTTCACTGACCAGCCGAAGCATCTTCGGGGTAATTTTTACTTGCTGTAATCCTAACATGTAGCCGACTATAGCCACTGAATCGATATAGATCAATCAAGGAAAATAAAAAAACATATTGCAAAAAAATATCACATTTATTTCAACGATATAGGAACATTACATGCGGCTTGGCACTTCGATTCCAAGCAATCCCAAAATGAATATTAAGGTCTTATGCGTTTGGAAGCACAATGCAAGACGACTTTTCTTAACGCCCTCATCCTTTTCAGATAATATATGACAATTTCCGTAAAAGGAACTGAACTCCTGTGCTAACTTAAAAGCATAATCACACAAAACATGAGGAGTATAATTTTTCATAGCCACATCAAAATATTCAGGCAACTCACCAAGTAATAAAGCCAAACGACGGTCACCATCCGAAACATTAAATGAATCTGCACTGACTTCATCATCAACCCCTGCTTTTTTCAGCAAAGATTGAATGCGTACATCCTGATACAACAGGTACGGCCCCGTTTTACCCTCAAAAGAAGTCATGCGATCAAGGTCAAAAACATAATCAGCCGTACGGTTATTTTGCAAATCTGCAAACTTAACTGCTGCTAAAGCAACATTATGCGCTACTGACATACGCTCATTATCATCCATATCTGTCGCCAGGTCGGCTTCATCAAGTCGTTTCTGAGCCTTGTCCACCGCCATAGATATCAAATCCTCTAAACGCATAACACCACCTGCACGCGTTTTAAATGGCTTACCATCCGTGCCATTCATTGTACCAAAACCGGCATGTATAAGGTCAATTTCATCGACAGGCGCAATATCTGCAAGACGTACACCTCTAAATACTTGCTCAAAATGCAAAGACTGCCTCTGATCCACAACATAAACAATCTTTGTCGGTTTATGGGTTTCAATTCTCTCTAATATTGTTGCCATATCCGTCGTACCATACAAAACTGCACCATCAGATTTACGAAGTATAAGTGGAGGAACTTCTTTTTTATCATCATCCTTTGTAACATGAACAATCAACGCCCCATCGCTTTCAACGGCAAGCCCCTTAGATTTAAGATCTTCGATCATAGAATCTATGTAAGGATGTGCGTCACTCTCCCCTTTCCATTCATCAAAATGAACACCCAAAGCATCAAAATTCTTTTTCATGCCCTCTACCGATACATCAATAAATTCACGCCATTTACGGGTATATGCCTCATCCCCATCCTGTAGCTTCTTTGTCGCCTCCCGCGCGAGAGCCATACGCCCTTCATCTTCTTTACATGCTGATGAAGCCTTAGGATAAATTTCCGCAAGCATCTCCATCGTGATATCACTATCAAATTGCATAATATCCAGTTCCGACAATATCATCCCCATAGGTGTTCCCCAATCACCCATATGGACATCTCCGACAGCATCATATCCGGCATATAAACACATACGGCGAAGCGTATCCCCGATAATAGAACTACGCAAATGACCAACATGCATTGATTTGGCTATATTTGGGCCACCATAATCCAGAACAATAGTTTCAGTAGGCGACACAGCCTGAACACCAAAACGGTCATCATTGGATATAACCTTAAAGTTCTTAGAAATATATTTGTCTGTTAATGTAATATTTATAAACCCAGGGCCACCTATAGAAAGTTCAGAAAACACATTTCCATACTCCGGATTTTTACAAACCTCATCAATTATATTTTGCGCTATCTCGCGAGGGTTTTTCTTAGCAACTTTAGCACAAGGCATAGCACCGTTACATTGAAATTGAGCAGACTCAACCTGACCTGAAACACTTACCCGCGCATGCTCAATTGGCAAACCCAAAGCTTCAAACGCCGTAGCCATAATATTAGTTAACTGATTTGATAATGATGGCATATCTTAAAAATCCTTATTATTTAACAGAATGTAACATAATCAAAATCACCTCCAAAACCAAGAGCTATTAAACACAAGGCTTATGTGAGTAAATAATGGGTTAAATCACACCCAGCCTTTAATGTAAAATTTCAAGCCATGCAAAATACGCATAACGGCAAAGGAAATCCATTTCTGCTAATATAAAAATTTAGCATAATAGAGAATCTAAATTAAATTTCAGTTGATATAGAATTAGATATTGAAAAGTAGATTATCCCAGAGTGGCCTAAACCACACTAGGTAAAATAAGTTATGTATCAACATCCGCCTTCAAGGCGTTATCTTGAATAAATTCACGACGAGGCTCGACAACATCCCCCATAAGAGTTGAGAATATTTCATCTGCCCTCATTGCATCTGCCACCTCTACCTGCAACAAAGTACGAACATTAGGATCAAGCGTAGTCTCCCAAAGTTGTTCAGGATTCATTTCACCAAGACCCTTATAGCGAGAGATTTTCAAACCACTACGACCGACTTCTTGTACATAATCATAAAACGCAGCAGGGCCGTTAACCTTGGCCTTAAATTTCCCGTCACTTTGGATTTCAACAGGTTTTGAAAATACTTCCTGCAACCAATCACGCGCAGCATTCAAACGCAACGCATCAGGTGAACGAACACGATCACTGGATAAATTTATACGCTCCGTCACACCGCGTGTAGTTTTCCAAAAAGTATACCCACGATCAATAGCATAAGACGCTTCCCAACCTTTTTCATTTTCAGGCTCAAGTTCATCAAGACGAGACGCAGTATCAGCCGCATATTTCGCACCCAATTTTTCATCACCGGTAACATTACTATCAAATGCACCTGCTATTGCTGCTTGTTCAACCACACGACGATTATCATCAAGATTTGATAACGCATTAATAGAATTTCTGAGTTTGCGCGACTGAAATAATAAATCGCGCAGATCGTTACCACTACGAGTATGACCAGCACCGTCAATAATCAAAATATCATCAACAGACAAGTTAATCAGATGGTCTTCTAATTCACGCTCATCCTTTAGGTAAATCTCACTAGACTTGCCCTTTTTAACTTTATAAAGAGGAGGCTGCGCAATATATAAAAATCCACTTTCAATAATTTCCGGCATGTAACGGAAAAAGAACGTAAGTAACAAAGTCCTAATATGCGCACCGTCAACGTCCGCATCGGTCATGATAATTATTTTATGGTAACGCGCTTTTTCTATATTAAATTCTTCCGCACCAATAGATGTACCAAGGGCAGTAATCAACGTACCAATTTGCTCTGACCCAATCATACGATCAAAGCGCGAACGCTCAACATTCAGGATTTTACCACGCAACGGCAATATCGCCTGATTATGACGATCACGCGCTTGCTTTGCTGAACCACCCGCAGAATCTCCCTCAACAATAAATATTTCAGAAATGGCAGGATCTTTAGATTGGCAATCTGCCAACTTACCCGGCAGAGATGATATATCCATAACACCTTTACGACGAGTTAATTCACGTGCGCGACGTGCTGCTTCGCGTGCATTTGCAGCCTCTGAAATCTTTGTAACAATCAGTTTTGCTTCTGCGGGGTTTTCCTCTAACCACGTTCCCAAATGTTCAGATATTGCGGATTCAACAATTGGACGCACCTCAGATGAAACCAATTTATCCTTTGTTTGAGACGAGAATTTCGGATCAGGAACTTTGATAGATAAAACGCAGGTCATGCCCTCGCGCATATCTTCACCGGTTAGTTTGAACTTTTCCTTCTTCAGCAAGCCCTTTTCTTCGACATACTTTCCTAATACTCTAGTCAACGCACCACGGAAACCTGCTAAATGAGTACCACCGTCACGTTGCGGAATGTTATTTGTAAAACACAACATTGTCTCGTGATATGCATCCGTCCATTCCAACGCGACAGAAACAGTTACCCCGTTTTTCTCATCATATGCTTCTAGGGCGATTGTATCTTTTATAATTGGCTTTTTAGTACGGTTAAGATATTCAACAAAACGCGTTATACCGCCCTCAAAATGAAGATGAGAAACAATCCACTCCTCTTCATTTTCCGCGCGTCTGTCAGAAAGGTAAATATTCACACCAGAGTTCAAAAACGCCAGCTCTCTCAATCGATCTTCCAGTGTTTTAAAATCAAATTCTGTAATAGTAAATGTATTCGGAGAAGGTAAAAAAGTTACCTGAGTACCGTTACGCTCTTCAACATCCATATCACGAATTGCTTTTAAGTCTTCTCCAGCCTCACCATGGCGGAAACGCATATGCCACTCTTTACCATCGCGCCTGATATTCAAGTCCAAATATTCAGATAATGCATTAACAACAGAAACACCAACACCGTGCAGACCACCTGATACCTTATAGGAATTATCATCAAATTTACCACCAGCATGCAATTGCGTCATAATCACTTGCGCGGCAGAAACCTTTTCTTCTGCATGCTCATCCACGGGAATACCGCGACCATTATCCTTAACCGTGATAGAGCCATCAGCATTCAAGACAATATCAATACGATCACAATATCCCGCCAAAGATTCATCAATCGCATTGTCTACAACTTCATAAACCATGTGATGCAGACCTGTGCCGTCATCTGTATCACCGATATACATTCCCGGACGTTTTCTAACCGCATCTAACCCGCGTAAAACCTTAATCGAATCTGCGCCATATTCATCATTATCACCGGTTGGTTGCGCGCTTGTTTCACTCATTGGGTATCATGTCCTTAATTAATTTAGTAACCCGCGAATCCCCGCGAGTGAATTAGTTTTATTAATCTTTTTATATAGCATAGCTGCACATAGAAAAACAGTGCAAACCGCGTTTTTACACCCCATTATTCAACAGGTTAAGGAATTGAAAAATATAAATTTTTTGGTTTGATTTTACTTTAATATTCTGGTTTTAATCATATTCATGAGTGACAAGAAAAATGATGCAATTTTCAAACATATCCGCAACCATTATAAAACAATGGATGGCTACAGCTCTGCTGGGATGCTAAGTGGCAAGGATGAAGAAAAAATATATCTAAATGCCAACGAAAACCCATACCCATTGCCGGGTTTAGAGGGATTAAACCGCTATCCTGAGCCTCAACCAATCGCATTATTAGAGGCATATGCGCAAACTTACGGCATTGAAAACACTCAAATTGCCATGACACGCGGTGCCGACGAAGCCTTAGTCATACTTACAAAAACATTTTGCGAACCGCATAAAGACCAGATTTTAATCAGCACCCCTGCATTTGGCATGTATGCAGTAGACGCGCACGCCATGCCTTCAGGTGTTGTTGATGTACCGTTAATCAAAGAAAACGGCACATTTAACCTAAACCATGAAGAAATAGTAAAACAGGCACAAGACCCTGATAATAATATAAAAATAGTATTTATATGCTCGCCCAACAACCCAACAGGAAGCAGCTTCTCTCACGAAATAATTTCAGAAATTTGCGAAGCTCTGGAAGGGCACGCCGTTGTTGTACTTGACGAAGCTTACGCAGAATTTTCCGATGCGGGCTCAATGGCCGCAGATTTAGACTCAACACCAAATTTAATCATTTTACGCACTCTATCAAAAGCCTATTCATTCGCAGGCATGAGAATGGGATGCATGCTATGTGGCAATGAAGAATTCACTTCTTTGGTACGAACAAAAATTATGGATGCGTACCCTTTGCCACGCCTAAGTATAGAAGCAGCATTTCACGTTCTATCACCTGAATTAAAACCAACGATACAAGACAACATCAGTAAAATACTGGCAGAGCGCGAAAGAATGCGTGAAATATTAACGGGTTTAGACCATATCAAACACATATACCCCTCAGACGCGAACTTCCTATTAATCGAAATGGACGATGCAGAACGCTTTTGCGCTTTTGCCGCAGAGAACAATGTAATGCTTCGTGATTTTTCTTTACAAAAAGGCACTCAAAACTGCCTAAGGTTAAGCATCGGCACACCCGAAGATAACAACATAGTTATAGACCTGCTAAAGCAATTCAAGTCTTAGATTTGACTAAAACCGTTCATATATTTATACTGCCCACAATAAAAAATAATAAGAGGGAAGTATAAACAATGAATACTGTAGAAAAATCCAGTAAAGATACATTCAACAGTCTGGTTCAAGATCCGGGTTGGTTTGAATCTTATGAAAACAAAGCAACCGCATTTAATAATGGTGAAATGTGCGCCGTAGGTGATACACCGGAGGAAGCGACACAAAATGCGCAAGAACAAGGCATTAATCCGGACTTTGTTGGCGAAGTAACAAGATCAGCCAGAAGAGAAGCCATGGAAATTAACAGCCGTCACCTAGACTTCTAATATTAAAAACATCGCAATAATAAAAATTCCGGCAACCAAGTTAATGGATGCCGGAATATAAAATTAATATTTATATATATTCTAAAATGTACAATTATGCGCTTCTCTAAGAACTGTACTATCCTTTGGCTTTCTACCATCCAATATACTACCAAGAACCCTTACAATACCACGCTCACAATTCGCACTTTGTGCTCTCGATCTTCTTGCCTGATTCTCTTCATGCCTACGTTGATTAGCAGCAGCTCGTTCAGCCGCCTGAGCTTCCCTCAATGATGCTTGCTGTTCTCTTGAAACCAACATGTCTTCCACTCTTGCAGCAGAATCAATATCTCGGCTAAATTGCATTGCACCCCTCTCTTCATTCATATTATAATTAAGAATCGCAAAACTGCGGCCACCGGTTACATTATAAACACAACCGTCAGCACCAAAATCTCTAAATCCAGTAGCCGTTCTAAATCTTTCAAAAACCTCGCTCGGCTTACAATCCGTAATCGGCTCCCTAACAGGACCAGCTTCCGCGTCAGGCGCACCCGCCATCCCTGCCATAACAAACAACGAAGCAACAGTATTTTTTAAAGTTGACATAACAAACCCTTATCTTTTTATAACTTATTGACATTATACAAAATATATTATTTGCTTGTCAAGCATTACACTCTAATCACAGCCTACGCTGTGTTGCGAACCGAAAAATCACACACATCAAAAAATTGAGCCCTACCCTCAATAGAGGTAAATAAACCGTTTTCAGTGCCTGTTAACCAGCTCTGAGCGCCTAAATCCTGCAATATTACATACAAAGCATCGCGCCTGCCTTCATCCAGATGCGCTGCCACTTCGTCCAATAATAAAATGGGTGGCTCACCACGTTCCGCCTTAACCAATCTTGCATGCGCAAGAACCACTCCGATCAAAAGCGCTTTTTGCTCTCCGGTTGAACATTGACTGGCTGGCATATTGTTATCCGCATACACAACCAATAAATCTGACTTATGGGGTCCGATCACTGCCCCACCGGTAAGCGCATCACGTGACCTACTTTCCAAAAGCTGATATTTAAAAGAATCCTCGACCTCTAAAGCAGGAGAACTGACAAGCATTTCTTCAATACCACCCTTAACCTTAAGCAAAGCGAGTGGAAAATATGTTTTGTCCGCAACCTCGCAAGCAGCTTGCAACCGATTAACAAAATCTAATCTTGCTGCGGATATTGCTATACCTGTTTCCGCCATTTGTTGCTCTAATGCGGAAAGCCAAGCGTCATCACCACTACCTTCACGCAACAGCTTTGATCTCTGAGACAATACATTTTCATATCTGGAAATTCGTCCTGAATGCCCTGGATCAAAGGAAAATATAAGGCGATCCAAAAATTTACGGCGCTCTCTGCTTGAATCCATAAATAAACGATCCATTTGCGGCGTCAGCCATACACAAGACAAATAATCACCAAGCGCAGCTTGGCTTTTTGCCGAATTACCGTTAATACGAACCGTCCTCTTTTCAGAACCTGAACGGGAATTGGGATCAAGGCCCGTACCCAAACGAACCTCATCACCATATAATGACTTGATAAGACCTGAAACCGCCCACGGCATATCAGAGTCACTTTTTTGTATTTCCATTATACGCGCACCACGCAAACCCCGGCCAGGAGAAAGCAATGATACAGCCTCTAAAATATTAGTTTTACCCGCGCCATTAACACCAGACAATACGATAAGACCGGAAGATAAATCCTTTAAGGCCACCATTTCATAACATCTAAAATTATGGAGCTTAATCATATTAAGCGCACTCATAAATTATTTCTAAAACATAAAGCAAAAGAAAAACAGCTATAAATTAGTCAAGCATGTACTTGTAAGTATATGATTTATTTCCAATGAAATTGAGTAGGGTTTATTGTGCCCAAATTACCCTTAGGCTTTCTCCAATGCTTATGAAAAACAGCACGTCTCCAATATGACTTAACAATTGCAGCCTCACCGGAAACAGGATCAACTTTATTTCCCTTAGAATAAATCTCAATATTAAGATATTGAGTTTTCTTGGCTCTAACAAATATTGATTTAGGCCTGAAATTCACATTAACACGAACAACATTATAACCGGGAACCAAAACATCAGAAGAGCTTACAAAATTATTAGAATCAGGGGAAACACCAATACGGTAAACCCCCCTGTCCCCTTTGGGAACATAATAAGTTACATTAAAAAACGCAGAATCACGGCCTTCACCAGCAAGCTCCACCTTTATCAAGAAAGGCCTGATCTTTTCTTGATATGCTTTATCATCCTTAAAAATCGCATATTTACGATCAATAAACTCAACAATTGGAAGTTCATTTTTTTGATTTTTAGCAAGGAAAGTTAGGCCAAAAAACATGGCCACAACAAATAATAACCCTACAACACCCCAAAGAACTTTTTGCTTCATACCTAAACCCTAAGAGGCATAAGAACATAAAGAGATGAAGGATCGCTATTATCCTGAATTATAGTAGGGCTAGCAGAATCCGCCAAAGTCAGACGACACCCTTCCCCTTCTATCTGAGAAGTAATATCTAAAAGATATTTGGCATTAAATCCAATATCCATTGAGGCATCGCCATTAACCTCTAACTCTTCCGTCGCACTACCCGCCTCAGGAGAGCTAGCAGATAATGTCATTTGCTTGCCATCCAATGTAATCTTCAATGCCCGTGATTTACCATCTGAAATCGTTGAAACACGATCAATAGCACGCGAGAATACTTTAGGATCAATTTCTACAATTTTATCATTACCCTGTGGGATAACACGTTGATAATCAGGGAATGTTCCATCAATCAATTTAGATGTTAAAATAATGTGATCAAAAGCAAATCTAATTTTATTATCAGATAATGTAACCTGTATAAGATCAGCAGCATCCTCAATCAGTTTACGCACCTCACCGACTGCCTTACGTGGGATAATAACCGCAGGCATTCCTGCCGCACCTTCAGGTAATGGCATTTCAAAACGTGCCAACCTATGACCATCAGTAGAAACAGCGCGTAACACTTTAACACCATCATTATCTGCTTCATGAACGTAAATACCATTTAGGTAATAACGTGTTTCTTCCGTGCTCATCGCGAATTTAGTACGATCAATCAATGCACGTAAATCTGACGCAGGTAAAGAAAAGCCACTAGGTAAATCGCCAGTGGAAATTTCAGGAAAGTCAGCTACAGGCAAGCAACTTAGTTTAAATTTAGAACGACCAGAACGTACAGTTATTTGCGTGCCCTCGGCATTCAGCTCAACTTCCACATCTGATCCATCAGGTAGTTTACGGACAATTTCATGGAACGTTCCCGCCGGCGCAGTAGTTGCACCATCAACTGTGACATTTGCGGCAACTGCCTCATTAATCTCAAGATCCATATCAGTAGATGACAAAGACAAGACACCGTCTTGTGCCTTCATCAACACATTTGACAATATAGGGATCGTATTACGACGCTCCACAACACTTTGCACGTGATTTAATGCTCTTAATAGAGCTGAGCGATCAATACTCAGTTTCATGGTCGAATCCATCCATTTAAAAATTATATGTCATTAATCTTTGGAGTTTAGCATAGGCTTAACCGCGGTAGAAGCCCTAATCTAAATCAATACCAAGTTTTTCAGCCACAGCCTCAACATCACGTTTCAGTGACCCGCTAAATGGCATTTCTTTATTAACTTTTGCGAAAACCCGCGAAACAGATTTTTCATTTTCGTAACCAAAAGTCTTGGCTATATCATCATATGCATTGCCTTCCTTACGCGCCACATAAACTCCTACCGCCTTCGCCTGCGCAACTGTCTTACTACCGCCTGATTCTTCCAGTTTTTTAACAGTAACAATATCACCGAAATAATCGGATACTGTTTTACGAATTTTCTTTAAATCACTCATGCTTTCCCCTTAAAAAACACCATCTAATGCACTGTTAATTACATCATACACCGCGCCAAGATCATCATCACTAACGCAATATGGTGGCATAATATATACCGTATTGCCCAGCGGGCGCAACAACACCCCATGTGACACAAAATAATCGTATAATTTTGGCTGAATTTCAGATAAATAACCACCATCCTCAACAACCAAATCCATCGCCAACATAGTGCCCTTTTGCCTTATATTTGTAACATCTTTTCTTTGTGCAAACTTACATGCGGCATGCGCGTGCTCCTTTGCGATGTTATCTATTTTATCCTGCACACCACCATCTTGCCAAATATTAAGAGAAGCATTAGCAGCCGCACATGACAAAGGATTACCCATAAATGACGAAGAATGAAAAAACATCTTTGCCTTATCTTTGTTGTAAAATGCATCATAAATTTCTTTAGAACAAAGAGTAGCCCCCAAAGGAAGAAACCCTCCGGTTAACCCCTTTGACATACACATTAAATCAGGAACAAAATCAGATTGTTGACATGCGAACATTGATCCTGTTCTGCCAAACCCTGTCATTACCTCATCCGCAATTAACAGCACATCATGCGCACGACACATATCCGCCATAGTTTTCAAAACATCAGAGGAATATACCCTCATTCCACCTGCTGCTTGCAATAACGGTTCAAACACAAATGCAGCCACATTATCTTGGTTATCATTTAAAATTTTCTCTAGCGCAGTAAATGTCTGTGCCTCATTACCATTAGATGGAAATGGGATATGTTCTACCTCAAACATATATGGTTCATATAACTTATGATAGACACTGCGCCCACCAATAGACATTGTGCCAAAAGTATCCCCATGATACCCACCCTCAAGCGCAATAATTTTACGGCGCGGCTTTCCTGAATGATCCCAGAAACCTATGGCCATTTTTAACGCTACTTCAACTGCCGTAGAACCACTATCAGATAAAAATAGATGCTCTAAACGATCACCTGTAACCGATATAAGATTTTCCGCCAACATTTCTGCCGGTTCATGTGTGAAACCCGCGAATATAACCTGATCCAATGCGCCTGCTTGTTGTTGTACCGCATGTATAATTTCAGGGTGACAATGTCCATGCGTAATAACCCACCAACTTGATATCGCATCAATTATACGACGCTCTCCCTTTGGCATACCATCTACGTCATTCCTTGCGAATAAATACGCACCCGCCGCCCGATCTATATGTATAGAATCAGGGTTAATAGCGTGCTGGGTATATGGATGCCACAATGGCGAAGAAGGTCTTGAATTACTCATTCAATAAAATCTCCAATTTTAAAATTATTCGCAAATACAAGACGTAACATAGTGTCATCTACCTCATCAACTAATGGCAAATGACCTAGAACCTTTACACCAGACATTTCCGAAATAGTACGAACATTATCTTCGTTTTCCTCACCAATAAAAACAACACCTTTCAACGGAATATTGCGCGCCCAAATTGCCTCTAACGATAATAAAGTATGGTTAATTGTTCCAAGTCCTGTGCGCGCGCACAAAATGATTGGTATTTTCCATTTTTGAAATACATTTATCAGTAAATTATTACGTGTTAAGGGAACCATCAAACCGCCGGCTCCCTCAATAACCAGCGAACCATCACATTCGGGAATATTATCAGGATTTTGCAAAGAATTAGCATCAATTTCTGCACCATCAAGCTCAGCTGCACGGTGAGGTGATAAAGGCTCACTGAATATATATTTCTCTGGCAGGAACCGTTCATCGGGCAAGTTAGTATATTTTTGAACTCTACGCGTATCGACATTATCGGTAATTCCCGATTGAACAGGCTTCCAATAATGAGGCGTTTGCCCCGCATCTTCCAATCCCAGCATAAGTGCCGCAGAAAAAACCGTCTTACCAATATCCGTGTCAGTACCTGTAATAATAAATTTATGCGCCATTATTTACCCCTCTATATAAGGTTGTAGCGCATCAGCAAAGCCTTGTAAAATATCGGGATCAAGTTCAGAGCTTAAAGACAATCGTAAACGCGCCTGCCCTTGTGGTACAGTCGGCGGACGTATTGCACGAATATCATACCCCACATCTTGCATTGCCTTTGCAACTGATACTGCCCTTTCATCTTCACCTAAGATGATTGGGACAATTTGTGTACCCGATCCACCAAATAATTTTTTCCCCAGCGCACAAATATTATGCAATTTATCTCTACGCTGTGCACCATCATCGGACGCCAAAATGTTCAATGATCTTTGTACCAGCAATGCCTGTAATGGTATTGGCGCAGTAGAAAAAATAAACGGGCGTGATTTATTAACCATATACTCAATCACATTCGAAGACGCACAAACCAAACCACCCGCAACACCTATGGCTTTGCCACATGTATGCAACGTAACCAAATGATCATAACCGTGCTTATCAATAATATCCCAACACAACCCTTTACCGTTTGCACCATAGACACCTGTTGCATGTGCCTCATCAACTATCAGAATGGCATCATAACGCACTGCCAATTCGTATAAATCATCTAATGGCGCGATATCTCCATCCATTGAATATACAGATTCAACCGCAATCCAAATACGCCCCGAATTTTGACCGTGACGTTTTAACAACACCTCTAATGCATCCATGTCATTATGAGGGAATTTATAGCTTTTCGCCTGTGCAGCAATAAGACCATCTCTAACACTGGCGTGAACAAGACCATCATATAAAACCACATCACGGCGATCCGGCAACGTCGTCAGTAATGCATAATTCGCCTGAAACCCACTGGCAAAATATAACGATGCACCTGCCTTAAAATATGTTGCGGCATATGTCTCCAATTGTTCATGCGATGAAGTGTGACCACGAAGCAACCTTGACCCCGCCGCGCCAATATCCAGACCGCCTTCCAACGCTTCAACCGCCGCAACGCGCAACGAAGGATGCACAGCCATCCCCATATAATCATTAGAGGTAAGATCAACACCTGCCGGTAAATTCAAAGACCTGTATCGGTTCTTATCCTTTAACTCTGACAACTCATCTTGAAATATATGCATAAATAAAAACCCTATGAATAATCATAGGGTTGTTTATAGCATTACTAATCGTAAATACGACAGATTTAAGTTTAACCACTACATTTCAAAAGCAGAATGATCATGATCTTCGAATGTTTCCGGCAACTTATTATCTAATAAAGCCTTCATATCCTTTTGAACCGCAGCATTACCTGTGTTTTCGATAATATGTTGGCATGTGTTGAAAAGGTGAGAATCACTGTTAGGGTCCTTCATAACTTCGTAAACCCCTCTAATGGCTGCGTCATTACCGTTTCTTTCCCAGATACCAATAGCCTGATCAACCATTCCTGATAATTCTTTTAAATCATCGTCACAAACAGAAGACTTGGATTTTTCTTTAAGTACTTGCGAAATTTGTCCCATCGCAACCTCACCACCATTTTTCTCAAGTGCATCAAAGACCACTCCTGAAAACATAGTGGAACTACCGAACCTTGAAGCCAACTGCACCATCGATTCATCGCTATTTTCTTCAATCAGCAAATTAACTTCGCGATTAACACCACCAACAACATCTTTTGCCGTATCAACAACCGTATCAACAACTTTACCTGCAAAACTTTTATTTAAACCATCGTCCGTCTTCATAATCCCAGCCCTTGTTCTGTAATTTTATTTCTTAAAAAACTCATTAATTGTAACAAAGTTATAGAGCAGCAATATCAGATTGTCAAAGATATACCATAATACTGGGAACAACCCATGGCACAATCCAGATAAATACAAGCTTTATTACCTATATTCTAGGCAGCAACATCCGATTCTTGATCACCCTTAAAAGGTTCTCTTGGCTTAATACCAAGCTCACCTAATAATTCATAATCCGCATCTTGTTCAGGATTTGGTGTAGTAAGCAGTTTTTCACCTGTAAAGATCGCATTCGCACCGGCCATAAACGCCATTGCTTGTGCTTCCTTAGAAATGGTTAAACGACCTGCGGATAATCTTACCATTGCCTTTGGCATTAAAATACGTGCCACCGCAATACATCTGATCCATTCAAATATATCCAAAATCTTATTATTTGCCATTGGCGTTCCCTCAACAGGAACTAGCATATTAATAGGAACTGATTCTGGCTGTGGATTAAGATTAGATAAAGTATGCAGCAAAGAAACCCTGTCTTCATCACTTTCCCCTAATCCCAAGATACCACCACAACAAGCATTAATACCTGCCTTTGCAACATTCTTCAGCGTATCAAGACGATCATCGTAATTACGAGTGGTTACAACCTTGTCATAAAATTCGCGTGAAGTATCAAGGTTATGGTTATAAGCAGTAAGGCCTGCTTCCTTCAACTTCATGGCCTGCGGCTCAGTCAACATGCCAAGCGTAACACAAGCTTCCATTCCCATATCGGAAACGCCTTGAACCATATCGCATACACGATCAAACGCACGTCCGTCTAATACCTTAGGCCATGCAGCCCCCATACAAAAACGGGTGGAACCACTTTCTTTGGCTTTACGTGCTTGCTCAAGAACATCATCAGTTTTTAATAAAACTTCCTTCTCCAGCTCCGCCTCATTACTCAAACTTTGTGAGCAATAACCACAATCCTCTGTACATCCGCCCGTCTTAATAGACAGCAAAGTACACATCTGCATCTCATTAGCCGTGTGATTTTCACGGTGAACACCGGCCGCCTCATATACTAAATCAAGCAATGGGCGGTTATAGAGGGCTGTTACCTCTTCGAGCGTATAGCTCTTTATATCTTGTATATTACTCATAAAACATAAACTAAGACTATGACCCGCATGGGTCAAACAATTTTATCAATCAAACGATAATAAAGTAAAAATACAGGCCACCATACATCAACATATGCCGAAATAATTAACCTAATAACTCATAAAACTTAGATATGAATTGTTACTCAAACATTCAAGGCATCAAGGTCAGAGGAAACTTCAAAATTATTCTCACTTGGAATTGGCTCATCATATATTAAGCCAAATGAAAGAGCAGGAATATCAGGTTTTGTAAAATCAGACATATCGACTAACTGCCCCTGCCCCGTTTGAATGTTTTTCAAAACCTCATCATGCGAAGAAACCATCTCACTTGCCGGTTTAATACTTGCATCCTCAACATCAACTACAACTGCAAAAGGATGAGGGGTATCGCCTATATCAGTTTCAGTAATTTTGATATTTGAAATACTTTCCAAGCGTTGCGTTAAAGTATTCACAAAATGATCGCCCGCAGCACGATTATCATTAGAATATAGCCCGCCGAACATTTTAATTTCTACCTCTTGCCCATCCGGTGCAAGACTGTCAATCGTAGGTTTGATAAGTGTTTCCCATTCTTCAGATAAATCGGAAAAACCCAAATTTGCCAAAACATGAACCAAGCCGACAGAACCATCTTGCGTATTTGTTGCAACCAAGCCAATGCAGCCAACAACCTTATCAGTCGCCAATTGGGTTACCCTGCCATTAGGCCTAATAACTGCCGCCTGACCGGCATCTACATATATTTTATCTGAATCTATTTTGTTTATAGAACTACTCTCAAATCCGGATGAAATAATATTCTTATCGTCTATATTCATTTTATCATTACTCATAAGTGTTTATTACCGACAATATTAAAGCTACATTTTTAAAATAATAATAACGACATTATTATTTTCGATAATAAATTTAATTAGCAAAACTTTTACATTCAAAATATTATTTATTCAACAATATTAAATATCGCCTCTACCGCCTATACTTATAATAAACATTAAACAGTTTATCCGCCGATGCGATAAGAGTACCAACAACAATAATGCACGCAGAAAACATTATATTATTAGTCATAACCGGATAACCAAACGTAACTAATAAAAGTGTAGAGCTTAAAGGTATAAAGTACGACAGAACACCAAGCATCTGCACATCTCCATTAGACATTGCAATGTCCCACATAAAATATGCAATACCTACCATAACCCCCAATATAATTGCGTATATAACAACGCCCCAATCTATATTCCAGATACCCTCGAAAAAGTAATGTAATAGAAAGAAGAAAATCGCATTATATAAAAATGAAACAGGTACGGCGTCAGGATTGCTACCACTAACCTTACTAATCACAACAGAATATATACCCCAGGTTAACGCCGCAAAAAATGCTAATACATGCCCTAATTCAAACGACCAATCATTCATATTAAATTCAAGACCGACACGCAAAACGCATATTCCTGAAAAACATATTAATGCGCCTAATATAACATGCATTCGCAATCTCTGGCCTGATGCAAAACTGGAAAATATAATGATGAATGTCGGCCACATGTAATTTACAATATTTGCTTCGGCTATTGGAGCATACTTTAACCCATTGTAATAAAATACATTATATAACCCAATACCAAGCAACGGTAATAAAACCTGCCTAGCAGGAGTTCTCATCTTACTTACCAAAAGCTGTGGCGATTTTATAGACCAGCCCATAACGAATGTAAGAAAACCGAAAAAAAACGTCACACTCAATAAAAGGAAGGTTGACATAGACTCAGCATAACTAAAAAACAATGCGGAAGATGACCACAACACAATAGATATAATACCCGCTATATTACCGCGATTTTGCAATATTCCTATCCTTATAATCCAAACATCGATTGCCACAAAATTAAAAAGCGCAGGTATAAAAACCCACGCTTTTAATAAACTATAATATTAAGACAGGTAAGATCAGCCAGTCAATGCGCGACGAACAACATCTACATCTTGTGCGATTTGTGCATCATCATCCATCAGCTCCTCAACCTTACGGATTGCATGCATCACTGTTGTATGGTCACGACCGCCAAATTTACGTCCGATTTCAGGTAATGATCGCGCGGTCAATAATTTTGACAAATACATCGCAACTTGACGAGGGCGCGCAACCTGACGGGCACGACGCGCAGAATGCATATCTGTCAAACGAAGATTATAATGCTCAGCCACTTTGCGCTGAATCTCATCAATTGTTATACGACGGTCATGTGCACGAAGAAGATCGCGTAACACCTCTTGCGTAGTTTCCAACGTAATTTCCTGCTTAGTAACATCAGCATGCGCAACGATACGGTTAAGCGCACCTTCTAATTCACGAATATTAGATGTCACCTTAAGAGCCAAGAACTCAAGAACACTATCAGGAACAGTTGCACCTAATTTTTCACGTTTTGACTGCAAGATACCTAGGCGCAATTCATATGTTGATGGATGAATATCCGCAACCAATCCCCAAGCAAGGCGAGAACGTAGACGCTCATCAACACCCTTTAGATCACTAGGTGCTTGATCCGCAGAAATAATGATCTGCTTATTAAGGTCAACAAGTGCGTTAAATGTATGGAAGAACTCTTCCTGTGTAGATTCCTTACCAGCAATAAATTGAATATCATCAATCATCAGAACATCAACACTGCGGAACTGCTCTTTGAAACTCATTGTATCATTAGCGCGCAATGACTTAACAAATTGATACATGAACTTCTCTGCTGAAACATACATAACAGTCTTTTCCGGGAAATTCTCTGCCATTGAATGCGCAATTGCATGCATAAGGTGAGTTTTACCAAGACCAACACCACCATATAGGAATAATGGGTTAAATGGCACGCTTGAGCTTTCACACACACGACGAGCCGCAGCATGAGCAAGCGCATTAGGCTTACCTACTATAAAGCTATCAAATGTGAAACGTTGATCTAATGGCGATGAAACCTCTGAAATCGCCTCTTTTAAATCACCATTTGCAACAGAAACATCTTCTTCTGTTTTTGGCTCTGCTCTATCTTCAATAACTGCATTTTGTACCACAACAATTTGCACACGTTTAACGTCTGCATTTTCCTCTGTGCACATTGTAGAGATACGTTCTGCATAATGCGTCTGAATCCAGTCACGCATAAAACGTGTAGGAACAGATACTTCCATAGTGCCATGATAATAAGCACGTAGAGTTAAAGGTTTTAACCAGCTACGAAAAATTGCCTCACCAAATTCTTTACGCATGCCTGCGTGAACAACGCTCCATAATTTCTTGATTTCAGATGTAGGTTCAAGTGGAGTGTTCTCCATATCTGCATTGTACTTTTTTAGTCTGTCCGGCGTTTTTCCGAGGGTTTCTGACATTTTTTTCTCCACTTCTATAAAGTTACTTTAACATTTAAACAAAATTTACTTTTTACTACGCAAGCTTACTCAATATAGTAACCAACACCCGAAACAGCCCTTAAATTTGGCCGCAGAAATCCACATGCGAACAAGCAATGTTCACATAATTTTCCTCGAGTCTGGTACTTTCAATGTAAGGCTCTGACTAAAACTATGATTTGATAACAAACCTGTTTTAGTGGCCATCCCCTAACTTTTACTGGTCTTAGCCAGCTATAACGATTGCCCTATATTTAACAAAAGCAGATAATGCGTCTCAGCATATATGCCTGTGTCAAAGACAATCAAATGACATCCCGACATGCGTGTTTTTTATTTTTTACTCATGTCTGTCGGCGATGAAAAGATACTACAACAAAAAATTACTGACAGGCAATAAGAACAAATCATGAATTTCAAAAAAGAAATATTAGTTCAAAAAAAAACTGTAAACAGCAAAAAAGCCTCGCAACCGAGGTGCAAGGCAATTTAAATACTTATCTTTCATATAGTTACCAGAGGTAGCTTATACGGATAATGGTAATGATAATTTAGATCGCTTTAACGCGTGCGCTTAGGCGAGACAACGTGCGAGACGCTGTTTTCTTGTGCAAAATTCCCTTTGCAACAGATCTGTAAAGCTCTACCTGAGCGAGTCTCAAAGCCTCTTTCGCAGCATCAGCATTTCCAGAAATAATTTCTGCTTCAACCTTCTTCAAGAAAGAACGAAGACGACTACGACGTGCTGTGTTAATTTCTGTGCGTCTCTCTGTGCGACGAATACGTTTTTTTGCAGATGCATGATCAGCCATTGTTAAACCTTTTCAAACCTTTAATTAAATATTTTAATCCCAACTTTATACATCACATATACCCAAAACGTTCCACAGGAATAAATTCTCACATGTCAGTCTTTAGCGGGATAATAACGTATAAAATCATCAAATTCTTTAAATCCACTTCAGATTTCGAGAAGTAATACGCGTGTAAGGGGTGGGTTGTCAAGTGATTCATACATTTTTTGCGAATCAATTTTACGAAACCAATATAATTCACAATATTCATGCGACCTGATCCACATACACACCACCACATACTATAATGTCGGGCCAATCATAACTTTCACAATATTACGCCCGTCAAGATTCTCAAAAGAAAATTCCATCACCTCATCACGACGAAAAAATTTTGACGCGGATACTTGCCCCCACCCCAGTTGCGGCAATGTTTGCTGATAAAAATACAATATATCCATTTTCTTAAGGTCATCAATAACCGCATAAGCTTCGCTAATACGGCCACCCGGCTTATCAAAAGAAATTGCCCTTGTCTCAACCTCTTCCATACCCTGCATCAACGGAACATCATTTAGGGAAGAAAAAAATCGTGTCTCACCAACAATTACACCAGCCTCATCAGATAATGATGGCTCGCTATATAAAGTTAGCACCGAAAAACACGTAACCATTAGAATTATAATTTTTATATATCTATGCATAATAAGATAAATTACTTCCCTTATTTTAACCGTTCTCGCATCACTCTATTTTTGACATGACGGGCAATAAAATGTCGAACGACCCGATTGAACTATACGCAATATCTCCGAAGAGCAAGAATCATTGGAGCATTCAATACCTTCGCGGTCATAAACCGAGAATCCGTGCTGGAAATAACCCAAAGAACCATCTGTATGTTGATAATCCTTTAATGTACTACCACCCGCAGCAATGGCCTCATTAAGCACATCACGACTATGTTTTACAATTCTCTCACACGCCTTCATGTCTAAATCTTTTGCTTGGCTAATCGGACTAATGTGTGAACGAAACAAAACTTCACACACATATATATTGCCAAGACCTGCAACCACCCTTTGATCTAACAAAGCTGATTTAATTGGCGACTTTTTATTACTTATAGATTGCATAAGGTCATTAGCCGTCCAATCATCCAAAGGTTCAGGCCCCATAGAAGAAAATCTTTTACCCTCTTCCCAGTCATTAGCGGCCAAATAAAACATACCAAACCTGCGTGGATCTTCAAAAGCAAAGCAAGTACCATCATCCATATTAAATATAATGTGGTCATGCTTTTGCGGATCATATTCATCGCTTGGTGAAAAAATACGGACACGACCGGACATCCCCAAATGCAACACACCCACTAAATCATCATCAATATTTATTATGATATATTTACCACGTCTGGACAGTGACTTGATAACCTTACCCGTAACCCTTTGGCCGAAATCCTCCGGAACTTCTACGCGTAAGTCATAACGATTAACCTTAACAGAGGACACCTCTTTACCTGTAACCGCTTTGTCCATACCACGGCACACAATTTCAACTTCAGGAAGTTCGGGCATTATAATCCTTTATGGTCTGAATTTTGTTGGAGAGAATTGTAAAACCGGCGCACCATCGTAATCAGCATAAGAAAACAACGGATGATAGTTCTTTTGTGGAATCAACTCTTCCGGAGCAATAAAATATAAGGAAACATCATCTGACACTTTTGACACAAATATATCATATTTGCGCATCGTTAGAACTTTATACGAAACCCCCTTCACAGGATCAGGAGCACCCATCTCCTTCACAGGAGACAACGTGATCTTACCACTATTTGCATCATAAGAATATCGCCCCTTAGAATATTCACGGATCGAGCTTTTGATATCTTTCATATGCACAATTTCGTAACTCTCGCCAAACAAACTTAAATTCACAACACCGCCATGCTGGAACAAGGAAACCCACGACCCCTGTAATGCGCCAATATCCGGCACAACCATATCACCACGTACAACCGGTAACTTATCTTGTATTTTTTGCTGTATAGGGGTCAAAACAATCTTAGACTCAGGCTTCGTAATATTACTCGTGGGCAAAATAGAAACGGAAGATTTATCAAGTTCTGATACTTTTATATACCCCAAAACGCCAATAGATAATAAGGCAAAGAAACTCATAGCCAGAAACAATGCACCCTCAGTTTTAGAGCAAATATTATTTTTTTTTCTATGACTAGAACGTTCTTCCTTCATTTTACCTCACTAAGATCAACAAAACTCATTTTTGCTATAAATAATACATTTAAATACAAAATTAATTCACAGCGTAAGTGGTTGATTTCATTAAATATTAACGCCTTTATGTTTAAATAATCAATCATAAACGATCAGGGCATAATATGACATTATACATTATAGCGCAATTAATAGGATTTGCAGGATACCTTTTTTATGCAAGATCACCATATTTAAAGACATCAAATGACATTATACAAACAGACGCAATTGCATGCTTACTAATTAGTATTCAATGGTACTTATTGGGGCACCCGGTTTTACTAGCCTATAGCGTTTTATCGGTCACCGCATCAATCGCCACGCTAAAATCACAAACAAACCATAACATCAAAAGATACCTGTTTATCCTTTACCCCATAGGATGCACAATCATCATACTAATGTCAAAAGATGTAATCATAACGGCATTTGTCGTTACTGCTTTTTGCTGCAACATTACATCAAAATTTTCACAGAACATAAAATCTCTACGAAAATACGGTGCATGCTCAGGTGGCATGCTAACCATTGCAGGAATATTAACGCTATCCATACCCACTGTAATATTCAATATGTTATTCACAAATGGCCATATTACAAAACTTCTTGGCTCAAATGAAAATTATGGTAGACATAAAAAAGCTGGCCAAGCATTAGCCGACCAGCCCTTTACGCAGTAAAAACATGTGTGGGACATGTTTAGGGCTCTATGGCCTCCCATAGCCAGAATTTATACAACCTTCATAACCCCAGAATCATAAGTGTAAACCACAACAACTAAATTGCAAGACATTTGCAATACAAAATGCACTTTTATACTTTTTTAATACATAATTTAGAGTTGCACTAGACAAAGTGATAGGTTCATCATATAAGAATGTCTTAATTAACATATAAGATATTATTTGGATGTATTACACGTGCCTACAATTGAACAAATTCGCGCCGCACGCGCTTTAATTGGTTGGAGTCAAGGTGAGCTTGCCACTCAGGCTAACTTGTCACAAACTGGAATCGCACGTATAGAAAATGGCACAAACCAACCAAATTCGACCACCATTGGTAAAATAAAAGATGCCTTTGACAAAGCCGACATCGAATTTATCGGCGATAGCGGCGTAAAGAAAAGAACAGGTGAAGTTCGTACCTTAAAAGGTGTAAATGGCTTTAGAACATTTATTAACACTGTACATGACGTAGCAAGAAATGAAGGCGGGAAAATATACGTATTTAATTCTGATCACACCAACTTCTACAAATGGTGCGGTGGAGAAGAATGGTACAAAATGCACGCCAAAAGAATGCAAGCCGTAGCAGATAATATAGATATGCGCGTTATAGTGGCCGAGCAAGATAATCAATTTATTGGAAGTTCATTCGCACAATATCGATGGTTTCCAAAAGATTTATGGAACGACCAAACCATTTATGCATATGGTGACTATTTGGCATTCCTGAATTTTTTAGAAGACGATGTTCGCGTAATGATTTTGAAACAACCAAAATTTACAGAAGGTTTTCGCGTTTTGTTTGATATTGCCTGGAACGACGTCGCGAAAATTCCTGAACTATTAAAGGGTAACTAAAACATGTCTACTGAGTTGGAAAAAAGAAACAAGTTAAGTGAGATGCTGATTAAAAACGGCACTTTCATGATCCAAGAAGAAAAATTAAACGATAAAACACTGCGCGTTGTTCGCGATGACTTTGTTATAGGTGGCAGTAAGCTACGTGTTTTACACCAAGATTTAATTGATTTCGCAAAAGGCAAAGAACTGGTATATCCGGCAACACCTTTCGGATACGGGCAACATGCATTATCCGCTGCCTGCAAAGCATTAAACCGCAATGCAACAATTTTCGGCACAAAGCTGGCGCAACGTCCTGAACTATTAACCGAAGCCCTTAAAAATGGTGCAAATATTAAAGAGATTGAGCTAAGCCAATCAGAAGACTTTACAAAAGTTATTGAATACGCAAAAAAATATGCAGAAGCGGACCCTGAAAATCGTGCATTTATAATGCCAGGCTTTAGCGACGAAGAATTTATTAAAAAAACCGCCGAAGTAATAATGGGCATAAAAAATCAACTTGATAAACCCGTTACCCAAGTTTGGGCAGTCGCGGGATCAGGTGCGTTGTCCGGCGCACTACAACAAGTATGGCCAGATGCAGAACACTGCATTGTAAAAGTAAGGCATCCACAATCACAATACGGAACAGACTGTAACGCCAGAGGCGCAAGCAGAGTATTTACAGCCCCGGAAGCATTTGAGGAAATAGCAAAAAGACCGCCACCATTTGCATCCTCCGGCAATTACGAAGCAAAATTGTGGCAGTTCCTTCAAGATAATGAAGAAGACGTAGAAGATAACGCTCTGGTTTGGAACATGTAATAAGTACTATCCCAATATAATACTAGGAAAATTGATGGACGCTAGCTTATCACTAAGAAAGGGTAACTATGCTAAAAACTTATTCAATTTTCAGTCTCTTTCTCTGATAAATATCTTTCAGATATCTGTATCCCTGAAAAACCACCGTCAATAATTTTCTTCTGTCTTTCAAGTTCTTCTAACTGTTTTCCAACTTGTTCTGAAACTGAATCAGCTGTAAATGCCGATTTACAACCAATAGTGACTTTTGACCAGAATTCTTCTAACTTTATGACTTTCTCAAGTCTTTGTGCTTCTGACAAATTAGACAAAAAATGGTCAATAACCTCTCGTGCAAGCCTCGTGTCAGGTTCACTTTCAAACTCTTTCATAATCATAACCTCACTTTACATGATGAATACAAGATTGGAACAAAAAAAGAACACTGTCAATTAATATATTAAAGCAAATCTTACATCCCAAAAAAAGACTGACATTTCCAATATGATGAAAAAAGGGCTTCCTTATTAAAAAGAAAGCCCTCTCAAATTCCTATTTACAGGCGAATTGCAAAGAATGTTTGAGACTTGGCTAGGAAGGTAAAGCGAAACTTAGATAAAACTAAGTGAGCTGAAACCTGACAACGCCAAGCCCAAACAAGCAAAGCAATTTTACATCATGCCGGGCATTC
>JBOEGH010000012.1:0-38620 GCA_050633325.1 Alphaproteobacteria bacterium
TAAAACGTCGCATTGGTATCCCGTACGGGATTCGAACCCGTGTTGCCGCCGTGAAAGGGCAGTGTCCTAGGCCTCTAGACGAACGGGACACAGAAAAAATCATGCGATTTCGTTAAGGCGTGTGGTGTTATAGTCTTTTACGGCGTTATAAATCAAGCCTTTTTTTCAAAAAAATAAAAGTTTATTTACAAGAGCACCGTGAAACATGAAAACTGCACAAAAATAAGCAGAATAATCGCTAAACAAGCACACTAAATAACATAAAAAAAATCGCGAGAAATAACCCCACCAACCATAAAAAAAGCCGCCTACTACGAACGTATCAGGCAACTTTATAAATAAATATTAAGCTCAATCGCAAAAATTACTAACCAAATTTAAACGATGAACCTTCGTTCTGGTCGAAAGTATTATCAACCAACGGACGGTTATCAGTAATCTCCGGATCAGAACCAACCAACGGCTTAACATCAAGGTCACCATTCGCAATTTGCAAATTAACAAACCCTTGATCAAGGTCCTGAATATAATCAGTCATTGGTATATTATTGTCCTCTGCCAAATCAAAGAACACCTCCACAGTTGCGCGCGGATCATCCGGACCACCGGCAGCCATAGCATGATTTAAATCACTCTCAGGAACGCCAGCAGAAAGCAATTGCTCATAAACTGTTGCTATTGCTGCTTCCAGTTCCCATTCTGTCTCGCCGATAGTTGCCATATCAGGAGTAAGATACACAAGCTCTTCAGCTTCAGACGCGGCATTTTCAACCAACTCATCCTCAGCTATGCGTGCTTTTTGACTAACATTAGAGCTTTTATCTATATCAGCGGCCTCACGCCCCTCCATAGATTTATCAATTAACTTACCAAGACCGGCAAGCTTAACGCCCGCCTTACCACCAGCAGCATCCATAGAATCGCGCACAACTGACAATGCCCCCTCATTAGAGTCATTACCATTGCGTCTTGCAAAATCATCGTATTCTGCCAAAGTATTAGGATTAGCATCCGCTAACATATTCTCATAAAGAACATTATTAGCCTCTGCGCTATCAGATCTTTCATTAAAATTCTGATTTAAAGTTACCATAACCCACCCAAAATTGTTATTTTTCCTATTCTACACTGAAAACAAGAAAAAACACAAATAGATTCACCCTAAGCACAGTCCTTTTCCATAGAAAAGTCCATGAACACAGGGTCATCACTGCTACCGTTACAGACTTTTTCCAATATTCCACGCTCGGTTATATATCCGGTAACAAGTCTGGATGGAGTTATATCAAAGGCAGGGTTTGATGCATCAGATAACGTAATCTTGAACTCCTCAACATTACCTTCAGGTGTCAATCCACTCATATGAGTGACCTCTTGTGAACTGCGCCCTTCAATCGGTATCATATCACCGCTTTCCATTGAATAATCAATGGTCGGGTAAGGAAGAGCAATATAGAATGGTACGTTGTTATCCTTTGCCGCCAAAGCTTTCAGGTATGTCCCTATCTTATTACAAACATCACCATTTCTGGTAACGCGATCTGTTCCGACAAGGCAAAGATCAACATCCCCGATTTGCATCAAATGGCCACCGGCATTATCGGCAATAACGGTATGTGGCACACCATGTTGTTGTAATTCATACGCGGTCAACAACGCCCCCTGATTACGAGGACGTGTTTCATCAACCCAAACATGAATATCAATACCCTCATCATGCGCCATATATATAGGTGAACTGATCGTGCCGTAATCAACAGTCGCCAACCAACCTGCGTTACAGTGAGTTAATATATTTAAAGTCTCGCCACCTTTATCTTTTGACATTTGCCTCAGTAACGGCAAGCCACTTAAACCAATGTTGCGATTAATTTCAACATCCTCATCACAAATCTCTGCAGCACGCTTATAAGCCGCGGCTACGCGCTCACCCCCTTGCGATTCCTTAACCGCTGAAACCATCTCATCCAATGCCCAGCGAAGGTTAACCGCAGTAGGCCTAGTTGCAAGCAAGGTGTCATATGCAGCATTCATATTTTCATCTGATGCATCATCGCGTAGAGCCAAGCACATCCCATATGCAGCCGTTGCAGCAATCATTGGTGCGCCACGTGTCCACATCTCAGCTATAGCCCTCGCAGCTTGCTCCATTTTCGTCAGTTGGACATGAACCAAATCCCAAGGCAATTTACGCTGGTCAAAGATCCTAACCGACCAACCATCATCATTTAATGCTATAGACCTGTAGTGAGTACCATTAATTTTCATTACGCATCCACCGCTTCTTTCAAAATATCATCGAAGTTAGAAACCACATCATAGCCCAAAATGTTTGAACTGTTATTATCCCTGTCCAGAACCACGACACTCATGCCCGCAGTTGAGGCTGCGGATATCTCATCTACGCAATCAGATAAAAATAACACTTCCTCAGGGACGCAATCTATAACTGATGCAATTTCAGTATACGATTCGACATCCTTCTTACCGCCTGTTGTCGTATCAAAATACCCTGAGAAAAGATCATTAATGTCACCAACATTAGTATGGCCAAACAACATTTTTTGCGCCGGAACAGAACCAGACGAATAAACATATAAATCAATGCCTTGATCTGACCATTTCTTTAACCCGACAAGCGCATCATCATATATATGGCCGACCAACTCTCCTGAATTATAACCCTCTTCCCAGATCATTCCTTGCAAAGCTTTAAGTGGTGTAATTTTTTGATCCTCATCAATATAGCGCAGCAAAACTTCAATAACTTCTTCTGTGCTCAATCCTGAGTTTTTCTCAACTTCCCTGACATCATCCAACAATTCACTAATTTCAGCTTCATTGTCCAATACAAAATCAGACATTTTCTTATATGCATAAGGGAATAAAGTATCCTTAACAAAGGAAAGAGAACTGGTAGTACCCTCTATATCGGTAACAATAGCTTTTATCTTTTTACTCATGCTGCACTCACATTTTGTTCAAATTTAGGAAATTTATCGGCAATATCATCACCAGTATAGTCTGCGACCCACCCCTCCTTAGAGGTGAAAAGTCGTATACATGTTAAATTTGGTTCTTCCCCCATATCAAACCAATGGCGAGTATCCGTTGGCACGCTAATAAGGTCTCCACGTTCGCACAATGTCATATATACACGACCATCAACACGCAGATAGAATATACCTGAACCCTCAACAAAGAATCTAACCTCGTCTTCGCTATGCGTATGTTCGCTTAAAAACTTTTGGCGCAATTCATCTTTTTGTGGATGATCGGAACTCAATCTAATCACATCAACGGACTGATATCCATTTTCATCCTTAAGCCTTTGTATATCGGCATCATAGGCGAGCATAACTGCATCATTATCAGCATCACTAGCCAATGGTGATTGCGTTTCCCAACGTTCAAACCTTACACCAATATTGCCAAGCTCTTTCGATATAACATCACCATCAGTTGTTTCCAACGTAATATCATCAGGACTTTTATCAGGATATATTGTTAAACGGCTCATACATGACCTCCTATTTGCTTCATATGCATTTCACAAGACAACAGCATTTCCGTTGCTTCAATAACTCTTTCTGCCTCTGCCATATCGCGCCCCCACCCGTATATACCATGACCACGTATCAAATATGCCGGTATATTAGGTGATGATTTAAGAACCTCACTAACAGTAGAACTAAGATCATCCATATCTTGGGTATTATCAAATATTGGCAATCGAACCGAAATATCGTGAGTATCCACCCCTTTATATGCTTTTAACATTTCATACCCACTAAGAACTAAAAACTTATCTTTGGGCATTAATCTGGTCAAAACACTACACGCAACTGAATGAGTATGCAAAACAGCATTAACGTCAGGGTACAACTCATATAACACAGAATGCAGCAAAGTTTCAGCAGACGGCCTTTTATCTTCCAAAGGGCTGCCGTCTAAATTTGCACGCATTATTTCATGTTTTTGCAATTGGCCTTTATGTGCACCTGATACCGTTATCGCCATTTCACCATCAATTGTGCGCATAGAATAATTACCGCTTGTCGCGGGGGCAAGTTGCATACTATCCAGACGATTTCCCGCCCTAATAATATCACTTACAGCATTTTCATAGGATAATATCATAGGGTTTTTATACCCAGAGGTTAGATAATACGCAAACCTATTCGCATTCTAATCCATAAATTTATCTATTGTAACTTCACTTTTATAGACTGTAGAAAATGAGTTATCCGGAATTTCATTCCATTTATTATCGTAACGATCCAAAGGCTCGGAAACCAAAACAATATTATCTTCAGGGAAATAAGCAGTAGAATCAACAGATAGGCTTGTGTCATTTATCCATCCGGAATTTGATGAATAGAATTGTGTTTTACTTTTAGCATTATGAGCATAGCGCAACGTATGCACTTTTTGACCATTGCTTAATGCACATGATAAATTCAAATGCCCGTCAACTCCATTATCAACAAGAGCCTTCTTTACGCGATCCACCATTTTCTGTAAGGCCAACTTTGGATTATCCTGCAACCCGTAAGTTAAAGCCAAATAAAAGAATGTCTCGCTGTCTGTTGTTCCCTTTAATTCCGGGAACAAATCAGGTGCGATAGACATTTGAAGATCACGGCGTATCTTATTAAAATCACTAACATCTCCATTATGCTGGAACAGCCAATTTTTATATTTAAACGGGTGACAGTTTGCGCGTTGCACAGCCCCTGTAGTTGTTGCACGAACATGCGCAAAAAAGATACGCGCACGTATTTGACGACATAATTCATGTAAATTATTATTACTCCAAGCTGGTCTTTCATCTTTATACAAGCCTGGATCTTGACGTTCTGCATACCATCCTATGCCAAAACCATCTCCATTTGTACTCATCAAGCTACCGTCAGAATGGAAGTTCATTTCCGTATTCAAGCTCTGCTCAACCAAAGAATGCTCCGGCAGGGTGATTAGCTGTTCAATAAAAATCGGTTGGCCACTATAGGCTATCCATCTACACATAATAATATACCATTCTTATTTAGATTAACTATGCCAGACAGGCATCTAGAATATTAGAGATAATTCGAACGCAGGATTTAGTAAATAATATAATTCTAATTATTTAAAAACAGTTAACGAGTTTGCATCACATATAAAAAATTCGTATGATGCGGCATATTTTAAATAATGGGTGTGAAATACTGATCTTGGTGAAAGCCAAGGCTGATAAACTCTACTTATAAGGAGGGATAAAATGAAGCCACTAAAAATTGGAATTTTAACAACACAAGATGTTGAAGAAAATGATCTTTTAGTAAATGCAGCAAAAAGCTTGGGACATGAAGCAAAGCTACTTTATCACACAAAATGCAGTTTGAGCATTTGCCAAAACTCTCCGGAAATATTCTATGAAGAAAAGAAAATCGGAAATGAATTCGATATCATAATACCACGCGTTGACAAACCGCACCCAGAATATGCACTTACGGTTTTAAGACAATTCGAAGCCATGCATATTTTCACCTCTGAAACACCTAGAGCCATTACAGTAGCGCGTGATAAACTACTTTGCGCACAAAGGTTTCTAAAAGAAAACATCCCTTTCCCATCTACAGGGTTTGCATATTCCAAAGAAGATTTTGACAGCATCATAAACACAGTAAGTGGCGTACCTTTGATAATTAAACTCGCCGAAGGAACAGAAGGTGTCGGAGTCTTCCTTGCAGATGACATGAAACACGCCGTAAACCTATTAAAAACATTCAAGCAATTATCAACCCCCTTAATGGTACAAAAATTCATAGAGGAATCATCAGGAAAAGACATTAGAGCATTCGTATGTGGTGGCCGTGTTATAGCCGCAGTACAAAGAGAGTCTCAGGACAATGATTTCCGAGCGAATATTTCACAAGGTGGAACGGCCAAGGCCATTAAACTAACAGAAGAAGAAGAGAGAATTGCGGTAAATGCAACCAAAGCAGTAAAAGTTAATGTTGCTGGTGTTGATCTAATACGATCAAATGATGGGCCGCTAGTTATAGAAATAAATACCTCTCTTAAATTCTCCCGCAGATATATGGAAGAGGTCGGAGAAAGCGCAGCAAATAATATTATCAAAACTGCCATAACCAACTACGAAGACAGCTTGAAATCCAAATAACTCAACTGTTAGATATAATAAAGCCCCCACTATAACAGCGGGGGCCTTTATATATCCATATGACTTAAATAATTAAGCCGCCATAGATTTTGTTGCTTTTTGAACAGCTTTTGAAACTTCTTTACTAACTGGGTCAGAGCTCTCAGTTAAGATTTTAACGCCAATTTCTGACATCTTATTTGCTCCACTAACAAAATCATCGAAATTTTCTTTAGCAATTTTATTTTGAGTTTCCGCAAATTCATTGATTGTCTTACTGCTCATTGCTTGCTTCACAAAATCGCTTTGCTTTGCTGCAGATTGCTGCGTTAATGAAATCATAGTAGACATCATGTCTTCCATGCCTTTTACAAAGATCTCACCGGATTTAGCACAAGCATCAGAATATTGTGTTCCAAACTCTTGAGTGTCTTTTATAATCTTATCAAACTGTGTAGACGTCTTGCTCATAATAATCTCCATAAAGTCTATAATCGCTAATGCTTAAACAAATTAATTTTACCCAGAAAATATAACAAATGTTTTTGCATCGCACAATACAGATTTACACCCTATACAACCTAACGTCAAGCTCTTTGTGCGGCGCACAAAAATTGATCCGCTACATTAATTAGACAATTACCGCTAAATGAAGTAGAATGCTTGAACACTGTCTGGCGCAGTTTTTTCACACTTTATGGCACAATATTTCAATTTGCGGATTTTTTAATGTTGAAAGAAAACAAAAAGAACTATCGACACAAAAAACCACAAACTCATACCGTTAAACACACTCTGGTATTACTCACAGCCTTGTTACTGTCTTTTATGATTTCTGTAAATGCGCAGGCAAAAGAAGACATTGGCATAATACAAGATAAGTATGCTGCGTTTGTTATGGATGCCGATACTGGCCTTATATTGCACCGTGAGAATTCTGAAAAAAAATTACACCCTGCATCATTAACGAAAATGATGACTTTACTGATGGTGTTTGATGCACTTGACCACGGTGCAATACGCTTAAATACCAGAATACATATATCAGAACATGCAGCAAGCATGATACCCAGTAAAATTGGACTAAAACCGGGTGAAACAATCAGGGTAAAAGATGCAATCCACGCACTATCAACAAAATCCGCCAATGATATTGCCGTTGCCGTTGCGGAAAAGCTTGGCGGATCAGAGAAACAATTCGCACTTATGATGACTAAAAAAGCGCGTAAATTCGGAATGAGCAAAACCAGATTTAGAAATGCATCGGGATTGCATGACCCACGACAAGTAAGTACAGCACGTGATATGGCAAAACTGGGACGGATACTGGTTACCAGATACAAAAAACACTATCACTACTTCTCTAAGAAGAGCTTTACCTATAAAGGGAAGACATATAACAGCCATAATAGACTAATGGATACTTATGCGGGAATGGATGGTTTGAAAACCGGATATATCAGACAGTCAGGTTTCAATCTGGTATCATCAGCGGTACGAAATGACAGACGGCTAATTGGTGTAGTATTCGGCGGCAAAACAGGGCGATCTCGTAATGCTCAGATGAAGATAATATTAGACAACGCATTTGCAAGAATCGGTGCAATCAGAATCGCAAAACACACCGCACCGATCCCAAAAAGAAAACCTCGCAGCAATGTAATGGCACTTGCAAAACCCGCGACACTGAACCATATACAAAGCACCAGCAAAGAAATCAACATTGCACGGTGGTCAATGCTGAACTCAATGAATGAAAACTCAATGTTCAATCGCATGATTGGCCAAGGGGACTATGATATAGCAGTAAGAAACCGCATAGAAACCGGTCTTATTGCCATATCCGCACAAATGAACGAGAAGATACCTGCATATATATTCAATTCTGCGCAAAATGATGATCGGTATGAAAACACAACCACCAAAAGCCCAAACATAAAAAATGATAAATGGGCAATACAAATCGGAGCATTCACAAATCGCAGTCGCACCGACAAAGCGATAATAAACAGCTTAAACAAACTCCCTACACACTTACGTAACGAGCGCAGCACAATAGCACCTTTACAAACTGCACAAGGATGGGTTTTCAGGGGAAGACTGCATGGCTATACAAAAGCGACAGCAAAAGAAGCATGCAAAATACTGAAAGATTGCATAGCCATAGCACCACATGCATATCAGTAGCGCCATTGAGAAATAATCTATTCTACTTTGATACTCGGAAAATTTTTGTTTGAGTTTTTGATAACTCCCGAACCTCTCGTGATAGCAGTAACGAATAATCGAAACTTGCTACAACAGACCCTGATTTAACATCAATAACTCGCAAGAACACATCTACATCCTTATTATTAGGAAGATAAGTCCCCCTCAACACGAAATTGGCACTGGCACTGCCTGATGGTAATGAATAAAGGCCTGAATTACCATTCATGGCAACTTCGTGCAATTGCACATTATAACCTAATTCAGCCAAACGCAGCCCTACCCCCTCTGGGATAAATGCCCCCAATGGTGAAGAGATGCCGGCATGATCCATTTCCTCAAGCTGCTTTGCGATTATAATATCGCCTCTACCAACCTTATCTTTAATTTTTACCGCCAGAAAATCAGCCGCAGCATAATTTTTCTCTTTTAAATTAACATCAGGTCTGGAAAAAACCCCATGTGAAGCAGCAGATATCCCCGCAGTTACAGCTTTAAAAGCAATAGTTTCACCACAAGATACCAAAAAAGGCGCTATACTCAGAATAAACAAATAACGAAAATATCCTGTCATCGCCAATCAATCACTATCACAAGGTTTCTGAAGAACAAAGCACAGGAACATCAACTTTTACTTTGTTAACACGGACATATCCATAAGTTGGCACGTCATAAAACCCACCTACCTTATCTCCCGGAATACCGTTAACCGCATCAATAGCAAGAGCAAGATACATAGAGTTGCCGTCATCACCTTCGCAGGTCAAAACCTCTTTAGCAACGAAATCTATTCGCACATTATCTTCACTATCACTATTCGATAACAAATACCCTTGGCGCGTTAATTCTTCGCGCAGAAGATGATCGAAACTATTGTAGAATGCTGTATTGCTCTCAGGAGCGTTTAGGTATAGCTCATCAACACTGAATGATAATTTACCATCAATTTTCTCTACTAAGTCACGAACAGCGTCACGCATACCATCTATAGCCGCGGCGTTACTCTCCACACTGTAATCATATCCGATATCGCGTGCCTCCTTACCGGGGGCAGACTTAAACTCTTTATCATAAGAACTATAACCACGACCTACAGGACCAGGAGCAAAACCACTGCACCCGACCAGCAACATAGCCGAAAAACATAAAGAGACAGAAAATAAAGAACGCATATTACAAAACCTTGAAAAAAGAAAAGAACGCGTATTCGTAAATACAAAACACTTGGCAATTCTAACAAGTCTTTATGAGTGCGTACAGCATTTAATAAATATTACACACTGCACAAAACAATCATAACGATAACATGCATTATCATTGTCATCTGCAAATAATATAATTGCTAGCTAGTCATTTTTAAAATGGAATTAGTTGTACTATGACCATCATAAACGGGCATGACATCCACCACACCGCCATGCGCTTTAACGGTTGGTGCTTCGGGTATTTGATCAACTGTATAATCACCGCCTTTAAAATATATATCCGGCTGTAAAACATCCAAAAGATCACACGCGGTATTATCCTGCCCATGCTCTTTTGCACCGAACAACACAACCATATCAACAGAGCCAAGAGCCGCCAAAACTGCCGCCCTTGATTGTTCATCATGTACAGGTCGGGTATCCCCCTTTAGAACACGGACTGATGTATCGCTGTTTAAACCAACAATAAGGCGATCGCATTTACGTCTTGCATCATTCAAATAAGTTACATGGCCAAAATGTACTATGTCAAAACATCCATTTGTAAAGCCGACCTTAAGCCCTCTTGCTTTCCAACGCAGAACCTCTTCACGCGCTTCATTATAACTCAAGACCGGAGCTTGCCTAGTTCTCTCTATTTGCGGAGATCTTGGGTCACTATTCCCCGCTGATCTAATAATTGCGGACACATCATCATTATTATGCAATGCGTCGAGCAATTCTTGAGTACGGATTGGTGCAGTACCAACCTTTGAAACCACAATACTGCCCGCAATATTTGCCAAAGACGCAGCCAAAGCAATATCGGCACCGGCGGCCAAAGACGCAGCAATAGTTGCAATAACAGTATCCCCAGCACCCGAAACATCAAAAACCTCGATATCAGAGGCACTTCTTATATGTGTAACTTCTGTACCTTGGTTTGAAATAACGCTCATACCATCTTTAGACCTAGTAGAGATCACCGCCTTAATACCACTGGTATCAATCAGTTTTCTTGCCGCATCAATAACTTGATCATCAGTATCAACAGGCATACCACCAGTAGATTCTGACAACTCCTTCTTGTTCGGTGTGACCATATCCGCACCTGAATAAATACTGTAATCAACACCTTTTGGATCAACCAGAACCTTCACACCTTTGTCATTTGCCAGAGCAATCAAAGACTTCAAAAGTTTGGAGGTAAGAACACCCTTACCGTAGTCTGATAGAATCATCACCTTTACATCAGACAAAAGCGTATCCGCCTTTTCCAACAACTTATCAGACAAATTATCAGATATATCTTCGATGCGTTCGAAATCAGTACGCAATAACTGCTGATGACCGGCAAGAAAACGTGTTTTAACAATAGAAAAACGCTCGCTCGAACTTATAAGACCGGACACATCAATACCTTGCTGTTCAGCCAATTGCTTAATTTTACCTCCGTCCTCATCATCACCAATAACAGAGAGTATTTTACCATTACATTTAAGATGCATAAGATTGGACAAAGTATTACCGGCACCACCAAGCATACTATTTTCACGGGTTACAGACAGTACAGGAACCGGGCTTTCTGGTGATATACGATCAACTTTACCATAGACAAAACGATCCAACATAATATCACCAACAACCAGAACAGGAACGCCATCCATCGCATTAACAATATTAATTTCGCTATTTTCAGAAATCGTCATTTTAAGGAAACCCACTAACTTAATAAAGAATATTCACTTTTATGGGCTTTTGTTAGTAATTCGTCAATCTTTCTCGTGTTTAATATACGTAGAAGAATTAGGACAAAAGGCACGAATAGGCAAATTTAACTGTGCGTAATACTAGGGTAAAATAAGATGAGTAATAAAACAAACACTGCCAACACAGGAATTTTTAGAAATATCAAAAATGCATTACGCCGAAACAAGCTCGGTGAAACCCTTGTTTTAAAAGGCTATATATCATCTTACGAACTAAAATCCGCACTAAAGAGCCAAAAAGAAACGCAAAAACCTCTTGGTCAAATATTTATTGAGCAAAGCCAAATTACAAAAAGCCAGTTAACCGCCCTTTTATTCCGTCAAAAAGTACTAAGATTAGCGGCAACAACCATATTCTGCGCAGCATCTTTAGGCGGAGTAACGAAAAAATCTCACGCAGGGGCAATAAAAGATGTTCCTGCACGTATTATGCTAGCATCTACAGGGGACACTCATTTCAAAGATATAAACCAGTACCCTGATTTATTTGGCGCAAAAGAAAAAAAATCCACAAACCTAAAAGCATTCACAAAATGGACAGATATGTTTGACCGTTTTGACAAAAACCTTAGCAAATCCAGCTCCAAAAGAATTATTCAAGACATCCAATCTGAATTGGCAGAATACAAGTCATCGTCAATATACGGTATGGCTAAGCAAGTTAATGCAATGATGAATAAGCAAAAATATATCGGTGATAACAAAAACTGGGGGAAATCAGATTACTGGGCGACACCAATCGAATTTATGACCCGTGGCGGTGATTGTGAAGATTTTGCAATTGCTAAATATGTTGCATTACGTGCTATGGGTGTTCCTGAAAACCACATGCGCATTGCCATTGTGCAAGACCAGATGAAAAACATCCCACATGCGATATTAATTGTATATTCCGAGAGAGGCGCAATTGTTTTGGACAATCAAATAAAAGATGTTAGGCACGCAAACAGCATATCACACTATAAGCCTATATTCTCAATCAACAGAGAAGCTTGGTGGTTGCACACCCCACAAAAAAGACCCACTACTATCGTAGCTGCGGCACGCTAAAGCTCTCTAAAATATTGACCACCTATACCAAATAGTCTACGGCTATTTATATGAATTTAAGTTCCTCCAACCTTATTGTCGGACACCACTATCCCGCCTTAAACGGATTACGCGCATTGGCCGTACTTGCGGTGTTAATCGCCCACTGTGCGATGATTGCATCTATTGGCACACCTGCGGAAACTGCATTACAGGAATTGTCTCTTAAAGTTATGGGTATTGGATGGGTTGGCGTTGACCTGTTCTTTATTCTATCAGGCTTTCTAATAACGGGCATATTACTGGACACATCGGAAAGTAACAATTGTCTACGAAAGTTCTATATCAGGCGGACACTCAGGATTTTTCCTTTATACTATTTAATTTTATTTATCTATTTTCTTTCATCATATGCATTGGGTGATGGGTTTGATTTTAGCGCATCCGATATTATGTATTTATTATATATCGGCAATTGGGATGAATGGGCCGGTCTTAACAAGCCTTATCCCCTACGCCATTTATGGTCACTAGCAGTAGAAGAACAATTCTATTTAATATGGCCTGCTGTGTTTTTAATTTCTAATAAATTTAATGTTGCAAAGCATTTATGTATTATTACCATTATATCAATCATTGCCTTTCGTACGATATATGTATTGATGGATCATCACGAATTTATTTATCACATAACGATAACGCGCGCGGATAGCTTACTGATTGGTGCATTAATGGCCATTATCATTAAAGAAAAAGGTATAGGATACTTCAAAATATCAAGCACAGTTTACACATTAATTATAGGGTGCATATTGTTCGCCACGGTTGCCGTAATAAACGGTAACTTCAATGGAAAAACACCGACAGTTTTAATGTTTGGCATACCATCACTATTTCTAATTTTTGTTCCTATAATACTTCTAACCTTTCTATTACCTGATAAGCACATTTTCCAACGTGCATTATCCTCTTTACCCTTAACATTCATAGGAAAAATAAGTTACGGAATGTACGTATATCACTGGTTTGTGATTATTATTATTTATAACCTAAACCTAATTCCAATTGATAGTTACAGTTTTTGGCCAAGGCAAGCAATGTTCATAACATGCACCCTACCCATCACAGTTATTTTATCATGGGTAAGTTATGAATATATTGAAAAACCAATATTAAGATATAAGGATAAATGGGCATCATACGCAAGTTAGATATGAACACCTTTCACGCGATGGCGCGCGTCCTCTGTATATCCTTCCGGGTCTATATGTATTAGTATTTCTGCAGAAGTATAAACTTGCAATATGCTATTCTCTAACTCTTTTGCAATTTCGTGCGCCGCCCATAGTGTAATATTCGGATCAACTTCAATATCAAATGACATTATATAATCAGAGCCATTACGATGAGTGCGCAAATCATGCCATCCCGCAACTCCCTCATGAGCTTCTATAATTTCAATAATTTTCCTTCTATCATCGTCTGACAACTCCCTATCCAACAGCATATTCAACGATTTAACGGCAATACCACGCGCCATATACGCCATAAAAAAGGCAACAAACATTGCAAACAGGCCATCAATCCACAATGGGGCGCCAAACAAACCTAGACCCAGAACTATTAAAGTACCGGCATTAATCAACACGTCACTCCCGTAATGAACGCTGTCTGCCTCTATTGCTAATGATTGTGAGTGCTGCAATGCTCTGCGTTGAATAAACACAAGTAATATGGATAAAATTACAGAAATAGCCATAACGTAAATACCAATCATATGGTGAGTAACAACAACCGGATGAACAAAACCATCTATAGCCTCGAATACCAAGAACACTCCACCACCAACGATCACAGCAGACTGGAACAATGCGGACACCGCCTCCATCTTACCATGCCCCCAGCGGTGATCCGCATCCGCAGGCCTACGTGCGTAATATATACTGCTTAATGCCATCACAGAAACAAGGGAATCCAAAACTGAATCAACCAGTGAAGACAAAACACTGACCGCGCCACTTTCATAATAAGCATAACTTTTTATCAATATAAGAAAAGTAACAACTATAATCGCAGCATAACCCGCAAAAACAGATGTTCGTGTTTCAATCATATTTTTTTTAGGTTCATAATCCATCATTATATTGTGAAATAAAATTCACGATAAAACAAGCAAGCTTATATAGAGGATAAACTTCCCAGAGTTACATGCTTTTGCAAAAAAGTAGTGAAATCAAATTCAGGGAATATAGACAACACCCCTTCTACAGTATCACCCAAAGGAACTTTGTCATTCAACAAACGTAACATTTCATATTCGTCATCAGGCAAAGAAACTATAATCACCTCTAAGTCCTGGCGAACAACAAGAATACGGCATTTATGTGTAACAGATAAATCGGGAGCAGCCGATTCAGCCTCACCAAGGCAAAAGCTACGTATCTCCTCTAACGGATACAAAGAAGATATAAGAGAAGCAGAACTATGAAGGTTTAAGAGCACCTCTGATAATAAGTCAGGCGGTACTTTCGATAAATCATCAGAACCCAAAGAGTTATCATCAGGCGCGTAATATGCATTATTCAATGCCAGTTCCAATGTCGCTATATCTGCCAAATATGGCAAATTATTTGCAGGTTTATAAGTCTTTATAAATTCATCGAAACCAGCACCATACATATGCATACAGCCACTACTGGGGGGATTATCAAAAATAAAGGCGCGCGCCATGGATTTTAAAAAATCTTCACCAACCAAGTTCTCCAACAATGGAAAGGTCGCGCGAAGGACTTCTGTCAGACTTCCTACCACATTATTGTGATAGACTTTCATCCTGTCATTCAAAGATATTTCATTGTCTATAAAAATATTGGAAAAATATTTTTCTGATACGCCAATATCACTTACAGGACAAAACATGGTATCCTTGAATTTATTTTGAAAATCACCCAAGCTCATGACTTCGCACTCTCGCTAGCTTCACGCTCAATTATACTGCGCGCGCGGCTTGCTTCCTCAATCAAAATATCCAAAGGTGGAAAGTCCTGATCCCATTCTATCAATGTTGGTACAGCGCCTATTTTACCAATTGCATAACTATATAAATCCCATACCTCATTACGCACCAGTTGATTGTGGCTATCAATTAAAATCTTATTATCACCAACAGACCTTTCTATATGTCCTGCTAAATGCATTTCGCCAACATTATTGGCATTTATGTTGTCTATATACTCTATGGGATCTATGCCGTGATTATGGCTTTGCACGTAAATGTTGTTAACATCTAACAATACTCCGCACCCCGTTCTATCGCATATTAAATTAAGAAATTCATATTCTGTCATCTCATTGCCCCTAAAAGACAAATAAGTAGAAGGGTTTTCTACCAATATTTTACGACCAAAATATGTTTGAGTCTTGTCTATATTATCGCATAAACGGTTAAGTGTTTCACTGTTATACGGTAAAGGCAGAAGGTCGTTTAAATGCGCGTTGCCGCTCGCACTCCATGAGACATGGTCTGATACAATAAAAGGATCAAATATATCAATCAGCTCTTTGAATTGTCGCAAATGATCTGTATCAACGCCCTGATCAGATCCCAAAGAAAGACCAACACCATGCATACTAATTGGGAATTCTTGCCTAATTTGTCTTAAATAGTGACGATGTAATCCACCGCCAAAATGGTTTTCAGGATGAATTTCCAACCACCCCAAATTAGGAGGATTGTCAATAATTTCTTGATAATGTGGAGAACGAAGCCCAATCCCCACCGGATCATTTACTAATAAATCCGGTGGGTCAAAGGAAACAGCTCGTGGCACATCATGACTTGCGTCGAGCTTGCTCATACTAAAACTTAGTGTTCTTTTTTATCTTCAATAATTGGGGTTACTGAACCACCAACCAACTTATCACATGTACCTTTTGGTACTGCTACCCATTCAACGCCACTGCCATCAACCTTGGCTTGCCCGGCACATCCGTGCGCTTTATCAGCAGAAGCACAACCATTCATGCCGGCTTTAGCAACTCCATAACATTTCTCTTGTCCGTCTTTCATTGCCTGCGCAGAAGTAGCCATTCCACCCAAAGCCGTAACAGCAACTGCACCTGCCAATATTGTATTTAATTTGTTTTTAGTTGTCATAGATTTATTCCTTCCAATCTACTATTGTTAATAATTAAACTCAGTGAAATTGTAGTATCTAACAGAGTTACATCCTATTTCGGATAATACAAAAATAAAGTTACATTTTCTTCGAAAAACACTAAATAAAAAGATTGAGTAACAAAATAATTTAGTGTGTATATAGGGTAAGAATATAATAACCACCAACGCAGTTAACATTTTTACGCTATGCAAATATTTGATACATATAACAATATCCCTAACGATGCACAGGGTTGCGTAGTAATAATTGGTAATTTCGACGGCGTTCATTCAGGTCATCAAGCCCTAATAAATACAGCACACACAATAGCACACAACTCTGGCAAGCCTCTTGCTGTTTTGACATTTGAACCGCACCCAAAACAACTTTTTCGTCCCGACGAACCCCCAAGCCGCATAACATCAGGCGACTTAAAAGCAGAACGGCTTGCCTGTCACGGTGTTGAATATGTGTTTTCACTTCCCTTTGATTGGGATTTTGCCAGCCAGCCAGCGGAAGACTTCGTAAAAAACATCCTGAAAGACGGGTTAAACGCTTCGCATATCATAGTTGGCTGTGATTTCAAATTCGGACAATTGCGCAAAGGCACTCCGCAGACAATAAAAGATTTAGGCCTTAATATTACCGTTGTTGATAAAATAAAAGGCGAGAACGAATGTAATTTATCATCATCACATGTGCGTCAATTGCTAAGAAAAGGCAATATTGACGAAGCCAACAAAATACTGGGATGGAATTGGGAAATACATGGCGAGGTTTTCAAAGGAGACCAACGAGGGCGGGCACTCGGCTATCCAACGGCCAACATGAAACTAGACCACACCATACACCCTGCATACGGTGTTTATGCATGTCTGGCAAAAATTGAGGGCGAAAACACATGGATGCAAGGGGCATCTAATATCGGTATACGCCCGATGTTTGAAGTATCAGTCGCACAAGTAGAAACATTTATATTTAACTTTAACGAAGAAATTTACGGCAAGAAACTGCGTATACGCCCCATTAAACGCCTTAGGGGTGAGGCTAAATTCAATTCTATCGATGACCTAATAGGCCAAATGGATAAGGATTGTAAACAAACAAAAGAAATTTTGGATAACCTTAAATGAGCATATTTATATCACTATTCATTAACTTACTACCGCTCTATGCCATAATTGGTTTAGGGTACTTTGCAAGCAAGGTTATGAACGTAGACCGACAAAGTCTGGGAACATTGGCAATATATCTGTTTATGCCTGTGGTCGTGTTTGGATTTGTCGCTGATTTAGAATTTCATCCTGCCTATATCTCTTTGCCGATATTCATATTCATAGCAAGCACAATCACTGGATTTGGCTTTTTAGCACTGGGAAATCATATTTACCAAGATAACCAAGCCAATTTATTGGCTATGTGCACATCTATGGGGAATACGGGATATTTTGGCCTGCCTCTGGTTATGCTGTTTTTTGAAAAAGATCTGGTCGCCATTTATATATTCATGATGTTAGGCGGTTTGGTTTACGAGGCTACTGTTGGATATTACATCGCGGCACGTGGCGCATTCGACGTAAGGCAGAGCATTATAAAGCTGCTAAAATTCCCAACCCTATACGCGATGACTGCGGGATTTATCATTAATTATGCGAGTATAGATTTGCCAGATATATTCTGGACATACTGGACACACTTCAAAGGCGCATATGTAATTATCGGGATGATGATTGTGGGCGCGGCCCTTGCCAATATTGATAAGCTTGTATTTGGCCCACGTTTTATTGCCCTTGTATTCTCAGGCAAGTTTATTGCATGGCCTGTACTTGCCTGCTTGTTCATTGTGCTAGATAAGCATTTACTACAATGGCTTTCGACTGATCTGCATCACTTAGTTATGATGATGTCTATAGTTCCTCCAGCGGCCAACATTGCGACATTTGCAACACAGATGAATATATCACCAGAAAAAGCGGCAACGACCATTCTAATAGGCACGCTGTTTGCCCTAATTTATATTCCCGCGATGATATGGTTGATAGGAATCCAGTAAGCGTGCATTTGACGCATAGCAGCAATGCAAACATTCTGCTTTTGTTTCTAGTAAACCTACTCTACAAGTCGCCCTCATTATTTAACACCCCAAATTATCAAAGATACTTATCCCCTCTTATCATTTGATAATTTACTTTATGGCAGAGGCCTTCGGGCTTCTGCTATTTTTTTACGCAAAACCCTTATAAAACCTTGCATTTACATATACGTATTGCCATACTGCGCGCATGATAATATTGCGTCACATTATAGTACGAATTAGCAACCCGGCTCTAAATGAAGACGCCGGGGTTTAGCCGTTTAAAATTTCCAAAATAATCACAAAGACAAGAGGCGCACATAAAGGTGCGTATTAAATAATGAGCGATAGCGACAAAAAAGACGATTACAGAGACACCGTATTTCTACCAAAGACAGACTTTCCAATGCGTGGCGGTTTGGCAAAGAAAGAGCCGGAGATCATGGCTGGCTGGGACGAAATTGACCTTTATGGGCAATTACGTAAAAAAGGTGAAGGACAGCCAAAATTCGTACTTCATGACGGACCACCATATGCCAACGGCAATATCCATATGGGACATGCAGTTAACAAGATACTGAAAGATGTAATTGTACGCTCTCATACCATGGACGGTAAAGATGCACCGTATGTTCCTGGCTGGGATTGTCATGGATTACCAATCGAATGGAAGATCGAAGAAAAATACAGAAACGCAGGAAAAGACAAAGATGATGTCGATATTCTTGAGTTCCGTGAGGAATGTCGCCAGTTTGCCCGTGAATGGGTCGACACGCAAAGCAAACAGTTTCAACGTTTGGGCGTTAGTGGCGATTGGGAAAACCCATATTTGACACTTACAAACCGTGCAGAAAGCAAAATAGCACGTGAAATTCACAAATTTGCGACTAATGGCTCACTATATCGTGGTAAGAAAATCGTTATGTGGTCTGTTGTTGAAAAGACCTCTCTTGCAGAAGCCGAGGTGGAGTATAAAGAGCATAAATCTGTTACGATCTGGGTACGTTTCCCTGTTAAAACACCGGCACAGCCATTACTTGATGGTTCGGACATAGTTATTTGGACAACAACACCATGGACAATACCATCAAACCGTGCACTTGCATTTGGTGAAAATGTTGAATATGGCGTTTATGAAGTAAAAACAGTTGCAGAAGACAGCCCCGTTGAAACAGGTGCAAAGCTTGTAATGGCGACATCCCAAGCCGATGACGTAATGGCGCAGGGTAAAGTTACAGAATTTGAATTACTTGGTACATTATCAGGATCTGAAATTACGGGTACAATATGTTCGCACCCTTTATGCGAACTTGATCCACATTATGGTGAATTTGACGTACCTATGCTGTCTGGTGGTTTTGTTACCGATGACGCAGGTACAGGATTTGTTCACATTGCTCCCGACCATGGTGAGGACGACTTTAATTTGGTTCGTGACCATAATGCCAGCGCCACATCAAAGATAGAAGTTACAGACAATATAACTGATGACGGCAAGTATCGTGAACATGTCGGCCTGTTTGCCGGACTGGAAATCTACACCCAAAAAGGTAAGCTGGGCGACGGTAATTTTGCCGTTTTGCGTGAGCTGACGAATGCAGGAAAACTATTCGGAAAGAACACAATAAAGCATGAGTACCCACATAGCTGGCGCTCAAAAGCACCAATAATTTTCCGCTCCGCCAGCCCGCAATGGTTTATCGCCATGGATGATGGTGAAAAAATACGTGATAAAGCCCTACAAGCAATTAAGGATACGAACTGGTATCCGGCAAAAGGTGAAACACGTATCAACGCAATGATCGAAGGCCGCCCTGACTGGTGTATATCGCGTCAACGTGCATGGGGCGTACCAATCGCATTATTCATTGACAAGGAAACAAGCGAAGTACTACTCGATGAAGAAGTATTCACGCGCATCACTGATGCCTTCGAAGATGAAGGTGCAGATGCATGGTGGAAGGACGGCGCAGCCCAGCGCTTCCTTGGTGATAAGTACAGTGCAGATGATTACACACAAATCTATGATATTGTTGATGTTTGGTTTGAATCTGGTTCTACACACGAATTTGTTGTGGGCGATACTCAAACATGGCCGTGCTATGAAGGGGTCGACAAGATTGACCTATATCTTGAAGGGTCAGACCAACATCGCGGTTGGTTCCATTCCTCATTATTGGAAAGCTGTGGCACGACGGGGCATGCTCCTTACAAGAATGTAATGACGCATGGTTTTGTTTTAGATGATAAGGGCTATAAAATGTCTAAGTCCCTAGGCAACGTTGTTGATCCTTTAAAAATGATGAACCAATATGGCGCAGACATTATCCGCCTGTGGGTTATGCTGTCTGATTATCAGGAAGATATACGTATCGGAAAGGACACACTGAAAAACACAAGTGACCTTTACCGCCGTATCCGCAACACATTGCGGTTCTTACTAGGCGCATTAGAAGGATTCAACGAAGAAGAGCGCATTGACAGATCCGAATATAAAGATATGCCGGAGCTAGAGCGTTACATGCTGCACAACTTATCCGAGATGGATGAATTTGTTCGCGATTGCATCAAGAACTATGAATTTGGCAAATTGGCAAAACGTTTGCACGATTTCTGTAATCAGGATCTATCGGCATTTTATTTTGATATCCGTAAAGACCGCCTTTACTGCGATCGCACTGACAGCTTTGAAAGACGCGCATGCCGAACATTAATGGCAGAAATTTTTGATTGCTTGAGCTCTTGGCTGTCCCCTATCTTATGCTTTACCGCAGAAGAAGCGTGGAGCCACAGACCAGAAGGCGTATTTGGTGATGATAAATCGATACATCTACGTGATTATCCAACCATACCTAGTGAGTGGAAGTCTCCAGATCTGGCTACTAAGTGGAATGAAATCATAGAAGTTAGAAAAGAAGTATCCGCAGCAATAGAGCCATTACGCGCAAGCAAAGAGCTTGGTTCTTCATTAGAAGCTTCGCCAGTGGTTAAAACCCAGTCTACAGATGTAATATCCACCCTGTCTGATATGGCCGATATATGCATAACATCCAGCATCACAATAGAAAAAGGTGATGCGTCTATCACAATCAACAAAGCCGAAGGCGAAAAGTGTGAGCGTTGCTGGAAAGTTTTACCGGAAGTATCCGCGGAAACTAAGCTATGTAATCGTTGTTCTGATGCAGTCGATGCATATAAGAACATAATAAAAGCTGCTTAATTTAGTATAGCCTTCAATATAGATTTTGCGATGGGCGACTTAGGGTCGCTCATCCCTTTATTCATCTCTCTATGACTTAACCCTTCGATCACATACATTGAAGAACGTGTTCCCGCCTTAACCAGAGCGTTATGAAACGCCTTTGTTTGGGAAACTGCATCCTGACGTTTAGATGTAACAAACATCATAAAGCGCGTAGCATTATTACCATCAACATGGAATAACGGCGAAGCGGCTCTCAACTTATAATCACTAACCCCAAATGTCTCATCAATAATGCCTGAAACAACGCGCGAACCTAGACCGGTTAAAGGGGTCGTAAAATCAAAACTGGCCGTATCAACGGGAATAACCGTTTTCAACTTAGATAAAGGAATGTCATATTTTGCCAAATATTTATGATCCGTTCCTAATAATGCAACAAGGTGTGCACCTGCAGAATGACCGGATATATTTATATTGTTTACATCACCACCGTAACTTCCAATATTATCAATCACCCATTTAACGGCACGAGCACAATCCTCTATTTGAGCAGGATGAATGTCCTTTGGCGACAAACGATAATTAATAGATACAAAGATAATATTATTTACATTATAAAACAGAGCATGATCTTCATAACGCCTTTTATCCCCTTTCCTCCATGCCCCGCCATGAACAAATATATGAACAGGCAGATTTAAACCGCCACCACCATCGGGAATATAAATATCAAGCTTTTGTAACTCATCCGCACCGTATGCAATATTTTTCTTAACATTAGCCGTGTCATTGCGCCATGCATTTGCATAAGAGCCAGAAACACACAAAACAACAATAATCATAACAAATAGAAACGTCGCATTTTTGCATACAATATACATCAATCTTCCCCTGATATGTTTTTCATATATTCTATATACGTTTAAAAACCAGTAACCCTTTCCTTTTAAATCAAATGAATTTGTAACCATTACCTAAGAGAAGCCGAAATAATTAGAAACCACACAAGGCATTAAAACCATGAAACAACTTTGTAATTTATACTCAAAAATTATTAAATTATCTAACAAGACCCTATCTCCGCTTTTAGACCTGAGTATACGATTGTTCATGGCCAATATATTTTTCACATCCGGTAAACTGCGCCTGAATGATTACCTTAACGGTCAATGGGACAGTCAGATAACCGCATTCACTGATTATCATCCAATCCCCGGAATTCCCGGCGATATAGCAGCAATAGCAGGAACATTTGGAGAGATCACACTACCTGTGCTTCTTGCCTTTGGACTATTCACGAGATTTGGCGCAGCAGGTTTATTAATCATGACATTAAGCATTCAGTTCCTCGTCCCCGCCGACTACGGCGTTGCAAACGATGATCATTACATGTGGATGATGTTACTTGCCGTTCCGATGCTTAAAGGCGGCGGTACTCTGTCTGCTGATTTCATATTATGTAAGTTTCTATGCAAAAAAGGCGCATAACAAACAAAAACATAACAAAATACACTTGATTGCGCGGTTCAAAAGACTACCCTATGCTATCTTTACAAATTTAGATTACAGGGTTGCATTACCGATGAATGATCAACGTAATAAACAAGTAAAAAACAGGATTATTTGGCTTACAATATCTGTAGCCATTATAGTTTTTGATCAAATCAGCAAATGGGCCGTAATGGAAAAGGTAATGCGCCCAAAAGCAACCGGAGAATCTGGTTACGGCTTTTTTGAGTGGTATCAAACCACTCCCTCAATCGTGCCGTTTTCATATATCGAAATATCATCATTTTTCAATCTAGTTATGGCATGGAACACAGGGGTTAGCTTTAGCATGTTTAGCAATCAAGGTGAGTATATGCCGTACATTCTAATAGCCGTAGCACTGTGCATAACCATCGCGTTTACAGCATGGCTGTGGAACACAACAAGCCATATACAAGGCGTAAGCTATGCCCTAATCATCGGTGGGGCATTGGGAAATATATTGGACAGGTCAAGATTTGGCGCCGTTATAGATTTCCTAGATTTCCACATATTTGGATATCACTGGCCCGCATTCAATATCGCAGATATATCTGTTGTAACAGGCATATGCTTGTTGATTATTGTATCATTATTCTTTGATGTTGATAGAAAAGACCTATAATCTAATTAGTTGTTAACAAAGATAACACCAACTCAAACAAGGCACTGTATATTATGAATAATAAAGCAATATTACCGATTTTTATGATTATAGGACTATCATTGAGTGGATGTTCAAATGTTAAAAACTCTCTGGGATTGGAAAAAGAATCTCCGGATGAGTTTGCCGTTATTACACGTGCCCCTCTTGAAATGCCGTCAGGAATAGCACTACCACCACCCAGAGCAGGTGCGCCAAGGCCACAAGAAAAGGCAACAATAACACAAGCCAAAGAAGCTGTTTTTGGTGATAACAAACCTGAAACTAGTGTAGCGAGCACTACTGAGAACAGCATTTTAGAAAAAGCCGGATCTCATAACGCCGAGACAGGAATAAGAGATACAGTAGATGCGGAAACAAACAATCTACAAAATAGAAATAAGGCCGTGGTTAACAAGATTCTAAATGTAACGACAGGTGATAAGACACCATCGGCTACAATTGTTGATGCCCAGAAAGAACGTGAGAGAATAGAAAATAACAAGAAAAACGGCAAAGACATAACTGATGGTAAAACCCCGGTAATAGAAGAATAAAATAATAGTATTTCTGTGCTATAAATTTTTACTAAGGTGGAAAACCATGAAAAGATACAATGTTACAAATATAATATTACTCACTGTGCTATGTTTTTTCTTTTCACATCAATCAATAGCAAAAGATTCGCCAACAAAATCCCCAAAGGTTTTTAACGCAAAGTCATATGTTTTAGATAACGGATTGCAAATCGTTGTCGTTGAAAACCACCGCGCCCCTGTTATCACACATATGATATGGTATCGCGCCGGTGCAGCAGACGAACCACCAGGAAAATCAGGTATAGCTCATTTCTTAGAACATCTTCTTTTCAAAGGACAAAAACACAAAATACTTGGTAATTTAGAAGCTGGAGAATTCTCTAAAATAGTCAGATCATTAGGCGGAGAGGACAATGCATTTACCTCTCAGGACTATACGGCCTATTATCAATCAATTGCTAGCGAACATTTACGCAAGGTAATGACAATGGAAGCAGGTCGCATGCGTGGGGTTGATATTTCTGAGGAAGCCTTTACGTCAGAGAATAAAGTAATTCAAGAAGAACGCCGTCAACGCACAGATAACGATCCACGCGCACAGATGACCGAACAGATGAGAGAAGCTCTCTACCCTAACCATCCATATTCAATACCTGTAATCGGTTGGATGCATGAAATAAAGGCATTAACGTGGGATGATGCAAAGTTATTTTATAATCGGTATTACGCACCAAATAACGCAATTTTAGTCGTATCCGGTGATGTCACAGGAGAGGAAGTCCTTACAATTGCCAAGGAAACGTACGGCATAATAAAACGCGAAGACACCCCAAAGAGAATACGCACTACCTCTCCTCCATTCATATCTAACACAACGGTACAATTAGAGCATGAAACTATAAAAGAACCACAAACCCAAAGAACATACAGAGTGCCAAGTCACCGTCAAAACGCGCAAGAGTCTTTAGCACTGGAAATATTGACAGAAATTCTAGGTGGCGGTTCAACATCACGTTTGTATAAATCCTTGGTTATAGATAAGAAAATAGCCACAAACATTTCAACATCTTATAGCGGTGCTTCTTGGGATGATGCAAATTTCTCTATATCTGCTACCCCTACCTCTTCGGAAAAGATAAACTTGCTAAATCAACATATTGACGAAGAATTACGAAAAATATCGTCTAACGGTGTTACAGACAAAGAACTAATAGAAACTGTAACACGCATGCAAGATGAAGCCATATATGCAAGAGACAGCCTTAGCGGCCCTGCGATGATAATCGGATACAACCTTATAACGGGATCAACTTTGGATGATATTGAAAACTGGCCGCAGCGTCTTGAGGAAATAACAATAGCGCAGATAAAAGAGATTGCCAGCATATATATTAACCCGGATTCATTATATAAAACTCCGTATGTAAGCGGTGTTCTACTGCCTAAATCACCTAACAAGGACGTAACGCAATGAAATTACATTTATTGACTACTGTAATAGGCATTGCTTTACTTTGGACTGCAACATCATCTTACGCACAAAATACAGAAAATAAGTTCTTGGAAATACAAGAAGTTGAGAGCACAAGCAAAATAAAGGCATGGCTTGTAGAGGATCACAGTATTCCGGTTATCGCGTTGGAATTTTCCTTTTTAGGTGCAGGATCAAAAACAAATCCGCTAGATAAACAAGGGCTGGCTCAACTTGCATCTAATACAATGGATGAAGGTGCTGGTGACCTTACAAGTCAAGATTTTCAAAAAGCTCTTACAGATAACTCTATAACATTACGTTTTAGCTCTAACCGCGATAATTTTGGCGGGCAAGTAAGAACCCTGACGCGCCATAAAGACAAGGCTTTTGATTTATTAAAGCTTGCTCTGACAAAGCCACGTTTCGATGATGAACCAGTAGAGAGAATGCGCGCTTCAAACAAAAGCCGCCTAAAATCATCCTTATCAAACCCGCAATGGATGGCTGCTCGTATTCAAAATGCCAAAATATTTGAAGGACACCCATATGCTCTAAATAGTGGTGGTACTTTAACGACACTGGATAATATTACGAATGAAGATTTACGGGCATTTCATAGAACCCTAGGCAAAAACCAACTGATAGTTAGTGTCGCCGGTGATATAACCGCAGATGAATTAAGAACTCTTCTTGATCATGTATTCTCAGAGATACCTGACACAAAGGTTACAACACATGAACATTTCGAACTAAGGAATTCTGGGGAAACCTACATATACAAACAAGACATACCGCAAACAATCATATCAATGACGCAGAAAGGTATTACACACCAAGATCCCGATTATCATACTGCAAAAGTAATGAACTTTATTTTAGGTGAATCAGGCTTTGGATCGCGCCTTATGGAAGAAATACGCGAAAAACGCGGATTAACATATGGTATATATTCCTACTTTCGTGGATATAAGGAAATGGATGCATTATATGTGTCAACATCAACGGTAAATGATAAAGTAGCAGAGATACTAAAGATAACGCATGAACAATGGGATAAAATACAAAAACACCCTGTTTCCGAACAAGAAATAAATGATGCGAAATCATATCTTATCGGATCTTTACCATTATCCTTAACATCCACGGTCTCTATAGCAAAACTTTTACAATCAATGCAAAATAATGGCCTGCCTATTGATTATCTTGATAAACGTAGCGAAAAAATAAAAAAAGTTACCAAGAGCGATATACAGCGTGTTGCCAAAAAACTACTAGACAAAAGCAGTTTCACGACTATTTTAGTCGGCAATCCGCAAGGGATGAAAAATGCTGAAATAATAAGCAAGCTACCTAACGTAGAATAATGAGTTCACAATGATACCATACAAACAGAACAAGCTGTCACGATCCAAAATGCCGGAATGGAAAGCATTGTCAGCGCACAAGAAAAAATTAGGTGATCTTCAAATAAAATCATTATTCGATGAAGATCCTGAACGCTTCTCTAAATACAGTATGCGTCATGAAAATATCATGCTGGATTATTCAAAACAGCCAATAACAGACGACACAATTGCAAAACTGATCAAGTTGGCTAAATCATGTAATATTGAAAGCTGGCGTGAAAAAATGTTCACTGGCCAAGTTATAAACACATCAGAAAAAAGAGCCGTATTGCACACAGCTCTTAGAAATCCAAACGATGACCCTATAATTGCTGATGGTGAAAATGTAATACCACATGTCAGAAAATCTTTATCAAGAATGAAAGAATTTTGTGACAAAGTTCGTAAAGAGAAGAAGTACACTCACATAGTAAATATTGGTATTGGTGGCTCTGACCTTGCTCCATCCATGGTGCATGAGGCATTAAAGCACTATTCCGATCGTGATATTAACGTACATTTTGTATCAAATATGGATGGAACTAACCTAGCCGAAGTTCTAAGAATTATTGAGCCAAGTAAAACACTATTCATTGTCACGTCAAAAACATTCACTACACAAGAGACTATGACTAATGCGCATAGCGCACGTAAATGGCTGAGAGAAAAACTAGGTAAAGATGACGTTTCAGATCACTTTATTGCAGCATCCTTAAACATCAAAGCCACAGTAGAATTTGGAATAGATGAGGATCATGTATTCCCGATTTGGGATTGGGTTGGGGGCAGGTTCTCTCTTTGGTCTACTATTGGATTGTCTTTTTGCTTGGCAATAGGATTTGATAATTTTCAAGAGCTTCTAAATGGCGCGCACAGCATGGACCAGCACTTCTTGAACGCCCCTATGGAAGAGAATATGCCAATTTTAATGGCTTTGATCGGTGTGTGGCATAGAAATTTTATGGATCTTCCTGCTCTTTCTATCACTCCTTATGATCAATATCTTTGGAAGTTCGTATCATACATGCAGCAATTAGATATGGAGTCTAATGGCAAGGCCGTTGATCGCAAAGATAAACCCGTATCATATAAGACAGGTCCAATCATACTCGGTGATATTGGAACCAACGCCCAACACGCCTATTTCCAAATACTACATCAAGGATCAACAATAGTTCCTTCAGATTTTATTCTGGTTGCAAAGTCACATAATCCTATTGGCGATCATCACAAGATGTTGCTTTCTAATGCAGTTGCACAGTCACAAGCCCTAATGGTTGGTCAGGAAAATGATGATCCGCACAGGCATTTCGATGGAAACCGCCCAAGCAACACACTTGTCCTTGATGAGCTTACACCATATTCATTAGGTCTTCTGCTTGCACTTTATGAGCATAAGATTTTTGTTCAAGGTATTATCTGGAACATCAACAGCTTTGACCAATGTGGAGTAGAACTGGGAAAGACTCTTGCTAGGCAAATTATAGATAATTTTGATAAAGAACATGAATTAGACCAAGCTGATCCATCAACGCAAGGGCTTCTTGATTACTTAAAATCTATTTGAATATTGGATGCATTATAAAAATAAGGCAAAAAACTTCATTTTGATATACACTGTATAAAATGCAACCTACGATAAATAATGGCCCTCCCCCTCCAAACGATCTTCCTGTTATCACACAGGAGGAAGTGAATATTATTATCGATCGTCATGAGATGTTTCTTCGTGGTCAAACCGGTGGGCAAAGAGCCATATTACGTTATAAAAATTTATCTTTTTTAGATTTCCACAATCGCGATCTGTCACAATCAGATTTCACCGGATCTGTTCTATCAAACACTGATCTATCGCTTGGCACATATAAGAATGCATGCTTTTTTGCTTGTGATATGACCAATGCAGACTTATCTCACTCTGATTTCTCGCGCAGTGACTTACGCGGCTCTTACCTAGCCGGGGCAAATATTTCGGGAACTAATTTAACCGATGCCGACCTTCGCAATGGAGCAATCATGGAACAAGGCCTTGAAGGTGAGTTAGTGAACAGAAAACGCACAAGTGGTGACGGTGATAACACCATATTAACCGGTGCACGCTTAACAAATACAAACTTATCCAACGCTCGTGCGAACTATGCTGACTTTACCGATGCTGATCTTTCTGGGTCTACCATATGTGACGCCGACTTTCATAAATCAGTATTCCAAGGTGCTAATCTTGCGCATGTAAACTTTACAGGGACTAACCTGGCAAAATCAAATATGAAAGATGCCATACTACTTGGCGTTAACATGAAGAACACTGAAAAACTGGGAATTCAAAGAACAGCAGATGTGCTTCGGCAAACTATTACCGATAAAGATGATCCGGACGAAAAAACTCTGGAAGAATATCTTGAAAGTCATAATATGTGGGTCAATACGGCAGGCAAGGAAGGACAACAACTAGACTTTAGCAATCACGATCTGCGCGATATAATTGGTATAAATCTTTTATCTTTAACTGCCATACGCGCTATAAATGCTTCATTTTGGGGAATGGATTTAAGTAACTCAGATATGCAAAGTGCCATACTTGATCGTTCAGATTTCCGAGATTGCCATATGGAGAATATAGATTTACGTGGCTCTTCCCTAATAAAGGCGAAATTGACTCGTGCTACTTTACGAGGAGCAAGACTAAGTCCATTGCAATTCAAAGACAAGATCACCGACAAAAAAACTCTAAACCGCGTAAATCTCAGTAATTCTGACCTACGTTTTGCCGATCTGCAAGGTGCAGATTTGCGCGATGCCATCCTTATGGGAGCAGACTTAACACATGCAGACTTAAGTGGTGCCGATTTAAGGCGAGCAGATTTAACAGGTGCTATATTAACTAATACATGTATGCACGATGCGGATTTAAAAAACGCCATTACTGATAATGGCGCTTAAAAAATTATGTTCTGATTAACGGTAAATAACAGATTTAAAAGTCCCAGTCTTCATCTTCAGTTTCTTCCGCTTTACCCATTACATATGACGATCCAGATCCGGAAAAGAAGTCATGATTTTCATCCGCATTTGGTGAAAGTGATGCCATTATAGCAGGGTTAGGGGTTGCTATTTCCGCAGGGAACATGGGGTCAAAGCCAAGATTCATCAATGCCTTATTTGCGTTATAATGAAGGAACGTTTTTACCTCATCCACAAGGCCGACATCCTCATAAAGGCTTTCTGTGTATTTCACTTCGTTATCATACAGATCCATTAACAAGCCGACCGCATAATCTTTAATTTCCAATTGTTCCATTGGCGTGCATTCGTCATATGCCTTTTGGAATTTATAGCCGATGTAATACCCGTGAACAGCCTCATCTTTGATAATAAGGCGGATCAAATCTGCTGTATTTGTAAGTTTACCGCGACTTGACCAATGCATAGGAAGGTAAAAACCAGAATAGAATAAAAAGCTCTCTAAGAAAACACTGGCAATTTTGCGCTTCATCGCATCATCTGCAACATATTCCTTCATAATCAAATCAGATTTACGCTGAAGATGCTCGTTTTCTTCACTCCAGAGATATGCATCATCAACATCACGCATAGAGCATAAAGTTGAAAAAATTGATGAATAAGATCGTGCATGAACAGCTTCCATAAATGAAATATTGCTGAGTACCGCCTCTTCATGTGGTGTGATCGCATCTTGCATCAAAGTCGGAGCACCAAACACATTTTGAATAGTATCCAACAAAGTAAGACCGGTGAACACACGAATAGTAAGGCGTTGCTCGTCACCCGTTAATGATCCCCAAGATTGAACATCATTTGATAATGGAACTTTTTCAGGCAACCAAAAATTAGACGTTAAACGATTCCATACCTCTAAGTCTTTTTCATCTTCAAGACGATTCCAATTAATGGCTTTAACGCGACTGATCTTAGAATCTATGTCATTAATAGCTTGATCTTTGATCTGAACATTTGCACTCATATCATTTTATCCTTTTATTTTACTCTTACATATAAATTGGATAGTGCTCTTACAAACTGCAAGAAACACACCCTTCGACCTCTGTTCCCTCTAACGCCATTTGACGTAAGCGAATGTAATAAATAGTCTTTATTCCCTTTTTCCATGCGTAAATCTGCGCCTTGTTAATGTCGCGTGTCGTTGCAGTATCTGGGAAGAACAGAGTAAGTGATAACCCTTGGTCAACATGTTGCGTTGCAGCAGCATAGGTATCGATGATTTTCTCCGGCCCTATTTCATAAGCATCTTGATAATATTCTTGGTTATCATTTGTCAAAAACGCAGCAGGATAATAAACACGACCTATTTTGCCCTCTTTACGGATCTCAATTTTAGAGACAATAGGGTGAATAGATGATGTTGAATTGTTGATATAAGAAATAGATCCTGTTGGAGGAACAGCCTGTAAATATGCATTATAAATACCATGTTCCATTACTGATTTCTTTAATGCTTCCCAATCTTTTTGAGATGGAATTTCAATATTAGCATCGGCAAAAAGGCTGCGTACTTTATCAGTTTCCGGTGCCCATTCCTTTTCAAGATATTTATCAAAGAACTTACCGCTTGCATATGTTGATTTTTCAAAGTCTGCAAATGTTTCACCGCGCTCTTTTGCAATCATATTTGATGCTTTTATGGCGTGATATGCGACAGTGTAGAAATACATATTTGTAAAATCTATACCCTCATCTGATCCGTAATAGACCTCTTCTTTTGCCAGATATCCGTGCAAATTCATCTGCCCCAGACCTATGGCATGTGAACGACTGTTACCTTTGGAAATGGACGGAACACAATCAAGGTCGCTCATATCAGAAACAGCAGTAAGTGACCTAATCGCCGTTTCAACTGTCTTACCAAAATCAGGAGATTCCATCGCCTTAGCAATATTCATAGAACCCAAATTACAAGAAATATCAGAACCCATTTCCTTATAACTCAAATCAGGGCCAAACGTACTTGCGTCACTAACCTGTAATATTTCAGAGCACAGATTACTCATTGTGATACGGCCATCAATTGGGTTTGCTTTGTTAACCGTATCCTCAAACATTATGTAAGGGTAGCCGGACTCAAATTGAATTTCGGCAAGCGTTGTAAAGAATTCGCGCGCCTTGATTCTCTTCTTACGGATTCTAGGGTTCTCTGACATTTCTTCATATTTGTCTGTTACAGAAATTTCAGAAAACGGAACGCCGTATACTTTTTCTACATCATAAGGGGAGAATAAATTCATATATTCGTTATTCTTCGCCAATTCAAACGTAATATCAGGAATAACAACGCCAAGTGACAACGTCTTGATTCTTATTTTCTCATCTGCATTTTCACGCTTTGTATCAAGGAAACGCATTATGTCAGGATGATGAGCATTTAAATAAACCGCACCCGCACCCTGACGTGAGCCAAGCTGATTAGCGTAAGAAAATGAATCTTCCAATAGTTTCATTACTGGAATAACGCCTGAAGACTGTCCCTCTACCTTTTTTATAGGCGCACCAAGTTCGCGAACATTTGACAGTAATAACGCAACACCACCACCACGCTTAGATAATTGTAGCGCGGAGTTAATACTTCTACCAATTGATTCCATGTTATCTTCAATACGAAGAAGGAAACACGACACCAATTCCCCACGTTGTTTCTTTCCTGCGTTCAAAAAAGTAGGTGTGGCAGGTTGGAAACGACCAGAAATAATTTCCTCAACCAAATGACGCGCCATTTTCTCATCACCACACGCCAATGTAAGGGCAACCATTACGGCACGATCTTCGTAGCGCTCTAAATAACGTTTTCCGTCAAATGTCTTTAGGGTGTAATTATTGTAGTATTTATATGCGCCCATGAACGTTGAAAACCGGAACTTCATACCATAAGCATAATCATATAGATCACGTATAAAATCAAATTCATACTGCTCTAATACATTACTTTCATAATACCCTTTCATAACTAGGTGACCTAATTTTTCCTCTAGGTTATGAAAGAAAACAGTATTCTGGTTTACGTTTTGTAAAAAGAACTGACGAGCAGCCTTTTTATCCATATCGAATTGGATGTGACCTTTTTCATCATACAGATTAAGCATTGCATTAAGGGCATGATAATCAAGTTCACTGTCTTCTAGTTCCTCTTGTGCATGCTGAGCCTCTCTCTCCAATACTTCTTTTGTACTGGATGTGGTTTTCTTTTGCACGCGTGCAAGACCCATATCAGATTCTACATCAAACTTCATATCAGTTACGTCCCCGTCTTCTTCATTTCCGGTATTTGTGTAAACGAGTCCCATAACCTATTCATTCCTTCTTTTACAGTATTAACATCAGTTTGTGTTCCGCTTAACTCAAATTTATACAAGCACGGCACACCGCATTTTTTAGATATAACAGATCCTGAATAAGCAAACATCTCACCGAAGTTGCGATTTCCTGATGCTATGACACCTTTAATATATTTTCTATTTTCTGGATTGTTCAAAAAGCGGATAACTTGTTTAGGAACCGCTTTTGAACCGTCATCATCTGCGTAAGTAGGGCATATAAGAACATAAGGCATGGCCATAACAGGACATTGTTCTTTCATCGAAATTGGAATTCTAACAGAGTTTATATCCAAGGATTCTACGAATCTTTCTGTATTACCTGAGGTACTTGAATAATAAACTAATAGAGGATCCATAAACCTTCCTTACGCAATAATAATTTACTTTTAAGCTGCAACCTCTGCAGAAATCAAAGCACCAATTTTATCTGGTCTAAAACCTGTCCAGTGGTCATCACCCGCAACTACTACTGGTACTTGCCTGTATCCTAGGCTTTCTATTTTAGCCATAGCAGAATCATCCTTTGTTAAATCAACATAGATGTATTCTATACCCTTTTTATCCATCTCACGTGTGGTTGCTATACATTGCATACAAGCCGGCTTGCTGTAAATAGTTATCATTGTCATTTTCCTTCGTAATTAGGATTGGGTTTCTTCCAAAACCAAGGGCTTTGGAATTTAGTAAATATAAATTTATTGAAAAAAAGATCTTCAGAATGAAGAACCTTTAAACACAAGATATAGTGCCAGAAGAAAATTTCCTGTCAACATATAGTGAAAAAAATCACCCTATTATTGTTGGTACATGATCAATAAACAGGCATAAATTTTTGCTAAAAATATGCGCAACATCGCATAAACTGGGAACGACAACATTACATTTTTTGCCATTAAATATTACTGTTAATCATGAATAAAAAAAACACTATCACGGTCTAAAAAATATATTTTTTGCGATATGAAAAAGAATCATAGAATCGCCCATCAACTACCAACAACCTATACTTTAACAGGTAAATATATTGCACCATTGATAAAATAAATTTAGTGTGCTGATTATCATACTGTTTACCGACAACACACAGATGAAGATATATTTACCAAATGCGTATACGTTATTTACCCGAAAATCTTATCAATCAAATTGCCGCAGGAGAAGTGGTTGAAAGACCTGCTGCTGCGATCAAAGAATTAATAGAAAACTCTATAGATGCGGGATCTAGCGAAGTTACAATTGATATCCATAACGGCGGAAAAAGCAAAATAGTAATTTCCGACAATGGCTGTGGAATGAATCAAGAAGAGTTAGTCGCATCACTAGACCGTCATGCGACCTCTAAACTACCCGATGATGACCTGTTGCATATTTCATATTTAGGATTTCGCGGTGAAGCACTTGCATCAATTGCGGCAGTGTCACGAACGAAGATACAAACACATAATCAAAGCACAGGAGAAAGCTGGGAAATAAACTGTAACGCAGGAGTAAAGAGTGAAATTATCCCCTGCTCTCACCCTCAAGGCACAAGAATAGAAGTCTGTGATCTTTTTTATTCGACACCTGCGCGTTTAAAATTCCAGAAAACTGAACGCGCAGAATTTATGGCTATTAAGGATACAGTAACAAGATTAGCCATGGCATACCCAAATGTAAGTTTTAAACTAACGCATGATGGTGCGAAAAAACTTAATCTAGTTGCAGTCTTAGACGCACAAAGTAGACTTTCCTCTATTCTGGGCAGAGAGTTTGGCGAAAACTCTATGGAAATAACTGCAGAGCGAGACGGCGTGAAGCTTTCCGGCTATGCCGCTCTTCCTACATATCACCGTGGCACATCACAATACCAATATTTGTTCGTTAACGGGCGTGCAGTAAAAGACAAATTACTTCATGGCTGCGTTCGCGCAGCATACAGAGACGTTCTTCATCGTGATCGCCATCCGGTACTGGCATTATTCGTTGATTTACCGGCGACTGATGTTGACGTAAATGTCCACCCCGCAAAAACAGAAGTTCGGTTTCGTGATCCCCAACTTATCAGAGGAATGATTATTAGTGCGCTGAAGCACGCAATCCATGAGGGAGGTTTTCAAACCGCCAGCACAATATCCGCCAGCACAATAGGGTCATTTAAGACAGAGGGTACAATTTCTCCTTCTCTGCCAATGCACCGTGGATCGTCCCCAGCAGTTCCCTCATCATATGCACATGGTAACCTTGCAGAAAGGAGGCAAGAAAACTATGCCTCCCAGTCATCATTTGCACATAACATGGCTCCTATAGCAAAATTTGAAGAACATATAGAAGAGGCAAGTCGTGAAACTCTCAAAGATTCTAATTACCCACTAGGGGCAGCACGCGCGCAAATACATGAAAATTATATTGTCGCACAAACTGACCAAGGTTTGACCATAATTGACCAACACGCCGCACATGAGCGTTTAGTATATGAACGTTTTAAATCACAGATGGCCGAAACAGGCGTGATTAAGCAAGGCCTTCTAACCCCGGAGATAGTCGAGTTAGAAGAAACACAATCACAAAGACTGTTAGATCATGCCCAAGACCTAGAGAAATTAGGTCTTGAAATTGAAGCATTCGGAAATGGGGCTGTGGCTGTTCAAAGCCTACCTGCCCTGTTAGGGGCTAATGTGGACATAAAAAAGCTGATTAACAATCTGGTCGATGAAATAATAGAAGAAGATCAGTGCAATATTCTTGAGGGGAAGCTAAATGAAACCCTGTCTACTATGGCGTGTCATGGCTCAGTCAGATCGGGAAGGCGACTTAATGTGGATGAAATGAATGCATTATTAAGGCAAATGGAAGAAACTCCGCTATCAGGACAATGTAACCACGGCAGGCCAACATATGTAGAATTATCCTTAAAAGATATTGAACGTCTTTTTGGTCGCCGTTAAAATACAAATGAATAAAGTAAGGAATGTTAATGAGCATAGATACATCAATGGACAATAAGAAACAAAAGAGAAGGATAATAACCCTCTATACGTTTTTGTTCACTTCAATGACGATATCATTCATCCCGGTTAACATCACATCTTTGTTTGCTGCTATGGTTTGTGTATGTACGTTATCTGTTATTTATTCAATCCGAAGCACCGCAGAAGAAGATGGGTTGATGGAAAATCACACAACCTACCTGATAAGAACATTTTGGCGTGCAAACCTGTTTGTATTGATATCCAGTTTATTAAGTTTGCTTTACCTTACTGCCTTTGTAAACTATGTAACGCTTCAACCGTGCCTTTCATATATATCAGAAAATATAACATATATAATTCGCCACGGATCTTTAAAGACTATATTAATGATAATGGATCCCTGCAATGACGTTTTTTACAACAAAAACCAACATCACCTTATTATAGCAGCATTTATTGCATTTCTACCTTCTTTGCTCTACCTTCTTATGCGTTGGGTTCAAGGAAGCGTTCTTATTATTAAAAATGAACGTATCCCAGCAAACAAATTATAAATTTAGACTAAGGTGAAATAATAATGAAAAATAAAGCCGTTTCATTCTATACGGGTGTGTTCTTACTATCAGGCTTGGTTATGGCCTTACAAATACTGCAGTCCCGTATTTTTTCTGTAACATCTTGGTATCACTTATCATTTTTGGTTATAAGCATGGCAATGTTTGGTTTGACCATGGGTGCGCTTAAAATATATAAATCCCCAGAAGAAGAGCAGAGGAAAAATTACGGTTTAATAGCGCGGAAAAATTGTGTCTGGTTTGGTATATTCATTTTAATCGGACTAATTGTGCAGCTTTATGTTCCGATTGTATCAGAGGAAATGTCAGAGACATTAACCCGCCTGCCTTTTGCCGCGATTACGACGAGTATGGCTTATTATCATGCAGGTATTGTGATTACGATTTGCCTGACCCGAACCCCTTTCCCTGTTGGAAAAACCTATGGTATTGACCTCCTTGGTGCTGGTTTAGGGTGTATTGGCGCGTTAATCTTAATGGAGACTATTGATACACCTTCTGCAATTTTCTTTCTTGCGGCATTAGCGTTCCTTTCTGCTCTAGCATTTCCTATTGATGATAAGGATCATGACAAAGACAAAGCAAAATTAAGAAAAATAATTATTCCGGGAATTATTTGTACCCTCGCACTTGGGACTATAAACCTTACTGCAAAGTCTGCAATATTCTACCCTATATGGACAAAAGGACAGTTTCTTCCTATGTCTAAAATTGACTATTCGGAATGGAACTCAATTTCCCGGGTTACTGTTGGAATAGAAGAAGTAGATAGAGCGCCTTTTGTCTGGGGACCATCTCCGGTTTTGCCAGAAGAGCTCAAAGCAACGGCAAAAGTTCTTATTATTGATGGCGATGCAGGTACACCGATTACGAAATTTGATGGTGATTTTTCCAAGCACTCATATCTGGAATATGATGTTATTAATTTGGCATACTCTCTGCCTAATGTTAACGCAGCAGCCATTATTGGTGTTGGTGGCGGACGTGACCTTATGTCTGCAAAATATTTGCGCGTTGAAAAGGTAACGACTCTTGATGTTAACCCGGTACAGATCAAACTATTGAAAGATCATCCGGAATACAGGGACTATTCGAACCTTTATAAACAACCCGGTGTTACCATTGAAAATGAAGAGGCACGAAGCTGGTTCAGGAACAATACCGAAAAAGTTGACCTCATCCAAATGAGTCTCATTGATACATGGGCATCAACAGGCGCAGGTGCATTCGCCCTGTCTGAAAATGGTTTATATACTGTAGAAGCATGGACAATCTTTATGAATGACCTTAGCGATCATGGTGTTTTCACGGTTAGTCGTTGGTCTTCTAATGAAATTGACGATACAGGAAGAACATTATCCGTTGCGATGGCTGCTCTTTATAATCAAGGGATCGAAAATGCTAG
>JBOEGH010000013.1:0-70110 GCA_050633325.1 Alphaproteobacteria bacterium
CCAACTGAGCTATACCCCTATAGACAATTACAATACAATGAAACTCATTAACAATAATGATTCAACCTTACAATTGATGCTATTTAATTAATGATTATAGTGCGTTTGGTCAACAGAAGAATTATTTTATACGCAATCTAAACAAACAGTACAAAAAAAATACTATATTTTTAATAAAAACACTTTAATATTCTTATAGTGTGTGTGGAGGAATATATAAAATGGCTTTTGTGTCTGATAAATTTCAAAAAGTAAAAGATTATATACGTAAGGATACTAAAACTTACCTGTCCCCTCTTATAATTTTTGTATTAGGTATATGCCTATCCACTGTTTCATACGGGATAATGAACATATACCAAGAAAACGAAGCCAACCGTTATTTCGTTACAAGCTCAGAACGATATACATCAGAACTTAAATCCAGCCTAAACGATTATCTTAACGATGTCATCGCATTCAAAGCATTTTTCTCCGCGTCAAATATAGTTGATGAAAAAGAGTTCAAAACTTTTTCCAACTCTTTTTTCGATACTAGAAACTTCTTAATGGCCACATACTACCTAGCCGATTCTGACAATAAAAAAGAAAGTAGGTTCTACAGTGTAAACCGTTCCGATATCTCAGATAATGATTTGAAAAACATATCAGAATTCAATAAACGTGCTATATTTGAAACCACTTACTATAGAAACATTATTCTACAAGCGCGCATCAACAACAAAGCTGTTTTAGCGATGCCTGAAAACCAACAAAAAAGTGATGCACATTACATACTATATTTACAACATGTGAGTACAATGCTGAATAAAGCATCACAGAAACCGAAACAATCAGGCATAGTTGTTTCAATCATAAACTTCAGCGACCTTAAAAACCATATAGGAACAGAACCAAACTTTCACGGAATTGTACCAATACTTGAAAATGACAAAAAATCTGAATTAACAGACACAAACAATAATAGATATCACAACACACAATTTTCCAGTGCAGATCATAATTGGTACATAAGCTTCACTGCCAAGAATGGCTATTTTGAAAGAAAACACTGGCCAGAAATATGGGTGTTTTTTGGAGTCTTTGCGATTTCATGTATCGTCTCGTTATATATTTTCTTTTTATTCTACCAACGCAAAAAGAACGAGTTAATCAACGAACTTTTAAAAAGCGAACAAGAACAAGCGCAATCAGAAATAATTCTTCGCCAAGAAGCACAGCAACAAGCAGAACAAGCAAGCCGTTATAAGAGTGACTTTCTGGCAAATATGTCTCACGAATTAAGAACACCATTGAATAGTATCGTTGGAATGGTGCAAATAATTGAGCAAAATGATCTTAATGAAGAAGTGAGTGAAATGTTCTCTTTAGTTAAGGGCGCTTCACATAATCTATTGGACATTGTTAATGACATACTAGACCTATCTAAAATAGAAGCAGAGCAAGTACATCTGGAATGCATAGCATTTGATGCAGTAAAAAGAATTAGAGACACAGTAGACTCAATGCAGCCCCTAGCCGCCGAGAAAGACATAGCCCTATTCTGTCGCATTGATGCTGAACATCTTTATGCCATTGGCGATGAGCTAAGGTTTACACGTGTTCTAACAAATCTTGTTAGTAATTCTATACGCTATACAGTTGAGGGAAATGTATCTGTAATAGTAAAGGTTGAAAAATTATTCGACAATTTGGTTCGCCTAAGATGTGAAGTTATAGACACCGGCATCGGCGTGCCTAAAGACAAAATGAGCACAATTTTTGATAAATTCACACAGGCAGACGCATCTATAACACGTAAATTTGGCGGCACTGGCCTTGGCCTAACAATAACCAAAGGCCTAGTAGAATTAATGGATGGAGATGTCGGCGTTGAAAGCGTAGAGGGTGAAGGCTCAACATTCTGGTTTGAAGTTCCATTTGGAATTGTTGATAAGCTGCCAGAAAAAAACAATGATAAGACTAGGGATAATACCGAAGGGTGGCTGAGCTCTGATGCTATCCCAGCCGAAGATATAAGAATATTAATGGCCGAAGATAACGACATGAACCAAATGTTCATGAAAAAGCTATTTAGTACGCTTAACATTACAAACTACACCATTGCACAAAACGGCAGACAAGCCATTATGGACGTCCAATCAAATAACTTCGACTTAGTGTTAATGGATTGTCATATGCCTGAAATGAATGGTTACGATGCCACAGTTTCTATTCGCAACCTACCTGATCCATTACAGGGTGGTATACCTATTATCGCAATGACTGCAAATGCAATGCCGGAAGATGAAGAAAAGTGCCTGTCAATTGGCATGAACGCCTATATAAGCAAACCTGTAGACATACATATATTTAAAGAAAAGCTATCTCCCTGGATAGTTTTTGAAAATAATAAACAATCAGAAAAAGAAGTAGAACCACCTCCCCCACCACCAGAGGAAGAAGAAGCACCTGTTAACCTTGATAATTTACGAGACAATTCAATGGGTGACGAAGACTTTGTACTGGAAATAATTTCCATGTTCATTTCACAAGGAAAAGAACAAATTATAGAGTTAAAAGACCAGTGTACTGAAGGGGAAAATGAAATTTGGGTAGAGGTTGCACATTCATTAAAAGGAACGGCAGGCGTGGTCGGGGCAGAAAAAATGCGCGAATTATGTGGCTCGGCACAGAAATTAAAGAACGGATCACTTGAGGAACGGGAAATATTTATTCAAGAAATTGAAGAAAGATACAAAAAGGCAAAGGATTACTTCATTAAAGAAGGCCTTTATAGCGAAGAATAAATTATTTGTTCACCACAGCAAAATCATTTCTACTACAAACGACCTATATATTTTTAGATATCTCTAAAAATATAAATAGCAGTTAATTCATTTTATTTGCATGCCATGCAAGATGGTCGGCAATAAAGCTCTGAATAAAAAAGTAGCTATGATCATAGCCATCATGCAAACGCAATTTAAGTTTTTGCCCTACCTCTGCGCAAGCTTGCTCAAACATTTCTGGTCGCAGCTGTTCAACTAAAAAGTTATCTGCCATACCTTGGTCAATCAGTATTTCTGGATTATCTTTCGGGTTATGCGCCCGCCTCACAAGCTCACATGCATCATGGTTACTCCAGATCAACCGATCATCACCCAGATAATTGCTAAATGCCTTTTGCCCCCAAGGAACAATTGATGGTGCAACTATTGGAGAAAATGCCGAGCAAGAACAGAACATATCAGGATACTTAAAATACAGAGTAAGCGCACCGTGCCCTCCCATTGAATGCCCCATAATGGCCTTATTATTTGAAGGCAGGCTCAATTCCTTCTCACATATTGGAAGCAACTCTTCAATCAAATAACTTTCCATTTGAAAGTTATCAGCCCATGGCTCTTGCGTCGCATTAATATAAAACCCTGCCCCTTGCCCAAGGTCATAGGCATCATCATCCGCCACACCCTCTCCACGCGGAGAAGTATCAGGTGCTAACACAGCTAAGCCAAGAGAGGACGCAACATCATATGCCCCTGCCTTTGTTGTAAAATTGTCCTCAGTACATGTTAAACCAGAAAGAAACACAACATAACCAATGCATTTTTTATCTTCCGGTGGCGTAAATACCGTAAAATTCATCGATGTTTTTGTATTTTCACTTTCATGGCTATAATAACCAAGACTACCGCCATGAACACGTACGAATTTATTACATTTAATTACGGAACTCATGCAATCAAAACTCCACTACACTTCGTATACTTTCACCTGCATGCATTAGATCAAATGCTTTATTAATATCTGAAAGCGGCATTTTATGAGTAATCAAATCATCAATATTGATACGGCCATCCATATACCAATCAACAATTTTAGGAACATCTGTACGCCCACGCGCACCACCGAATGCAGAACCACGCCAAACACGACCAGTCACTAACTGAAAAGGTCTGGTTGATATTTCCTTGCCTGCACCGGCAACACCAACAATAATGCTTTCCCCCCAACCCTTGTGGCAACATTCCAATGCGTCACGCATAACATCAACATTTCCTATGCACTCAAAAGAGTAATCAACACCACCGTTACTAAGATCACATATCGCTTCAACCAGATTGTCGCATTTCTTAGGGTTAATGAAATCAGTCATGCCAAACTTTTCGGCCAACTCAACCTTACTTTCATTAATATCGATTCCAATGATCTTGCTTGCGCCAATCATCTTTGCGCCTTGTATAACGTTCAGACCAATACCGCCCAAGCCAAAGACCGCAACAGTTGACCCGTATTCAACCTTTGCATCGAAAACAACAGCACCAAGGCCAGTAGTAACACCGCAACCGATATAACATATCTTATCAAACGGTGCGTCCTTCCGAACTTTCGCAAGTGATATTTCAGGCATAACCGTAAAGTTAGAAAAAGTTGAGCACCCCATATAGTGCAACACAGAATTACCACCTACAGAAAAACGAGATGTGCCATCAGGCATAAGGCCACGGCCTTGCGTTGATCTGATTTTCTGGCACAGATTTGTTTTCGGGTGCAAACAATAATCGCACTCCCTACATTCCGGGGTATATAAAGGGATAACATGATCACCGACAGAAACGGACGTAACACCTGCCCCTACTTCACGTACAATACCCGCGCCCTCATGACCAAGTATTGCCGGAAATTCACCTTCGGGATCATCACCTGATAAGGTGAAAGCATCAGTATGACAAACCCCGGTCGCCATAACTTCAACTAGAACCTCCCCCGCCTTAGGGCCTTCAAGTTGAACTGTCTCAATAACAAGCGGAGATCCTGCCTTATAAGCAACGGCTGCTTTAGTTTCCATGTTTCACCATATATCTGATTTAAATTATAACCAGTTTATAAATACTAAATATAAGCTGCGATTAACAGGCCAAAATAATGGTGAAACAAAAATTTTAAATAATTAACTGCGTTTAGAACCGATAAGAAATACCAGTTCCGATAATTAACGGGTCAAGTTCAACATTACCTGTGATAGCACCGCTATTCACCGACGCATCAACATCAAGCCATATCTTCTTAACGTCAAAGTTAACACCCCAATTATCGTTAATCCAATAATCAGCACCCGCTTGTAACGCGTAACCAATTCCATTATCTGCGGCCAGACTGTTAGTGTCGTCTCCACTACTGTCATTATACGTAATTGTATAGTTAAGACCTGCACCAATATACGGACTGAATTTATTATCAGGAGTGAAATGATATTGCAAAGTCAGAGTTGGTGGTAAAAGCATTGTTTTACCTAAATCCAAATCACCCAGATCACTATTTTTCAAGCTAAGATCATGTGGAGATGTCGCAACAATAAGCTCTGCCGCGATATTCTCTGTAAAGAAATAAGTGAAGTCTATTTCAGGTACAACAGCATTATCTGCCTTAGGAGATCCGTTAATTGTTGTACGACCACCACTATCTGGAAGAACACCAATACCACGTACACGGATCTGGAATCTCTCTTTTGACCATGCACTATCACCAAGATCCTTTGCATATGCGGTTGAAGACAAAGATAACGGTACAACGCTAGCAAGAAGGGCTAGCTTAGCAAATTTCTTCATAGTTTATTTCCCCTATTGTGTAAAATTTCATAAGAAACTTTGCATTTCCTACGGATATGCAAATTGATAAAAGTCAATATTCTATAAAAAACCAACTTAAATACAACAAAATTTAGTATCAAAAATTTTAACTCATTCCACCATAGGATCTTCGAATGAAGAGCTGGTTATTTGTGAATGGTGACCGTTAGTTTGGGGGTGGAGCATAATATTACCTCCGGGAACATTTAATTTACGCCAATGATCGCTCATTTCCCTCATCGCACTTAATATAAGTTGTCGCGCTTCTTTAGATTCAAGGAAAGGGTTATGATATGTATCAAATTCATGAAATTGGGCAGAGAAATCTTTCGCCACATCCTTTATATAATTTTTGCACGATACAAAATCCTTGGAACCGCCCAACATTATCATTGGAAAATCTTTCGCGGCATCGGGAACACCGTCATCCAATATTCTCTTTCTAAGGCGCTCTCCATAAATGTTAGAATACAATATCTGGCCATGCGTAGTTGAAAGTGCTTCAGAATCAAATGCCTTATTAACCACCTTACTTTTTTCTTCAAATATCTCTCTTTTATCAAAAGTACCATTAGAAATTTTTTGAAATTTATTCTTCAAACTCTCAAACGCCGGCAACATCCAATCCAGTGGTGCATCACCATAGGCTTTTTCCGAAAACAACTTACAATATGTAGAATAAACAGCATTTAAAGTAGGCTGTGACCTGTAAGGTGATGAAAAATGTGGTGCAATCAAAACAGCGCCCGCATAATTATCAAGAATATTATTCGAAAAATCATCTTCAAGCATATTTGCAACAAAAGCTCTACCACCAAGGGAATGTGCAAAAATAAAGTTAGGAACGCCCATTTTCAGACCCCCTTGCGGCATATCATCATTAAAGATTGCCGCCACAACTTTTCTATTATCTTGCAAATAACCTATTTCAGCACCTGGGTCTGGCAAAGAAATAATATCTATTTCAACCCCGACACGCTGCAACGCCCGTAACTGTGGAGTATTATAATCAACAACGTTAGACTTAAATCCGGTTACAAATGTAATTTTAGATTGCGCCTCACCATGCGCATGCGCGCGAACCAATCCTGTTTGAATACCCGCAGGGTCATAGTTAAAGAACTCCCAGCTATCTGGTAAATGCAATGGAACAGGACAAGAAGTTTGATAATGTGGCGACGGAAAATCATCCACACTAATAGAGCTCAAAGCACCCTCGCTTATTTTATTGGAATCTACCAACACTAACCACCCAACTATTATTTTTTTATTATAAATAGCATGTTAAACAGTGCATTAGCAAAATATAACTTAAAAAACACAAGTCTTCGGTGGTTAATCCTAGTAATTAAATTGAATTAGCACCCTGATATTGTGGTGGAATAACACGAGAGACTGTACCTACGCCTGCCACTCGTTCTGTATATGGATCAATTAAAATGAACAGACCAGTTGATGGATTATTATCAAATATATCCATAGAAACAGCCTGTGATAAATATACATTACCGGATTTCAAAACACCATTCTCACCATCGATAGACACCTGCGCCTGAGCTTCACTATGGTGCATTTTTATTATACCCTGAAAGGTGCTTTTACCCTCCATTTTCTTATCCACCCAAAGAATATCTGCATCAAAAGCATCTGCTACTGATCCCGGGTTTTCAGATCTTGATAAAACTGCGCCACGCGACAAGTCGATATCTTCAACAAGGCTCACAGATATAGCCTGCCTTCTATCCGCACGTTCAACAGGCTTACCGCTGTGATAAATACCTTTAACGGTAACCTCTTGCTCGGTTTCGATAGACCTCAACCTATCACCAACAGACAAAGGTTTCCCGTGTAACGTGCCACCATACCAACGCGTGCCTTCTCCATCTTTAATAACATGCTGTATAGGAAGCCTAAAGTTCTCATGAGACAATGTATGCTGGTCAGCACCCCTTAGGAAATCCAATATAGTTTTACCGGAATACCAAGCCATATTATCGCTTTTTGTAACAATATTATCACCTTCCAGTGCGCTAACGGGGACAAACTCAATATCACAATCAGAACTATGAACGCCAAACTCGTTTAAGTAATCACTCTTTATTTTATTATATTGCTCTTCGCTGTAATCGACTGCATCCATTTTATTGATCGCAACAAGGAATTGACGAACCCCAAAAAACTTCGCAATTTTACTATATTCAACAGTTTGTAAGCGCACACCATGTATAGCATCAACCAAAATAACCGCAACATCAGATGTAACCGCAGCCACGGCCATGTTACGCATATATTCCAAATGACCCGGCGTATCCGCAATGCGGTAACGACAATCTTCATAACGGAAATAGCGATGCGCGACATCAATAGTTATGCCTTGCCTGCGCTCATCTTCCAGACCGTCAGTAAATAATGAATAATCAATGTTACCCTGATCATCCCTTGCAGCCTCAATATGATCATCAGGAACAACATCAATATCATATAGCAAACGACCAATAAGAGTTGATTTACCATCATCAACATGACCACATGTCAGAAAATTTATTGTCTTATAATCTGTCATCTTAGAAATATCCCATTTTCTTTTTCTGCTCCATAGCGGCCGAAGAATCTTTATCAATTAAGCGCCCCTGCCTTTCAGAATCTTTACTTTCCAATAGCTCCTGAACGATTTCCTCTAATGTCTCAGCATCAGAAGGCATCGCCGCGGTTAACGGATAACATCCCAGCGTTCTAAACCTTACTTTTTTATTTTGAATTTCACTTTTATCTTCAATTGGCAAGCGATCATCATCAACACGTATCAACATTCCATCGCGCTCTACGACCGGTTGTTCCTTTGCAAAATACAAAGACACCAATTCAATTTGCTCATGCAGAATATATTCCCACACATCTTGTTCTGTCCAATTAGATAACGGTGAAACACGAGAGCTGAACCCTTGTGGCAAACGTGTATTAAACAACCAACCAAATTCAGGTTGCTGATTTTTAGGATCCCAAGCATGAAAACGATTTCGTGTAGAAAATATACGCTCTTTCGCTCTGGATTTTTCCTCATCACGGCGCGCACCAATCAAAATATAGTCAAACTTATGCTGATCCAGCGCTTGTTTAAGGCCATCAGTCTTCATAACATTCGTGTAATGCTTGCTGCCGTGATCAAATGGGTTAATACCCTCTTCTATACCTTCAGGATTGCTGTGTACGATCAGTTGCAGTCCCTTTTCCTTTGCAACACGATCACGAAACGCGATCATCTCTTTAAACTTCCATGTCGTATCAACATGTAATAACGGCACAGGCGGGGTGGCAGGTGCAAACGCCTTCATCAACAAATGCAAAAGAACACTGGAATCTTTACCGATTGAATATAAGAACACCGGATTTTCCGCGACAGCGATAGCCTCACGAATGATATAAATCGCTTCATCTTCCAATTCTTGTAAATATGAGGGTAACGGCTTGCTCATGAATTTTTCTCCTGATCTGCACCTACAAATACTTTCCCTTTAAAATGGGTGCGGTGCATATAATCGCCAAATCTTTCATTATCATTAGACTGATCCACAAACTCCGCGAACAAACCATCCAGAGTTTCCAAGATTTCCGCTTCATCGACCTCTTCCTTGTAAACCTGGTTTAGGCGCTCTCCCTCATAGTCACCACCCAAACGCATTGCGTATTTTCCTGCGGCCTTACCAACAAAACCAATTTCCGCCAGATATGGACGACCACAACCATTCGGACAACCGGTCATACGAATTGTAATAGGCGTATCTTTAAAGCCATGCTTTTCCTGTAAAGCATCTATTTTACATACCAAATCAGGAAGATACCTTTGCCCTTCTGCCAAAGCCAAAGGGCAAGTTGGCAAAGCAACACAGGCAATCGCCTCCTGACGAGATTTGGAATATTGACCATGCGATATTCCGTGCTTTGCCAACAAAGCGTCAATCTCTGCCTTATCTTTTGCATCCACATAAGTCAGCATAACATTCTGGTTTCCCGTGAAACGTACGCCACATTTACCAGTCTCTGCTATTTCCAACATTGCTGATTTAATATTATAGCCATCAAAGTCCCGCACGAGGCCGTTTTCAACAAAAATACCATAATGCCATTTACCTTGATAATCTTCGACCCAACCGAAGGCATCACCACGGTAAGTAAATTCATACGGCTTTGCTTCATCAAGCTTATATTCACAACGTTTTTCTATTTCTGCCTTGAACCAATCAACACCTAAACGATCAACAGTATATTTAAGACGCGACAGCTTACGATCTTCACGATTTCCGTGATCGCGTTGAATTGCCAAAATCTGCCACAGGGTGTCTAACGTCTTTTCCTTGGGCACAAACCCAATAACATCACCACGGCGCGGATATGTAGCATTATTACCATGCGTAGCCCCCAGACCACCACCAATAGCAAGATTAAATCCAAGGAACTCATCCCCTTCACCAATCGCGATTAAGCCAATATCATTCGCAAACACATCATTTTCATTATGTGGTGGCAGAGCAATCGCAATCTTAAATTTACGCGGAAGGTAACGATCTTGGTATAATGGGTCTTCTTCTGCCGGCTTATCCGCTGCAAGCTTTTCCCCATCCAGCCACACCTCACGAAACGCGCCAGTTTTAGGTAAAAGATGCAGGCTTATATCATCGGCAAATTTAAACACTTCCTCATGATATGCTGCCAGTGCAGGGTTTGCGCCGCACATAACATTCCTGTTTACATCACCACATGCGGCAATACTATCCAGCCCTAAAACATCAAAATCCTTCATTGTCGGTTTCATACGAGCCTTAACAATACCGTGAAATTGTATCGTCTGGCGTGTAGTTATCTTAATAATGCCTGTGGCATTTCTATCACAGCTTTCCTGAAGCTTCACCCATTGATGCGCTGTGATGTCACCACCGGCAATACGCAGTCTAATCATATATGAATAAGCCCATTCCAGCTTTTTACGCTCACGCTCTGCGCGACGATCACGATCATCTTGCTGATATGATCCATGGAACTTAACCAATTGCTGCTCTACATCATCAAGGCCACCTGTTATTTGGTTCGCTATCCCCTCGGACAAAGTTCCTCGCAGGCCACGGCTTTTCGTTTTCATGCCTTCATTGGCAGATAATTTATCACTCATGATTATATCCTTAATTAATAAACGTCTTTTAAGTAACGGCCCTGCTCTTCCAAGTCGGCCAGATAGTCTTCCGCACTCTCAGTGCTTAAAGATTTTTTTTCTGAAATAATTTTTATCAATGTCTGATCGACATCCTTACTCATTGGATCTTTCGCGCCACAAACATAGATTACAGCGCCCCCATCCAACCAGTTGATAACCTCATCCGCATTTTCTTCTAATCGATTTTGCACATAGACCTTGTGATCCTGATCTCTGGAAAATGCCAAATCAAGACGGTCAAGCGCATCAACGGCTAAATGTTCTTGCCATTCAGCCTGATAAAGGAAATCACAATGCGCGTGTTGGTCACCAAAAACCAACCAGTTACGCCCTGATGCACCACGTTCAGAGCGCTCATAAACAAATGATCTAAACGGCGCAATACCTGTGCCCGGACCTATCATAATTGCATCTTGATCATCCGCAGGAAGGTTAAATAATTGATTTTGACTAATATAGAATTCAATTTCATCATCTTCCTTGACCTGTGATAAAAATCCGGAAGCCAAGCCATGACCAGTGCTACCATCCTCTTTTGTATAACTAGTCAGTGAAACAGTTAGGTGAATCTCGCCCTCATGAAATGACGGCGACGAAGCAATAGAATAAAGCCGTGGCGTAACATCATCTACCGCGACATCATCAGGCAATATAATGCCGACTGCATCCCCCGGGGTATAGACAACATCATCTTCATAAGATATTTCAATATGATAGGTCTCTTTCTTAGAACCGCGATCATTTAGATTCACAATATCGGTAACCTTACCTTTAATCGGCTCTAATCTTGTGTAACCAAGGCCTGTACGCACTTCCTGCGCTGAATTATCAAAAGATGCTGATGATTGGACTGCCCCTGTATCACCAGATAACTTATTCAAATTAGCAACAGTTTCCTCAATCCATTTCGCGGTATGCGATGCATAATCAACATCCAATAATTTAATATCTTGAAAGGCTTTTGCCCCCATACGGCTCAACTCTTTATCAAGCGTTACAATAGCACCACAGAATATCTCATAACTACTATCACCCAAGCCTAGAGCAGCATATGATAAGTTTTCCAACAGACCTTCCGGCGCATCCCCCATCAGCTCAAAAAACTTTTCCGCAGTTTCAGGCGGGGTACCCTCCCCATGCGTGCTGACTAAGAATATCGCGAACTCATCCTTTTTAAAGTCTTCAGGCTTTAAGCGGTTAACAACACTCGCCTTCGTTTTAAAACCCGCACCTTTCAATGCCTTCATAACATTTAAGGAAAGCGCTTTAGAATTACCTGTCTCAGTCGCATAATAAACATTAACTTTCGGCTTATCCACTTGTGTTGCAACAGCACCACCAACAGAAGCATCAGCACCGGCAAGCCCCTGCAAATATCCCGATAGCCATAGAGTTTGATCCCGGCTTACGCTTCCCAGCAATGAATCCAACAGTTTTTTCTGATCAGGGTTAAGCATTTAAATTCTCTTTTCCTTTTAAAGATGAAGCACGGACAAGTTTTCCGTCCACTAAATGAAGCCCGCATTCCTGCGCATTATCTTGCTCCCACCACCAACGTCCTGATCTGGGGTGGTCTCCATCTTGCACTGCGCGCGTACATGGCGCACAACCAATAGAAGGGAACCCTTGATCATGAAGAACATTATACGGGACATCATATTTATTGACGAAGTCTTTGATTTCACTCTCCAAAACATCAATTAACGGATAAACTTTAATAACATTTCTGCCCGCATCCATTTCCGCTACAGGTAAGTCCCCGCGATTATTGGAATGCTCACGGCGCAGGCCACTAATCCATATATCTGCACCATCTAACGCACGGCCTAATGGCTCCACCTTACGAACATGACAGCATGCATGGCGTTTATCAGAAGATTCAAAAAAACCATTAACACCCTGATCTTTTACAAGGTTTTGCACCAAAACATTATTAGGGTAATGCGTATCGAAAATAATATCAGGATATCGATCTCTGGTTTTCTGTGATACCTCGTGTGTTTGTTCGAACAATCTGCCTGTATCAATTGTAAATAATCTAATTGGCAAATCACGATCCGCAACCACATGTGTGATCGCCTGATCTTCCACACTAAAACTAGTAGAAAATACGATATTATAATCACTATACTCAGCCAAACGTGCCAAGCGCTGCTGCCAAGATAAATCGGAAAGGTCACTTAATATATTTTGCAATAAACCCTGATCAGGCATATACGACCTCCTTTTCGGGAAGGTCAGTAAAATAATTACCGGATGCTTCGGGTGCTTCTTTCCATGCATGCTGTTCATGCCATTTAACAACATTACCTATAACCATCAAACAAGGAGAGGCGAATTTATGATCTGAATATAGATCATCAAAAGTTTCAAGTGTGGCCGGATAATCTTTATGATGCGAAGTTGTGCCTTGCTCTACAACCAACAAAGGTGTCGATGTATCAAACCCCAATGATATAAGCTTACTACATAGTAAGGAGTAATTATTACTACTCATATACAAGGCGAGCGTTTCATCCCTTGCATGACGCAACCCTTCCCAGAATCCTTCATCACCTATCTGGTCTTTATAAATAGATAAAAAACGTACTGATGATGCACCGCCCCTTTCGGTTAAAGGAATACCAGCATAGGCCGCACACCCGTTAGCAGCACTAATACCAGGAACAATTTGATATGGAACGCCCATTTTGCGTGCCACTGCTATTTCCTCTGCTCCGTGAGCATAAATACCGGGATCACCACCCTTTAAGCGTACCACCATACGGTTCTTACGCAGGTGGTGCTCTATTATTTCATCAATTTCATCTTGCTTTTTATGGTGATGACAACGCGTCTTACCAACCGCAATTTTATGCGCATCTTTACGCGCATAGTTCTCCATCAAACCTTGCGGTATCAAGCGATCATACAAAATAACATCCGCCTGCCCCAAAACTCGCACTGCCTTAATGGTTACCAAGTCAGGATTACCAGGCCCCGCACCGATTAAATATAACGCAGCATTGCTTTCATTTGGGTATTCGCTTAACGCCTTATCAAAAGACGAATTAGCACGCGCCATATTCCCCTCAAGTATATCCTCAGAAACATGCCCACGAATTACTTGTTCATAAAACAAGCGACGTGGCTGCAACTTTGACAGTTTTTGACGCATGGCCAGTTTTTTAACCTGCAAGAAACCGATAACCTGCTCAAACCTTGCCGGTATTAATGTTTCAATTGTCTGCTTAACCAATCGTGCTAAAACAGGTGATATACCTGATGATGAGATAGCAATTTGCAACGGCCCACGACGTACAAGCGCAGGAAATATAAAGTCACATAACCCGGGGTTATCAACCACATTAACAAGAATATTGCGTTCACGACAATCCGAGGCTATCTGCTCATTAACACTATCATCATCTGTTGCGGCGACTACTACTTGTCTACCGCTCAGAAGAGACACAGTATATTCTTCTTCTTTATACGCAAAACCTTGCTTCTTACACAGATCAACAAGCTCATCACTCAATGTCTTTGCGACCACTTCTACTTTAACATTAACACTGGAAAGGGCTTCTGTTTTTGCACATGCAATCGCTCCACCCCCAATCACCAGAACAGGGGCGTTAATGTCAGCTTTTAAAAACAAAGGTAAATACGTCATAAGAAAGCACTATAAATATACATTTTTTATTTGTAAATACATTTTTTATTTGTATAATGGCGATTATGAACTTTTTACCGAACAAAGCACATTTAGGAATCAACGCAGCATTATTTGTTGCCTATCACGCAAGCAAGGATAACCCCATCTCTGGCGCTGCTATTGCTCGCCACTATAATCTCGGCAGCAGATCACTAGAACCGGTATTGCAAACACTAGGGAATGCAGGGTTACTACAAAGCGTACGCGGACAGGCTGGTGGGTACTATATAGATTCACCAGACAAAATTAGCGTAAGGGATATTATCACCTGCTTCATAAGCAGATTACTACCTGAATGCTCTGCATTTTCGGAGTTTTCACCAGTTTTAACAAAGTTCACAGAAAAGAATTACGAACTATTTTTAAACAATATGTCAGAGGTTACGATAAAAGATTTATGCGACGACTCTACAGAAAACAAATTACCAAAACTGCAAAAAGATATACTCTTATTTGAAATTTAAATTTTGCTCATTACCACATATATAAAGGATATTTAAATATGACAACATTTCGCAAGAAAACATACAATTCTATAACCGAGACGGTTGGGGCAACACCACTGGTACGATTGCACAACATTGAAAAACAACACAACGTTGAGGCAAACCTATTGGCTAAATTAGAATTTTTTAATCCGCTAGCCTCTGTAAAAGACAGAATTGGCGTTGCAATGATAGAAGCAGCAGAAGCAGCCGGAGAAATAACACCCGGAAAAACGACCCTAGTGGAGGCAACATCAGGAAACACCGGAATTGCCCTTGCCTACACCGCAGCAGCAAAAGGTTACAAATTAATACTTACTATGCCTGAAAGCATGTCCATAGAGCGCAGAAAGATGCTTAATTTCCTAGGAGCTGAATTAGAGCTTACACCCGCACCAAAAGGAATGACAGGAGCAATAGACAAAGCCGCCGAACTTGTGGCAAATAACGCAGATCACTATATGATAAAACAATTCGACAACCCTGCTAATCCTGACATGCATGCTCGTACAACTGCCCTTGAAATTTGGGAAGATACCGACGGACAAGCAGACATACTTATCTCTGGCGTTGGTACAGGTGGAACACTAACTGGTATCAGCCGCGCACTTAAAGAAAAGAAGCCAGACTTCAAATCAATTGCCGTAGAACCAGAAGAAAGCCCGATACTATCCGGCGGAAGCCCTGCCCCACACAAAATACAAGGAATAGGCGCAGGATTCGTTCCATCAGTTTTAGAAACCGATTACATAGACGAAGTTGTAAAAGTACCAAGTGACGCAGCCATAGAAACATCGCGCTTACTTGCCAAAACAGAAGGAATACCAGGCGGAATATCTTCAGGAGCAGCCCTGGCAGCAGCACTAGAAGTTGCAAAAAAACCAGAGAATAAAGGCAAAAATATAGTTATAATTTTCCCGTCATTCGCTGAGCGCTATTTATCAACCGCACTATTCGACTTTTAATGACTTAACAAAACAAACAATAACTGTTGGTCGCGCCAGCACCACCAAGCGACCAACAGTAAACAAAAACTAGCGCACATAACCAAACTTAAAATATATACTCGTACAGATACCCCGCACCAATCGCCATACCTATAATAACAACGAGGAATGCAGCAATCATTTGATTCTTAAAAATAGATTTCAATAGGATGATCTCGGTCAGACTAGCACCTGCACTGCCAATAATTAATGCCATAACAGCCCCCAACCCCATACCTTTAGCAGCAAGAGCAGCACTAAGCGGTATCACTGCTTCAGCTCTAATATATAAAGGTATCCCAATAATAGCAGCAATCGGAACTGCAAAGATATTATCCTCATTAGCCATTTTTGTCACAAACTCAGTTGGCATAAAACCATAAATAATAGATCCAATGGCAATACCACCCAACAGATACGGCAAAACCTTCTTAAAATCTTTCCAAGTTAATAACCATATAGCTTTCCATTTATTTACAGGCTCACCACCACAGCTAGAACCACAACCAGAAACCCCAGTAGCGATATAAGCACTATCCTTTACAAAACGCTCAAACCCCAATTTTTCCAAGGCATATCCCGCTACAACAGAAACCCCCATAGCCACCAAAAAATAAAAAACTGTAACACTCACCCCAAACGTAACCGCAAACAACCCAACAATTATCGGATTTAATAATGGACTAGCAAAAAGAAACACCATCATTGTACCAAAACCTGATTTGGCTCGTAACAACCCCTTTAAAAAAGGAATAGTTGAGCATGAACAAAAAGGCGTTATCGCACCCAACAAAGCCGCAATAAAGTATCCCCTCCAATCCCTACCACTCAAAATAGATTGAATTCTTGAGGGCGGAATGTATTCCTGCAAAACTCCTACTAGGTAACTAATCATTAAAAATAATATTGTCAGCTCTACAGTTAAAAAAAAGAACATGCCCAAGCTATTTTGCGCCATTTCATAGGTGAAATTCATTTCAGATCCAATGTTTTATATTTCTAGTATTATCGAATTATATCACACTCACTTGTAATATCAATATATTTCTAGTATTATCGAAATATTGGTATACTGGATAATGTTATGGATATAGAGCAAGCAGCAAAAGCACTAAAAGAGCTAGGTCATCCCACACGACTTGCCGTCTATAAAAGATTAGTGAAAGCTGGAAATGATGGCATCGCAGTGGGCACCGTACAAGAGGCCCTTAAAATTCCAGGATCAACCCTGACTCACCACTTAAAAGGATTAGAAGCAGCAGGCTTGATAAAACAACGCCGCGAAGGACGTACTCTACTTTGCCTCGCACAATACGAACAACTATCTTCAGTGATTGATTTTTTACAAGATGAATGCTGTGCGGATGAAAGCATTGCAGGTTCTGATTAAATCTCAAAATATTTAATTCTATTATGGTGCGGGCGGTCGGACTTGAACCGACACTCCCGAAGGAACTGGATTTTGAATCCAGCGCGTCTACCAATTCCACCACGCCCGCATCATGGATAACGGTATAACTACATATCCGACCAATGCCAAGTAATTTATTTTATTTTAGGTGATTTTTTTCAAATATTATTTCATCATCTCTAAATCATATAAAAAACCAAAAATAAATTGAAAAACAAATTTCGTTTATATAATACAGGCTTGTAATTATATGGGATAAAACATCATATATCAGTCAAGAACATATAATTTTTACAACGTATAAAAACACAAAGAAGGAATACCAAACATGAATTTTGTTAGATTAGCAGGGTTATCACTATGCCTTATTTCCTTCTCACATAATGCTAATGCTCAAAGTTGGTGGGATATCGCCAAGGACGTACTAAAAACCGAGACCGCACAAGACATAACAAAGTCAATCGGTGAGCAAACAAAAACAACACATCTGAACAATAACCAGATTAGCACAGGTTTACGCGAAGCTCTTCAAATAAGTACACAACATGTCGTTAAACAACTTGGCACAAAAAATGGCTTTAACACCGACCCCAAAATTCACATACCCCTACCAAGCACGCTTTCACGCGTAGACAGTGCGCTATCAACAATAGGCATGAACTCACTCACTGATGATTTGGAACTACGAATTAATCGTGCCGCTGAAATGGCCACACCAAAGGCCAAAGAACTATTTATTGATGCAATTAAAAATATGACCATAAGTGATGCAAAGCAAATCTTAACCGGCCCAAATGATGCAGCCACACAATATCTAAGGCGCGCAATGGGGGCAAAGCTAAGCAAAGAAATGTCACCTATAATTACTAGCGCTTTATCCAGCGCAGGAGCATATAAAGCATATGACAGCGTCATGGGGCGATATGATCAGATACCCTTCATGCCGGACATAAAATCAAATATAAATAATTACGCCTTAGAAAAAACAATGGATGGTATTTTCTACTATGTCGGCAAAGAAGAAGCCGCAATACGAGAAAACCCTGCCAAGCGCACAACTGATATCTTGAAACAAGTATTCTCATCACAATAACAACGATATCAACCATTATTAAAGTAAAATGGTTAGATGGAGGCTATAAATGAATTTAACCCTAAACGCAGCCATAGAGTTCATGATGATAATATTCATCACCTCCGCAATCGCTCTGACCATATTTATTGTCGTAATTTTTATTATCGATATAACACAAAATAAAGACGCAATAAGAAAGAACTACCCGGTATTAGGCCGCTTTAGAACTCTATTCACCACATTAGGAGAGTTCTTCAGGCAGTATTTCTTCGCAATGGATCGTGAGGAAATGCCGTTCAACCGTGCAGAACGTGATTGGATTCATCACGCCGCAAAAGGTGAAGACAACACAGTGGCATTCGGATCAACTAAATCTTTAACGCCTTCGGGAACAACAATATTTGCCAACTGCCCTTTCCCTACACTTGAAAAAGATGCTGCACGCACAAAACCAATGACCATTGGGCCTTATTGCAAACACCCGTATGATGCACAATCATTCTTTAATATTTCGGCCATGAGCTACGGCTCGCTATCTTCTCCTGCGGTGCGCGCCCTTTCAGCAGGTGCAAAAACTGCAAGATGCTGGATAAACACAGGTGAAGGCGGACTATCCCCCCAACATTTGGAAGGTGGCGCAGATATAGTAATGCAAATCGGAACGGCCAAATATGGACTACGAAACAAAGATGGTCAAATGTGCGACAAAAAAATCAAAGAAGTAGCCGCACATAAACAAGTTAAAATGTTTGAAATCAAGCTATCCCAAGGTGCGAAACCCGGCAAAGGTGGAATACTGCCCGGAAGCAAGGTTACCCCCAATATTGCAAAAATACGTGGGATACCGGTTGGTGAAGACTCAATATCACCAAATCGTCACATAGAAATAAATTCCGTAGATGATTTATTAGACTTCATTGACCGCGTTCGCAGTGCGAGCGGAAAGCCCACAGGCTTTAAAAGCGTACTCGGTGGTTATGAATGGATTGAAGAAATGTGCCAAGAAATCCATAAACGCGGCGTTGAAAGCGCCCCCGACTTCATAACATTGGACAGTGGCGATGGCGGAACCGGTGCAGCACCAATGCCATTAATTGATAATGTAGGCTTACAAATAAAAGAGTCCCTACCAATGCTGTCTGATATATTACACAAATACGGATTAAGAGATCGTATCAAAATCGTAGCATCAGGAAAATTAGTAACCCCCGCAGAAGTAGCATGGGCAATATGCACTGGTGCAGATTTCATAAATTCCGGACGTGGCTTTATGTTTTCATTAGGGTGCATACAAGCAATGAAATGCAATAAAAACACCTGCCCAACCGGAATAACAACCCACAACAAAAGACTACAAAAAGGCCTAAACCCAAAGGATAAGGCAACAAAGGTGGCAAATTATTGCCTTAACCTTGTTCATGATGTTGAAGTTATCGCACACTCATGTGGCGTTAATGAGCCAAGAGGACTTCGCAGGAAACATATAAGAATAGTACAAAATAACGGGAACTCCATCCCGATGGATGAATTATACCCAAGACCTGATGTCCTGAAACAATATAAATAAAGCGCGCTTCTAAGAAGTCTACAAAGAACCGCCCAAACTTAGATGCAGATTAACACGCTGATCCAGCAGTTCCCTTTGTGCCCTAACTCTATCAATATTAGCGGTAATAGTTGAACGCTTTATCTGCAACAGGTCAAGAAGCTCTACCTCTCCTGCTTTAAATCTTTCATCTGCTATGTCTTCTGCAGATTTAGAGCTTTCATAAGCTTTTTCAAGGTTTCCCCCTCTAACTCTATACAGACCCTCATTAGAAAGAAATGTTTCAACCTCTGAAAATGCACCTAACGCCGTTTCTTTATATTTAGAAATAGCAAATTTTTGCTCCGCAGTTTGAATATCAATATCCGCATTCAGCCTGCCCGCATTAAATATTGGAAACAAAACGCTACCAACCGTATTCCATATAACGTTACGCGGATCAGTAAGGTTTGTAAGATGATCCGAGCTCCCCCCTAAAGATCCAGTCAAAGAAATAGCCGGTAGCTTAGCTGCACGCGCCTCCTCCAATCTGTTAAATGCCGCGGCAACTCTGCGCTCAGACGCTCTGACATCAGGGCGTCTTTCTAATATCTCAGATGGCAACCCAACAGGAACAAGCGCAGGCATTACAGGAAACTCTTTACCAATATCAGTATTGGCCGCGGGATATCTGCCAAGCAATATTTCCAAACTACGCATCGCGCCTAAATATGCACTTTTAGCATTCTGCACAGATACTGCAGCTTTCGCTATATCTGCATTAACCAAATGAACATCTTGTAATGACACCAAGCCCTCCTGATAGAAGGATTCAGTAACATCCAAAGTTTCAAGCAGATTTTTCTCAAAGACCATCGCAAGATCAAGTTGCTTACCCGTTTCTACTACCAAGAAATATGCCTTAGCGGTCTGAGCAATCAATGATTGCCTTGCAGCAACATAATCACCCTCGGCAGCATAATAATCATATACAGAGGCTCTCATACCTGACCTTATACGTCCCCAAACATCGGCCTCCCAACTGATGTCCAATGAAACACCATACTGGCTAACCGCATCATCGCTTGTATCTGAATTACCATTACGACCGATTTTAGCATTCAGGTCCAAAACAGGCATAAGATCTGCCCCTGCTCGCTTTGCCTGAGCAACAGCCTTATCCAAGTCTGCGGCCGCAGACTGAAGATTATTGTTATGCAACAAAGCCTGCGAAACCAGTAAAATTAATTTAGGGTCATCAAAAGACTTAATCCACCCTCCTCCGCTATATTCACCGGGAACAACATTTTCTGATACCCAACCATCATACGGCATAACATCGATTTGAGGGGTGGTGTAGTCTTCTCTCATACAACCAGACAAAGCCGAACAAGCACATAAGGCCAATACTATATGATTACATTTCGTCATAGGACTTAGCCTCATCTTTACTTGATAGAATGTTTCTAATAGAAAATGTGTCCCCTAGCACCAACATACAAGGAGTTAACACCAACGTCAAAACAGTTGCAAAAGCCAAACCACCGGCAATCGCACTAGATAGCTGTATCCACCATTGCATTGATGGAGCACCAAATGAAATATCTTGATTTACAAAATCAAGATTCACAGCAAAGACCATTGGTAACAAACCAAGAATTGTTGTTACAGATGTCAACAAAACCGGACGCATTCTTTGTGCAGCGGTACGAAGCACAGCCTCAACAGCAGGAAGCCCCTTAGACTTAAGATCATTATAAGTATCAATAAGAATAATGTTATTATTAACAACGATGCCTGCAAGCGCAATAACGCCGATACCGCTCATAACAATACCAAAAGGATTGCCGCTAATCAACAAACCGAGAAAAACCCCGGCCGTTGAAAAAACAATAGCACTCAACACCAAAAACACCTGATAGAAGTTATTAAACTGCGTAAGAAGAATTGTAGTCATCATGAATATTGCAACAAGGAAAGCACTAGATAAAAAATCACCAGCCTCTTTCTGATCCTCATCTTGCCCTTTAAAGTATACCCTTACATCTGGATCAACCACACTATTTGCAACGGCTTCCTTTAATAGCTGAACTTGTTTATCAACGAGCAGCCCCTCTCCCACATCTGCCTTAACGGTCATGACACGACGGCTGTCAGTTCTGTTAATGTTACCTGTTTTCTGCGCTGTTTCAAACTCAATGAAATTATCTACAGGAATATGACCAACTGATGTCGGAACTCGTAGCTGCATCAAACTCTCTAGGCTTCTCTCATCATGCCCAAAACGCAACCTAATATCCAATTCTTCATCCGCATCATCAGGCTGATATTCGGCTAGCTTAAGGCCGGTAGTTAGCATCTGAACAGCACTTCCCAATGTTGAAACGTCAGCACCATATCTAGCAGCCTTCTCTCTGTCTATTTCCATTCTCCATTCTATACCCGGCAATGGCCTGTCATCTTCGACATCAATAAATCCGCCAATATCTCCCATTAAATCAATTATATTTTGCGCACCGGCAGAAAGCTTCTCAGCACTATAAGACCTTACCTCCACCTCTACAGGTTTACCAGATGATGGCCCGGACTCAGCCTTGCGAACTTGTATCTTAACCCCTGCCACATCACTTAAGCGATCTCTGACAGTTTCAATAATCTTAGAAGCAGGAGGACGCAAACGCCAATTTATAAATTCCAACTGTATAACCCCGATAACATCACTTGGCATGTCATGCTGCCTGGTACCACCACCGAAAGTACGTGAATAAATCGATTTAAAAACATCCATGTCTAACAAACGACTTTCCACACGCTTTACTAAATCATCTCTTTCGTAAACCGATAAATCACCACGTGCTTGAACCTGAACCTGTATGAAATCTGGTTCAATGTCAGGGAAAAACTCAACCCCCTTACCAAACATAAGAAATGCTGTAATAGAAGATCCAATAAAAAGAATTGCAACAAAAAGAACTATTCCCGGACGGCGCAACAACCCTTCTAAAAACCTAAGGTATCGTCCTGTATATCCTTTAACATCGGCCAAATCACCATCTTCTGCTGCTCTAATAGCCTCAAGGCTACTGGTATCATCAACCGTTTTACTACCAATGACACCACCTAAGACAGGAACAAATAACAACGCCATAAATAACGACGCAACCAATGTGCATAATACAGTTACAGGCAGAAACTTCATAAACTCACCAACCATACCCGGCCAAAACAAAAGGGGTGCGAATACAACTAATGTTGTTGCCGTAGATGCAATAATAGGCCATGCCATACGTTTTGCTGCGAATGCAAACGCTTCTTTACGATCAAGCCCCTCACCTATCTTCCTGTCCGCGAGTTCAATAGTAACAATCGCACCATCGACCAACATACCAACGACCAGAATAAGGCTAAACAATACAACAATATTAATTGTCATACCCATCCAATAGATAACGAGAATACCCGCCAAGAAAGAACCCGGTATAGCCATACCAACAAGCAGCGCAGAACGCACACCTAGTACAGATATTATAACAATCATAACCAAAACAACGGCGAATATAACGTTATTTTGCAAATCTTTTAACATATCGCGGATACTAACAGACTTATCCTGCATCAATGTCACATCCAACGTCTCGGGCCAGTTTTCACTTTCCTCTTCGACTATCTGACGGACTGCCTCAACTGTTTCGATAATATTCGCACCCAAGCGTTTCGAAATATCAAGGACAACCGCGCGCTCCCCGCCCATTCTGGCGAAACCTTCAGGGTCTTTGAATGTTCGACGAACATACACAGCATCTTTAAGCGTAACAACAGTTTCACCATCCACCTTAAACGGTAAACTCATAATATCTGTAATACTCTCAATGACACCAGGTACTTTCACAACCATACGCCCAGAACCCGTATCCAAAGCACCGGCTGCGACAAGCCTATTATTATTTTGTACCAACGAAGAAACGTCTTGAAAGCTTATATTGTAACTCTCCATAAATGTGGGATCCACAACGACCTCCACCATTTCCTCTCTATCACCACCTATTTCCGCCTCTAAAACACCGGAAAGGGCTTCAATTCTATCTTGTAAATTCTGCGCTACACTTATCAGCTGCCTCTCTGGAATCGACCCCGACAAAGCAATACTTAAAACCGGAAACAAAGCAACATTAAGCTCAATAACGCGTGGCTCATCTGTATCAGGTGGTAATTCTGATTTTGCCAAATCAACCTTTTCCCTGATATCTAACAATGCCTCATCCGCATCAAAACCTGCGCTAAACTCCAAAATAACAGAAGCATGTCCCTCACCCGCAGTTGCGCGCATTTCCTTCAATCCTTCAAGTGACTGAAGTTCCTTTTCCATTGGGCGCACCAACAGACGCTCAGCATCCTCCGGAGCAATACCCTCATGCGTCATTGAAACATAAAATGTCGGGATAGGAATATCTGGTTCAGATTCTTTTGGAATATCAATATACGCGACAACACCTGCCACTAATATCATAAATAATATTAAAAGAACCACACGAGAGCGACTAAACGCAGCATCAATCACTTTCATTACTGCCACCTAACTCATCTCCTTTAGGAGGATTTGCACCCTGCCCCAAAGAAACAGACCCTTTCTTAGCTTCAACAAATGACACCTTGTCATTTTCAACAACAAATCCCTGACCGTTAACAATTATTGTCGCCTGATCAGGCAAACCGGTTATATGAACCCCGCTTGGGTTTGAGCTAACTATTTTAACAGGGTGAAAAGAAACAATGCCGTTATCATCAACAGTCTTAACCCCGATCACACCATTTATATCAAGCGTTAATAAGGCCGTAGAGACAAAATGCGCCATCACACCTTTCTTAGGGATACGAACAGTTGCACTAGTACCGGAAGGCAATCCATCAGGATTAGGAATTGCGATCTCCATTCGAAAAGTTCTTGTCGTCTGCTCCGCTCTCGGAGCAATAAACCTAATTGTTCCTAGCTTATTTTCACCGGTTACCATCGCCACTTCAGCTCTACCACCGACCTGAACATTGCTGATCTCATGCTGTGGTATATAAACAGACACGATCAACGGATCATTATCGACAATTGTAAAAGCTTTATCACCGACACTAACGTAATCACCTTGCTCTACGTGTTGAGTATCAATAACACCATCAAAAGGAGAAACGATATTAGTGTGCTCAATATCCAAAGAAATATTCTTCCCCACAGCCTGAGCAGCCCTTAAAGTTGACAAAGTTTCATCAACCCTGCTTTCCGCAGTATATCCTTTTTTACCCAGCTTTTTCGCAGAGTCATATTTACTTTTAGCTTCGGCAATCTTTGCATTTGCTTCGTCCAACTTAACCTTACGGTCATTCATATCTATCTTCGCCAAAAGATCGCCACCCTTAACAGCGTGGCCTTCCTTCATCAAAATATCATGAACTGCACCAGAAGTCTCAACGCGCAAATCAACAACTCTATCCGGAACTACATGGCCTTGGGCAATCACATTGCTAACAATTTTTTTTGCTGTTTGCTTGCGTACTTCGACAACGATTTTTTTCGCCGCCCCATCGGCTCCATCCTGCTTAGATACAATCGCAGGATCATTACTACCAAACATCATCCCTGATCCCATCCAGACCACTATAGAAACAGTAACACCTAAAGCGATTACATGTGATTTTTTCATTTATTTACCTTGCCATTTCCAAACAGGATTATTCTAAAAATATATATTACATCAAACACAAAAACAGAATATCTGAGATATTCAACAAACAAATATCCAACAAGGACATAAACCACATAATACAAGCATATTTCAACCAAAATACTGTGCATAACCCGACAAAAAACATTAACAACGAATGAATGACCGAATCATATCGCATACAATAACACTCAACTCACCTGCCCACTCTCCGTGGCCATCTCAATTTTCAAGGTTGAAATAACATGCTAAATAAATGGTTCAAGTTACGTTTTATGAACGGCCTCCTACTCTTCATGACTGTTGTATTACACAGCAATATGGCCTTAGCAGGGTTAGGCGCATCCGTAACTTTGGTGACCGGACAACCGACATCTATCAACCCAAGCGAGGTAACACAGCTTGAGATAACATTATCAAACAACAATACAGTGGCACCAATAAATAATGTAGCATTCTCAAACCTATTACCGGGAGTTCTTCCAAATGGGCTTAAGGTATCTGGTGTCGCGACATATAATTGTACTGACCCGTCAATACCATCCACATCACCAGGTATTGGAACACTCACCGCTACGGATGGTACACAAACAATATCACTAACTGGTGGTACTATTCCTGCTCGCGATGCCGGTAGCTCTACTGACGGAACATGTACAATAATAATACCAGTAACTGCGGGAACATCCACTGGAAACTCTGCTACTTACAATTACGAGATCGCTAATGGAGCAGTAACCGGAAATGACGGTGCTCCCGTTGCCAATAGTGGTTCAGTAAATCAAAGTGTGAATGTATTAAGTATTCCTGTCCCAACAATCGACAAGGCATTTGGGAGCTCAACACTTACCTTGGGTGGTGCATCCACTGCCCTGACAATAGTTATAAACAACCCAAGTGTTGTTGATTTGACTGGCGTTGATATAACTGACAACTTTCCGACCTTGGGCGGTGATGGTGTGCTTATAAAAGTTGCAACACCACCTAATGCCACATCAACATGTACAGGTGGGGGAACTCCCGCAACATTTACCCCGGTTGCGGATGCGGTTTCGGTAACTGCAACATCTGCGACTATCACTGCGGGTGAGTCATGTACAATTACAGTTGATGTGGTGGCTCGCCACACTAATGGGGCCTACTTAACAAGCTCTGTAAGCAACACAATTAACGGTGCCTCTGATTTTAGTAGTGATATGGGCATGATACCATCTAATGTATCAGCCTCAGTAAGGACTCTTTCACCATTAACAATAAACAAGTCATTTAATAATTCCGCTATTGCCAGTAGCGAAACGGACACATTTCAAGTCACCTTCTCAAACACCGGTGATTCAGATATTGTTATCAACTCCTTCACGGACAGTCCTATAGATGGTGTTGGCGATCTGGCTTATGGCTTAAAGACCACGGGCGTTCCATCAATGACATGTTCAGGCGCAGGGGTTGCGGGAACATTTGCGCGCACAGTTAATGATCTTGGGGTGACACAAACAGGTAACTCCACAGTCGCTGCAGGCGAAACATGTACGTTGACAACCAGTTTCATTGCCACATCACAAACACCAAACGTGCCCAGATCGTTTACAAACACAATTACCCAAGGATCCGTTGGAACAACATCACCTGACATAATTTCAGAGTCTGCTTCTGCGTCAATATTAGTATCAGATGAACTTCGAATATTAAAATCAGTGACCCCTACTAGCCCTGCTCCGGGAAGCCCAGTCAGGTATACTGTTACTGTTCAAAACTGGTCTAGCTCTGCCATCAACAATATAGAGACAGCAGATACTTTAACTAACGGGCAAACATTCCTAACGGGGACTATTGGCGGCATAGATTATACACCAACCCTTTCCGGTACTAACTGTGTCGGATTAACTGTGCCTACTGCGACTGGTGCATCCAGTGTGTCATTGACTATCGGCACATTGCCTGCCCGAACAGGATCGGCATCCCCGGGAAGTTGTAATATTACATTTTGGAGTATGACAGACCCAGGCGCAGCAGCAGCGTCAGCAGTAACAAACGTGCTAAATGCCGGGGACGTTTGTTATGGTGGTGGTGGGACATGTAACGGTGCGGCATCACAAACCACATCATCGAGTATTAATTCAATCACCCTTGGTGTCGAAAAATCATTTTCACCTGCAGGGCCGTTGGCGGAAAACAGTGTTTCCACAATGACTTTTCTGTTTAAAAACAACTCTGTAAACCCTATTACTGCGACAAGCTTAAGCGACACTCTTCCTGCTGCAAATTCAGGAACAGGGCAGTTAAGGATTGCTACTCCGCCCAATGCCGCTACCACATGTGCAGGGGGTGTAATAAATGCAGTTGCGAACTCAACATCCATCACTATGAATGGTGCGACTATACCTGCGCGCGCAAGTAATGGAGAGGGAGCGTCAGGTGAGTGTCTATTGCAAGTTGATGTGGTTGCTGCGGCCGGAATATATGAGAACACCGCAACAACATCAGGTACTCAAACGCATGCAGATGGTAATTCTGTGGGTATAGGGCCAATAAATTCTAACACCGAGAATATAACATATACATCATCATTATCTGCAACCAAGGCTTTTGCACCGACGAGCGTTTCATCAGGCGGTAAATCAACGGTAACAATACGCCTTTCAAACGGCGGTAACACACCTTTAACCGGAATAAGCGTAACAGACCCTTTGCCAACAGGTATGGTTCTTGCCAATCCTGTTAACACACAAAGCACCTGCGCTGGATCACCATCATTCACGGCTGTATCAGGGGCAAGCTCAATATCAATATCAGATGCACAAATGTCGGCGAATGGTACTTGTGATATTTTATTTGACGTTGTAGCAACAGGAAATTCAAACTGGGTGAACACAATTCCGGCAGGAAACATTACTGCCGACGGTGGGGTTGAAACACAAACAGCAGTGGTAGGTACATTAAACTTTAATGCCCCAACCAGCCTGACAGTCGCAAAAGCTACAAACCCAAGTACATTAACATTTCCCGGGCAGACCAGTATGCTAACGGTAACGGTAACTAATGGTACAGACGACGTTACCAATTTATCATTTACCGATTACTTTACAGCAGACGGAACATCAGGCGCAGCAGCAAACGGAATGCGTATAGCATCCACGCCGAACGCAAGTACAACATGTTCAGGCGGAACTGTGACAGCCACACCAAACGCAACGTCATTTTCTTTATCTGGCGCGTCTCTTTCTGCATCTTCATCTTGTGTTGTGACTATTAATGTTACGTCACTTGTAATTGGTGGTATTACAAACTTTATCCCTATTGGTGGAATTGAAACAGATCAAGGACTTACAAATAGTGGCGCGGCCACCACAAGCTTGACCACTCAAGGTAACTTAGGTGTAACTAAAAAATTTACACCAAACATCATAAAGCCAAACACAAGGTCACGCCTACGCATTACATTTTTCAACCCCACCACTCAACCAGCAGCAAACGTTAGTGTTACAGACAATCTTCCCGCTGGTGTAGTCGTGCCACCGGGTGCTAACCCGACAACAAACTGTGTGGGCGCAACAATCACATCTCCCACCACTACCCAAGTAAATATCAGTGGCGCAAATATCCCTGCCGCTTCCGGTGGCGTCGCTCAAGAGTGTTATTCTGAAATAGATGTAACATCCGCAACATCAGGTGACTATACAAATACAATTCCAATTGGTGGCTTAACCGGCTCTGTTGGTGGGGTATCCTCAACAAACCCTCAACCGTCAACAGATATATTATACGTAAAAGAGCCTGTAGTAATAAACAAAGCAATCGGTGGTTTTACATTAGACAGTGGAAACCCTGCCGGTTTCACAACAGGCAGCGCAACACGTGCCGTAGGTGCGACTGCTCCATTAGTTATATCCCTGACTAACCCAAATAATATCGAACTAACACAGGCATCAATTACGGATATTTTGCCCACTAACTTGGTAATCGCGCAAACACCGTCGGCATCAACAACTTGTGCAAGTGGTACTGTAACGGCACCTGCATCTACGACGTCTTTATCTTTAACCGGAGCAACTATTCCCGCCAGTGGAAGCTGTACGGTCAGCGTTCAGGTACTAAGCAATATTATAGGTAAGTACACAAACACTATTCCTGCGAACGCCGTTACGACGTTTGAAGGTGTCACAAACGAAGAACCAACTAGTGCTGAGATAATCATCTCTTCTCCGCCGACAATATCAAAAGAATTCTCCCCTGCGGTCATACCTGCCGGAGGGATATCAACACTGACCATTTATCTTAATAATGCTAATGACGCACCAATTACTTTAACGTCATTATTTACTGACAACCTACCTACTGCACCAGGTAATGTACTGGTGGCAGGAACGCCAAATATATCAACAACATGCCCTGACACGGTTACTGCGGCAGGAGGCAGCGGCACAATAACATATGCAAATGGCGGAACAATACCCGTTGGCGGATGTGTTATAAGCGTTGATACAACGGCATCAACACCTGGTGTTCATACCAATAATATTCCCGCAGGCGATCTGCAAACAGATTCAGGCAACAACCCTGAACCTGCAAATGCAGAATTAACCGTAAGTACACTAGGTTATATTTCAGGTCGAGTATTCCAAGATAACAATGTGGTTTCTAATGGCACATATGAGGCATCAACAGACACGCCACTTGCCGGTGTATCTATAGAGTTAAGATCAGGATCAACATGTTCCGGGGCTTTACAGGATACCAAGACGACTAGTGCCACGGGTAATTATACATTCTCACTACTGACTTCCGGTACTTATTCGGTTTGTCAAAATTCGCAACCCACATCAACATCCAACAGCATAACAACAGCGGGAACAATAGTATCCTCAAACGGGAGCACAGGAACACCAGGCACAGCATCAAACCCAACAACCACTAGCAGTCAAATAACATCTATCGTTATAAATAATGATGGTGGTTCAGGTGAAGTATCAGGTTCTGTGAATAATGATTTCTCTGAAATTATATTATCCAGCATTTCAGGACGCGTATTCGAGGATCAAAATAATAACGGGGTTCAGAATGGCGCAGATAACGGTATCGAAAACATAACAATAGAACTATTGGATAACGGAAATTCAGTTATTGGCACAACAACAACAGATGCCAACGGGGATTACAGTTTCACTGGCCTATCACCAAATACATACTCTGTTCGTGAGCCGACACAACCTGCAAATACAAATAACGGCCAGACGATTGCCCCCGCGATTGATAACGGTGGAACATCAGGAACGCCTACTGCTGTTGGCGTAGTGCCAAGCTTGATAGATTCAATAATCCTACCGCCTAACACAGATGCCTCTGGTCACAATTTTGCGGAAATACCTAAAGGGCGCACCATTACTGGCCAAGTATTTTTTGACTACAATAATGACGCAACATTAAATAACGCCGATTACGGTATAGAAAGCGTTACATTAAACCTAACCGGTTCAGACGTTAACGGAACTGCAGTTACGGCAAGCACAACAACTTTGGCTGATGGTACATATAGCTTTACATCATTGCCAGAGGGGACATATACCGTTGATCAACCTGCACAACCGACCGGAACGACTAACGGAACTACTACTGCAGGCACAACAGGTGGTACGGCTAGTAACCCTAGTGGTACAACGAGTCAGATATTAAACATCGACTTAACCGGTGCTAACACGTTGTCTGCAGGGAATATATTCCCTGAAACGCCTGTATCTACACCGGATTTGATCATTGCTAAAACTCATGCCCCTGACAGCTTTTCAATTAATTCAACAACCGGCACATTTACGATAACACCAAGCAATATAGGTGGCGCAGATAGCGTAGGTACGATCACAATCACAGACACATTACCTGCCGGATTAACTCTATCATCTATACCATCAGGAACGGGTTGGACATGCCCGGCCTCGATAGGAGCGGCATCATTCACCTGTACAACTGATGAGGTAATATCTGCATCATCCACCGGCAATCCAATTACATTCCGTGTATTAGTAGACCCAAGCACAAACGGGCAATTACTTACTAATAATGCAGTAATATCAGGTGGTGGAGAGCCACCAGCATTCGAAAACAATAATACTACCCAAGACACAGTTGGTATTACGGTTGTTGCATCTCTTTCAGGTACAATATGGCGCGATATAAACCATGATCGTCAAATTGATGTCGGTGAAGACCTGATTGAAGGATGGAATGTAGAATTACTGCTAAATGGTAACCTTCTTGATACTGTCACCACTGCGGCTGATGGAACATATACATTCTCAAATATTTCACCGGGCCCCGGTTACGAGGTACGTTTCCGCGAACCAACCACAGGACTATTATTTGGTAATGCTGTTACTAATGAACAAGGCATTGTTCCCGCATCAGGAACACGTGATACAGGTGGTGCCTCAATAAACAACGGTACAAACACAGGTAATCCAGCAGGAGCAGATACTGCGGCGGGAACAGGTACGTTGAAAGATCTGTTAATATTGGCTGGTGATAATATTGTTGAGCAATCCTTACCCCTAGACCCTGCTGGTGTTGTTTATAATTCCCTATCACGCGCACCGATAGAGAATGCGCAAGTAACAATAACTGGGCCAGTTGGATTTGACCCAACCATACATTTGGTAAGTGGCCAAGGAACAGTTACCACTGCGGCAGATGGATTTTATCAATTCCTGTTAACACCCGCAGCACCAGTTGGAACATATACATTGGCCGTAACATCATATCCTGGTGGTTATGTCCCTGCTCCATCAACAATAATACCCGTATGTAACAACACGCTTACTGTTAATGCCGTTCCTGATCCTGCCCTTGTGCATGATGAGGCAACAGCGCCAGACCTTACATCAACGACACATGACCCTGCGACATGCCCAGCGACTACGGGCGCGCTTGCACCTGCTAATCAGGCAAGTACACAGCATTACTTTGACTTTGTTCTAAACGCGACAGTATCTGGTGATCTGGTTAACAACCACATCCCCCTAGACCCGACAGGTGCCGGCGATATAGTAATCAGCAAAACCACTCCAACCGTGACTACCAGCGTTGGTAAAATAGTTCCATATACCATTACCGTGCGTAATACCTCCGCTAACAATTATGCTAGCCTTGATATTCTGGATACTATACCTGCCGGTTTCAAATACTTAGAAAACAGTGGTAGTACTGACGGCACGAAATTAGAGCCGACTGTAAACGGACGCTTCCTCACATGGGAAAACCAAACAATAAACGCACAACAAAGCAGAATATTTAAATTAATGCTGGTTGTTGGTTCGGGTGTGCAAACAGGTGAATATACCAACCGTGCGCAAGTAATATCAAACCCGGGAAGTGTAACAATTTCCAACATCGCAACAGCCGTAGTACGAATTATCCCTGATCCGGTGTTTGATTGCTCTGACATTATCGGTAAAGTTTTTGATGATACTGATAGAAACGGATATCAGGATGAAGGCGAAGTTGGTATCGCTAATGTCCGTGTTGCGACAGTAAACGGATTACTGGTAACAACAGATGATTATGGTCGTTTTCATGTCGCCTGTGCGGATATCCCAGATGAACAGCGCGGCAGTAACTTCTTAATGAAGTTGGATGAAAGAACTCTGCCAACCGGATATCGAGTAACAACAGAAAACCCAAGATCAATTCGTGTAACACGCGGTAAAATGGCCAAATTAAACTTTGGTGCCGCAATTCATCGTGTCATCAGAATTGATATGCAAGACAGCGCCTTTATCCCTGGAAAGGTAAACCTACACAAAGAATGGGAACAACAATTACTAAGCGTGCCATCGCACCTATCCGCAGGACCAAGCATAGTGAGAATAGCATATGAGGTTCAAAGTGATGGAGAAGACTTATCTCGCAAACGACTTAGCTATGTCACCGAATTCCTGCAAAAGGCGTGGAACAACAAAGAATGTTGCCACGATATCATAATAGAAAAAGAGCTGATTATGCCTGCATCAAACATGAAAAAGGGAGATAAATAATGAAAAACATTTACCTCTATAACACTGCAATCGCCCTTATAACTTTATGTGCATTACCAACGGCAGCAGCCGCAGGCAAGCATAGTGAAGAAGGATGCAAAAGCAATAATTCATGCGTAGCACCTAACAACATAGGTAAATTATCTTTAGATTCTAAATCCGAGATAAAAGAAGTAAACGCAACCGCACCAAATTTAGAGTACCGCGATACAGCAGACGAAGTTTTAGTTCTGGTGCAACCTAACAAAGAAAACCACCTCAGCATTGCTCAAAAGGCAGATTACTTTGGATCAGGAGAGCACGCATTATCTGACCTAGAAACAAAGACCATCGACAAATTTTTGGCGCGCATAATTGATAAAGAAATAAGAAAAATACACATTACAGGTCATGCCGATAAACAACCATTCAAAGAAAATTCAAACAGCCCATATTCAAATAACAAAGACCTGTCTTTAGGTCGTGCAAAACAAGCTGGGCTTTACATTCAAAGAACTCTGAACAACCCCAAAACTTCGATCTATATTTCCGGTGCAGGTGACACGCAGCCAATAGTCGAATGTGATGAGAGTACTTTGGGAATAAAGGAATACCAAGAATGCCTTTCCCCAAACCGCCGAATACAAATACAAGTTTGGTATAAAGAAAAAAATATTGAAGTCGCATGCAAAGATAGGAAAGCACAAAGCACAGATTTACCATTTCGTATATCAATTGACGGAGAACCTATTGCAAAAGGCGATACGTCAAACAGCGCCGATGTCACAAGATGTAAAGATGTCGCATTAGAAAAGGCAAATATTCAGGTGCGTTTTGATCCGTTGGAAGACACGCAAGCATTAAATATTACTGCCTACCCGCAAAATGTTGTGCGTGGAGAAAACGTCAGCTTCACCCCATATTCAAATTACAGCTATTACATACATAAAGCAGAAGTTCGTATATTTGAAGAAGGACAATCTACACAAAAAGCACCGCTTACTGTTATAGATTTAGACACCTCACTAGAACATGAGGCAAAATGGCAATCTCCAAAAGGATCAGGCCAACGATCATTACAATATGTTCTACGTGTATATGATGATAAAGGCCGCTTTGATGAAACCAGTGCTATGGCTTTACGGTTATTGGATAAGAGCCGACCTTTAGACGATCAAGACACAGAAAAAAGGGAAAAACTAACTGGATATGGTGAAAATCACCTAACAATCAAAAATATTCCCGTATCAGGTGGTATCGTAACAATAAATGGCGACAATATATCACAAGGAACAAAAGTAAACGCAATGGGCGCAAGCGTCCCGGTTGATAATAATGGTCGTTTTGCATACCGCCAGATTTTGCCTGCCGGAAACCACAGTGTTGATATTGAAACCATTTCACCCGATGGCACACGTGCGGAATTCACACGATCTTTATACATACCTAATCAAGATTGGTTTTATGTCGGACTGGCAGATCTAACGGTCGGTAAAAATGATGTTGATGGCCCTGCAAATCTTGTAACAGGTAACAACAGTAAAAAATACGACGGTGATGCCTATGTAGATGGCAGACTCGCATTTTATGCAAAGGGAAAAATTAAAGGTGTCTGGCTGTTAAGTGCCAGTGCGGATACGAAAGAACAACCGGTAGAAGACCTGTTTTCTAACTTTACCAGTAAAGACCCGAGACATTTACTAAAACGCATAGACCCTAATAAATATTATCAAGTCTATGGTGATGATTCTACAACGATTGAAGATGCCCCAACACAAGGCAAATTCTATGTAAAGCTGGAAAGAGATAAGTCACATGTTATGTGGGGTAATTTTCAGACAAAAATAACAGGCACAGATTTGGTTAATTACAGCCGCACTCTTTACGGAGCGAACGCAGAATATGTCAGCCCTACAGTAACTAGCCAAGGTGAAAGCAAAACAGAAGTCACTGCCTTTGCCGCCGATCCAGGTTCAGTTTCTTCATTGGAGGAGCATCGCGGAACCGGTGGATCATTGTATTATTTACGTGGTCAAGATGTCGTAGTTGGGTCAGAAAGGTTACGTATTGAAACCAGAGACCGTGATTCAGGCATTGTTCTGAACACGCAATATCTAACATACGGTCAGGATTATGAAGTCAACTATACCCAAGGGCGTGTGATACTACGTGAACCTTTAAGCTCAACATCCAGTAATAATACAATCGTCCAAACCGGATCGCTTTCAGGTAATCCTGTTTATCTGGTTGCCGGTTATGAATTCACACCAAGCGCAAGTGAAATCAACAACCTAACAAAAGGTGGTCGCGTCAGCCATTGGGTAAATGACAATCTTCGTGTCGGTGTTACGGCCTATGACCAAGACGGATCAGGTCTGGATCAGACATTAACCGGTATTGATATAACTGCACGTTATAAACCGGGGACATATATAAAACTTGAAACCGCGAGATCACGCGGTGCGGGTAATGGCTCTCTTTCATCCGTTGATGGCGGGTTCAGTTTTAACAGCTTGGATCAAACAAAAACTGATAATATAGAGGCCGACGCATATAGAGCCGAAATAGGCATTGATCTTTCCGAGGTCACAGACGGAAAACAAAAAGGCAGTATCAATGCATATACACTAAGCCGTGAAGATGGTTTTTCCGCACCCGGCCAATTAACCAGCGAGCAAATCCTTCAACATGGATTAAGCGCAAGCGTCCCCATTACAGACAAAACAACCTTAGAAGCAAAACTTGACTATAAATCAGGTGACGAAACAGGTGATATTACATCAGCAGAGATAATTGCCGAACATAAATTAAGCCCCGAAAGAACGGTAAGCGTAGCAATGCGTCACGATGATCGTAATACAAGCAGTACCGTCGGCGGCAGCAGTGAAAAACTGTCCGAAACAGGAGAGCGCACAGATATTGCTCTAAAATACCTATATGCACCGACGACTGAAGAAGGTGAAAAGAAAAACTACGAAGTCTATAGCCTGATGCAAGCGACCATTAATAAAAATGGTACTCGTGATCGTAACAACCGTATTGGTGCTGGTGGGCGTTATGATTTCAATGACCGCATTGGCCTAACCGCCGAGGCAACAACAGGAAACCAAGGATGGGGCGGCCAAGTTGGCGTTGAATATGCCCACTCCGACAGGACAAGCTATTACGCTAATTATCTCATTGATACAGATCGCAGTGACATTGGAACACGCGGGAAAAGCTCTAACCTGACTGTTGGTGCAAAATCCAGATATTCCGACAGTATTTCTGTATTCGCCGAGGAGCGTCACCAAACATTTGATAATGACTCATCAAGTTTAATACATTCATTCGGGCTAGACCTTGCGGCAAGCGACCAATGGACATGGGGGGGACGTTTTGAAAATGGTACAATATCAGATGAATCCGCAGGAGATATAGAACGAACAGCAATATCCCTATCCTCTGGTTATCACAACGATAAAACCAGATATGGCGGAACAGTCGAGCTGCGCCTTGATGATGATGGTACACAAGGTAACAGAACATCTTGGTTAGTCAGTAACAACCTGTCTTATCAATTTGTTCCTGACTGGCGCGTGCTTGCCGATTTAGATTTTGCGATAAGTGAATCGGGTTTAAGCAGTAATCTGGATGCTGACTTCATTGAACTTGGTCTGGGATATGCATACCGCCCAGTTGATAATGATAGATTTAATGCACTGATCCGTTATGAATATTTACAAGATTTAGCCAGCCCCGGCCAACTAGACGGCAGTGCATCTAACGACGCGAACGACTATGAACAACGCAGTCATGTATTTTCCGCCGATGCAATTTATGACTTAACACCAAAATGGTCTATTGGCGGTAAAGTCGGTTACCGGTTTGGCGAGATACGTGATAACACCATCACAGATTCTGAATTTTTCGACAGCCAAGCTTTATTGTTGATCGGACGCGCAGACTGGCATGTTGTCAAGAAATGGGACTTAACAGGAGAGCTGCGTTACCTAGAAGTATCAGAAGCAGAGGATTCAAGATCAGGTGCTCTAATTGGTGCATACAGGCATTTCAATCAACATATAAAGGCAGGTGCAGGGTATAACTTCACTGACTTTTCTGATGATTTAACTGATCTGGATTATCAAAGCAAAGGGCCATTTATAAATATCATTGGTAAATTTTAGAGCGCTAATATTACATGATAAAACAAGACCTTACAAAGAAACAACAAACCATTACTAAAACAAAAATAATATGAAGGTCACTCATTAACAAGCGGGTAAATATACTAAACCCGTAAGTGATACTCCTCACATTATGGCCATATCTTTATCAATACCCATAAAACTTTACATCGCCAGAATCATAAGATATCGCACCGTCATCTTCCTGACCTTCGGCACATGAAAAAGGTGATTTCAATGCTGGTTGAAGTAACATCGTAAGGTTAAGACCACCATCCCATATATAACCTTTATCACTTAATCCATATGACTCACCCGTAACGAATAATCGTCCATCTTTTAACTTTTGATCAAACGAATAACCTGCATTAACTTCTGTTAATTCATCAAAACAATCCCATATGTCATAACCATCATATTTTCTCCATTCTATATGCTCAGGATTGCTACCCTGATACTCTGCATATAACGGATCAGTATTTCCGCCCGTATCGGGTAAGATAAACCTTAAATTAAATGACAATTCCTGACGATTATCGACATAATTTTTACGCCTCTCATCTGTCCACCCACTAAATGTGTCACTTTTTACGAACGGAACATTTCCATACTTTTTAAATATTTTCCTCATTTGATCTCTATATTGTTCATTTAGCTTTTTCTTTTTCTCCAAACTTTTTGCTTCACGTTCCATATATTCATCAAATTCTTCATCACTATATTTCGCCTGCATTTTCATATGATGCTCTGCTGATTTTTGATCTATCTCCTGCCTCCAAATTTTTTCCTTCAATTTTTCATCATCATCAGGTTCAGGGTATCTATAGTCAGATCGCGTACCTATACCAACCGGAATTTTTTCCAGACAATCACCAGTATTGCGATCCCACACATTAATGAGAAAATCTTCTCCCCACGTGATCACACGCTTATCATCAAGCATCTGAGCCCCCAGAGGAAAGCCAAAATGAAGCCCCTTCAGTTTCAATACATTTCGCCCCGTATTTAAATCCCAAATACCACATTGGTTCTGGCGGTCAATATCGCGTCCATACCATTGATAAGTGTCACAACTCCTCCAACTAATATCATAGCCCAAAAGCAAATTATCCGGCATTTGTATATACCTAAAAATACGATGAGAATCCTCAAGCTCAATAAAGGTCTCATTTTTCCTGATAAACGCGCAATTTATATCCTCTTTTGCTCTAGAAGCGGGCGATAAAAGACGGCCGCTCACCTCAAGATGCTTAAATTCACCCGGCACTGCTATATGTTTAAAAATATCCATAACTCCCCCCTTACTTTCACCCTAAACAATCATGCGTAAAAAGTATAATTTAACATATACCATAGAATGTAAAACACTTCCCACAATGCATATTCTTATCTTTGAAAAAGATGTATTAATTTTTTTATAAAAATCTAACTAACTATTGAAAACAAAGCATGTTTTCACAGATAAAATAATATTATTGCTTTCAAAATACTATATAATAGTATTATAATAACTATGTTCGTTTTACGCCTATTCTGGCGTTCTAAATATTCAAGTGACCATCGCATTGAAGAAGCTAGTAAAAACTATTGCTGTGACTTTTTACCTAATCATTTTAGGTGGTCTAAGCGCGTGCTCGATATTTGAAAATAATTCAAGTACTGCAATCAATACCTTAGCTGCACCACGTACGGACATGGCGGGGGATTTCGATTCTAAAACAGCGGACAAGCGCTTCTCTCCCATCAAGGGGATAAACAGTGACAGGCTTTTCTCAGAAAAACTTGGTGGTGACGAACGTACTGACCGTTTAGAAAACACCGTACAACGCATTCGCGATGATGTTGATGAAGTAATGCCATCGATAAAACGATTAGTCGCAATAGAAACAGAAATAGAAGATTTAGTCGGACAATTGAAAACTTTATTGTCTGAGCCTAAAATAACTGAAGTTAATTCAGAGGTTATTCCAAACAACGAATCAGAATTACAACCACCTCTGGTAAATGAAGAAACGAATGCTCCTACCGCTGCTCCTACTCCACTTGTTAGCGCAGACAAAGAAGAAACCAAAATCAAAGAGAAAAAACAGCCTGAAAATAATGGAAAAACCTCCATTAAAGATTTGAGAATTGGCGAACACGCAGATAAAACACGTATCGTCATTGACGCAACAGCAAAAATAACAACTAAACTTGACTTTGATAACGAAGAATTACTACTTCTTATAAAAACAGATGCGCCCGAATACAGTTTCTCACCACAAAAAATAAGCAACAAAGCAAAAATCATTGATGATGTAACTGTTGTAAAAGATCAAAACGGGCATGAAATAATTATTTCACTCAATGCGGGCAAATCTATTTCCAAGATAGTAACGATCAAAAAAGATACGAAAAACCCTTTATACAGACAGTATTTCGATATATTCCATTAAGAATATAATAAATACAAAGCAATAAATAAAATATTAGCTTGAGATAAACAGCATATATAACCTTTCATATGCCAGATAACCAAACCTATACTAATTATCGAATATGATTTCAATCTCAATATTACGAGTAAGAGTTTGATCTTGATAACTCATATTACCGCGAGTTTCCAAACGACCATAAAGCCAAAATTGCGCCTCTCCATTTACGTCGGTGCGTTTATTTTCAGGGCCTGATTGGATATTTTTTAACGACATTGATGTTCCCAAAGTACCTGGAATTAAAAGGTCATCGCTGTCTGTGATACTAACAGTATAATTAGTTAATGGAGGCCCATCTGTAACCGTATATATACCGCGCTGCGGATCATCTATAAAGAAAATATCAGATGTTTTTGTTACCGTACCACCGCTAGCAATATCAATATTTTCTACATTCAAAAAATCCAAAAGAGCAAACTTACCAAACGAAAAATTCTGATCTGTTGTAACAGTCTGGGCAGAAACAACAGACGGAAAGAACATAAACACACATGACGCATACTTTAAAACATTGATGTTAAAGCGACTAGTTTTTCTATTATTTGGTTTCAGTTTAGTCATACACACCCAACACATCTAGAATTGTGCAGTAGTTTCATTAAATATATTACCATCATCATCGGAATATACTATATTTATCTTCCCCTTACCGCGTGGGTCAACCTTCAAAGGGAGGTTAATAATGCGTTTTTCAACATCAGTAAATACGTTTAAATTAGATAGCGCCCCTATTCGATCACCATTTAAATAAGCCCTAATAGAGCCCAAAGTCCCTATATTACCGTTTCTTGTAACAGTCAGATGTAGCTCCCCAGCAACAGAGTTAACTGATTTAGCCTGCCCTTGTGGTTTATAAGAAATATCCTTAATTTCCGTTTCAACATTAACATCACCATGGCGAATGACAACTGGGATAGAAACGCCTAAATTCATCTTCATTGAAACTGTAACATTGCCCGAAGGGTTATTTTTTTCCGCTTCCTCTTGTGACAAAGTATCATAACGCGTTGCCACTAGATGAAAACGGTACTCACCATCCGGTAGTGCCTCAGGTTTTCTAACAGATATACGAATTTTTTGACGCCCACCCGGTGATACTTCAAACTGTTTAGGAGAAATTCTTACATGTTTATCAGGATTAAAAAATTCAGAATTAGGGGTATCTAGCTTTTCATAAGAGCCATCCTCATTCTGAAGGTAATGAATTGTGCTTATGCGATAGAGCCCTGGCTTATCAAATATATTTAAAATAGTGACCTCACCACTACGATCACGAGGCTCTATAACCACTCTACGCGGTACGATATCAACACGAGCTTCTGCAATTTTGGGAAAGTAAGACAGAACAATTAAAGTTACCAGAAAGGCATTCGCAAGTAATTTTTTCATAGTGTTTCCTATCGCTTTTTAAGGACATTAACACGTAAAAAAACCTGCCACAAGTGACAGGTTTTTATTAATTATATATTGTCTGGATATTAGTAACTTACAGTCACATCGAAAGAACCAGTATATGGCGCAGTCTCGTTGATTGTGTCACCTTCAGCAGCAGTGATAGTTGCACCGATAGAAAGAGTGTTTGTACCACCACCAAAAGAACTGGAGAAAGTTTCAGTAAATGATACTGAACCACTACTTAGGTCTCTAGGTGCTGATTCTGTACCACCATTATAGCTTGTCAAAAAGCCATCAAGAGCCAATGTATTAAATCCTGATGTAGGAACAGAAACATTATCGATTGTGACATTCAAAGTAGATGTATCAACAGCATCAGATAGATTTATCAGCGCAGCTTGAGCGTTTGTGTCATCAACAACAGATGCCACAGCCTGAACATCAGTACCATCCGCACCTGTCTCAATAGCAGCAGCAGATAAAACACCGCCAGAACTAACAGTAGCAGTTGCGCCCATATCTTCATCACTTTCACCACCGGCAGAACCATCAACACCAGGAACCAAGGCAACAACACCAAAGTTAAGACCGGTATTCCCCAAAGCAGCTGTGATTGAGTTATTAACAGTTACGCTTGACGTAACGTTAGCAACATTGGCCTGAGCCATTGCATTAGATGACAAAATAGCGGCAGAAAGAAATGACGCAGTGTATAATGCTTTTTTCATAGATTTTTTCATTTTAAATAATTCCTTTATTTCTATTAATCTTCACTTTGCCTAGTACGCAACAGTTACATCGAAAGAACCAGTATATGGCGTTGTCTCAGTGTAATCATTTGCACCAGCACCAACAATACGAGCACCAATTGCAATCGTACTACCTGCGCCTGCATTATCTGCATAAGTTAGAGTAAATGGTGTACCGACAGTCGCCGACTGTTCAGAAAGCTCACCATTGCGACGGTAAGTGAAAGTATCCATTGCAAATGATTCGCCATTATTAGCAGGACCAACAACATTACTAATTGTAACTTGAAGAGTAGCAGTGTCTGCCGCGTCCGTTACTGTTACAATAGCAGGCTGCGCCGCGCTGTCATCAACGATTGCAATAGCAGATGTACCAGCACCATCAGCCGTAACCACCAATGTGCCATCGGTACCCATAACCGCATTAACATTATTTGTACCATCAGGAACAGCAACAATAACACCAAAATCAATACCTTGAGTTGGAGTGACAGTGACAGTATTTTGTACGGAAGCAGTTACAGGAACAGAAACCTGCGCCATAGCCGGTGATACGAATGCGCCGCACATAAGGGCAGCAACCAGTATCTTTTTAGTTTTGATTTGTCTCATGAAAATAACTCCTTTATTTTGAAACTTTGAATTAAAACTTTACACGCAGTCAGAACACTTTACAATCTAATTATTAACATTAGCTTAATTATACTCCTTAATTTTCAAATCAACCCCTAAAGTTACATGTTTTATGCCAACATATTCTTTTAAACAATTATCTGTTTTGTGTTTTTTATTGGGCTACACCGTATACCCAAGCACTATATATGCCAGTGATAATGACATTAAACAACAAAATTTAAAAGCATTAGCAAAAAAATTTGTGGGTGCACTTGATCCTATTTATGCTGTTGAAAAAAGCAAAACACAAGTCGCATCCAAAGGATTATCGAACGTTTCAGACGGAACCACCCTACTATTTCGACCACTTGTGGGACAACTTATCTTTGACACTGATATCTTTGCGATAAAAAGAAATAATCAAATTTATTTATCTCTATCGGATATCGTCTTCGTCTTTAGCATACCAATAGAATTTAATGACACAACAGGTGTGGGCTCAGGATGGTTCCTGCGTGAAGATTGGCTTATAGACATCAACATACCTGATAAAAAAGTTGTCTCTCGCGGTGAGGAATATCATGTTTATGATACAGACGCGGTATTCGAGGATGGCCTTACCTTCATATCTGCCAAAGCAATCGAAGACTGGATGGGATTTAAGTTTGAATTTGACTTCTCCCAACAATATATAAAAGTTGAATCGTCATACCCCATTCCCACCGTTGATCGTTTTCGACGCCAAGAACGCAAAATAGACCTTATCACCCAAAACAATATAGCCACATTACCAAGAACCCCGCAGGCTAAAAGGACAATAGCTCTAAGCGCACTGAACATAAACGAACGTGTCAGATATAACCGCCCTGGAACATCGAAAGTTGGTAAATATGTTGAATCAACAAACATATCATCAGATGGGCAAATTTTAGGGCATGAATCACGAATCAATATAAATCGCGACAGCGAAGATGGCATAAAGAGTGTTGTAGCCCATCTATCCAACAGATCTGAAAATGCTGATTTACTAGGCCCTCTAAAGGCCACATATTATGAGGCGGGGGACATCACTTCCAGTCCTGTTTCCTTAAGCGGCGGCTCATCCCCCGGACTTGGCGCACGTGTAACAAACAACCCTTTACAAACAAACGATTTTCAAACAACCATCATAGAGGGAACAAGTATACCTGACTGGGATGTTGAGCTTTACCGTAACGGCGCATTAATAGAAACACAACGTGTCGCAAATAATGGAGAGTATCGCTTCACTGATATAGCCTTGTTCGCTGGAGACAACGATTTTGAAATTCTTTTCTACGGCTTACAAGGGGAAATAAGAAAAGAGACAGTGAACATTCCCGTAAACGAAAAACTGCTTCTTTCACAAAAGGGTATCTATGATGTTTCCCTTACAGTAGACGGAACACAAACATACGAAAAAACACCATCCGATGATGAAGATACAGACAAACTTGACTTTTCCGCGCAATACAGCACCGTTTTAGGGGGGAATTATATTTCCCTTGGACTGCGATCCACCCCAACTGACGGAGACCGCCTTAACTTTTTGAGCGCAGGGACAAACTTTGTTCTTAATGAAACAATATTCGGAGCAACTTTTGGAATAGACGACCAATCTGAAATGGCTGCCGCATTCTCTGCTCGTAGGAATATTGGTGACTGGAAATTATCGGCGGGACTTAGACTAGAAACTGACCAGTACGCATCAATAGACACCATAAATAACAATATTCTAAGAGCCGATATAAGTGCAAATAGGACTCTTAAAAAAGGAGGTTGGTTTCAAGGGGGAAACCTTCTCTTTAATAGTAATTACAACTATTTCAATAGTGGAGAAAGCCAACACAGCCACAACTTTGGTGCATCAGCTAATATTCAAGGCTTCAATATCAATAACTCATTAGCCTTCGACGGATATGATTACGAAGATGCACGTGAAGACGAACTCGGTTACAGCTTTAGCTTACGTAGAAACCTTGGACGCGCCTATGTTCGTGGAGGATTTGATTACAGAATACTTCCCGTGTCACAAATTGAGAGATATTTTGCCCAAGGGTATTACCGTTTTGGCAACAACAAAACCGTTGACCTACTTTGGGATCACAACCCAGTAGACGATTTTTCATCGGCAAGATTAAACCTCACATACCAAAACGAATACTTTCGCACAACTCCTTTTCTTGAAGCGACATCAAGCGATGACATCCGCGCAGGCGTGAACCTTAACTTCAGTCTGGTTAACACCAAAAGGCAACTGACGCCGGAAATCACAAGCGTTAATGTGATCGGTCGCGGAATTGTTAATGCTCATGTATATTTGGATCATGATGGCGACCTTATTTTTAACGAAGAAATAGATGAGCCGTTGGCCGAAGTTATGGTGCAAAGCTTAAATGCCAGAAAAAGAAGTGATACTGATGAAAACGGATACGCTGTATTAACCGGACTTTCCCCGGGTGTGCCAACGGATATCATAATAAATCAAGACACCCTACCCGACCACCTGATGGTACCCGGGCGCCCAGGACGATCCATCCTTCCCCTTGGTGGGCAACGCCACGATTTCGACATACCCATTCATATGGCCGGCGAAGTTGATGGAACTACATACCTAAAAACAACAACTGGAGAGAAGAAAAATATTGGCCGCTTCTTCTTACAACTGCACCCTATGGACGGGCGCAGCAATGAAACAATTGATGCGCAAGTTGCATTCGACGGGTTCTACCTATTCTCCAAAGTACCTCCAGGGCGATATCTGTTAAAACCTAAACCACCAAAAAATAAGAAAAGCTTAGGCAACCCAACTCCAGAAATCATAACTATCACCTATAAAGGGGACATTGTTCCTGCTACTGATTTGCTTTTCAAAGAAAACCGCGGATTTGTCGAATATGATATTATTTCAGAATTAGACGAAAACCACATTACAAACTTTGCATCTGATCTATCATATGAATACAGCATGGCACTGCAATCAAAAGGAAAAAGCAGCCTAGGAACCATGCTCCAAGGTTTAATGATGAAGATGTATGGTAATAATGCATTAGATGGACTAAGCAAAACAAATCAAACTATTGACGGGTATGATATATATAGCGGTTCAAAGCAAGATTTACATGATGCCTGTGGTAAACTAATTATGAATAATATATCTTGTAAAATGCGAATTACTGTTAAAGATACAGCTGGAACAAAGGTATCAAACAGCACCGATATAGCAAAACTGGACACTAATAAGCACAATTAGTATCGCTGCTTTAAAAATCACCTACATCACACTGCAAACACGTAATTCCATTTTTTCGCCACATATCTACTACTTGCTGCCGATCATCAACGGCGAATAAGATATCTTTTCCCTCACCTTGCAATTTAAGTAAGATTTCCTCCTTAATTACATTATCGGCACGGTTATCGCCGTCGGCTCTCATCTCCAGCCGTTCAAAAGGTATCTCATTCCATATAAGCCATTGCTCTGTTACCTTGCGATCACGCTCAGAACGACCGGAAGTAATCACAACATCATATTTACCGCTATCCCAAATAGTTCTATACAGCTCAACAATTGGAAGATTGGGAGAATCATCACCCATCAAATCATTAAACGATTCCCAATCAGGTTTGTCCTGATCCAAGAATTTACGCCTATGACATATATCCGCAAGCGTACCATCAATATCAAATATAACTGTTTTCATCACCATCGGCCTATATAAGCACAGTCAAGTTATAGCGTTCAACATTTATAAAATACTTAAGATTTTCTAGAAGAAAGATATGCAGCAAACATTATAATACAACCACCAGCCGCCATAGACACCCCTACCTCCTCGCCTAAGATCAAATAAGCCAATACAATACCGTATATAAGCTCCAGCATCGTCACAATACTTATGGTTTTTGCAGCAATAAAACGAGAAGAATAAATGTAAAGTGTATGGGCAATCGCAGTGCAAATAACACCATTGAAAAACAAATATATCCAATCCATAGCCATCACAGTTTCTTGCATTAGGAAAACTATTGGAGATGTAATAACCAGTGCCACAAAGCATTGATACAGCGTCAAATTAAGTGGTGAGTAACTTGCGACATATTTCTTATTAACCAATAATATAAAAGCGTAGCTTGCCCCGGACAGTATCCCCCAGACAACCCCTTGGCCATAATCTTCGGATAAGTCAATCTCAGGAACGATGAGCCAAACACCAAAGCAACACAAAAACGCCAAAGCAACATCCCTTAATTTTAAAACAGTGCGAAAAAACACTGGCTCTAGAAATGTTGTAAAAAAAGGAAATGTGGCAAAGGTCAACAAGCCTATGGCAACGCTTGATAGCTTTATAGAATGAAAAAACGCATACCAATGAAAACTTAGCAAAGCTCCCAACGCAATAAAAACAAAAGCATCTTTTACTGTTTTAGGCAAAATACTTTCCTTGCGACACTTCAGTATCAAAACCAAAGCAGCAGAAGCAAATAACACACGCCCAAAAACTATAAAAACAGCAGATGTTGTTACAAGCTTGCTTAACAACCCTGTAACTCCGACAAGAAAAACTGATATATGCAGCCCAATTAAGGCTTTGTGCTCTTCATTCATACGTGACGTATACTTCATGATAATTTGAAATGTATATAGAAAAATCAATTTTATGATAGAATTCCACACAAATCTACAACGTCTACGAAAACACCACCCATGTTTAATATAATCATGGATGGTGCTATTTGATAATAAGTATTTTTATCGTAAATAAATCGCTTTTTACGTTCTACGATGGATCTTTAGGCCATTTGGAAACCATTTATAAAGTGCCGGCAAGACCAACAGAGTCAATATGGTAGAAGAAATAATACCGCCTATAACTACCGTCGCCAAAGGTCTTTGCACCTCTGATCCTGCGCCTATATTAAATGCCATAGGCACAAACCCAAGGGACGCTACAAGTGCCGTCATTAGAACAGGGCGAAGCCTTGTCAATGCGCCCTCTATAATTGCCTCTTCGCGTGGTTTTCCTTGCGCTTCAAGATCACGAATAAAGGACAGCATGACCACCCCATTAAGCACGGCAACACCAGACAAAGCGATAAAGCCAACACCAGCCGTAATGGATAACGGAATACCACGAAGCATTAATGCAGCTATACCACCGGTTAACGCCAAAGGCACACCAGAGAAGACAAGCAAAGCCGCACGCGCCGAATTAAACGCCATGAAAAGCAAGCCAAAAATTAGCAGCAAAGCAACAGGCACAACAACCATCAAACGTTCTCGTGCAGATATTAATTGCTCAAACGTACCGCCATAGCTAACCCAATATCCCGCAGGAATATCAACTTGCTCTCGCACAGCCTTTTGCACGTCCTGAACAAAACCGCTTAGATCACGTCCGCGCACATTTGCCGTGACAAATATACGACGCTTTCCGTTCTCACGGCTAATTTGAGCATGACCATAAGCAATATCCAAATCAGCGACCTCTTTCAATGGCACATAATCCGGCACATCATCAACACCGTCCTTTTCTGCTGCTTTTAGTGGAATCGGCAACATCTCAAGACTCTTAATGTCAGTGCGCAGTTTTTCAGGAAGGCGGACAACCAAATCAAAACGTCTGTCCCCTTCAAACACCTGACCAGCCTCACGACCACCCATGGCGATTTGAACAACATCCTGAACATCTGCAACATTCAAGCCATACAAATCAAGGCGCTTGCGATCAGGCACAATGCTTAAGGTTGGCAGACCATCTGCTTGCTCTGTACGAACGTCAGCTGCTCCATCTACCTTTTTGACTACAGCCTCAATATCTTGTGCCGTTTTCAGTAATTGTGACAAATCGTCTCCGTACAATTTAACGGCTAAATCAGACCGAACACCAGATATCAACTCGTTAAAGCGCATTTGTATTGGCTGGGTGAACTCATAGTTATTCCCCGGCAACTCTTTAACAGCCTCTTCAATGTTCTTGACCAATTCTGCCTTTGTCATCGATGGATCAGGCCAGTATTTACTTGGTTTCAAGATAACAAAAGTATCCGCAACATTTGGTGGCATAGGGTCAGTCGCGACCTCTGGCGTTCCAATTTTACTGAACACTGTTTGTACCTCAGGAAAAGACGCAACTGTTTTTTCAACATCATATTGCATCTCCACTGACTGGCTCATACTTGTTCCGGGAATACGCATTGCATGCATCGCAATATCACCTTCATCAAGACTAGGTATGAACTCCGATCCCATACGTGATGCACCAAACAAGCTAGCCACCACCATAACAAAAGCGAACACAAACACAGTAGCAGGCTTTCTCAAACTCCACTTTAGCAGTGGCTCATAGCCCTTATTAGCGCCTCTCATAAGGATATTCTCCTTTTCATGAACCTTGCCAGTTATAAAGGTTGCCACAGCAGCAGGTACAAATGTCAAAGAAAGTAACAATGCACACAACAACGCTGCCACCACGGTGAAAGCCATAGGATGGAACATCTTACCTTCGACACCGGTAAGTGCGAATATCGGAACATAAACAATTGTAATAATTAAAATACCAAAGATACTTGGCTTTATTACTTCCGCCGATGCTTTTGCAGCCAATGAAAAACGCTCATCCTTAGTCAATAAACGCCCAAGCCTATGCTGTTCCATACCGAATCTGCGCAAGCAGTTTTCAATAATAATAACCGCACCATCTACAATCAGACCAAAATCTAATGCGCCTAAGCTCATCAAATTACCAGACACCCGATTTTCGACCATACCTGTAATCGTCATCAACATAGTAACCGGAATAACAAGGGCAGTGATTAATGCAGCCCTAAAATTACCCAACAACAAAAACAGAACTACAATTACAAGCAAAGCACCTTCAACAAGGTTTTTCTCTACGGTTTTAATTGTACGCTCCACCAACGATGTTCGGTCATAGACAGGAACTGCATTCACCCCTTCCGGCAATGAATCATTAACTATACGAAGCTGTTCTGCCACGCGGTGCGCGACTTCACGACTGTTTTCGCCCATCAGCATCATCGCAGTTCCAAGAACGACCTCTTCACCGTTTTGTGTTGCCGCACCAGTGCGAAGCGGAGACCCCAGCGCGACATCTGCAACATCCATGACACGAATAGTCACCTCATCACGCTTTGCAATGATTATATTACTAATATCTTCAATGCCCTTAACTTGGCCAGGAACACGTATCAAATATTGCTCACCATATTTTTCAATATATCCCGCACCAACATTATTGTTATTGCTCTCCAGGGAATCAATAAGGTCTGTAATAGTTAGATCATATGATAATAACCTCTCTGGATATGGCATAACGTGATATTGCTGTTCATAACCACCTATCGTGTTTATTTCTATTACACCTTTTAGGTTTCGAAGCTGTGGTACAATTACCCACTCTTGTATCGTTAACAGATCCATAGGGGTATAAGCGCTACCGTCATCTTTAACCGCACCATCTTCCGCCTCTACGGTGTACATATAAATCTCGCCTAACCCCGTAGCAATAGGCCCCATCATGGGTTCTATACCTTCAGGAAGCTCACCCTTTATCTCTGATAGACGCTCGGATAAGAGCTGTCTGGCAAAGTAAATATCCGTACCCTCTTCAAAGACAACAGTAACTTGAGACAATCCATATCGAGAAATAGAACGCGTATAATCCAGTTTAGGAATACCGGCGATAGCCGTCTCAATAGGAAATGTAATACGTTGCTCAGCTTCAAGTGGAGTATATCCCGCAGCCTCGGTGTTAATCTGTATTTGCACGTTGGTGATATCGGGAACAGCATCAATAGACAGACGCTTAAAATTATAAATACCCAAGACACATACGCCAAGCACCGCAATTAAAACAAGCCAGCGATGACGTATTGAAAGTTCAATCGTTTTTTCTAACATAATAATTTATTCCTTAATTATAATTCAGTGTTGGTGCTCTGCACCTGCTTTTAGGATGTCGGCCTTAATGATAAAACTGCCATCACTTACATATTCCTGACCGACATCAAGGCCATCTTTTATCTCTATGTAATTACTATCACTGATACCTGTTTTCACGTTTACCATCTCATAGCTTTTGCCATTACGAACAAAGACTACGGACTTATCTTCCATCGTTTGAATTGCGGATACACGTACGGCCACAGGAGTGCTTTGCTTTGACACGCTAACGTCTCCTTCTACTGTCATTCCGGGACGCCATAGACCATTTTCATTTGATAAAGGAACAATAGCGACCATTGTCTGGCTTAGTGCGTCTGCAGTTGGAAACAACATACCGATTGGCGCATTACCGACTTTTCGCTCATCCAAAGTATGAACACGAACATCTTGTGAAACTTTTATAGAATCTGCATCCTTGGGAAACACATGGAATTTTGCCCAAACCTGCGTCAAATCCGCGATCATGAACAAAGCCTCACCATTTGCCACGTCCCCTATATTGGTATTACGCTCTAAAATAACGCCATCAATTGGAGATTTCACAGTATAGTTTCTTAAACTCTCATTGCTTTCTACAATTGCCAGAGCTTGCCCTTTTTTAACAATTTCACCAAGATTAGCAGTGACACCACGCACTATCCCCGGAAAGCGAGCACGAACATATGCTTTATTATTTTGGTTTATTACGATACGTCCCGTAAGTGATGAGGTGTTGTTAATAGTAGCAGCGGACACCGCCTCAACCACAACCCCAGCACGCTTAGCCGCGTCGTGATCTATTTCCGTTTTACCTTCTTCGTGATCATCATGACCATCACCAGTACTTCCGTGCCCATGATCATCATGAGAGTCCTTTTTTGTATGACTGTCATGCCCATGACCATCATGGTCATCTTTTTCTTCACCATGGTCATTATGCTCTCCGCCATCATCAGGGGCGTGCCCCTTGGCATTATCATGTGTTTCATGTTGCTCTTCGTGACCATGATCATCATGATCCTGCGCGTATACACTTACGCTCATAGACGGTGAAATAAACCACACAGCAAGCGCAGTTGTTATAATTAATTTTTTCATTTTGTTTCTCCTTCATTAGAGGAATTAATGTTTTGAACAAGAGTCTCATGTGTACCCATAAGAAACTCTGCTTGTACTTTTGCTTGATAAAGGTTGAGGATGCTTTTCAAATGCGCCTCTTGCACTTCGTTCAATGTGCGTTGTGCATCCAGTAAATCCAAAAAGGAAAAAGCCCCTCGACTGTACCCTTCATCGGCCTGATTATATGCCTTTCGTGCACTGGGTATAATCTCACTTTGATAGCGCTTCGTTTCTTCTATGGCGGAAGAAAGGCTTTCCCATGCGTCAATTGCTGACTGCTCTTGTGTCAAATAAGATGCTTGACCAATTGCTTCGGCTTTTACGACATCGGCCTGTGCCTTTACTATTTCCCCCTGATTGCGATTAAAAACCGGAATCGGTATAGAAATACTGGCTATTAATGCTGTGCTGTCATTTTCATTAAAACGACGCACCCCTATACCAAATGTTGGATCTGGCAAAGAATATGAATGCGCAAGGCTCAAAGAAGACTTAGCCCTCATATTCATGAATTGCTGCATCCGCGCCTGTGGAGATTGTTGCAAAGCATCTATCATGACTTGCCTGTCCATCAATTGCGGAAGCTTATCAAGTGACACATCCACACTGATACCTTCAGCATCCTCAGAACCACCCAAAATTCGCGCCAGATTATTCTTAGCACTCAACAATTCCTTTTGTGCCTGCCTTTTTTCAACTTCTGCAGAGGCCTTCTCAATATCAGCTTTCGTATGTTGTATTTCAGGTGCTTTGGCTGCACCGATACGGTTTTTGACAATATCATGGGTTTTATCGGCCAAACCCAAGCGTCGATCAGCTAGCTTGAGCCCCTCTTCCGCCACAGCCAAACGAATAAAGGCATATTCAGTTTCCGCTAACAAACTCAATGCTTGTGCTTTTGCCTGCTCATGACTTATTTTAACATCATAATCTGCAATACTGGTTCGGTTTTTTCTCTTTCCACCGATTTCTATAGTCTGTTCAATACCAAAGGTTAGTTCAGCACCATCGAAGCCTTCCTGCTCATCCTCTCCTGCAAAGTTTTCTATTTCAAAAACAGCATTAGGGTTAACCAATAAAGATGCTTGTGCTCTTTGCCCTTCTGCAGATCTTATATCTGCCAAAGCTGCGCGATAGCTTGGGTTATTATGGAGAGCTTTAATAAAAGCTTGTTGCTTATCCAGCGTCTCCGCATTTACATATGTGGTCGGCGATACACATAAAGCCGCCACTACCGTATAAAGTAGTCTATTCATTATTTTATCCTATTTTGGGAAATATAAATCACGTGCACACATGCATTTAGAATACATTGTGCACAAAATTAAGACGCAAATAGCCTGTCTTTAAACACGCATATTGCTGATTAAATTATGATTTAGGGGGGCGTTTGAGGCCGTAAACAAAATCACTGAGAACGACTTGCGATTCTCCGATTTTATTACCTTTATAACCTTGGGAAAGCAGTAAACTGGCACCTTCATCATAACTAATAACATGATGATGAACACATCCGTGACCACACATCATATCACAATCACATGATGATTTTTGCTCATTATCCTCTATATCAGAGTGAGCGTGAGAAACGGAATCTGCGGTTATATCTTGAGGTACATCAACACAGGCATGGGCAACACTCACGGTAACCGTGAACGCAAATGCAATGGTGCTAAGAATTAAAACAAAATACCTCATATACGAAACACTAACACTTAAAAGTTAGGAATTCAATAACAAGATTTATAAATTAACTCCCGAAAAACACAGAGCGCAAACTTTACACTACAAAAATAATTGGCCTGATTTAAACAGATACCTCTACTTACCAAGCCATTTAAGAACAACTTTTTGATGATCTAATATAGGCTGTTCACCATTCTTTGCGGCTGGCCCGACATCAAAATTAGGGCTTTTAAATGATGCTTGCTGTTGTTCACAGGCATAGACATCTTCGGCCATAAAATCCCCAGACGCCATAGGATCATCGTCACTTAAGCCTTTAGCATATTTACCACGAATTCTTCCTTTCCAAAAACCTGCAGATTTCGAGGCTTGCTTACCAAACTCCCAATATGAAGCATCCTTCATACGTGTTCTTGTTTCAACAACACTAAGATCAGGAGAGATAGGTATGATATGAAATATTGACCATGTGCATTCACTTTCAGCCAACCCAAATCCGGGAAACAACATAGGAACCCACGCACCCAAACTATCTTCAGGCACAACAAGAGGATACGGCGCATTCTTCTTAATATCTTGCGCATACACATCTTTCAAAGGTTCTTTAAACGCATAATGAGGGCCATAAAATCCAAATTTCGCACTTTTATGATCGTACATAGACAATGTACCAGAATGCAAATGTGCCAAATGATAGACATCAATATAATTTTCCACCACAACTTTCCAGTTAGCCTTAATTTCATGGCGGGTAGAAGTATTAGGATACTCCACAAGGTCTTCTACCTTATGCGGCCCCAGATGACTTTCAACAGGTGCGAACCACTCTTCAACAGAAATCGCATCAGGGTCAGGATGCACAAAAAGCATACTACGCCATATTCCAACCGATGCAGTTTTTAAACCATGGCACTTTTTGTCAATATCTGCGAATTCATCCTTATGTTCAGGAACCCCTACTAAATCGCCCTTAAAATTATATGTCCAATCATGATACGGACATGTTATGGCTTTACCACCATTTCCCGCCGCACGTAGAAGCTGCGTCCCGCGATGACGACATATATTGTGAAACGCGCGCAACTGCCCATCATGGCCTTTGATAATAAAGATGTTATTCAACCCGGCCTGCACAGAAACAAAATCACCAGGCTCTTTTATATCCTCAACAAATCCTGCAAAAAACCATGTCTTTGAAAAAATAAGTTCTTGCTCTTTGTCGAACCACTCTTTGGATGTATATGCCTCAACCGGTAAGTGATGTATCATTTTTGATTGTTTATCAGTCATTCCTCACCCCACGAGAAAAAACAGCTGACAGCTAACGCAAACCATATCGCTAATACAATCCAATAGCTCACAGGGTCTGTTTCACGATAAATAATATCCCACAACAAGGTATAACCAGCATACAGGTCGTACCCTACCCAACCAAGCAGTGCGACACCGACATATGTCCATATATTATTCATTTTCACTTACTCCCTTATTTATTTTAGCTTCCCATCCGGGTCCTTTATAAAGACACGCCAATTTATTTGCGTATCCCTTGGTGCGCTTGACTTTATTACCAAGCCTCACAAAACCATGGAAAAATACAACAAACGGGTTATTTGACTTAATCGGTGGTAACACACCATAAACGACCTTTTCTTCTTCTTCGGCAAAAGTACCAAAGGCTTTGTCCCAAATAATCAAAATACCGGCATAGTTTTTATCCAGATATTGCCTGTTTGACCCATGATGAACACGGTGATGTGAAGGAGTATTAAAAATTGCCTCTATAAATCGTGGTAACTTTCCAACAACTTCTGTGTGAAGGGCAGTTTGAAATAACTGAACCATTGCTGCAGAAAATAAAACCAAAATAGGATCAAACCCAATTGCGACAACGGGAAGGTGAAATGGTAAACCAAAAATCGCATCAAGTGGCCCATGTCGATACGCAACAGATATATTAAAATGCGGAGAACTGTGATGTACCGTATGTGTTGCCCATCCCAATCCGATTTGGTGCGCCATACGATGTTCCCAATAATAAGCAAGGTCACAAGCAATAATACATAATGCGATGGTGTAAATATTATTCGGTAATTGTGTGAAAATAAAGTTCTCATATACCCAATAAAAACTAACCATGTAAGCACCCGCCACCAGCGCAACAATACCAAGATGAGCGGCAAGCGTTACAAAATTGGCCAATGCATCACCGGCTATATTTCGATTCATCTTGCGCTTGAACAACAGCATAACAATCTCAAATGAAAAAATAGCCATCGCCGCAACAAAGAACCAATCTTCCGCAACTAACTCCCATTCATATATGGCCCAACTATTGTAAATATGTTCCCAAAAACCCATAAACGTTGCTCCTATTTAATATAAATCATTTCAATATTATGTGTGCCGCCAGTATCAGACACATCAAAAACCGCATCAGAAAAAGGTGTAACTTCCTTGTCTGCGCCAACATTGTTACTATAGGCAAAGCCCTCTTCCGGGAATTTGCGAGCACTTACGTCAAACTCTCCATTGGCATTTTCGTCATGATGAATGGCAATCGCATAACTGCCAGAGGGAACATCATGTAATGTGATGCTCTGACTACCTTTACGAGCAGCAATGGATATAGCAGCAAAGGCACTATCGGCATTTTGTTGGTCAAATGATGCCTCACTGTTAAAAACAGCAATTTGCATACGCCCCCTATCATTGCGGATATTTTCTATATTTACTTTGATGTCACCAGCAAACACAGCAGTAGACGTAATGGACGCAATTGCCACCAATACAATAAAGTTTACTTTACCTCTCACTTTAATATCTCCTTTTCAATTGATAATGTTCTAATAAGATTATATGCAGCCTGCCTGGAATGCCGCTGTAAATCTTGGATATCCTCTCCCAATGGAGTTAAGCTGTCTGCATTAAAATAAATACCCATAACCCCCATAGCGGTGGTTCTTATAATTGCTGTATCTTGTTGAGGGTAATAAAAAGACACATGGTCACAAAACCAACGTGAGACATCGTTAAGCCATTGGTTCATTTTATCTCGTATATTTTTATTCTCCTGAGACACAGCAATAAACGCAGATGCAACGAGCGTATCACTATGTACCGTTACTTGCGGAACGGGAAAAAGAACATCCAAGAAATCATCTATAGTGACAAAGCATCCCGGTTGCGCTTCCTTTAAAAGGTCTTCAGTACGGCAAAGAAACCTATCAATCGATTGTTCAAGCAAATCGCTCTGGTTACCTACATGATGACGCACCAAGGGGCGTGACAAGCCTGACTCTTCCGCGATAAGTGCAAGAGTAGTTCCATGTACACCAAACTTCGCTATACATGCCTCATAAGCCTGAAGGATTTGCTCAGATCTTTTGTCATTTACACTTGGTCGCGCCATATAAGCTTCACTTTCAATATTGTTTGTCAGTTTTGATTATAAACATATCACTATTGATTGTCAATACTGATGATTAACAGTATATTGAGCTAGGGCATAAATCATGAAAACTAAAAAAAGCCCTCAAAAGTGGCTAAAGTCATTAATAGTCTTTATGCATCACAAACATTGCGTTATTTTATTAATGTCACATAACGGCCATTAGCGTACTTTGGTCATTTCTATTGGAACAAACATCTAATAATTAGTTTCCAATCACGCTCTTCCAGACCAAGTTGAAACTTCGTTATCGTAATCTGTCTCTGGCACTTTTATAACAGGTTTACTTTTTATCTCACTGATTACCACATCGTTACTTGTACTTGCTATTTCACTAAGAACTTCTATCAAGTTCATAACAGTCATTAACTCTTTTAAAAAATTTCTAATATCATTTGGATTAGCTATTGCGACACTATAGTTTGTACCAACTTCAAAGAAATTACCTTTACTCTCTAACTCTATAAAAATTTCATTTCCTTTAACAGAAAACACCATACCGTCCTGATCGAACACAGTGCTGAGTGCTAAAAGGATCTGAATAAAAGACCGCTGCAAAATCCATTTATTAATTCTTAAATCGTTTGTATGTAAGCTAAAATTATTATTAAACTCACTATTTATAAAAGATGACTTTCTATTAATCCTTCTGTTTTTGAGTAGCCGTTTGTTTGTGTAAGCATTTCCTTTGCTTCGGTTTTTACTAAATATTACTGCGTCTACATTAAAACAATGTTCCGACTTTATGTATAAAAACACTTTACCCGTAGGCTTTTTTATGTCCCAGAAGGTTCTTTCTAATATGGTGCAAGAACACCCATGTTTCTTAAATGAAATTATATCTTCACATTCAAATAAATTGAACGCAGAAAAATATCCAGTGTGTTTTTGTAGAATGCGTTCACTGATACTGCCAGACGTAGAGTATTTAAAGTCACCTATATATTTTAATATAACAGGGACAACTTCTTCCTTTAGGGCGCTAAAATACTTCCTTCTAGGTCTATGAACAAAAAACCACCAACAAAACATCGGTGGCAATGCTAAAATATTACCGGACTTTCGGTTTCCACTAGCTACTTTTGCAAACCAAGCTGTCTTTATAATGAACCATGATGTTCCTACCCCAGTTACTGAAGCCAAGACAATGCTAGCAGCGTCTACAATTCTATACTTAGTTCTTTTGGGTTCATGCTTTTTTGCAAGTGGAACAATATTCTCTGTATAATATGCAGAGAATCCTTTTTCAAATTCTTCTTCTTCAATATATGTATAAGGTAATAGCATATTATAAACACTATGTTAGATTAACTTTATACATAGCACGTCAATGGGCATCAAACAATTTTAACATTAATTAAACATTCACTTTAGGTTGCTATAAAACACTCGTATTCGTCACCCTGCGGCCATAAGCCGACGTTTAACCTAGCCATCTATTTAGTGCTGTTTGCAGATCATCTTGATTACACCAGTGCTCGTGTATTTTTAAGCCGTCATTATTTATAGGTGAAATGTTAAAACCTTCTTCTACATCTTCGTAGTACATACCATAATCATTTTTAATGGCGACCAGAAAAACTAGTTCAATACCCCCATATCTTTCAATTTCAGCTTTTACTGGATTAATAGAGTATTTATTCCAAGTATCTAATTGTTCTGGTGTGCATAGTTTAAGGTCATTATTAATGATCTTTTCTAACTCGCCCTTATTAATTGGTGTCCAGTTGTGTTTCACATTCAACTCATCCTAATGTCCACTTTGGGCTATTATATCATGTTAATATCAATGGGCAAAAGGCTATAAGCGGACGTTTATCAGATCTCTAATTGTCTCATCGGTAAAAAAGGTTCAGCCAATGCACCATTATAGCGTTTAGGTGTTATTCCATCCGCAGTCACTAATTTTAACTCTAAATTGCTCATATAGACCCCATTAGAATACATTAACTGATCATAGGTTTTATTTGCTGCCGCTGCATTAAACTCTCCAAATACGGGCATTTCGCTACATTTGGTTCCCGCTGTCCGAGCAAATTGGTCAGTTGTTGTTTCAACGTCAATCGCATTTAGCGTAGCAATAACTGCCGCGCGACAATTTACCGCTGTTTCTTCTGTTTGAAAATCTTCACTTAGGCGTAAACCCTCTTGAAGACTATATTTCACTTGAAAAGCATATTGTAGCGCATGATTCCACTTGGCTAAAACATATTCCCTTTCGTTATTCATTACACGAGAAGCCATCAGATTAGAGAATCTTTCAGGATAGTCCTTAGGATCGGAAATTCCTACGCGAGCATTTGGTAATATTGTAGATGTCATAGGATCAACTATATAATGAAGCTGTTGTACAACCGATTGTGCACCTTCTTGTTCCTCAACCAATAGAAGGAACGTATGTACACTATCACCAGACTCATCCCTTTCAGGACGTTCAGCAACATAAATTGAATATTTATTATTATTTACAGTCATATCCGACCATCTACGCCACTATGGTAATAATAGCAAGAAAATTAGTAGATACCTTGAACTTCTACTGTCGGCCATTGCAGAATAACTCCCTCTGGCTCATACCCTTCATGGAATTATTAATATTGAGAATAATCGTATTAATATCGCCTATTGTACTCACCGCCATCTATATCTACATGAATGGTATGCCTTATCTAATCTGGGAATATAAATACTATGGATATCACGCTAATACAAGAATAACTGAATGTACATATATTGGATTATTTGACACTCGTACATTTCCGGCAAGTGAATGTCCAACTATACACTTTGTAAAATAAAGCTAAGCTATTGCAGGAGCAGGTTCGGGCGTGAAGCCAATTCCACCATTATTCCTAGTAGATTTACGAACCTGCTTCCCAAGAGATTTATGAAATCCAACACTATCATTTGAGCTAAGACTGCCACTTACACGACCAATATTAACTTCAGATTTCCGCTCTGTGGCAATACAAATACAATCTGACGCATCAATATTAAGACCATTCTTTTTAGCGTATATTTCGCTATGCCCCTTCACATTATGAGACGAATTAATCATCCAATCCTGCGCCCAAGTACGTCCCGGCCTATTTTCATTACCGAATATTTCATTTTGAACAGTGCTATTAGGATCATTTTTATCAAAAAGGTAATCTTGAGGGTTTGAGTTAATATAATCCAACATAGAATTAATCGCCGATAGAACAGCATTAGGATCTGATCTATTATCGAACTTAGTGATAATATTCACCCCCATAGCTTCCCCTCTATTATGATAATGTCCCATCTGAACATCAAATTTTTTAGTGGTTTCTGCATACCGAAATATAGACCCAAAGTCTTTATCTTCGTTGTTCCATGTTAGGTACATGGCCACATTATCTTTTGCATTACACAAGCACACACTATTTTTCTCATGAAAAACATAACCATAAGTATCCGGAGATTTTAAAAAACTATCCTCAATGTAATGTACGAGGTCATCTGGCGTTTCAATAGAAAGATCACCACCCTCTATCGTTTTCGGCGGCACATATTTGCCCTGCCCCTCATCATAATACCCCTTGGTTTACTGAGCACGAAAAGCATTTACACCCTGCATACTTCTCGTAAGATCGCCGCCTAAGACATGTTTTTCAAACGCATGTCCGCGCGCAATATATTCCACTAAATTTTGAGCTGTTACATCAGACATAATATTAACCATCAAACTCCGATGCTAATCCCGTTTTTATACGGCGTGTCATAGATATTTCATCACTTATAGCTTGCTCATAAATTAAGATGAAATCGTCATGCAAACGATCAAAGTCATCTGCGTCATAATCATAGAAGTCACAATGATCCATAACATCCAAAGCATTAAAAGCAGGCATTACTGAAAAGATATGCTTTTTATGAAGCCTCAAAATATTATCATTCTGACTAGACCTTAAAACATCTTTTCGCGCCTCTTGTATCCACTCAGCATGAATAACAGGTGCAACCTCAACATCGCGGGTCGTTGCCGCATACTCCATGAAGTCGGCGAGCTTCTTTTTCCATTCCGGCGATGCATTCAAAATGACATAATCACCCTCAACAGAATGTAACGTAATTTTTGGTTCTAAAATTGCTGTTGGACCGGCCAAAATAATCACCCTTTTTATTTTTGCCAGAGTATACTCATTTCAATAAAACATAACAAACTTTTTAGTTGTGCTTCTTGGTTGGTGTTAACCATCGAACTTACCACTCAATTCTGTTCTCACCCGCCTAGACAGTAATGACTTCCTGTTAAAAACCACCTCTTTGATATCAAGAAAATCATCATGAAGGCGGTTATAATCATCCGCGTTATAATCGTAAAATCCACAAGATGGATAATCACTAAATACTGCAACAGCAGAACCGATATCAAGTAACTCTAGCTTATTAAGTTTTAATTTATCAGGGATTCGAGATTGCTTACCGATAACAGTCCTAATGTCAGCCAACACATCCAGGTCAACATGGCAATCCACGGTTCTATCATCTGTCGTCTCCGCGTATTTTAGGAAATAGGCAAGCTTCTTCTTCCATTCAGGTGAAGCGTTTAAAACAACCTCATCCCCATCAACGGAATTCAATGTAATTTGCGGATCTAATATTGCTGTTGGACCGGCCAAAGTAATCACCCTTTATTATTTTTCGCTGATTATAATCAGCGCAACCAAAGATAACAAATTTTTAGAACATGAATACAAAACAATATTTGTTAACGATTGAAAGTTCCCCTAATATACTGAGGATTATAACGTACCTGCATAACGACCCAAAGCGGACGTCGCATAGCAAAGAAAAATAACAATGAAACCGCCAAATCAAATTGATGGAGCAGAAGTTTTAGAGTGGGCATGGTCAGGTGACACGCCCTTTGGAGTGATAATGTATGATGAAAGTAATGACATAGCTACAGAGATATTTGGAATTGCAATATGCAAATATCCAAGCTCAAATGTAATCTACAGATTTAGTTGCGATAAAGATTGGGAAACTCAGCAAGACACTGATTACTCATCTACCGAAGAGGCAAAAGGGCAACTACCGGAACAATATCAGGGTGTTTCGATAACTTGGTTAAAAAACAACTAAATCTTCGGCCCTATATACGTCCGTTTATGGCCAAGATGTATATAATTATAAGGAAATGAAATTATATGGGTAAACCACTAATAACCTATCAAACTGGAGAAGAAGAGTCTTTTTTAATAGGAACAAAAGAACAACTGATCAAATTTGCAGAGCAAATATTGGAATCAGTAAATAACGCTAATACTGATAACTTTTTTGGTGAAAAAGTTATGACTAGCAGAACTTTGTCAAGAGTGTTAGATGGCAAAGGTAGCTTACAGATAGATGAGCTAGTAATTACAGATAATGACGAACAAAAAAGTGAGATTTTTTACAAAATAATCAATTCATAGTATTTTTAACTGAATGTCCGTTAATGACCGAAGAGATATGAGATGAATATGAAATCGTGTATTTGCGGTAAGTCAAAACCTTTCACTAAATGCTGTGATCGGTTTCTTTCCGGTAAACAAAATGCAAAAACGCCGGAGCAGCTTATGCGTTCGCGTTTTTCGGCATTTGCATTGGGAGGTTATGGTGAATATATACTCTCCACTTGGTTTCCAGCTTCTACTAATGACTTATCAGCGTCAGAGTTATCAGAAAAAACACTCGACTGGCACCGCTTAGAAGTTATCTCATCATCACAAAAAGGCGATAATGGGACAGTAGAGTTTAAGGCTTGGTTTTCTAAACCACAAAACTCTGACGAAATGGAAATCATGCACGAAATATCAGAATTTGTCCGCATACATTCACATTGGCTTTATGTCGGCGGTAAAGTAAGCTAATCAATCAGTATTCGTGCTAAATATAAAAGGTACAATGAACGCCATGTTCTTAAAAGATTTGGCAGACAAAACACGCCGTGGCCTGCGAGGCAGAGTTGAAAAAGGTAAATCAGGTGGCGGAAAGACCTACAGATATGATGTTGTAAAATCCTTTGATGCTAATGGAGAACCCATTGCAGGAGAACGTAAGATCAACAGCGAGCAAGCGGCCGTTGTCGTTCATATCTTTAAAAAGTATCTTGCAGGCATGTCACCTAGAGCTATTGCAAAGCAACTTAACCAAGATCACATCCCATGCCCATCAGGTAAAGAATGGGGTTCAAGTACTATCAACGGAAATCGCCAACGCGGAACAGGTATTTTGAATAATGAGCTTTATATAGGCCAGCTAGTTTGGAACCGTCTGCGCTATATCAAAAATCCAGATACCGGAAAACGCGTTTCGCGCTTAAACGAAGAAAAGGACTGGATCAGAAAAGATGTGCTAGAACTACGCATCATAGATCAAGACCTCTGGAACAAAGTAAAAGAGAAACAAGGAGAAATCCGAAAAAACCATACAGAGTTCTGGGGTAAACAACGCCCAAAGAACTTATTCTCTTATTTACTCAAGTGCGATTGCTGTGGTGGTGGCTATAGCAAAGTATCAAAGGATCTATACGGATGCTCCACGGCACGGAACAAAGGCACGTGTGATAATACACTAACAATTAGACAAGATGAACTAGAGAGTTCTGTTTTAAATGCCCTAAAAGACCACTTAGTGGATGAAGAGCTATGTAAGGTATTCTGTGATGAATATACGCGTCATACGAATGAAATGCGTTCCAAACACAATGCAAAGAGAATTGGCTATGAAAAAGAACTTAAGAAGTTAATCGATAAAGAAGAGCAAATGATTGAAGCTATCTGCAATGGATTTGCAAATGAAGCTCTAAAAATAAAAATGTGTGCCAATGAGGCTCGTCAAAAAAAAGCTAAAGGCCATACTAGATAATAACGAAAAAATAACAGTAATGATGCATCCAAGCATTGCTTTACAATATCATCAGGAAGTAAGAGAGTTAATAACATCATTGAACACGAATGAGCGCCGCCAAGAATCCGCAACACTACTTCGATCACTTATTGATAAAATCGTACTAATACCAAGCAAGAACAAAGAAAAACTAATCGTAGATCTACATGGTGATTTGGCTGGAATACTAAATATTTCCACGCAAGGCCAATACAATAAAAAAGAGCAAAAAATGCTCTTTGATCAAATTACTGAATTAACGGGTAATGCCACTGGCAATGGCTTTCCTGACATGCAGGATAAGTTGGTTGCGGGGGTAGGATTTGAACCTACGACCTTCAGGTTATGAGCCTGACGAGCTACCGGGCTGCTCCACCCCGCGTCACCTAATAAATAGAACGGAAAACCGTTCCTCCATCTAATGGATGGCATTTTATAGCCCCCTGATAACACAAAAGCAAGGGCTGATATAAATTTTATTGCTAAAACACAAAATATATACAATTAACATTGACTTATAATCACTCATATCCTTATCTGAACAATAATATAGACAGTTAAAGAGCACACCAATGAACATCACCATTAACGGCACTGTAAAGGCAATAGATGGCCCCTTAAACCTTACTGAACTACTTTCACTAGAAGGTTACAAAGACAAGTTGGTTGCCATTGCCATTAACAATCATTTTGTGGCTAGATCATCATATGACGATCAAATAATCCAAGAAAATGACGCAATAGAAATTGTTGCCCCAATGCAAGGCGGATAAACTAATGGAAAAGACATGGAAAATTAACACAGAAGAAGTAAGGTCACGCCTATTTTTAGGTACTGCCGGATACCCATCACTAGACACATTAAAGCAATCAATTGAAAACTCTTCACCGGGAATGGTAACGGTATCCCTGCGCCGAGAAAACGCCGCAGGAAAAGGGCAATCATTTTGGAACATAATAAAAGAATTCAATATTCCTGTATTACCTAATACTGCGGGATGCCACGGCGTTGACGAGGCTGTGACAACTGCGGAAATGGCACGTGAGGTTTTCAATACGAATCGAATTAAATTAGAAGTAATAGGCGATGATTATACATTGCAACCAGACCCCTACGGATTATTAACCGCAACAGAGCAGTTAATAAAAAAAGGCTTTGAGGTATACCCTTACATGACAGATGACCTGGTACTCGCACAAAGGCTAGTAGATTTGGGATGCAATATCCTTATGCCATGGGGATCACCAATAGGATCAGGACGTGGATTAAATAACATATATGCACTAAAGCAACTACGAGACAGATTCCCAGATAAAACATTAATTATAGATGCCGGTCTTGGCGCGCCCTCACACGCTGCACAAGCAATGGAAATGGGGTATGACGCCGTCCTGTTGAACACTGCGGTTGCAAAAGCAGGTGATGCGCCATTAATGGCCGCGGCCTTCTCACAGGCCATAGAAGCAGGTAGACACGCATATTTATCAGGCATTATAGCCAAACAAGAACATGCAACACCCTCCACCCCTTTACTGGACAAACCATTCTGGCATCAATAAAAACGCCCCGAAAATCGGAGCGCTAAAGAATATAATTATCTTAAAGAAAAAATTAAGCAGCCTTCTTGCTGGCCTCTTCGTTCTCTATACCTTCAAGAATGAGAGACTTAGCCTTTTCAGAACCTTCCCAGCCCTGCATTTTTACCCACTTACCTTTTTCAAGGTCTTTATAGTGCGTGAAGAAATGCTCAATCTCATCCAGAAGTATTTTAGGCAGATCGCTATACTCTTTTACATCTGCGAACATAGGGTGCGTTTTATCAACCGGCACAGCCAAAATCTTCTCATCTTGGCCACCATCATCTTCCATTACTAGAACCCCAACCGGGCGCGCACAAATAACTGCTCCTGGCATAATTGCGTGTTGCGCATAAACCAAAACGTCAACAGGGTCACCATCGCCACCCAAAGTCTGAGGAATAAATCCGTAATTAGCAGGGTAAAACATTGGAGTATGCACGAAACGATCAACAAACAAAGCACCTGACTCTTTATCGATTTCATATTTAACAGGTGCACCACCCGCTGTGTTTTCAATAATTACATGAACATTATTAGGTGCATCTTCACCCACTGAAATTTTAGAAATATCCATAATCTATGCTTCCTCCCGCAAATTGATATAATTCATCATTGCAGTCATACAATCCCCACCTTTTCACGGCAAGTATTTTTTACAAAGAAGCACTCTAAATGATCTATTCCTGTTCGTCTTGCGCGTCGTTGTCATTTGAGCGTTTCATAATGACCTTTGGCATTTTTCGTTCAATTTCCTCTGGTACAAACATCACTCCACCAGATCCACAAGCATAAGCAGTTACCATGATTAAGTCTCCATCTTTATTGTGTTGTTATTGGCGGATTATATGAGTTATTCAATAATTCTACAAATAACTTATGTGACGCACCGCACAAGGGAGGCGCTAATACCTTGATAAGAAAAAGATAAATCAATGTACTAATTACTGCATACAAAATAAAAAAACGCCTCGATCAAACCGGGGCGTTTCAAAAATTCAATTATTTAGTGCCTAGACTAGTCAACAGCCTTAAGATCACCAGCAGCTTGCTTGCCACGGTTTTCTGTTAGCTCATATGAAACCTTTTGACCTTCGTCCAAAGTTCCCATACCTGCTTGCTCAACCGCAGAAATATGTACAAACACATCATTTCCACCGTCATCCGGTACGATAAAGCCAAAGCCTTTAGTTGAATTAAACCACTTTACGGTTCCTGTCGCCATTTCTGACACTCCTTATAAAATTTAAAAATCAGCTCTTCTTGGTATTACGCTGATAGTTAGTCAGAGGTCATAGCCACAAAGAATTGGCTTGATTAAACGTTTTTTTGGGGATTTGTCAAGAAAAGAAATGCATTTTTGGAAAAAATCATAACCATGAGATGTTACTATGCAGGGGATAAAAGTACGTATAGGCTGCATTAACAACTAAATAACTGCTATTCTTTATAAAAATTATAATAATAAATTGGATAATTAATGAGCAAAGGTGCAGATGTTTTAGAACGTAGTTGCCTGCCCGCAGGGAAAGTTTTTATCCGCGCTGGTGAAGAAAATGCACGTGCTTACGTCATTCAAAATGGGCAAGTCACTGCTTTTGCAATGGACGGTGATAATAAAATAGAAGTCGGAAGCTTTGGCCCGGGTGCAATAATTGGAGAAAAGTACCTTGTGCTTGATGAACCGGCAACACTCAGCTTTGAAGTATCCCAAACAGCAACAGTAGTTGTTATTACCAGACAAGATTTCCAAAAAAGATTAGTTAAAGCAGGAAAAAGCATTAAAACAGTTCTGGATCATGCTGTTCAGAAATTAATACAATATGAAAATGCAGAAATTACCAAAGCACTTAATCAAAAAGATATAAGCAAAGAAGCACACCAGCTGGTTAAAGGCCTTCTAAATGAAATACCGCCCGAACACCATATGAAACACGAAAAAACCTTACTACCGCATGCAGACGGCCTAATGAGGGCTTTATTAGAAATAAAAGAAGAGCATAAAAGCGAATAAAAAATTGATCATTGGCGATCAAGACAATATTTTTGCATCTATCAAAATAGTTCGAAACATTTTCACATATTTTTGATCAAGGTGACTGGTCATTTCATTCGTCATAATTTCCATTGCCTTTGATACCGGCATAGGAGCTTTATAAACACGACGATCCGTTAATGCGCTAAATACATCAACAACTGCCGCCATACGCGCCAATTCATTAAGGTCTTTCCCTTTTAATCCATTGGGGTAACCTGTTCCATCTATTTTCTCGTGATGCTGCTCTGCAATAATGAAAACGGCAGACGGAATATTATCTAATTTATTTAAATAATTTACGGTTTGGTTAACGTGACTCTTCATCAACTCAAACTCTTCTTCAGTTAGCCTACCCGGCTTGTTAAGAATATGGTGAGGAATATACATCTTACCTACATCATGAAGTAGGCCACCGCTTGACAAAATCAGTTGATCATCATTTTTGAATCCTGCAGCATTACCCAAAAGTGTTAACATTGTCGCGACGCGCATACTATGGGCGTAAGTGTAATCATCATGATTACGCACACCATCCAAGATAGAACCAAAATCATTTTCTGCTATTGCTGAAACCAATGACTGACAACTGCCCTTCACTTCAGAAAATGAAACCGTATCATCACTTAAAAGAACGTCAGCTATATTGTTAAAAACACCTACACTGTTCTTTAGTGCATCGCGTTGCTTTTCAGGTAGTACTTCCCATTCCTTCTCAACATTCGCATTAAGTATAGATGATATCTCTCTAATCAATGCACTTCGTTTAAATGGCTTAGTAATTATATTAGAAATACCGGCCTGTTTTGAATCCTCAATCAACTGTTGATTTTTTTCACTGACAATATGCAACATAGGCATATTTCTAAGCTCAGGAATATTACGTATTTCACGTATAAAATTTATTGCATTAGACGGCCTTACGTCTTCTCCTATAATAAGCAAAACAGGGATTTTTTTCTTAAGAGATTTTAGCGCAGTTGGCCCATCGCCATAATCCCAAACATCATAAAAAGAGCACAGTGAATCAGTAATGTCCTTACGATAACTCGTATGAGAATCAACAACGACGACTAATCTTTTGCTACCACTTGTCATGAACTGATATTACGCTTGAAAAATTACTAGAAAGTTACAAAAACAATAATAATTCGATATTACTAACAAAACCACAACAATAATACTATTGACACAAAGTTACCCATATAAGATCGTTATAGTACACCCTTGAAATTACTCGAATAAGTGGCAGCCCCATGCCCAATTACTAATGATGTAATAAAATTTTAGGAAAAGATATTACCCTACAGGATGACAACCATAATTAAACACTATGGCATTCATAAATCACTTATAATCAATACATAAGTTTACGTAAGTCACTTCTCAACTTAGATAAGTCAACTTGAATATCTTCAATATCTTTCTTTGCTTCACGTATATTTGCAAGGCGCTTCACTCTTTCAGTAACATTATTTGTATCGGCCTTGAACCATGTATCGATAATTATTAAAGGCCTTAATAATATAGTAAATCGATGTTCAATATCGGAAATAATACCACTCTTACTTTTTTTAAAAACTTTATTAGAAACCTTAGATTTATCTTGTCCATCTTCCCAATTTTCGAAAGCCTCCAAAGTCCGGCAAGTATTATTCAGGTCTTCAGTAATGTCGTGGTAATATTTGATATCTTTTGCACGAGAGAAAACATCTTTGATATCACGTCGAGCAATTTCACCGCATTTGGGCGTCCTTGCAACAACATCAGATGACTGTATGCAAACTAACCCTAAAACTGCGAAAACATATAATAATAAATTCCTCATATCCATATCAATCTAACAAAAACCAGAAAACATGTGAAAATAAAAATATTATAATGAATACAAACAACAAAAAACCCACCAGAAGGTGGGCTTATTTGAATATACGTCGAATAGGTTTAAAGAATAAGAATGAGCTTAAAAGATCCGGCAACGAACTACTCTCCCACGCCTTAAGACGCAGTACCATCGTCGCAAAGAGGTTTCACGGTTGAGTTCGGGATGGGATCAGGTGTTTCACTCTCGCTATAATCACCGGATCATTTAAACTCATTCTCTTCCAAATATAATATTGTAGTTGTAATTTTCTTAATGTACGTGAGTACAAAACCTGAATTAATGAACAGTAATAAACTTATCACTGCGCGTAACAATGGCTCCTTTTGTTCGTAGATCGCTCTACATGCTAGCCATTGCATAATTTAAATTCAAGCCAATCG
>JBOEGH010000014.1:0-4875 GCA_050633325.1 Alphaproteobacteria bacterium
TATATATTCTGCTTTTGCAGAAGCCGGAAAAAATAGCAACAGAATAGCCGCGACTAGTAAAAATCTCATTCCTTTAAAACCGTTCCTCATGTATCGTTGATACTATATAATCGTTAGAATATCTATGGGTGTAATAACAGTATATATAATTAGGAGAAAAATTTGATTGCTGAGTTGTTTTATCCTTATGAACTAAAACGTGTTGTTCGAGGGCTTCGTAAGGAGAATGATCTTAATGAAGAAGCATTAAAGACTCTAAACTTTTCATTTAATTATGTTTACCTCCCGCTTCTTATATTTAATCTGTTAGTTTTTGTTATACAGTACTTTAATCCAACATTTGGTGTAAATATTCCTCTTGGGGGAGTGGTAGCTGTTTTTTTTGTCATGGTTATTCATATGGGTGAGTTATGGCGGTCGTATTTTTATTCATATTTATTTGGCAATAAAAGTTTTGGAATAGTAAAGAAAGTCAGGTTTCTTCAGGCTGGGGTTGTGAGGTTTTACATTATAAGTTAAGGCGAAAATAAGGGGCGTTGGATTCATGCTGTAGGAGGTTACACGCTAAGAAGACCTGATTATTTACCCAAAGTAGGGGATCAAATTTCCTATTATTTTGTGGATGATAATAAATACGGTTCTAATCCTGATATCCAAGGTTACATGAAGAAAATTTGTTTAAAAAAATCAATGCTGAAGGAGATATAAATACATGGCTGGAGTTCATTGTTACGTTCAAGATGACGCCCCGCAAAATGATGATACATGGAAAGGAGAGTTAGGGTGGCCTACGACGCATATAAGCCCGGAATGTTTTCGGATCGGGTGAAATAATAATGAATATTACAAACCTCGTTCACCATTATTTATATAGGGGTAAATTTGATGCTTTGATTAAAAAGCTTCGAGATGAAGATTGCCTTGATGAATGTAATCTTAAGAAGGTTGTAGTTGAGAGAAGAAAGAGCAATACTTTTTGCAATATTTGGTTTTATGGCATCGTTTTTCCAGCGCTAGTGCTTCTATCTTATTTGTTCTATTTATGCTTGTTTGATTCCGCAATAATCCTTCGAAATGTTGTGGAGGTATGCGTTCAATTTGCTAGTGCAGCTTTAATTTGTGCCATTTATCTTGTAATGGTCAGAGAGGATGTTGCGAGAGAATGGAGATACATACAATTAATGACCTTCGGAGAAAAAACAAACGGCTTTATCGTATCTTTTTATGAGCAGTATTTTTATCCGAAAATACTATGTGAATACTACTACCGTAATCTATTGGCTCACAAAATATATTCTAAAATGAATATTCCCTTAGGGTCTGATTTTACTTTTAATTACAAAAAAGGCGATAAGGTAAGGGTGGCCTACGATTTAAATAGACCAGAGAATAGTGTCGTAATCTCATCTAAAATGAGAATGTTTAACCTTAAGAAAGGGGCGGGTGACTAAAGATGTATTTATGTGATGCGTAATACTTCTTTTGCCCCTATGGGCAAAAGATTGTTAGTGCAACTTTATTTTCTTACATCTTAGCTATCTGATAGTTGTTTTATACGACGGCTTATATCCGCAACAGAATGACTTGCTTGTTGCGTGTTGGCGGATATTTCTGCTGTGGCGGAGCTTTGCTCGTTAACAGAAGATGCAACATTACCAACATACTCACGAACCGAGTTGGCAGAACCAACAATGTCCTTGATACTATCTGCAACATTTGATGTAAGCGTTTGAACCTCAGATATTTTTTCGGCAATGTCGTCAGTGGCCTGAGATGTTTGATTGGCAAGGTTTTTTACCTCTGATGCGACGACGGCAAACCCTTTACCTGCATCTCCGGCTCTTGCCGCCTCAATAGTGGCGTTAAGGGCAAGTAAGTTTACCTGATCAGCAATATCACGAATTAGCCCGACAATGGCTTCCATTGATTCCATGGTTTCTATCAGGCTGTCACTTGCTTTGCCAGAGGATGTGATCTTCGTAGATATATCATCCGTAGCCTGTTGAGATAGTGACATGTTGCTGCTAATCTCACCGATAGAGGCAGACATCTCTTCTATCGCTGCTGCTACACTTTGCATTTGCCCGGCTGTTTGGCTTGCAAGCTCTTCAGTTTTCATTAAGTCTGTAACGTCCGTTGCATATTTTACGACTTTGAATGGCTTACCATTCATGTCAAGGATAGGGTTGTAAGAGGCCTGTATCCATATTTCTCTTCCTCCCTTTGCAATGCGTTTGTAAACACGACTTTCAAATTCACCGTTTCGTAGCTTGTCCCAAAATTGTTTGTATTCTTCGCTTTGAGTTGCGCTTGGCTCCATAAACATGCTGTGATGGTTGCCTTGAACTTCTTCTAGTTCATATCCTGTTGCGGCCAGAAAGTTCTTGTTAGCTGTGATAATTGTTGCATCCAAATTAAATTCAATAACCGCCTGAACTCTGGATATAGCATCTAACTGCCCTTTAACATCTGCATTACTTAGTTTTTGTTTTGTGATGTCTGTCGCGTATTTGACGACTTTAAAGGGTTTTCCGTTCATGTCAAAGATAGGGTTATAGGAGGCCTGTATCCAGATTTCTCTTCCTCCCTTTGCTATGCGTTTATATTCTTTTGCTTCGAACTCACCTCTGCCAAGCTTTTTCCAGAATTGTTTGTACTCTTCACTGTTTGCATATCCTGGTTCTGCGAACATGCTGTGATGTTGGCCTTTAATTTCATCTAAACTGTATCCGACTGCGCCCAAAAAGTTGTCGTTTGCATTGATGATTGTGCCATCCATATTAAATTCAATAACTGCCTGAGATTTTCCGATAGCATCTATTTGTCCAACATAATCTGCATTTTTCAATTTTCGTTCGGTTATGTCAGTGGCAAACTTTATAACTCCGTAAGGTTTACCATTGGCATCGAATAGGGGGTTATAAGAGGCCTGTATCCAGATTTCTCTTCCTCCCTTTGCTATACGTTTATATTCTTTTGCTTCGAACTCACCTCTGCCAAGTTTTTCCCAGAATTGTTTGTATTCCTCACTGTTTGCATATTCTGGCTCTGCGAACATGCTGTGATGTTGGCCTTTTATTTCATCTAAACCGTACCCAACGGCGCCCAAAAAATTATCATTTGCATCTATAATAATTCCGTTCAGGTCAAATTCAATTACTGCTTGAGAACGGCTTATTGCATCAATTTTAGAAGTCAAAGTATTTAAGTTACTTTTAGAAGAGCGAAGAGTAAAAGGCATAAGTTTTCCTTTGTAGGTATATAACAATTTAAAAGAAGGTGGTTACGCAGATATTCACCATCATATTCGTTTAATAAATTATGGTCTACAAAAACATATTTATTTTTATAAATGAGATTATGATGTATGTATCTGAATTTATGTGAGATTCTGGGTTTTCGATAATGAAAGTGGCGGAGAGACAGGGATTCTTTTTTCTGATTACGAGCTTATAACTTACTGATTTTAAACGATAGTAAAAATGCGTGCAAAAATTTGTGTGTGAAATGTGTGAAAAAATGTGTGAAATTTTTATGGCTTAATTTCTAGATATATTATTCGTGGATAAATCTTCTTTACTTATGCTTTTTGCGATATCAAGAAGCTCATTTTTCTCTCTGTGCTTTATAATTTCAGTATGTAGTCGTCTAAACAGCGGGAGGTATTTCTCACCGTGTATGGCTATTATCTTTGCTATCTGGTTATAAGCCTTGCGTATTTCAATGGGTGTAATGCCTTGTGGCCGCTTAGGGTGTATATTGGCGGTGTAATAATGATTTGATAAAGGAGTGGGTCTGCACTGCTCCAAGCACTTATCAATATCCCATTTTAGCGTAGGCATTATCTTCTCCTCTCTCACGGGAATGAATAAACTGAGGTCGTTGGGAAGCTCTTATCCAATAGTTCGATAATATGGCTGGGTAGATAGGTTCTTGGATTGTCGTAGCCGATGCGGTAATCGGTTAGAGCATCAGGCATAAATTCGGTGCCATTTTTTCTTAAGGACGAAATCATGATGTTATGTACGCCCCATTTACCGATGTTTAGGGCATAACCTTTTCGGGCAAGAATATCAGCGACCAGCCATGTACCGATCATGCCATCACCATCATTGAATCCAAATTTTGAAAATGCCTCGACCCATTCCCAGTGAATGTCTTGACGGCAGTTAATGCATTCATCACAAACCATGGCGATTTACTCGCTCTGTAGGTAGCTATGCGGGTTCTTGATCCACTCATGCAGGTCTAGCAAATAGAACGCCTTGCGGATGGATTTCTTTCTGCTGGATAGTTTGTGGGGCTTTGGGAATGTCCTGCGCGCTATCCTGCGGTTGATCTCTTGGCGGGATAGGCCGCATAGCCTAGCAGCAAGTTTAATGGGGATCAGAGCATTACTCTGTATCATAAGCGCGGCTGCTACCTGCGCTTCAAATTCATTCTTAATACTTTTGGGATCTTTAGGCGTTTCCATGGCTATAATCCTTTCAACAATAAGTGGTGCAGCCTGAGCTACAGGTTCCAGTTCACCTAATTTTGAAGAAAGGCATGCGCTTGTGTGTACGCTAATGCGGCTTATTCTCTCAGATATAAACCACGCCTTATATTACAGTGTATGTTAATCGCCTTAATATCTCGTTAAAACTTACTGTAAATTTATTGCTCACCGCAAAGAGGAGATTCAGTGCTAACGAATAAAGTGGGCAAGTGTTCGGTTCTTATGCCTAACGCTTGGCTTTCGTAATTGTGGCGCGTTCAGTGCCACCGTCGCCCGCCTCATAGCCGCTATCTCATTCATGCCAAAGTTAGCTGTCACATAATAGTTCCGCTATTGGTATGGACTAAAGGCGACTGCAAGATGTGTGCATGTAGTAC
>JBOEGH010000014.1:4996-24104 GCA_050633325.1 Alphaproteobacteria bacterium
TAAGCATCGAATTATCATTCTCTGGCAAGAGCTTATGTTGGTGCATTATCGGCATTGAACCGAGTGCTGCACCAGTGAACGTATGGCCGTTTAATCACCATTTGGAAGAGCGTTCCTGCTCCTCCAAAACCTCCATGATCAGGGGAGACTTCGCTCTGCCCCTGAACCCCATCGAGTTATGAGCCTTCGTGCCCCTAACAACCCAGACCAACCGTTCGCCGTTTGGATGCCGTAAACTGATCACAGTTTAATCATGACCAAGGAGCCCTTGGGTGCCATATGCCATGTACGGAAAGGTGCTGTACAATATGCACCATTGGTGCTATATTGAACAATGTATGATTTTCGAGAGGTTTGAGTTATGGCTACAACACGCATAGATATGAGATTGGATGAAGCGGTTAAGGTTGCTGCTGAGAAGGCAGCTGCCCTGAAAGGTATGAAGAGCCTGACCGAGTATGTTGTGCGCTTGATCGAAAAGGATGCGGAGCAGGTTATCCGTGAGCATGAATCTATTACGCTCAAAGATGATGTGTTTGATCGTTTTATTACTGCTTGTGATGCCGCAGAAGCACCTAACAAGAAGCTGCGTGAGGCGATGGACTTTGCCAAAGAGCAGGGCATTCAGTGACGCCTTCTTCTTCATTTGTAGAACTTGATAAATCCGTTCATGACCGTAAATCGTTCGATTGTGGCACTGAGGAGTTAAATAACTTTCTCCGGCAATTTGCAGTGCGCCATAGGGATGCGGGGATCAGCAAGACGATGGTGCTTCCGTCCAAGGATAATGATGCCGATATCTGCGCTTATTACACCCTGTCTCATACGGAGATTGAGCGCCAGACTCTGCCGCAAAAGCTAGCTAAGAAACTGCCGCACTACCCCATCCCCGTTATGCTGATTGCCCAGCTTGCTGTGCATAGGGGTGCTCAGGGGCATGGACTTGGAAAAGTGTCGTTGATCCGCGCATTACAACACGCATACAAGGTCAATCTGCACCTGCCATCCTACGCCGTAGTGGTGGATGCATTGGATGATGCTGTGCAAGGATTTTATGAGCAATATGGGTTTAAAGTGTTGGATACGGATAACCATCGTGCGCGGTTGTTTTTACCGATGAAGACTGTAGAGCAGTTATTCACCTAATGATTATCTAAAATTGATTTAAAGCATTTACATGCACTCAACAATTGATATGTTGCGGTATGGAAATAACGTCTGCCTAATAACCCAAAGCGGACATTAGTAAACATATGCCTAATGGAAGTTTCATATTTGTGAATAAGGAAGTTAACCAAAATGGTGAGTATTATGAATAATTGCAGCAATAACTATAATACTAAATCTTTGTGCTCTTGTATTAGTTTAGGGGTTGTATATTAATGTGGACAGATAATGAAACTGAACACGACTTCTTGAACTTTGGTAGTGTTGCAAAGACTGTTTCTCAGGTTATTGAAGATGCCAATGAAAAGCCGGTATCGATTGGGGTTTCTGGTGCATGGGGTATAGGGAAATCCTCAATGATCAAACTCATTCAAAATGAGCTGAAAGAATTGGATAGCTCTCATTCCTCCGAAAATAATAAATATGTTTTTGTCGAATTCAATGCTTGGTTATACCAAGGGTATGATGATGCTCGGGCTGCTTTAATTGAAGTTGTTGCTTCAACTTTGCTAAAAGAGGCAGAAGCAAGACAGACTGGGCTAGATAAAGCAAAAAATTTATTGGCTAGAGTAGATTGGTTTCGTGCGATTAAAATGTCAGCAAGCTCTGCTGTTTCGCTTGGATTAGGATTACCACCTATTGGGCTCGTCAATGAGCTTATTAATACTGGCAAAAGCTTAACTGATGGAGATATAGACCAATCCGACATTAAGAACACGGAGGGCGTTGCGAAGAAAATATCGGATAATACTCAGGGCTTAATAGCGCCTAAACAGATAACTACTCCTCCAAAAGAAATCGAAGCTCTCAGGCAGAGTTTCGAAGAAACATTACAGGATATTGGCGTTACACTCGTAGTTTTAATAGATGACTTAGATAGGTGCCTACCTGAAACAACTATATCCACACTTGAAGCCATCCGGCTTCTACTGTTCCTTAAGCACACTGCATTTGTCATAGCCGCTGATGATCAAATGATAAAACACGCCGTTAAGCGTCATTTTCAAGGCGTTGAGGATGAGCTTGTCACCAACTATTTTGACAAGTTAATTCAAGTACCTATTCGCGTACCGCCCTTGGGAACGCAGGAAGTTCGCGCATACATGATGTTGCTATATGTAGAAAACAGCAACTTGAGCAATGGAAAAAAAGAAAGTTTGCGTTTGGGAGTATGTGAGCAATTAAGCAAAACATGGCAAGGAAAAAGAGTTGATCTAAAATTTCTGCGTGAATTGAACGGGGAGTTACCTGATGAACTTGTTGCCAGATTAGATGCGGCTGATAGGCTGGCTCCTATTATGACCAGCGCGACAGGAATTTCTGGAAACCCAAGACTAATAAAACGTTTCATGAATGCTCTCTCAATACGTATGGCCATGGCGAAGTCCCAAGGCGTTACAGTAGATGAAGCATCTCTTGCAAAAATACTTTTGTTCGAAAGATGTGGCGACTCTAAAGCTTATGCCGAGTTGATCAAGGCAGTTACTGAAAGTGACGACGGTAAAGCATTATTTATATCCGAATGGGAAGAGAGTATAAGCGCAGGGAATACTCCGGAACTCGATGCTCCTTGGGATGATGCATTTGCTTTAGAGTGGCTCAGGTTGTCTCCGCCTATAGGGAACCAAGACTTACGCGGAGCATTGTATGTAAGTCGAGAGCATGCCCCCCTGATTACACCGGAAGATCGTTTGTCGCCAGAAGCAGCTGAACTTCTCCAAGCCTATCTTGAGCACCCTGATATGGCTTCCAGTTCGAAAGAGCAGTTACAGAAAATTCAGAAACCTGAACTGTCTGTAATTATGGATCGTTTATTAGCCAAGGCAAATCAAGAACAGGAATGGGGAACTCCGCCAATACTAGATGCGCTCATTTTGATCGCGCAAACTGATTCTTCTCAAGCGCAGCGTTTGGGAGGGTTTTTGAAAGATCGGCCAGTAGCGCAAGTAAAAGCAAGCATTGTTCCAAAGCTTGATGGCGAAACTTGGGCTGCTGGATTATTCGATTATTGGCTGGAAGATGAAGATATTGCTCGCCCTGTAAAAAAATCAATTAATTCAAGGAGGAAAAATGGGAACCTCTCAATCAAGTAACGGCTCTCCTTCTGGAACTCCCATGGTTCCACCATGGACTCCCGATATACCTTCGTCTCAACAACCTGAAACAGGTGTTGATGGGGATACATCAAATGATTCACCTGACTCGGGTGCAACCCCTCCTGCGGATGGTAATGAAGGATCACCAGATCAAGCAGGTAATAAAGGTTCTCCTATAGCGCCACCCTCTCGTTTTGGTGGGGCGAGAAGAAATATGGGTGACTATGCTCGAACTGGCGATAGTTCCAGCATGAAAAAAGGACTGGGGCAATATGTCCGAAAAGGGTACGGCGGAAGTGCAACAGCGACAAGAAGGCTAGCAAGTACAGCAACAACCGCTCAGTCATTATTCTCAGCACTTTCTACTGGAGATAATAATAGCTATTCCAAAGAAGGTGGCGCACTCGATCCTGCCGCTCTGTCAGGAAAAACAGCGTATGAGGTTATGGATATCATTGTTGAAGCCGTAGCTCCCGTAGATGGCACACAGGATACCGAAGCAAGCCGTGAGTCAATCAAAGATGCATTGGCGGATTTGCTAAATGCACACCCTGATGCGGATTTAAATGATCTGTCAGCGGAGCAAAAAGAGCTAGCGATAGAGCGGTACGTAGCGGGAGATGTGTTTAGGCGTATAGATTTAGACCTAGGGAAATGTATCCGAGAAAAAGCTCCTAGCACGTCTTCTGCTCTTGGGCGATTAAAGGAAGTAAAGAATTATGTCCGAGAAACAGTGTCATCGTCCTTTAGAAACCTAAAAGAAACAGGTCAAGTAATTATCAACAATACTGTAATTAGCATTGTACAAAATGCGATAAAGGAAACATGCGAAGTCTTTGAGGGGTACGCAGAATGAAGATTACTTGTGCTCTTTCGGATTTCAATTTTGACACAAGGGAATCTGATCTTGATGTCATTCTCTATGGTAAGGCCAATAAGGGTTCTCAAGGATCTATTGGAGGCTCGCTTAAACGTGAAGTACAGCGTAAAAATCTTGTTCCCGAACCAAGAGCTTGGGACTTTTTATCTATTGCGCTGGCTGTTATTGGTGCAGATTCAGCTGGTCATAGACAGCTTAGTCCTGATGGCTGGACTAGGTCTTTTGAATTAACTATTTCAGTTAGCGATCCAGAGTTTTGGCAGAACAATGTTTCTATCTTGCAAGACCTGTTAGCTTTTTTGACAACAGATAGATGGAAGCTGAACTTTATTGGCGGGGGTATATTACCAACACCTCCAAAATCACCTGTTTTTCCAAATGAAGATAGTGCAGCATTACTCTCTGGCGGGGTAGATAGCCTCATCGGAGTGATTGATCTGGTTGCAGAGGGTAAAAAACCATATGTTGTTAGTCAAAGAGTAGCCCCAGATACAAGCGTACAGAGTTATTTTGCCAAGGAGGTGGGCAAAGATTTAAACAGTTTCCAAGCAAATCATAATGTAAGGATACCTAACAAAGAGCGGCCTCAATCTCAAAGGGCAAGATCAATTATTTTTATGGCCTATGGGGTTCTTGTAGCTACGTCACTGAAACCATATAAAGAAGGAAATAATGTTCCTCTATATGTTTGTGAAAATGGTTTTATCTCTATAAATCCTTCATTAACCACAAATCGTGTCGGCAGTTTAAGTACTAGAACTACGCATCCGGTAGTTCTAGGGCTGTTGCAACAAATTTTGAATAACGCCAACCTTAATGTAAGCATTGTTAATCCTTATCGGCATAAAACAAAAGGTGAAATGCTAAAAGAGTGTAAAAACCAAAAACTGATGTCATCCTTGATAGGGATGGCGACTAGTTGTGGTCGGATATTAGTGAATAAAGTTGACGGAAAATATGCACACTGTGGCAGATGTGTACCTTGCATGGTTAGGCGTGCATCATTTTTAGCTTGGAGAGCTGATGGTGATTTAACAACGTACTTCTATAACGATTTAAGTATTCAGGATGAAAAGCATGCTGGCTTTGATGATGTTCGATCAATGCTGTTAGCAATAGCTGATGCTAAGGAACAAGGAATTCAAAGGTGGCTTGGGGCATCGATAAGTTCGTCTTTGGTTGAAGATAAAGACAAGCTGGCTGCAATGGTTGAGAGAGGGCTTGGAGAAATTGAAGGGTTTCTCAATTCTCAAGGTGTTGAATGATCGATTTACACGCCCATATAGATTTATACCCTGATCCAAGCGAAGTTGTTAAAGAAATTGAAAGGCGGAAAATGTATGTCTTGTCAGTTACAACAACCCCCAGTGCTTGGACAGGGACATACTCTATTGCAAAGCACTACTCACGAATTAAAACGGCTCTTGGTCTTCACCCTCAACTAGCTCATGAGCGGATTTCTGAACTTCCGTTGTTTGATACTTATATCAATGAAACTGATTATGTTGGAGAAGTCGGTTTAGATGGATCTCCAGAGTTTGCAAAGCATAAAGCATCTCAATTAGCAGTCTTAAAGCATATCTTGAAATCTTGTAGTAATTCTGGAGGGAAAATAATTTCTTTGCATAGCAGGCGAGCGGCTGGTGATGTGATAGAAATTCTTGATGAGCATCCAGATTCTGGAATTCCAATTTTTCACTGGTTTACAGGCGGAAAAGGAGAGCTTAAAAGAGCAATTCAGAGAAACGCTTGGTTCAGTATAGGCCCAGCCATGCTGAAATCAAAAAGATCGATAGAAATGCTGGAGATTATACCCAAGGACAGAATTTTAACAGAGAGCGATGGGCCTTTTGCCAAAATTTCAGGGAAACCTCTAATGCCTTGGGATGTTGAATCGGCAGTTATAGGGTTAAGTCGCGCATGGGGTATGGCTCCATCTAACGCTCAAGAAATCTTATATGCTAATTTCAGAGCACTTATTGAATCTAAATCATAGCGTTTAATTGTAGTGATAACCGTTCTGGAATGGGCAAGTGTGATGCATCTATGGGTTGAGTAACTTATCTTAGTTTAAATTATCAGTATTGACTCTAGTGCAGAGGGTATCTACATTGCGTTAAGTGCCCAAAGCAGACGTTGATTTAAGTAAACTGTCCCCAGAACTATCGATATTTCGGTTTAGTCAAATAGAAGGTTATTTAACCAGCCATATAAGGGCGACTGGACAATTGGTGACCCACCATGACAGCAGGATTGTATGGGACGGATTGGCAAAAAAATAAGAATGCGGAGATTTAAGCAGTCAATGGCTGATTTGGAAAGAAATCGGCAGGCGCAGCTTAACCAGTACCGCAATATTGAACAGGAGCGATTACGAATGGATATTTCAATAAAGAGCTGTAACAGCATTGATGAAGCTACGATTCATATAGACGAGGGCTTCCTCAACATCAAGTATGGCATCAACGGAACTGGCAAAAGCACGATTGCAAAAGCGATTGAGCTAAATAGCCAAGACCCCGCAAAATTGGCGGAATTAACTCCATTTAAGCTCCTCGAAGATAATCCTAATGACCTGAAGCCAGTTGTCGAGGGTTGTGATGGCATAAGCTCTGTTGCTGTATTCAATGAATCCTATGTTGGTCAATTTGTATTCAAACAAGATGAGTTGATTAAGAATAGCTTTGAGATATTTGTTAAGACCAATGACTATCAGCAGAAGCTTGAGGAGATCGAAGGCATTACTGCTGAAATAAAGCATACTTTTAAAGACAATGAAGAGATTGATAAGGTCGTATCAGACCTTATTGAGCTGGGAGGTTGTTTTGGCCGGGCTAAGAGCGGTTATTCTGCGGCTAGCTCTATTGGTAAAGGTATTGGTGGTGGTAACAAAATTGAAAACATACCAGTCGGCTTAGAGCCTTATACCGAGTTCCTTCAGTCTGATCAAAATACGAGCTGGATTAAGTGGCAGATTAACGGCAATAGCTTCCTTGAGCTATCTGATAACTGTCCATATTGCACATCACCCGCCAAGGAAAAGCACAACGAGATTAAAAAAGTGAGTGATGAGTTCGATGCCAAGTCAATTGAGCATCTCACTAAGGTGTTATCAGTTGTTGAGCGACTTGATCAATATTTCAGCGAAGATGCCAGAAATCAGATATTCGCGATAACTCGGAATAAGACTGGTTTAACTGAAGAGGACATTACCTACCTCAAACAGGTTAAAGAGCAAATCGACACTCTTCAAGGCAAGATGATGAGTTTGAAGAGCATTACATTCTTCACGTTTGAAGATGTCGATAAAGTCGTTGAGGCGATCCAGCCGCTGAAGATAAACCTTGCTTCACTTCCTTATCTGAATTCAGAAGAGACAAAGACGATTGTTGATAAGCTCAACAACTCACTGGACACTGTCTTACAGATGGGGGGGCAATTACAGGGGAAGGTTAACCAGCAGAAAGAGGTTATTCGTAAAACAGTAGAGGCACGGAAAGAGGAAATTAACGGCTTTCTGCATTATGCGGGCTATAAATACACCGTTGAGATAGAGGGTGATGCTCAGCAGTATAAGCTCAAACTGCAACATCACGATATGTCCAATACNNATACGGTTGAGGGAGGTAGTCAGCATCTCAGTTATGGTGAGAAAAATGCCTTTTCGCTTGTGCTATTTATGTACGAGTGCATAGCTAATTCCCCTGACCTTATTGTCCTCGATGACCCAATTTCATCATTCGACAAGAATAAGAAATATGCACTGCTTGATATGCTGTTTACAGGTAATGTGTCACTTCGTGGAAAGACAGTGTTAATGCTCACCCACGACCTTGAGCCTATCATTGATTTGATCCGGACACTGTCAGCCCGTTTTAGCGCTCCCAAGCCCAAAGCTTACTTCTTGAAGGCAAGAAAAGGTGTTGTTTCTGAGGTTGAGATTACCAAGGAAGACATTAAGACCTTTGCCCAAATTTGTGATGAGAATATCTCCAACAATGAAGAGGTCGTCATTAAGCTGATATATCTGCGACGACATTTTGAAACTGTTGATGATAAGGGAGGTGAATATCAGCTGCTCTCAAATCTGTTGCATAAACAAGCTGCCCCAGTTGATAAATCAGGTGATGAAGATGTTGAAATGTCAGCTGAGGCGATTGCTGAGGCCAGTCAGTCAGTTGCAAATAGAATAGGTGAGTTCGATTATGGGGCTCTGTTGAATCGTCTGACTGATATTGCTGAAATGACGAAGATCTATCAGCAATGCGGTAGTGACTATGAGAAGTTGCAGATTTTTAGAGTCATTAACGACAATCACGAGAACAGCGTTATTCGCAAGTATATTAACGAATCGTTCCACATAGAAAATGAGTATATTTGTCAGCTCAATCCCTGCAAATACGAGGTCATACCCGAGTTTATTGTGGAGGAATGTGACAAGTATTTTGAGGCTGAAGAGTAGCAGTATATGTTACGGGTCAGAATCACCCATGCATGGTCTACAGATCGAACACAAAAGAAGGATTAAAGGATAAAGAAGTTCAGAGACTGGCAGCAGCAAAGAATTCCGAGGACAGTTTACTTAATTAACGTCCGCTTATGGCCGTTTTAACCTACTTTGATTAGGTTATTGTTTGTGGTCAATATTATTTTATTAGTGATCGAACTAGGTAACATCTATTTATTTCTTAAGATGCAGGTGTTATCTAAAATTTAGGGTTTTATGGAGAGTAGTGTGACTAGGAAGTTAGAAATTGGAATAGGAGTGACAGGTGTAGTGATTGCTTTGGCTGCATGGCTTTTGCCTATGCCACCCTCATATATATCAGGTAATACTGTAAGTGAGCTTTCAATCCAGAGAGAACCTTTCTATCAATCTTTATTTCCTCGTCCTACGCTGTTGGTTTCAGGTACGGGCGTTAGGGTAAGAATTTTGATGGGGCCAAATGATACTGAGTTTTCAGGCGGTGAAATTAGTACAACCGGCAGTGAAAGCACTGTCTATATAAAACGAGGTCAAAAAATCAACTTAAATCTAACAGGTACTGGTACAAGAGTCTTCGTTCAATCTGGTTTAATGCCATATATAAACGTTAAAAATACAGCGACAGGCGGTTCAGTCCATGAACTGTAGTATTTTAAGGTAGGAGTCAATATCCGCTATTAGCCGAATATAAAATGGAGAGAATAAATGTTTGAAGAAGACGATGCTGCTGAGGAAAGATTAAAGTGTGACATTGAAATTGACTGTAGGAATGGCAAAGCAGTGGCTTGGGTTCTTCGAGATCTGGCAGAAAAAATTGAACAAGAAAGCTTAGACACTGGATGGCACGATATTAAAGTTCCAAACGGGGATAAAGTCGGTAAGCTTTACCTCGACTTTTACGCCAATCTCTGACCACTGCCTTTCTAATGTAATAGAGTTCAATGTCTGCTTATGGCCGGAAAGAGATAAAATGAGGAGTAAATGGATCATTCTAACGGGCTATACCTTTATGGCAGTTTGTGCAGCATGGACTGCCTTCATTACTATAGATGAACTGCTAGAAGGTCGGAATACTATTATCTGTAGATCAGCATGGCTAAGTAAATTTTCTGGTTGCACTTCGTCAGTAGTTACCGGATTTTTCTGTTTGCTCTTCTTTAGCTTTGCAATTTTTTTGGGAATAAAAGAGCAGAAAAGAATTAGAAACTATAAAGCTGGAGAACGAAAGAGTAAGAAAAGAAAATAACTGAATTTTCTTAGTATATTTTAAACGTCCGCTTATGGCACGTTAGTGCGTAGCAATGGCTTCCCAATTAGCAAACTACGTTCTGCTGTAAATCTTGGTAATATGATAATTTCCGTAGTATAAAGTCAACCTTAGAGGCTTTCGCTCATATGGAACGTGAAACCTACAACAGTCTTGTTGAGACTATATATGATGCTGCGCTTAACCCTGATTTATGGAATAGCGCAGTATCTGGTATAAGAGCGGCCTTCAATTCTGAGGCGGCAGGCTTCTTTGTCGAGACAAAAGATAATCATCTTACAGAAAATCATATTTTGGGTATTGATCCTGATGTAATGGATGTCTATGGCGCACATTATGCTGAAATTAATCCGTGGTTTACTGTCCCTGGATTAATGAAGCCGGGTCGGGTTCTCACTGATCACTCTCTTGAAGCTCTTTATAAAGACAGAAAAGCCTTTTCAAGTACCGACTTTTATCAGGGGTGGTGTAAGCAGTTAGATTTCAGGCATCTCATGGGCGGTAATCTAACGGACATGAATGGCAACATGCTCAACTTTAGTTTCTTTCGCTCTCATCATTCGGGACATTACAGCGATGCAGAGGTGGTGGAATATAGTAGTTTATGCCGTCATCTTATGAGGGCTGTAGAGGTAAATACTCGACTCGATAACTCAGACCTTCAAGCCGCCTCAACCGAAATCATTCTTGATATTTTGAAGATCGCAATCGTTGGCCTTGGTGTGTCAGGACGCATGGAGTATATGAATGACTATGCGAGAAACCTTATTTATTCAAAAAATGGATTATTTGATCATAGATCTAGATTAAAGGTCGTTTCAGAGGGCTGTAACAAAGCCTTACTTAATGGAATTGATAATGCTTATGCGCATGAAAAGTCATCGACCATAACCATTAACAGAGGGCGAAATTCTCCTCTCACAATTACGATACTACCCACAAATGGTAAGCGGGGGTTCTTAGGCATGACATCCCGCTATGTAACGCTTCTTATTACTGACCCAGACGATAGGGATATTGGTAATACTCAATATCTGGAAAGTAAGTGGCACCTTGCACCAATGGAAGCTAAATTCGCCTGTAATCTATTAAAGGGCTCGTCCGTAAATCAAACTGCCGAGCTTTTGGAGATGACCAAGGAAACTGCACGTTGGTATTCTAAACAGGTTATGCGCAAGCTTGATGTAAATAGCCAGTCAGAGCTAATCATCAAACTCATGCGTGATATATCATTTATTGATCAGCCATAATCAAGGGCTAAAAACCCTTGAGCCAATCTCGCGCTGAATATTTTCAATAGAAGCTAAAGAGTTCCTGCGTTGATGAGAGTAGGGATTACTTCTGGCAAGTTCATTAAACGCCGTTCTTAATATTGCGTGAAGTTCTTTCTCATTTTTTGCTGCTAATTCAAATCTTGTAACCAATCTCATTGTTACCTCCTGTTTTTGGAGGCCGTGAGCACCACGGCCTTTGTGTAGCCGCGCTTGGCGCAAAGAGGTTGGTCTGCACCTCTGGTCGTAATGAAATGAAGAAGGTGTTTGCTTGCAGAGTTAAATCTGCTCTTTGTGTTAGTGGTCGTTCATAAAGGCTTGTTGTGTCTTAGACCTTCTAATCAGGAAGCGATTGATTGGTGATGATTTCTCGTGGCAGATAAAAATCACCACGCCCGCTTTATAATTCAGGAAGTATCCGTTTCACTTGGCCAAGAATAAATAAGGCAGGAACACGTAAATAGTGTTCGCTTTGTTTTTTTGAGTTTCCCCTTTTGGGAAGACTTCACCATATCATCCGTTTTGCCTCCATCAAGACATCCCCCAATCTTCCGCCGCTAACGCTCTTGTGCAGATAGGGAGGTTCCCCCTGTCTGGATTCCATCAAAACGCACGATCTACCGCTCTCTTCGCTCGCTCTTTGTCTGGGGTTTTCAACCCCAAAAGGGGTGTGTTTTNNGAATTTATGTGGCATGTTTGGCAGCTTATAACAGCGGGTGTTTACACGGTGTTTGGATTGATGCGACTGGAGAGGTTGACGACATTCAAGAACAAATAAGACAGATGCTGAAATCCAGCCCTGTAGAAGATGCAGAGGAATACGCAATACACGACTTCGAAGGTTATGGCAGTTACAGGTTGTCAGAATATGAGGGAATACAGGGGGCGCAAGAAATAGCATGTTTTATCGAAGAGCATGGAGAAGTAGCCGCCGAGTTGGTGAATTATTTTTCAACTGTGGAAGAGGCTCAAAAAGCTATGGGTGAAGATTACCAAGGCGAGCATTCAAGTCTGTCAGATTACGCGCAAGAACTAACAGAAGAAACCAGCGAAGTACCCAGCCATTTAGAATTTTACATCGATTACGAAAAGATGGGTCGCGATATGGAAATGAACGGCGATATTTTCACAATCGAAACAGCGCATGATCAAGTGCACGTATTTTGGAACCGCTAAGGCGGCTTCCTCTCAATGGGAAAGGGATTTTACAATGAGACAATTAACTGAAAGTGATAAGCAGCAATCTTTGAGACGTGCTCTAACTTGCACGCAGGGTGCAGAAGCTCGTTGGCTTGATAGGGCTAACACAGGCCTAAATGATGCCGATATGGCCAAGGATGTGCGCTATGAACTTGGTATTTGTGGCGGCTCAGGATGTCGTGACAATATAGATATTCATTATGAGGGCGCAGGCTTTAAGGTTTGGGCAGCGTGGGAATGTTTTATCCCATGCCAGACAGAGCCGATATTTCAGGGGCAGGCGACAATTAGCGCCGCACGACTTTTGTTTGGTGTTAAAAACCCCAATGATGTGCAGCTCGACCTTTTTTGATTGAGCGATAAAATTTCGCCGCCAAGCAACGGGCTTGGCGGTAGTTATTCAATAATGATGATGGCGGATACAGTTAGTACAGAAACACGCCATGCTATTGTTTTATTTTTTAAGTTTGGTTTTTGCTTCTCGATACTCCATCTCGACTTTTTTTCTGGCTTCAGCATATTCCAGCCTTGCAGCTCTTTGCTCCTCTCTGGACATGCTTTTCCTTGCTTCAGCATAGGCTAAAGCTTCTGCTTTTCGCTCTTCTCTTGATTTGGCTTGGGTTCTGTTTCGGGATGGAACTCCAAGTTTTTCTCTATATTCAATTTCAAGCGCCTTGAGCTTTTCGGCACGTTCTTTGACTAGAGCTTGTATTGCAGCAGAATATTCTTCATTTTTCTTTTGTGCTGCTTTTATAGCCCGCTCATTTTCAAGGCGCTGCTCTTCTCGTACGGTTGCTTTTTTAGCTTTTTTTTCGGCTCTGACTTTTGCTAATTCTTCTGCTCGCTTTTGTTTGGCTTTACGCTCATCTTTAATATGCTGAGGTTCTTGACCTTCCTTAATTCTATCTTCAAGCCATTTTTTTGCTCTTTGCTCGCTAATAGCGACTTGCTTTTTACGCATACGATCTTCGTCAGTCATATACTTGTTTAAGACTGTTTCTGTACAGTAATTTAGAGGCAAATGAAGCCGCCATAATGAATCTTTCGGTGTAAGTTCTTTTCCATCAGCATCACTCAAGAAACGACTGAAATTAGCAGAATAGTAATCCCTCTCATTTCCTTCCATAACATGCCTTGTCGTATTGTCGAGGCAGCGGCAAAAGGTATATTCACTCTCTGGCTTTATATTATAATTTACAAGACAAGATTCATAAAACGTAACTTCTAAAGCGGCCTTTTCTTCAGAAATGGATTCTTGCACTGCATTTGGAATCTCTATTTTGTCGGCTTGCAAAGACGGCTGTCCATGTGCAGAACGCCACAAATTTTCCTTCATTTGATATAATGTTGCGGATTGGCATGTTACTTCCCGAAAAAACCGCCCCATAATTTGATGTCTGTTTGTTGCATTAAAGTGCCTGTTTAGACCTTTGTTTCCCTTTTCAAAGTAGCTTTTATGAGGCTCCTCCAAAGAAAGCTTGGACATTTTAAACCCTTGAAAAAAGTTACTTTTTATGGCGTTATCTTCCATAAGGTTACGTGCGGGATCATTTTTATATTCTAAATATTTATCCTTAAATCTATCATCCATTTTTATGGTAATACTGACAGGTTCATCTCTGTAAGATTCCATGCCTCCAACCATATGAACTCTCTGACTTGTAGTGGTTATTGCAAAGTGATTTGATGGAATAGAATTTCCACATAGCATGCTATTAACTTCTACAAACTTTAGGTAATCATCCTTGAACTGGGACGAGCGTGAGCTTGCATTATCATCAAATTCACCTTGAAATATTAATTTCATTACATGAAACGTATCATATTTATCCCAAAAATTGTCTGACTTATAGACAATGCCAGCCTGTCTTTTTCTAAGTTCTTTTTTAACTCTTTCTGCTGACTGCGACGCTCCATTACCCGTAAGCTCACCTGCGGCAAGGGCAAGGTATGATAATAATAAAAATGATATCGCGGTACATATCGCTATGACACTCTTTCTTAAGTTAACGCTCATAATAAGTTTTTTATTGATGTTTAATAAAAGTAGGGGCTGCCTTGCGAGGCTGCCCCAATAAATAATCGATTTAATAGTCTGTATTCATTAAGGCTATGGAGATACATAATCCCAACGTAGATACACTCTGGCTTTGGTCGCACGTGAGGGCGTCACAGCGGCATTATCGGCAACCTCATCCAGTAGAGAGAACACCTCACTATTGCCCATGATAATGTAGTCATCATCAGAAAGCTGATCATCATCTTCAAAACCAAGAGCTTCATGCAGCCGCACAAAGCTGGTTGATAAGGCGTAACCCTCATTATCAAAAAACCAGACTCTGTGCTGGCTTTTATCAAGGCGAATATCTCTGCCAATATTATTGGTGAGAGTCACTCGTAAGGCTGGATAGTTCGGAGCATCAGGTGATATTGTCCAGTTCATCTGTGCATCCAACTCTTCGGCTTTCGTGACGGTAGATAAATCACGTAGAGGATTTACCACGATACGCTCAATCTCTAATGATGCGATTTTGTCAAAATCTTCGCGAGAGATAAAATTGGATCGTGCGACATAGCTTTGTGTATATCCGGGGGAGAAACATCTCTGAGATCGGTTAAGGAATAACTCTGATCCCGCAGAGTCCTCACCAAATATATTGATGTTATCTAATATGTTGCCAGCAGCATCTTTGGCATGAATATCATCAGGTGTAATGCAGTAATCATGTGCAGAGTTATTGGTGATCTCGAAGGAATAATTTAGATCGAACCCACTAATGTTAAAACCTTCACTGCGCAGGTAAAGGCGTGCATTATCTTCTACATGGATGTCTACGCCTTCTGTGATGCTCTCATGAATTCTAACCTCGGTAATGCTTAGAGGAACGGTTTTCTTGGGTGAGTTATCTTCTGTGATCCCTAAGCAACTGCCGGATGGCACTTCGAACACATAAACATTGCCCCGCGTGGAGGTCAGGTTGGGCGTATTGGCAGCGCAATATTCATCATCGCCAGATCCTGTAGGGATGCCGTTAATGCCATCTAGTGTCTCACGGAAATGGGCAAGGGCGATGTCTGCGGCCAAGAGCAATCTTGCCCCAGCATCACTGCCGCTTGTCATGGTGGCGAGGACGGTTTGAACAATACCGTCATCAGTAAATTCTTCTGGAGTTTGGTCAAAATTAATAACCGTATCCACCGCTAGATCGCGCATGATGGATGTAATTTGAATACCGTTATCAGGGTTCGCATCATTATCCAGTGTTTGAAGAAAGCGCAGAATGTTGACGACCTCATCATCGGTTTCATCTTCTGCGCCATTCACCAGCTCTAGCGGCGTGATGGTATCTGCGCCCAATGCTGCGCCAATGGTGATACTGCCGATGGAAAATATGACGGTGTTATCAACCTCATACTCAAATCTACCATCGGCATCTGTGAAGCCTGATAGAGCACCGGATGAATAGGACAGCCCTTCAACAGCGCTATCTAAGAATATGCCTGTTGCGCTTTGAGGAGGGTTTGTTGTTGGAGGGTCGGTTGGATCTGGAGCGCTGCTACTACTTCCACCGCTGCCGCCACAGGCGCTAAGTGCTATTGTCAGAAATGCCAAACAGGCTGCTTTATATGTTCCTTGTACCATTTGTTTCACTACCAATTTCCCCTGTGTGAAGTTATCTAAAAACCCCTGTAAAGCGAGCCTGTGAAATAGCTCAAATTATAGCGATGTTGTTTGATCTTCATACCTCCCACATGGGAGGTGAGCCTTGTTAAAGCTCCATTGTTAAATACAGATCTTGGATTTCCTTAGGCTGGATACAGAGATATTCCAATGTTTGTTTTTCGCTTGCATGCCCATATGCACGCATCAAAAGTGCAACAGGGATATTGCGTTGAACTCGCTGTTGATACCCCCAGCTTTTGCGCAGGGTATGACTGCCATAATTGCCACTTAATCCAGCAATTCGGCACCAGCTCTTAACTAGCTGGCTTACATATGACACGCTCAAAGCCCCGCCTTTTTTTGATAGAAACAAGGCGGAGTCAGGCTTTGGATTCGGGTAGACAGCTAGCCATTGTTGCAGGGATTTATGCGCCGTCTTGTTTAAAGTTGCGCGTCTATACTTGTTGTTCTTCAATTGCTTAATGTCCAAGCTATCTCCAACTCGTAGATGTTCAACATCACAAATACGCAAAGAAAGAAGTTCGCTGGCGCGATAAGCCGTATTAATTCCCATTGTAAAAAGGCACAAGTTTCTAGGGTTATCTTGAAGCCGTTTCTTGATCGTCATGATTGTGTTGGTATCCCTTATCGGTTCTACCTTAATGGTTGAACCTTTTGTCGGGTGGTTCTGTCGCTGCATCTTTCTACGCAGTTTTTCCAGACGGTCTCTTTGGGTCAAATCATGTCCTTCGGATACATGTCATGAATGTTTTCTAAGGCGATGTTTATCCCACGCGAAAGCTAATCTCAACTTTTACCTAAAAGTTGATAAACCCCGTATTTATGCTGCTTTACGGCTATGTTGTTAGTTGTTTATTTGAAGAAAACCCCTGTGGTATGCCTTGCATATCCCCGTATTCATTTGTGTGGATAAATGTTATCAACTTTTAGGTAAAAGTTGAAGTCTTTTAGGTAAATCATTTTTCCTAAAAATATAGGGGTAATTGGCCTGTAATACCTATTTTTAATTGAGTCTGTTTTGGCCTCATGCTACTGAATAGATCACATGATTAGAAAGATTGCTATGAACAATAATGAGTATCGAGAAGATTGTTATTTTATGAAATTAATCAAAAAAGAGCAGGTGTATTATGCGTAGATTACTACTTGTTCTTTTATGTTTAACTTTGGCGGGCTGTTTTTTGATCAATCCGGACAGAGAATTTTTTAACTCAATAAAGAATAAAATAAAGGATGGTCATTCGGAATTCCCAATAAAATCAATTTCCTCATTCGATTGGGATATGGTGTGTTTATTGTATGATTATTATGTGGATCCCCCATTCGATTTATTAGAGAAAAATGGCATTCATGACATTTCCTCTGAATACCACCGTAAGAGGATAAGTTTAATATCTGACAACTCAGATGTAGCGCTGTTTGTATTTTCTAATAACGGAGCAACTACTCAAGTTTTTTATTACCCTTCAGAAGAAATTAATGTCAAAGGAAACTCATATCAATTTAACTACGAGGAAAATGACCTCTGTATTTCTTCTGAAAATGCTGTTTTTAAAATTGAGAATAAGCCAATTTACGAATACCAGAATGGGAAAAAGGTAGCGCTTAAAAATATGTCGAAGAAGCATAAGTATTTAACCATGAAATCAGGGAGTGAATGATGGCTATTGAGATAAGGACAACTATAGAAAACTCTGGAGATGGGAGCACGGATGATGGCTGGAATCAAGTGTTTAATGATAGAGATACTGCGGCAGCTGAGGCACGTGATGAGTATAATAACAGGTTTTCTGAGGCGGAAAGGGATTCTGGGACATGGGATGCTTTCCGTCACACCTATGTTTCTGGGCGTTTAATACAGTACGGTTATTCTGATGATTTTGTTCATTTCTTGGGAACCGCTCGTGAAGTCCCTCAAATGGTTACGTCGCCCGAAGATGCAAATATGGATCGATACAATAATGAGTTAGGTAGAGGAATAGCTAGTATCACAGACAGTCGTGAAGTATTAGCTCGAACGGTTGAGGATATGATTAGAGGGGGGGACACAATTACAGATAAAAATAATGACCCTAGAAAATATGAGGGTGAAGAGCCTCAATTATCAGCCGATGATATGGATGCACTTGCTGATGCCCCACCAGAGTTAGCTCTTGATCCAGAAGAACCGTTGCCTCCAGTCAGTCCTATTGACCTTCCCCAATGGATTGATGACCTGCTTGACGATTGGGGGGTTGCAAAAGCTGAAGGATCGCCTTTAGTACTTGATCTTGATGGAAATGGAATTGATCTTGCCTCTGTGCTCGGCACCGATGCAGTTTATTGGGATATTGACCAAGATGGTTTCGCTGAAAAGTCAGGTTGGATATCAGGTGGTGATGGATTGCTTGCAATAGACCTTAATTCCGATGGTGTTATTAATAATCATGGAGAGTTGTTTGGTACAGATACCACAGATGGTTTCACCATTCTTTCCGCTTATGACACAAACACTGATGGTTCAATTGACGTAAACGATTCTCAGTTCTCTGATTTGCTTGTATGGGTTGATGCAAATGCAGATGGTTATAGCCAAAGCAATGAGCTTTTCTCATTAACTGACCTTGGCATTACGAGCATAAACCTCAATGCGAATTTGGTTGATTATTATATTTCGGATAATCACATAACGCATGAAAGCACCTTTACAATTAATGGGCAAACGCAGGCGATTGTTGACGCGTGGTTTGCATATGACAATGTAAACTCTCATTATCAGGAAGATTATACGATTGATGCTCGGACGTTATTCTTGCCGACTTTGCGAGGGTTTGGTGATGTAAAAGACTTGCATGTTGCTATGAGTATGGATGAGACATTACTCCTGATGGTTCAGGAGGTAGCAACAGCAGACGTGGCGACTTTGTTTGATCCAGCTTTCGATTTAAGCAGTAAGTTCGAAGATATTTTATTCCGTTGGGCAGGTGTTGAAGCCGTTGATCCAGATGGTCGAGGAATATATGTTGATGGGCAGGAGCTGGCTTTTCTTGAGAGCTTCTTTGGTGAAACGTATTTAC
>JBOEGH010000015.1:0-63305 GCA_050633325.1 Alphaproteobacteria bacterium
ATACTGCGACTGCGGTTATTGGCGTTGATGTTCATGATGATGGTCCAGTTGTATATAGTAAGTTTGCTCGTGTTGATGAAACAGATCTGGAGCATGGCCCGATTGGTTATACGAAAACATTGAATTTCGATTTTGGTCAGGATGGCGCAGGTTCTATCGACCCTACAGGTAACTTTGTTGCTAAGTTCCAAGTTGGTGGCCCTGATGTTCAACTTACTTCTGGTGGTGTTGCTATTGATGTTGCATTAAGCGCAGACGGCTATATCGGTACAGCAGGCGGGGAGACAATATTCACCCTTACACTGGATAGTCTAACAGGTGAGTACACATATACTCAGTTCAAGACAATTGATCATCCTGATGAAACCAATCATGACGATGTTATCTGGTTGAAATTCGAGGTCGAAGTTACGGATGCTGATGGTGATACTGCGACTGCGGTTATTGGTGTTGATGTCCACGATGACGGTCCAGTGGCGCATGATGATTGTGTTGAATTTAATGCATCTGAGGGTGTTTTAGATGGTAATGTTGTGAATAATGATGATGTTTCACAAGATGCTGCCAATAACGTTACGCAAATTAAATTTGATGGAAATATAGTAGATGTTCCTGAAGATGGTTCTGATGTTACAATTGATGGTGAGTTCGGAACGCTAACTATTAATAATACAGGCGCATATACATATGAACCATTTGATGTTGCGTTTAGTAATGGTGGATCAGATTCGCTTAACCCGATTGCTTCTGACGTGTCTGGTGTTCAGTCATCATTTACAAATAATGGTATTACAGTTGGTGTTGAAAATGCCGGTAACTTTGATATTAGTTGGGTTAATACGCCTGATGGTAGTGGTCTTGGCATAGATAACCTTGCAAATGGCGACAGTCCGAAAGTATGGCCAAAAGGCGAAACTTTTGATGTTTCTTTTGATAGAAATGCGCAGAATGTGGCGATTACTATTTCTGAGTTGGGTAGTAATAACAACTTTGGCCAGCATGGTGTTGATTTTGTCGTGACGTTGGCTGACGGTACGGAAGTCGCGGGCGAACAACAATTCGTTCCTACTGAAATTGTTGATGGTCACTTTACCTTCTCTTTGGACGCATCTGATTTTGGCGGTCAAACTATATCTAGCATAACTTTGAATTCTACAAATGATGGTGAGTATAAAGGCGGGTCATTCCTGTTGAATAATGTTGTTGTTGAATATCCTCACCTTGATTGTGTTCAAGATGAATTTGAATATGTTCTGACAGATGGTGACGGTGACACAGACGTTGCAACGCTTAAAATTAAAACATTAGCACCTGATGAAGATTTAATTGTTGGGCGTAACGTTAATGACAATGATAATTCTGATGTTTCGCATCTGGTTAATGGTGATGAAGGTGTTATTTCTGGTGCTTCCGGTAATGATATTCTGGTTGGTGATGCCGGTGGTTCTTATCTTGAGCAGCAAACTCAGGATTATAACTTTGTGTTTATTCTGGATACTTCGGGTTCTATGGGTAATGCAAGTAACCCTAATTCTAAAATATCTTTGCTTAAGGCGTCAGTTGAGAAATTGTTGAATGATTTTAGTTCGTATGATGGCGGTGAAATTAAAGTTCATATTACGCCATTTGCGACTGGTGTTGGTGTCGCTGGTACTTTCACAGTTACTGATGCGCAGGGGTTGCTTGATGCATTGTCCTATATAGATACACTTAACGGTCAGGGGTATACCAACTATGAAGCGCCACTGGTTGAAGCAAATACATGGTTGCAAAGTGGAGATCCTATCGGTGGTGACGCAATTACAACCACATATTTCATATCGGATGGTAATCCAAATAGAGCTCTTGATTCTGATGGTAACAATTCTGTAGCAGATGCAAATACTGTTATGGCAGAGATTACAGGTGCGGATGGTTCAAACGATGTTGCTCTTCTTCATAGTTTGAGTGATGATGTAATTGCCGTTGGTGTTAATGCTTCTTCTTCTGTTATGGGAAGGTTGAATGTTATTGATAAAGACAGTAATGGCGATGGAGAAGGCGAGGCCCTTAATATTTCTAGCTCTGATGATCTTAATGTTGTTTTTGAGGATACTACTCCATTGGATAAATTGGCTGTTGCCGGTTGCGATACTATAGAAGGTGGTGAGGGTAATGATATTATCTTTGGTGATGTGTTGTTTACTGATGATCTCGCGACGCTACATGGTTTGACGGTCGATAATGGTTCAGGTTGGGAAGTATTCGAGCGTTTGGAAAATGGTGAAAGTTCTACGCATGCCGGATGGTCGCGTGACGATACTGTTGCCTATATTCGCAATAATTCAGAAGCATTATCGGAAGAGTCAGTTGATTCTAAAGGTGGTGCACGTCCCGGTGGCCATGATGTTATCAATGGTGGTGCAGGAGATGATTTGATTTTCGCACAAGAAGGTGGAGATATTATTTCCGGTGGCCTTGGTAATGATGTTATTTATGGTGGATCCGGTGCTGATATATTCTTGTTTGAAGCGATTAATGAAGGTCTAGACACAGTTAAAGATTTTGATACGACAGAGGGAGATGTCGTTGATTTCTCCGCTTTGTTAACCGGATATGATGAATTGACTGATGATATTGCGGACTTTGTGATTGCAACGGAGATAGGCGGTAATACTGTTCTTTCTGTTGATCAGTCAGGTAATGCAGGTGCTTCCGGTTCTGTTGAAATGGCAGTGCTGGAAAATGTAACAGGTTTGGATTTAGATGTATCCATTAAGACTGACACGGTAATTGTTTAATTACGGCGGTGTAGTAAAAATCGAGAACATCCTTTCAAATATTTAGATATTTTTAAGGATGTCTTGTTAGAAGTATATGGCAATGTTTATTGCCAAGGGTTTGAATCATTTACAAAAATGCCTTGCGTGAAAGCGTAAAACAGGGCATAACTGTTGGTGTGAAAACCATGGGTTTTTTATTTAACAATGAGGTAACTACTGTGATTTCGAGTAAAAAAATGCGCGCTTTATGTTTAACAACCGCGGTGTCAGCATTAATGGTTATGGGCTCTGGCCCGTCTTTTTCCCAAGATGATAAAGTGACAACGTTGCGTGATGCTTTGGTTATTGGTGTGGCCACTAACCCTGAATATGGTGTGGTTGCGGCAAGTCGTCGTGCGACAGATGAAGAGCTGAGGCAAGGGGAAGCATTGTTTTTGCCATCTGTTGATGTGAATGGTGATATTGGTTTTGAACATAGTGATGATCCGGGCACACGTGCCGGAAATGATGATGACACAGAAAACCTGTTTCGTAAGGAAGTTGGTGTTACCCTGACACAGATGTTATTTGATGGTTTTGAAGCTCACTACGAAGTTCAACGCCAAGAAGCAAGAGTTATTTCCTCTGCCCAACGTGTTCGTGAAACAGCTGAGCTTGTTGGTCTTTCTATTATTGAATCATATTTAGAAGTTTTGCGTCAACGTCAATTATTATTGATTGCGCGTGAAAATGTTACTTCGCACTTAAATATTCTTGATCAGATCCAAGACGGTGTTAGTGCCGGGCGTTCTACTCGTGCGGATGGTGAACAGGCAAAAGCTCGATTGGCTGCTGCTCGTGCTACTGAATCAAGTACACGTCAGGCTCTAAGAAATGCCGAAGCGCAATATCGTGCGGAAGTAGGTGATCCTGCCGGTGATTTAGAAATGCCGGTTATCCCTTATGAAACTTTGTCTCCTGATGTCGATCAAGAGGTAATGACAACATTGGCACATAGCCCAACATTGGATATATTTACTGCGGATATTGAAGTTGCATATGCAGAAGCGCAAGGAACAAAATCTACTCAATACCCTCAATTGGATTTACAACTTAATGCACGTACCGGCCATGATCTTGGCGGTACAGAGGGACGTGACACAAGTGCGTCTGCTCTTGTTGTTCTAAATTGGAATTTGTATCGTGGTGGGGCAGATGTTGCACGTGGACGTGAATTTGTTCATCGCCACCAACAATCAAAAGAATCTCGTGCAGAAGCAGCGCGTGCGGTTGAGAGCGATGTTCGCCAAACTTGGGCGAGTATGATTTCAGCAGGAGAGCGCGCAAGTCAATTTGCGGCTCAGGCTGATGCTAACTCTGAGGTTGTGAAGGCATATAAAGATCAGTTTAATCTTGATCGTCGTACTCTTCTTGATGTTCTTGATTCACAAAATGAATTATTTGTATCAAAAAGTAATACTGTGAATTCTGAATTTCTTGAAACTTTTGCTGTATATCGTTTGATGGCATTAAAAGGACGCTTGCTTCCTACACTAGGTGTCGAGTATCCTCGAGAGAGCGTTGTCGCATCTGATGATACTTGGTCTTATAAAGAGCAGCAGAAGGCGCGATAACCTAAACTTTAACGTTATAAAACGGATTAAGACTTAGGTGATTGATAATAATACAAATAACAATGGGGGCGCTGGTAACAGCACTCCTGAAGACAGTAGCCCTCCCGCGCAGGAGGGCTCTTCTGTTTCTGAAAGATCGCAAGATTCTAGTAAAAGTGATGATGCTCCACCTGAGGACAAGCGTAACAAAGCGGCGCATGGTTGGCCTTTGCAGGCTGATCGTATGGCAATTCAAATCCCTTTGGTTGAATGTTTGCAGGTTATGGCAGGGCATTATGGTCGACGAAGCAGTGCGGCGTCGCTAACCGCAGGATTACCTATACCGCCGCAGGGTATAACACCTGCATTATTTGTTCGTGCGGCAGAGCGTGCAGATTTACGCGCTAAGTTGGTTGAAAGATCGCTTGAATCTTTATCTATTGCACCTAATTTGCCATGTATTTTATCCTTAGAACATAATCAAGCCTGTATTGTTTGGGATGTTCGTCATCCTAAAGGGCATGCACCGCAAAAACAGGATGCAAAGAACGCAAAAATACATCCTAAAACTAAATTTTTGGTACAGTTTCCTGAAACTAGTGATGAAAAGCAGGTGATGACGCTTGATGATCTTGGGGCTATATATACCGGATATGCTTTCTTTATAAGACCAACTGCGCGCGTGGACGACCGTGCAGGGCCTGCGAAAATTGACACAGGGCGTAATTGGTTTTGGGCAACCTTTTGGGAGAACAAAACATTATACAGCGAAGTTGTTGTTGCCGCTTTGATGATTAATATGTTTGGTTTGGCCAGTTCTATTTTTATTATGAATGTTTATGATCGTGTAGTGCCAAATAGTGCGTTTGAGACATTATATGCGATGTCGGCTGGTATATTCATTGTATTTATTTTTGATTTTATATTGCGTAATTTACGTGCACATTTCCTGGATCATGCCGGTAGAAAGGCAGATGTGAAAATTTCTGCGATGTTGTTTGAGCAGATCATGGGCATGAAGATGACCTCCAGACCGCCAAGTGCGGGTATTTTGGCAAGCAATATGAAGGAATTTGAAACTTTACGTGACTTTTTTACTTCTGCGACTATGGCGGCGTTGATAGATTTACCATTTGTTTTGGTCTATATCGCCGTTATCGCCATAATTGGTGGTCCTATTGCCTTTGTTCCATTGGCTGCTATCCCTCTTATCGTTGGGATGGGCCTATATATGCAAAAGCCTTTGCGTAAGGTGACAAAGGAATCTATGCATGAAAGTGCGCTTAAAAATGCGTTGTTGTTTGAAACAATTATCGGACTTGAAACTATTAAGGTTCAAGCAGCAGAGGGACATACACAACGTAATTGGGAGGAGTTGACTGATAAGGCGTCTCGTACTGCGGTTAAATCGCGTCAGTTATCTGCGTTTGCGCAGAATTGGGCGGTGTTCATACAGCAAATCGCAAGTGTAGCAATAGTTATAGCGGGTGTTTTCCTTATCAGTGATGCGACCATTTCTATGGGTGCACTTATTGCTTGTGTTATCTTATCAGGGCGTGCCATGGGGCCATTGGCGCAGCTTGCTGGTTTAATGACGCGTTTAAATCAATCGAAAGAGGCCTTGGCGCAGCTTGATGATTTAATGAAGAAGGAAGTAGAGAGACCATCAGAAAAGAACTTTGTATCTTTGGATCATGTACGTGGAATGGTTGAGTTCCGTGACGTTGTGTTTAGTTATCCGGGGCAGGAAATACCATCCCTTAATCAGCTTAACTTTACTATTAAACCCGGTGAGCGTGTAGGTATTATCGGCGCGGTTGGATCTGGTAAAACTACGATAGAGCGTTTACTGCTTAATTTGTATGAGCCATCTGCAGGCTCAGTCCAAATTGATGGAACTGATGTACGTCAGATTAATCCCGGTGACCTTCGTCGTAATGTTGGTGCAGTTCAGCAAAGCCCACAATTATTCTATGGCTCTGTTCGTGACAATATCACAATGGGACATGAAACAGCACCAGACAGTGCGGTTATGAAGGCGGCGGAAATTTCAGGTGTGATTGAATTTTTAAAAGATTCTTCGGCCGGTCTTGATACATTGGTTGGTGAACGCGGTGAAGCATTATCAGGCGGACAACGTCAGGCAGTCGCTATTGCGCGCGCTTTACTTTATGATCCGCCGATTCTTATTCTGGATGAACCTACGGCTTCTATGGATCCGGCTTCAGAGAACCGCTTACGTAAACGCCTTGAGAAACTATGTGCAGATAAAACAACTATATTAATTACTCATAAAGGTGCGATGCTTTCTATCGTTGATAAGCTTATTTTGATTGATCGCGGTAGAATTGTTGCGTTCGGCCCTAAAGATGAAGTGATACGTAAATTGCAAGCACGTGAATATGGTACAGCGGCGGAGAAAACAAATGTCTGATGAGCAAATCTCCAAAGAGCAAATTCAAGATGAGCATGGTCAGTGGACTGCTATACGCCAGAATTGGGCGAAAGAGCAAGTTGACCTTGCGCAGGCGCACGCAATTTCATTTTTTGATGCTGATGATCAATTACCGTTATCAAAGCATTTCTTGTTGGTGGCGATCACATCGTTTTTTGTTTTGTTTGTCATCTGGGCAAATTGGGCAACTTTAGACGAGGTTACACGCGGCGATGGTAAAATTATTCCATCTAGTGAGGTGCAAGCACTGCAAAGTTTGGATGCGGGTATTGTCGATGAATTACTTGTCAAAGAAGGAGATAGCGTTAAGCAAGGTCAGATTCTTGTGCGATTGCGTGATATTGAGGCATCATCAGATCTTGGCGCAAATAAAGCTAGGTACTTAGGGCTACTTGCCTCTATTACAAGATTGCAGGCGCAGGTTGATGGTCTTGACGATGTAGTGTTTCCTGAAGAAGTGCAATCGGGTGCGCCTAACAGTGTTATAGAAGAGCTTAATAGTTTTCGTGCTAATAAGCGCCAATTAGCCGGCCAAATAAATGTTCTGAAACAGCAAATGACACAGCGTGAGCAAGAGGTCGATGAGTTGAATGTGAGAATTGGTGATTTGAAAGGTGTGATTTACTTACAACGTAAGGAACTTAACCTTATCAAGCCTTTAGTAGAAAGGGGATCAGCGCCAAAGTTAGAATTGTTACAATTACAGCGTGGTATTAAGGAGCGAGTATCTGAGCTTAATGGATTAAAATCCAGTTTGCCGCGTTCACAGTCTGCTATTGATGAAGCGAATGCGCGTATCGAAGAAATTGAACAAACATCACAAGCAGAAGCCCAGACGGAACTGGCAGCGAAACTAACAGAAATGAATGAGATAAGAGAGCGCCTTAGTGGTCTTGAAGAACGTAAAGGACGTCGTGAAATTAGGTCACCTGTTGATGGCACTATACAAGAGCTTAGCGCGAACACGATAGGTGGTGTCGTACGTGGTGGTGAGGATTTGATTAAGATCGTTCCTAAGGATGATCAGTTGATTGTTGAAGTGCAAGTAAAGCCGTCTGATCGTGCGTTTATATATCCGGGACAATCTGCAATCATTAAAATTACTGCGTATGATTTTTCTATATACGGTGGGTTAAAGGGAGAACTTCTTGATATATCTGCCGATACTATCGAAGATGATCAGGGGAATTCATTTTACCGTGTGCGCCTTAGAACATACGAAACTGAGCTAAAGCGTAAGGGTGAAGTTCTGCCGATCATTCCGGGTATGGTTACAAGTGTAGATATTCTAACTGGGCAAAAAACTGTTATGCAGTATTTGTTAAAGCCTTTTGTAAAAACGTTAGATAACGCGATGAATGAGCGATAATTATTAGTTCGGAAAAGTTATCTTGTATTTTTCTTTTCTGTTATGGCTTTTGAATTCTTTTGCTGCATCCTTTGTTGCTCGATTTAATATTTTTCGTACAGTAGATTTAATTTTACTACAGCTTGTATTCAATCCGAGTATTTCCTTATGTGCCTTTTTCATTTCTTGTTTTAGCATTTCACCATGGTTTAGCTGATTAGTGGTTCTGTTATTTAATAACTCAATCCATTTGTTTTGTAATGCTACTGAATGCTGGCTTCTACCTTCCCATTTTGGAATTAAGTAAAGTTGTAGTACCTCTAGATTAAAGCTATGTACGGCGCAGATTCCTTTTCGTACCGGAATTGTCCTGTACTTAGTGTTAGTAGTGCTAACCATGCATGCGAAAACAGGGTCTTTACTTTCGCATTCGTCGCTCATTTTTTTGTAGATTTCAAAAATCACATTATCTGGATTGGTTTCGTAAATGGGAAAGTATCTAACGTCTGTATTTAGCGTGTATTTAGCATTAGCGTTTTGTGATGATAAAAATACAAGGCACGTGACTATTAATAGATATTTCATTTTGTTGCTAACTTTTTAATTGTAAATATGCAGATGTTTATTAATAACATGATTTAAGTTTAATGGATAATTTTTCGTGATCATTACTAATTGCCTCCGTTTGTAACCACTTTAAAAATAAATGAGTATTTTGGTTGGTTTATGGTTGGAATGCGCTGGCTTTATGGTACGGTTTTTACTATATATGCTAGTTAATCAATGATGTGAATGGAGCAAGAGCGTAGCAATGCCTGATAATATTAAAATTACAATGCCGGATGGATCTGTTAGAGAATATGATTCCGGCACCACGGGCATGGATATTGCGCAAAGTATATCTAAATCACTGGCTAAAGCGTCTATAGCGATTAAGCTGAATGGTGAGTTGAGTGATCTATCGCTTCCTATTATTTCTGATACATCTATTGAAATTGTTAAACGCGCAGATGCTGATGCACTAGAGATGATCCGTCATGATGCTGCGCATGTAATGGCAGAGGCCGTACAATCACTATTCCCCGGTACGCAAGTAACTATAGGCCCATCAATTGAGAATGGTTTCTATTATGATTTTGCGCGTGATGAGCCATTTTCCACAGATGATATGGCAGCAATAGAAAAGGAAATGCGTAAAATTGTTGAACGCGGTGCGGCGTTTGAACGTGAAATTTGGGATAGAAATGAGGCGATTGCTTACTTCAAAGGTAAAGGCGAAATCTATAAGGCCGAGTTAATAGAAGACTTACCGGAGAGTGAAGATATAACAATTTACCGTCAGGGTGATTGGTTGGATTTATGTCGTGGCCCACATATGCCGACAACGCGAAATGTTGGAACAGCGTTTAAATTGCTTAAGGTTGCGGGTGCATATTGGCGTGGGGATTCTTCGCGTGCGATGTTAACGCGTATTTATGGTACTGCATGGCGTGATGAGAAAGAGCTAAAAGCATATATGCACCAGTTGGAAGAGGCGGAAAAACGCGATCACCGTAAATTAGGAAATGAAATGGATTTATTTCACTTCCAAAGTGAAGCGCAAGGATCTGTATTTTGGCATCCAAAGGGCTTTACTATTTATAACCAGTTGGAGGCATATATACGCAGACGTTTAGATGATGCGGGATATAATGAGATTAAAACACCGCAATTGATTGATAATAAATTGTGGGAAGCATCAGGCCATTGGGGTAAATATCGTGAGAACATGTTTGTTGTTCCTGATGAAATTCCAAATACAGATGAAGACGGCCCAGTTGTAAGTGATGACGCATTTGATAAGTTGATGGCGTTAAAGCCTATGAACTGTCCTGCACATGTTCAGGTGTTTAACCAAGGAACAAAATCTTATCGTGATTTGCCTTTACGCCTTGCGGAATTTGGATGTTGCCACAGAAACGAAGCTCATGGTGCTTTGCATGGTCTTATGCGTGTACGTCAGATGACGCAAGATGATGCGCATATTTTCTGTACTGAAGATCAAATCACCAGTGAATCTGTTGCATTTTGTGACTTAATGAAGGCGGTATATTCTGATCTTGGGTTTGATGATGTTAAAATTGTATTGGCTTTAAGGCCTGATGAACGTGCAGGTACGGATGAAGTCTGGGATAAAGCCGAAGATGGTTTGCGCCAAGCATTGATTAAGGCCGGACTTGAATTTGAAGAAGCAGAGAATGAAGGTGCTTTTTACGGTCCTAAAATCGAATATCATATTCGTGATGCAATTGGTCGTAGTTGGCAGTGTGGGACTTTGCAATTGGACTTTGTTTTACCGGAACGCTTAGATGCATCTTATGTCGGAGAGGATGGCGCAAAGCATCGTCCTGTTATGTTGCACCGTGCGATCTTAGGTTCGCTTGAAAGATTTATTGGTGTAATGATTGAAAGTTACGCAGGTAAGTTACCTTTATGGTTGGCACCAACGCAATGTGTTGTTGCAACAATCACAGGTAAGGCGGATGAGTATGCGAAAGAAGTGCATCAAATGTTGATCGATGCGGGTGTTCGCGCCGAACTTGATATTCGTAATGAAAAGATAAATTACAAGGTTCGTGAGCATTCAGTTGGTAAAGTTCCTGCTTTATTCGTTGTTGGTGTCCGTGAGGCTGAGGAAAAAACTGTAGCGATTCGTCGTTTAGGATCGAAAAATCAATCAGTTGAATCCTTGGATAGTGCTTTATCTTTCCTGAAAGAGGAAATTAAGCCACCATTTTAGGGTATAAAGGCGGTAAACGCTTGCGGAGATAATAAAACCACCGTATTAATTGTTTTATAAGTAATTTTATTGATAATGTTTGTGTAAACATATCGTACATGGAAAATAATATATAGGAGAGACTGCTATTTCCAGACCACAAAGACCAATGCCCAAAAAAGATCGCGGGCCACGTACTAATTCTGATATTACTGCACCTGAAGTTAGGTTGGTAGATGCCGATGGTGAAATGCAGGGTGTTGTTACCTTGGCTAAGGCTCAAGAAATGGCCGATCAAGTTGGGTTGGATTTGGTTGAAATGTCCCCTAATGCGGAACCGCCTGTTTGTAAAATTCTGGACTACGGTAAGTTTAAGTACGAGCAACAGAAAAAAGCAAATGAAGCACGTAAAAAGCAAAAAACTGTCGAAGTTAAAGAAGTAAAGCTTAGCCCGCGTATTGAAAAAAATGATTATGACGTGAAAATGCGTAATGCTACGCGTTTTCTAAATGATGGCAATAAAGTTAAGGTGACTATGCGTTTTCGTGGTCGTGAGATGGCACACCAAGAAATTGGCCGTGATATTTTCAAGAATATTCGCGAAGAATTGGCGGAGATTTCAAGTGTTGAGCTAGAGCCTAAATTTGAAGGTCGTCAAATGATTATGATTTTAGGGCCGAGAACTTAATTTTGTAAATTATTTAGATATTTTTATGCAGCGCGCTTTAATTTGTGCGCTGTTTTTTGTTGTTAGTTGCTCGGGGATTGCATTTTTACCATGATCATCGTATTCCTATTATATTATTACAATTTGAAGTATGCGTTTTATACGTTGGTTAAAGTTATAGGAAAACTTTTATGATTCTTGATGCTGTTGTTGCTGTTATTCTGTTGATTTCAATTTCTATTGCTTTACTGCGTGGTTTTATACGTGAAGTTCTTACAATTTTTGGCATTGGTGGCGGAATATTAGCGGCATATGTGTGTGGCCCTTTATTATTACCCTTTATTATGGATTGGATGGGGATTGTTCCGGGGGATGATGCTGCAGAAAAGCTATTCGGTATTTTGCCCTATGAATATGCAGCATATGCGGCATCTTATGGTCTTTTATTCATAGTTTTTGTAGTTCTTCTATCTATTTTGAGCCATTTTTTGGCAGAATTCGCGAAAAATCTTGGTCTTGGTGCATTAGATAGAACATTAGGTGCTCTATTTGGGATAGTGCGCGGTGTTTTGGTCTTGGGATTACTATACTTGCCAGCCTTTTATTTAATTAATGATGAAGAGCAAAAGGAAGAGTATTTTGCAGGAAGTAAGTCTCATACCTATCTTGAGATGACCTCTGCGTGGATAGATAGTTTTGTTCCTAAATCTGTTGAAGATAATTTGGAAACTGGAATTGAAAAGGCTAAGAATGTTTCTGGAATGGGGAAAAAATTACAGGAAATGAATGTTCTAAAGAGCTCAAGTGAAGAACAGCACAAAAGTAAAAAGGATGGATATACATCTGAGTTTAGAGATCAAATGAACGAGATGTTCGAAGAAAACAAAGATACCTCACCAGAATATAATGACTAATATTTGATGTTATATATATTCTAATTTTTACCGTGTAAGTCTACACATCGCGCATGATCATCGATATCGCTGTTTTGTTTGCTTTTATCGCTTCTGCTTTCTTCTAGCCTTGCGAAGTATAAATCGTCGATATTACCTGTTATATATTTACCATCAAAGACAGAACAATCGAACGTTCGGCTATATTGTTTTTCATCGCTTGGCGTTACTGCTTTTATTAAGTCTTCTAAATCTTGGTAAATTAGCCAGTCTGCACCTATTGCGTTTTCTATTTCTTTGTCTGATTTTTCAAAGGCAATTAATTCAGATTTTACGGCCATGTCTATACCGTAAACATTGGGAAATCTTACCGGTGGAGCAGCAGAAGCAAAATATACTTTCTTTGCCCCGGCGGCACGCGCCATATCAATAATTTTCTTAGATGTTGTACCACGAACAATGGAATCATCTACCAGTAATACATTTTTATCCTTGAACTCTAAACTTATCGGGTTGAGTTTCTGTTTTACTGATTTTTCTCTTTCTTCTTGCCCGGGCATTATAAATGTTCTTCCGATATAGCGGTTTTTCACAAAGCCTTCGCGAAACTTAATCCCTAATTTATGAGCCAGTTCCATCGCGCTAGGGCGGCTTGATTCCGGAATAGGGATCACAACATCTATATCGTGATCGGGCATTTCTTTAAGTATTTTATCCGCTAAATACTCCCCCATTCTTACTCTTGCTTTATATACCAAGCTACCATCAATTATAGAGTCAGGGCGTGCAAGGTAAACATGTTCAAAAATACATGGGGTGTGTGATTGTGCGTTATCACTGATATTGGTGTGCAGTTGCCCATCATTATCGATATATATTGTCTCTCCAGGTTGTACATCTCGTACTACTTCGAATCCTAATGCATCAAGAGCAACACTTTCCGAGGCAATCATATATTCTGTTTTGCCATCTTTATTTATGCGTTTTCCGTAAATAAGGGGGCGAATACCGTTGGGGTCGCGAAATCCAATCATTCCGTAACCTGATATCATCGCAACAACCGCATACGCGCCCTGACACCTTGTGTAAAGAGTGTCAATTGCCGCAAATATATGCTCAGGCTTAGGTTTTAATTGTTTTGCTGATTGTAGCTCATGCGCAAAAACGTTGAGTAATACTTCTGAATCTGAATTAGTGTTTACGTGGCGTAAGTCGGTTCTAAAAAGTTCTTTTTCTAAAGTATCTTGATTTGTAAGATTACCATTATGTGCCAATACTATTCCGTATGGAGAGTTAACGTAAAATGGTTGTGACTCTGCTGATGATGCGCTGCCCGCTGTTGGATACCTGACATGAGCGATGCCGATATTACCCTTTAATTGTGTCATATGTTCAAGGTCGAATATATCACTTACCATGCCGTTGCTTTTGCGAAGGCAGAACCTACCATTATCTTCGGTTACAATTCCTGCGGCATCTTGTCCGCGATGTTGTAAAACAGTTAGTGAGTCGTATAAGCTTTGATTAACTGGTGAGTAAGCATAAATTCCGACAATTCCGCACATGTCTTGATCTTTCTTATCGTTAAGACATTGTTCTCTTAATACCGAGAGGACATAAGATATTGTGAAACCCTTTGTTTTTCAAGAAAAAAGAGCCACCCTAGGGCGGCTCTTACATATTTTATTGTTTATTGGCTTTATTAAGCAGCCTTCTTTTTAGTAGCTGTCTTTGATTTTGGCGCAGTTTTTACCGTTTCATTCGCCGGCTGCGTCATTTCAATTGTACGCGTTGGAAACGGTATGGAAATGCCATCTTTGTCCAATGCTTCTTTTACTGCTTTCATTGTATCAACCTTCAGAGCAGCCACGTTGCCGCGATCAGACCAAATACGTAACGTAATATCTACTGAAGAATCACCTAGGTTAGTGACCATAATTTGCGGTGCTTGATCTTCATCTGTGAAAATACGATCATCTTTTGATACTGCCTTTTCTATGGTTTTGAATGCTTTGTTAATATCGTCATTGTAGCTAATACCAAATACGATATCTTGACGACGTGTATCATTACGTGAAAAATTTTGTATGTCTGTATTCCATAGATTGCTGTTTGGTACAAATATATAAACATTCTCCAGCGTTGAAAGTTCTGTCGCGAACAAGCCAAGAGATTTTACTGTTCCTGTTGTTCCACCTGCGGAGATGAAGTCACCAACATCAAATGGGCGAAGAATAAGTAACATAACACCTGCGGATACGTTGCTTAATGTACCTTGCAACGCAAGACCAATAGCAAGACCGGCAGCACCAAGAACGGCCAACAAACTTGCTGTTTGTACGCCAAATTGTTGAAGAACCATCACTGCGGCTAGTGCTAGAATTGCGTATTTTGCACTTGCGCCCAGAAAGCTTTTTAAGGTGTCATCTAATTTTTTGATGTTTTGAATAAGTTTATAAACATAGTTACCAAGTACCCATCCTGCGATCATGACAAGGCTGGCGATAACAACATTTGTTGCGATTGTTATGAAGTAATCCATGGGTTCTCCCGTGTGAAATTGAATGATTATAGGTTATTCATAGATTAGTATGTATTTTTTCGCAAGTATAACGCATGAAACAGCCATATATTTGTCAAATAGGGTGCTTTAGTTGTACAATAATAATGCTGCGTGTGGTTTTTATATAAGGAGTGGATGGCTATGTTTACTAAATCAGAGTGGAAACTAAACTTAGTTGGCTGTATGGAAATATTATTGTTTATGCCAATAGGTGTTGATCGTTTTTCCTCTTCGCGTAGTGCCGCGGTTAGATCATTTATCGTTCCTATCCTTCTTTTGCCGGTATTGTTATCTGTTATGGTTGCGATGTCTGATGGCTTTCCGTTATCTATTCTACTTTCTTTGCACATGATCCGTATAGTTTTGGCCGCCGTCATGTTTTTTAGTGTCGTGTATTTCTTAAGCAAGCAGTTTGAACGGCAACAGCATTTCTATAAATTCGTAAATGTTGTTAACTGGTCTAATATTCCGGGGGTGTTAATGACCCTGCCTATATTGGCTGCATTGGTTATGGGATATGATATTACTGCTCTTGAATCATATGCTGTATTTATAACTATTGTTGGTTATATATATTCGGCATTTATCCTAACGCACTGTTTTAGGTTTCCATGGGAAATGGGCGGCTTCATCGCAATCGTAGGGTTGGCGATAGATCAAAATTTATTGGATGTAACGGTGTATATCCGTGATTTACTTGTAGCGTAATTATACTTTTAACGTTTATGCGTAAGGGTTCTTACTTGCACGTACCAACAAGCGTACCGGAACACTTGGTATATCAAAGTCACGGCGCAATCCGTTAGTAATATATCGTCTATATGAATCCGGTAATTCTTTTGGTCTTGAAACCCATAGTGCGAATGTGGGGGGGCGTGTTTTTATTTGCGTAATATATTTTACGCGGTTATGTCGGCCGCCAACAAGTGGGGCAGGGTTCTTACTCTCCATGCTTGCCAACCATCTGTTAAGCCCGCCAGTACCTATACGCTTATTCCATATCTCGTAAGTTTTAAGAGCTTTATAGAATAGTTTATCAATATTCTTACCGTTTTTTGCAGAAATGGTCGCAAATTCAATATCTTTGGTTTGAGATAGTGAGGTAGATAATTTGTGTTTTATGTCGTCCAATACTTCCGAGCGTCCTTTTACAGCGTCCCATTTGTTAACTGCAATGACCAGCGCGCGACCTTCGCTTGCAACATGTTCAGCAATCTGCAAATCTTGTTTTTCAAGGGCCATGTTGCCATCAAGAACAAGAATAACTATCTGTGCCAAACGAATTGCGCGCATGGAATCTTCTGCGGACATTTGTTCAATATGATTTGTAATCTTAGATTTTCTACGTAAACCCGCAGTGTCCACCAGCTTAAATTTACGATCCTCATATGTCCAATCAACGGCAATAGCATCACGTGTAATTCCTGCCTCTGGACCTGTCATAACGCGTTGTTCGTCCAATATTGCATTTAGAAGGGTAGATTTACCAACATTTGGCCTGCCGACAATTGCAATTTTGATTGGTTTGTCAGGATCATCTTCCTCTTGTTTGAAGACGTAATCTTCTATTCCTTCAATGTCGTCGAGATTATCGAATTCACTTGTGAGTTCGCTTTCTTCGTCATTGTTCTCTTCTTCTTCGGGGAAATATGGGGTTAGGGCATTATGAAGGTCGTCAAACCCAACGCTATGCTCTGCTGATATTGCTACGGGATCACCAAAGCCAAGAGAATATGCTTCGCCAACGCCACTTTGGGATACTTTATCACTTTCGCATTTGTTAACGGCCAAGATGATCGGTTTGTGTTGTCTGCGCAAGAATGCCGCAAAATGTTCATCAGCAGGGGTTACACCTTCACGTCCGTCAATTACAAATAAAATCGCGTCGGCCATTTCAAGTGCAGCTTCTGTTTGTTGACGCATACGTCCTTGAATAGAACTGTCAAAGCTTTCTTCAAGTCCGGCGGTGTCAATTATAATCATTGATTGGCCAAACAGATTTGCTTCGGCTTCGCGCCAGTCACGGGTAACACCAGGAGTGTTGTCAACAATGGCTAATCTTTTACCTGCCATTTTGTTAAATAATGTTGATTTACCAACGTTCGGGCGGCCAACAATTGCAATTCTTAACATATCTATTCTGCTTTTTTTTACGTTCTATACGCGGCTATGAAAGGTTCTTTATTACCTAAAGCCACATATTTTCGAACGGTATTAGCATATATATTATTTATATGCCATTAAAGTTCCATCATCAGCCAATATGTATAGTGTTTTATCAGCGATTATAGGGGAAATTTGCATGCTTTTCTTGGTTTTAGTCGTGCGCATTATGTCACCATTACGTGCGTCTATCTCAACAAAATATCCGTGAGATCCGGTAATAACTAACCTATCTGATCCCATCACAGGGCCGCTCCAATATATAGGGTCTTCACGGTCATCAGGGTCTTCGAAACGATCTAGTTCTTGTATCCATAGAATAGAGCCGTTGGTGATGTTTATTGCTATGACTTGGTTGTCTGATGATAATACATATAGGTTTTGTCCAGACACCCAAGGAGTTTGAGAGCCACTTACTTCTCTTTGCCAGATTCTAGCACCTGTTCTCTCATTGATAGCAGCAAGTTTACCGCCAAAGCTTATCGATACTATTATGCCATTGTCTAATATTGGCATTGCTTTTATATCTGACATGCTTTCTAAGCCACCACCATATCTTCTAACGCTGGCTAAGTTATCAGACCATGCTACTGATCCATTTTCAACGCGTAGAGCAGTAACCTCACCAGATGAGAATACGGGTACTACAATGTCGCTGTTTGCGGCGGGGCTTGCAGCACCTAGTAGGCCTGTTGTTTCACTTATGCCTGTGTACTCCCAAAGGCTTGCACCGTCTTTTGCGCTTAATGCCACAAGGCGTGAATCTACTGTTGAGACAAATACTCTGCCTCCTATTACTGTGGGTGCGGCGCGTGATGGCGCAGGAAGTCTTTTACGCCATTGTATTTCGCCATTATCCGGAGATACTGCGATTACTTCGTCATATCCGTTAGTCACATATATTAATCCATGCGCAAATGATATGCCGCCGCTTATTACTGTTTCGCCTTCATCTTCTTTTTCTACATTTGTTTTCCAAATCAGTTTACCTGTTGCTGCATTAAATGCAGATAATCTTGAATCTGTATCCAATGTATATACAGCGTTATTGGCGACGATTGGTTGGGCGGTAAGCGGTAAATCACCAGAACTTCCAGCGCCGATATCAGAAGACCAAATCCGTTTTAACTGAGTATTAGGTAATGCAGGATTTTGCATAGAGTGATTTGGATATCCACCTGTTTGCGGCCATGACGCATTTGACCATTCCGCGGGTGCAGGAAAACTATTTTGATTTTCTATGGATACGTCAGGCTTAAGTGTTTTTTGCAGCTCTAAAACAGAAATGCGTTTCCCTTCCAGTTTTTGCTCTTCGTCTTTGTCGAACATGCCAGATACGCTAGAGCATGAATTTAGTATCAACATAGAAAATACGGCAAGTACCGTTTTGTTTTTTAACATTCTGTTATTCCTGTTTTTTTAGCAATATTAAAGATAGTCTGGCTTGTCAGTACGCAGGTGTTATATTTTTTCCTTTAGGGAGTAAATAATGTCTAATGAATTTGCTTTTTGTTGAAGGGTTTTTGGCGAATCATTACTTTCTAAAATTGATTTTAAGTGGATACGGGCTGTTTTAAAGTTCTGTAACTTTGTTGCATTGGTAACTGCCGCATCGATCATCGCATGGTAACGCCAAGGGTTATCTTGATTATTTATTATGTTAGCCAATCGAGATATTTTTTCTTCTGTGCTTAAGTCCGAAGATATAGAAGTTACCATGTAATAGGCCAACTGTGATATCGCAGGATCAGAGCTTTCATTGGCTTCTATTTCTTTGTATGTCTCAAGTGCTTTTTGGTGTTCACCATTATCAAAATAGATACCAGCAGCATGTATTTTGGCAACGCTTTGTAATGCAGGTTGTAAATCTTGAGAGATGTTTAATAAGTTCTCAGCAGTATATTCCGGCGTATTTGTTACAGAAAATAATATCTCTGTTTGCGTTGCATTTTTAGATGTCTGCCAAGATTTGTATCCGGCGTTTGCACCTGTACCAAGGACTATTATGCTGAGAAATCCGATAAAGAATCCGCCATATTTTTGCCAAATATTTTCTAGCTTTTCTTGTTTTAAAGCTTCATCAACTTCTATGAAAATGTCCGACATATTACCTAGACCCTATAATTTATCTTTGTGAATGAACGCATTGTAACTATATTTTTTTCTAAAACCAGTATTTTTGAATAACTAGGGGCACTTTGTTGTGTTTATTATTATGCACCTTGGTTTTTCCATTTTATTGAACATCCCATAGATGGTGATTGTGTGCCATTTGGGTGATTATTTTTCTTCACGCTAATCATATAGTTAAGTAGTTCTGGCACTGTGTCGTTGTCTTGTGCTTTATTCATTGCACTGTCTAGCCTTCCGCGATATTGCAAAATACCTTCCTTATCAAAGCCAAAGAAGTCAGGCGTGCAAACGGCGTCGTATGATTTTGCTGTTTCTTGTGTAATATCAATAAGGTATGGGAATGTGAAGCCATGTTGATTGGCGAATAGTTTCATATTTTCGTATGAGTCTTGCGGATAGGAAACAGTGTCATTTGGCATTATCGCAACGCACCCAATTCCTTCATTTGTTAGTGTCTCACAAGTTTTTACTAAACGATCAATTATTGCGATAACATATGGGCAGTGGTTACATATAAACATCACCAAAAGTCCATGTTCACCCATAACATCATTTAAAGAAATGTTATTACCGTCAATATTTTTGAGCAAGAAATCAGGCGCTATGAAGTTTTCTGTTTTTTCAGGTGTATGCATTAACGCCATGTTTTCTTCCTTTATTGTGTGTAATTTGCTATAATATTATTATGGTATTTGAGGTTATAAACAATCCGGCATTCTCACAAGCCCCCGGTTTTACACAGGAACAGTTCAGAAAATTAGACCAGCTATATTGTATTGCTGCGTCCAGAAAGGCGCTCAACTACAGGACTGTTGATTGTGATTTTGAGTTGGGAATTGCGACTTACACTTATTATGTTTCTTTCCAACATGCGCCATATCTTCAATTTGTTATCCGTCAAGTGGGACCGCGCACAATGATGTATGAGCTTTACAAACAAGATAAGGGTCGTATCGTGAAATCAGGTGTATTTAATCGTGCGTATGACAGGCTTTTTAAAGAAATTGAAGATTTATAGTAATTTTAGTGCAATTTTTTATTTATTTGAGTGTTAATCGCCGTAAATCCTGTAATATGCTGTGTGCATATTTTTATAGGATATATTAATGCGTCTTAAATTCTCAAAGTTCAATTTATCTGTCATGGTGGTTTCTATTGTGGGGGGTATGTCTTCCCCCAGTTTAGCCGATTATCAAGAAAATTACATAGGTGATATGGAGACCTACACCGCAGTTTATGAGGATACTCTTGTTCATCTTGCGCGTAAGCACGGGCTTGGCTTTGTTGAATTACGTGCCGCTAATCCTGATTTAGATCCATGGATACCGGGCGAGGGCGCAGAGGTTACGTTGCCTAAACGCCATTTGTTACCAGATGCAAAAAGAGAGGGGCTTGTTATCAATCTTCCTGAAATGCGGGTTTATGGTTATCTTAATGGTGACAGTGCGCCTGTGACATACCCGCTTGGTATTGGTCGTGAAGGGCTGGACACACCGATAGGCAAGACATCTATTGTCCGTAAAAAAGAGGGGCCTACATGGCGCCCTACGGCGCGTATGCGTAAAGAAGACCCTGAACTACCTGCCGTTGTTCCTCCTGGGCCTGATAATCCGCTTGGTACGCATGCGCTGTATTTAGGGTGGCCGCAATATGCCATACATGGGACAAGCAGACCTTACGGTATAGGTCGTAGAGTTAGCAGTGGATGTATTCGTATGTATCCTGAAAACATCATAAATTTGTTTGATGAAGCACCTGTTGGAACAAAGGTTAATGTTGTTAATCAGCCGATTAAAGTTTCTTGGATTGGGCGTGAGCTATATTTAGAAGCTCATCCCGATATGGAGCAGGCAATCAGAATGGAAGAAACAGGCGCAGTAGATCATCAGAAGCTAAGTGATGATGATATGACGTTAATTATTGATAAGGCAGGTATGTATAGTGATCGTTTAAATTGGCCTAGAATTCGTGCTGCTGTGCGTGATCGTGCAGGTTATCCGGTTCGTATAGCGCGTTACTTTGATGAAGTTGAAGCGAGCGATAAAAGCGACGATGTCGTTGATAATGACGTAATAATTGTTAATGCAGAACCAAAAGAGGTTAAACCTTCTGATGCCGATGAAAAGCCTAAGGAAAGTGGTGTAACAGTTAACGCAGGAAACCTTTAGGCGTAGGCTGACAGTAATTTTAGGCTAAACATTAATGGCACTATGATAGGTGCTGATAAAAAGAATATTTTCCACTTACTCTTAATAAAAAATATTCTGAAGCTGAAAAGAGCACAGGCCAACCAGACCCACATTATAGTCCCCATATCACTTTCCTGATTTAACAGAAAGTTTGTATTTTCTATGTCCACGAAGCCTTTTAGGGGGGCTAAGGCGTACAGTAATGTTACGATGGTAAAGCCAATAAAGTTAACTGTAAAAAATAGCAGAACAGGAAAAATAGTCTTCATTATGTGATGGCCCTCAAAGTTCTCTATTATTATATAATAAAAAGACCGTCACGAGGACAGTCTTTTTTTAATTTTATGTTTCGTTAGAAACTTATTTTGTTTGTGCTCTTTGGAAAACACGCTCCGCAGGAACAACAGCAGTTGGCGTTGCTGTTACTGGCATCGCGTCTTTTTCATGTGTTGCTGTACGCTCTTGAGCGTATGGAGGGGCTGTGTCAACGTTACCTGTTCCAGTAGTGTCACAAGCAGATAGAGCAAGTGTAGAACCAACTAGGCAAAGTGTCGCAAGTGTTTTTTTCATTTTAATTCCTCGTTATATTTATTCTATTAATTGTGTAGGCACCTTGCAAAGAAGGTAATGTTTCAAAACCTATATACGATTCATTATACTATGCTCATAGTTTTTCAAGTTGTTTTTGATTTTTTTGTCACACTTCATTGAATTAGTGCAAAATTGCAACAGTAGTATTTGTGAAATTCCTGTATCTCATTAGAAAAAAGTGTGTGGTAACTCTGCTGTGGTCATAGTTGTGGTGTAGGGAAAGGCTGTTTCTTGTGATAATTTTAATATTAATATCTTAATATGTGGTAACTCATTAATTGGAAGAGGCATTTACAAATTATGAAGCAATCTACGAATCATCTCTTTATGGTTGAACCGGCTGTGTTCTATGCAAACCCCCAAACGATGGATACAAACTCTTATCAAATTGAAGGAAAAGAAGAGGGGCGTGATGTTACGCTTAGTAAAGCCAAGGAAGAGTTCAGAATTTATCGAGACATGCTGGTGGAGCATGGTGTTAAGGTAACTACGGTGTTGGGGGAGCAAGAATGCCCGGATATGGTTTTTCCTAATTGGGCTTCTACATATGATAGTGGTCAATTGATTATTTACCCTATGCTTAACGATAATAGAAGCGCAGAGCGCACAGATGACATTATTAACTTTTTGAAGAAATTATACCCCGATACTGAGGATTGGAGTGGTTATGAAGCTGATGGCCTTGCACTAGAGAGTACAGCAAGCATTGTTGCAGATCATGTAAATAAACGCGCATATTCAGGTATATCCAAGCGTACTTCGCCAATATTAGTAGATAAGTGGGCAGAATTTATGGGATATGATGTCATAGCCTTTGACACCAATAGCCACAAAGGCATTCCCGTGTATCACACTGACTTTTTAATGTATATGGGTACGACTATGGCCGGTATTTGTGCGGATTGTATTATTGACAATGATGATCGTTCAAAGGTTCTGGATCGCATATCAGAGACACATGAAGTCGTTGAGTTTTCTATGGAGCAGCTGCAAGCAAATTGCTGTAATGCGTTGGAGGTTGTCGGTAAGGACGGCGAAAGAATGCTTACCATGTCTGCTGCTGCTTTTGATGCATTGGAGACAGACCAGAGAAGCATTATTGATCGTCATTATAATACTCTTATATGTCCGGATTTAACCACTCTTGAAAAATATGGCGGTGGTTCTGCCCGCTGTATGCTTATGGAATTATTTTAATCTGCTGTTATTTTTAAGGCTACAAACCGTACATTTCCATCACTATTGATCAGTAAAAGCACTGATTTCCGATTATTTTTTTCTGCCTTCTCTATAATGTCGGCAACCTCTTGTGGTGATGAAACAGGTATTTGATTTATCTCGACAATAACTTGACCTTCGGCAAGACCTTTTTTTGCTGCTTTTGATGATGGGCTAACTTCGGTTATAACTACGCCTTGAGTGGAGTTTTCAATATTATATTGCTTGCGTAGCGGTGGGCTCATTTTTTCTAAGGTTAATCCTACGGAAGGGATATCAGTACCTGACTTTGGTGATTTTACTGTTGTGTTAACAATGCCGTCTTTTTCTGCTTGTTCCAGCTCTCCAATGGTTACTTGTGCGGTATGTTCTTTGTTGTCGCGCCAATATACAACCTTTGCCGTGGATCCGATTTTATTCTCGGCCACTATTCGCGGTAGGATGCGCATTGTTTTGATTTTTTGGTCGTTAATTTCAAGTACAATGTCGCCTGCTTGCAGTTTGGCTTTATCTGCTGGGCCATCTTTGTTTACACTTGCGATAAGTGCACCTCTTGCCTCACCCAGTCCAAGGCTTTCAGCAATTTCATCTGTTACGGTTTGAATGCGTATGCCAAGCCAGCCACGGCGTGTGTGACCATATTCTATTATTTGCGTAATTACCGGTTTTGCTAAGTCAGATGGTATGGCAAAGCCAATTCCAACAGAGCCCCCAGTTGGGCTGAAGATTGCGGTATTAATTCCGATTACTTCGCCAGACATATTGAATAAAGGACCACCAGAGTTTCCACGGTTTATTGATGCATCAGTTTGAAGGTAATCATCATATGGACCTGATTGTATATCACGCGCTCTGGCTGATAGTATACCTGTGGTGACAGAGCCACCAAGGCCAAATGGATTACCGATTGCCAATAACCAATCACCTACGCGCAATGCGTCACTGTCGCCAAATGATACATCTGTTAGCTTTATATCCTTTGTGTTGACCTTTAAAACGGCTATATCGGTTTTTTCATCTACACCTATTATTTGTGCATCTATGGTAACATCATTGGATAGGGTGATATTTATGCTTTCTGCGCCCCTTATTACGTGGTTATTTGTAACAACATAACCGTTTTTAGCATCGATAATAAATCCTGAACCTAGTGACGCTGCAGGCTTTATCGGCGCTCCACCGCCTCTACGTTCCATAAATTCTTCAAAAAAGTCTTCGAAGGGGGACCCTTCTGGAAATTGTGGCATCTGAGGGAAATCTTCAGGCACTACAGATTTTTGGGTTGAGGATATATTAACAACAGCAGGTGAAAGAGTTTCTGCAAGGTCAGCAAAGCTTGCTGGTACCATAATCACCGAAGGCTTGCCTTCACTTTCAGTGCTTTTTGCTTGAGAAATAGATGTATAGCCGTAGGATAATGTTGCAAGACACAGAGTCGATAATAGAAATGATGTCCTGATTTTAGGCATAATACATCCTTTTGTTATGTTATTTTTTCAATGATTTTTTTAATTCTCGAAATGTTTAAAGAACTGATTATCCGGAGATAATATTAAACGTGTTTCAGAATTTGCCATTGTCTTTTTATATGCTTCCATTGATCTTAGGAAAGAATAAAAGTTTTTATCAGCATTGAAAGCATCTGCGTATATTTTAATTGCAGTTTTGTCGCCTTCACCACGTATGATCTGTGAATCACGCTCTGCTTCTGCCAGAAGGATAGTTCTTTCTTTTTCTGCCGTTGATCTTATTTCCAATGCGCGTTCATTACCTTTTGATCTGCGTTCTGTTGCTCTTTCATTTAGCTCGGAATTCATTTGCTTAACGGTGGAAACACGAAGCTCGTTTGTAAGGTCTGCGCGAACAATGCGAACATCAACTATTTCAATTCCCAAGGCATCTTCTTGTATTTTGTCATTCACGCGTGAACGTATGTCACCCATAACTGATGTTCTTGCGTCTGATAGAAGTTCAACCAAGGTAGTTTCACCAAGAACTGCACGGGTAGAATCGTTTAGAATGCTCTCAATTCTGGAGTTGGCATTGGAAACAGTTCGCAAAGTTTTCATGAATTGTAACGGATCAACAATCTTATAACGTGCAAATGTGTCAACGATGATTGGTTCACCACTTACATTGTCGATACTTGGCCCTTTTTCAATATCAACCTGTGTCGATGCATCTTTTGATTTTTTGTCTGCTTGCTTTGCCACATGTGCACTTGAGATAACAACTTGCTCAGGTCTTGGGTCAATTGATAAAACACGTCTGTCAAAATAACGTATATTTTGCACAAAGGGTGTTTTGAAATGTATCCCTGGCCCGCGAGGATCACCTTTTGGTTGTCCAAGTTGCAGGACAATTGCTTGCTCTTTTTCATCAACAATGAAAAAGCTTTGTGAGCCAATTAATAAAGAGGCCGCAATAACAACAAAAAATGCGATTGATTTAATATTCATGTTTTGTATTCCTTTTATTTCTTCGCGCCAAGTTCATTTAATGGCAAATAAGGTACTACACCCTGTCCATTAGACTTGTTGTCAATAATGATCTTCTCTGCGTTACTTAGAACTTCTTCCATTGTTTCAATGTATATGCGTTCTTTTGTCACATCTTTACCTTTTAGATAGGCTTGATGAATAGAGGAGAATCTTTCCGCATCACCGGTTGCTTTCGCGATTTGTGATTGTTTGTACGCTTGTGCTTCTTGTTTTAGTTTTGTTGCCTGTCCGCGTGCTTCGGGAAGTATTTTCTCACGATATGCGCGTGCAACGTTACCTGTGTTTTCTGCGTCCTGTTTTGCAGACTGAACATCTTGGAAAGCGCGTTGAACATCAGGGTGAACTTCAGCTTTTTGAATCAATACCTGCTTTATATTCACGCCTGAAAGATATTCATCAAGATTTTTTTGAATAATGTCTTTTACCGTGTCGGATATTTTTTGACGTCCGGTAGTTAAAATTGTGAACATTTCTGTTTGTCCAACAACTTCGCGTATCGCACTTTCTGCGACCTTTTTAATTGTGTTATCTTGTCCCTTGATTTGGAATAGGAAATCTTCGGCTGATTTAATGTCCCATTGTATAGTCATGTGTAGGTCAACAATATTCAGATCAGACGTTAACATCAAACTTTCGTTATGAATGTCCATTTTACCTTGGCTTACGCCACCGCGACGTGATGGGGCATTCTCGGAGTATCCGATGCTCATACTACGTTGTTGGTTTACATTAACCTTTGTAATTTTCTCAATCGGAGCAGGAAAGTGATAACCTAAACCTTCTGTAGCTTGTGTACGTGACCAAGCACCAAATCTTTGTATCACACCGTGCTCACCAGGATTGATGATGTGAAAACCACTAGCAAGCCATAATGCGGCTATCGCAAGAAGAAGTAAAATAACCGCAAAACCACCATTCATGTTACCGGGGATAACATCGCGCAGGCCTTCTTGTGCGTTTTTAATTATATCGTCTAGATCTTGTGGGTCGTTGCCGTTGCCACGTCCATTACCATTATTTCCACCGCCGGAAGATCCGCCCCATGGGTTATTACGACCTTTTTTAGGTCGACTGTCATTGTTGTTTCCCCAAGGGTTTTTTCTATCGTCTTTCGACATATTACATTTTCCTATTGACGTTTGGTATAAGGTATACAATATCTCTTTTAGTGCTGAAAGCAAGTACTACGATGTTAAAATTGACAAAATATAGGCATAATTGTGGGCGATATTATTCGTGAAAAAGTTTTAAAGGCGTTGAGTGGTATTAAAGACCCTTTGCGTAAAGATGATATCGTGTCTTTGGGGATGGTTTCTTCGATTCAGGTGATGGGTGGCGGTGATGTTATTGTCTTGGTTACTGTTGATCCTGAACGAGGGGCGGAATTGGAAGGAATGCGTCAAAAGGCAGAGCGTAAAATTAGGTCGGTTAGGGGGGTGCAAAAAGTTTCTGTTATATTAACCGCCGATAAAAAGGGTGATCAATCTGGCGCTCGATCTTCTTCCAAATCAGATCCTCATAATATGGATAAGAACCCGATTGTTGATATTCCCGCACGCCATGTAATTGTGGTTGCGTCAGGTAAGGGTGGTGTTGGTAAATCCACTGTGGCGGCCAATATTGCAGCATTTTTGGCCAATAAAGACCAGTTATCCACAGGGTCATTTGCGGGTCAGGGCAACTCTGGTGGCGGTGTAATTCGCGTGGGGATTTTGGATGCTGATATCTATGGTCCGTCACAGCCAATTATGATGGGTGATGAGGATTACAAGCCCGGTCTTGATGATCAAAAAAAGCTTATTCCTTTGGAGCGTTATGGCCTTAAAATTATGTCTATTGGCTTTATGGTTGATAGAGAAAAGGCGATGGTTTGGCGCGGCCCAATGGTTCAAACCGCCTTTTATCAAATGTTACGTGATGTCGCATGGGGCACTAAGGAAGAGCCGCTAGATTATTTAATTATAGATTTGCCGCCAGGTACGGGAGATGTTCAGTTGACATTGGCGCAAAAAGTGCGCGCTAGCGGTGCTGTTATTGTTTCTACTCCTCAAGATGTTGCGTTAATTGATGCACGACGCGCGGTAGAAATGTTTGGTAAAACAGGTGTTCCCGTGATTGGTTTAGTAGAAAATATGAGTGTTCATGTGTGTTCTAACTGTGGTCATGAAGAACATATTTTTGGCCATGGTGGTGCAGAAAAAGAGGCTGAAACGATTGGTGTTCCTTTTCTTGGTGCTGTTCCTTTATCCAAGAATATCCGTTTTTGTGCGGATGAGGGGAAGCCGATAGTATTATCTGATCCTGATAGCTCACAAGCAAAAGCATTTGCCTCTATAGCAGATAAAGTTATTTCCGCGTTAGAGTGATAAAGCTGTAGGGTGGGGTGCTGCCCTTATGTGTTGAGCATATATCTTCATCCCAGTTATCTTCGTTAAAATCTGGAAAGAACGCGTCACCGTCTACATCTTGGTAAACTTTTGTAAGATGAATGCGGTCGGCGATATTGATGCTTTGGGTGTATATTTGTGCCCCACCAATTATAAAAATTTCGTCTTTGTTGTTTTCTTTTGCGATTATTTTTGCGTGGTTTATTGATTCTTTAATATCAGCAAAAACTGGAACATTATATTTATTGTCAAATCCACTGCGGCTTATAACTATGTTAGTACGTCCGGGTAGAGGTTTGTTCAAATACCCTATTATAGACTCGTATGTTTTTCTGCCCATTATTACGGGATGATCCATTGTTAAGCTTTTGAAGCGTTTAAGATCATCAGAGATATGCCACGGCATTTTGTTGTCTTTGCCGATGCAGTTATTTTGTGCCATTGCAACAATGAGTGATGTTTTTATGTTCATATGTAAAGGTAATCACATTGAGTGCGGTTCATCAATGCATTATTTGTATATAGTTATTGTTATTAAGGGGTTATCTTTACGGTATGTTGTTGCCAATTTGCAATGTGGCTTGGGTTGGTGGTGATATATCTTGTACTGCGCTTATTCTTTGTTGTGCAGCCACTGGGTCCGCGAAGCTAGAGAAATATTCCTCTATTGAAACTTCACCAATTTTTATCATGTCTTGTGTCTCTGTTGTTACTATTTGTATTTCCGTATTTTCTGTCACTTTAGAAGTTGATTTTGTATCTCTTTCTTCTTTTTCAAAAACGCCTCTGTAACCTTCATATACGCGTGGCAGAATTTCGGCCACGAAACGTTCTTTTGAGAAGTCGTCTTCCGTGTTGTCTGGTGTGTTTTGACCGCCAAAATCAAGACCACTTTCTTTTTGTATTTGTTTTGATATAACCCCAGGGTCTTCTGATGATATATCTTTTACGACCAAATCCATCATTAAGCTTAAAACATCTTCAGGGGTGCTGTCAGAGTTTAGTTTATCGACATTATCTAAAATTATTTTGGTGCTGGCATCATAATATGCCTCTATCACGGCCATTTGCTGTGGGGTAGGGTTATTTGTGTTTGCTGCATCTAAAAACGTTTCTTTGTTTTCTGCCGCAGCCTTTTTAATTTCTGATCGAGCGAATATTCTCTCAAAAAAGTTTAGTCCCATTGTTCAACCTGCTAAATATTTTTCCGTATATAATATATGTTAAGTTATGGAAAAGCAAGTAATTGTCACTATACGGCAACTTTACCTTTTATATGGGGGTGTGATTCGTATCCGATTAGCTCAAAGTCCTCGAATTTGAAGTCAAATATATTGCTGATATCCGGGTTTATCTTCATTTCAGGAAGTTTGTAAGGGGTGCGAGATAGTTGCAGTTCAGTTTGCTCTATGTGGTTAGAGTAAAGATGAGCATCACCAAGGGTGTGGATAAACTCTCCGTTTTCAAGTCCTGTTACCTGTGCAATCATCATGGTTAGTAAAGCATAAGATGCAATATTAAATGGTACGCCAAGAAATATATCTGCACTGCGTTGGTATAGTTGGCAGCTTAATTTTCCATTGGCGACATAAAATTGAAAAAATGCATGACATGGCGGAAGAGCCATTTGATCAACAACACCAGGGTTGTAGGCAACAACAAGTAGACGGCGGCTATCAGGGTTTTTTTTTATTTGATTGATTACATCACTTAACTGATCAACAGTTTTGCCATCGGATGTTTTCCAACTGCGCCATTGCTCGCCATATACAGGGCCAAGATTACCTTGCTCATCTGCCCATTCATCCCAAATGCGAACGCCATTATCTTTTAGGTACTTTATATTTGTGTCTCCTGCGATGAACCATAAAAGTTCATGTATTATGGATTTTAAATGACATTTTTTGGTAGTAACCAGTGGAAAGCCTTTTGATAGGTCAAAACGCATTTGGTGACCAAACACCGAACGTGTACCTGTTCCTGTTCTATCTTCTTTGATTGCACCGTTATCTAATACGTGGCGCATTAGATTGAGATATTCTTGCATACCTTGATCCTATTCTTTTCGATTCTTTTGTTATTATAAGTTAATTGGTTGAATATGTAATTATAGGGAAACTTGCAAAGCCCTAGTTATCCATGCTATTTTTCAATGATATTATGTTTTTTTGACATTATATATTTAATGTATTAGAACATGGGTAAATAAATAATAATTTTAGGTGATATAAAATGTCTAATGAAGCAGATGAATTCTCAATTGAGGATGATAAACTTACTTATCGTGCACAGGTAAGCGTTCCATATGATACAAAGGCTCTTACGTCTGAATTTGTAGAAAAAGCAATTGTCGGTAGCCAGAAGAGTGGCTCTGCCTTTGTCAGAGATCAGAAAAGTATTCTAATCCAAGATCAAGAACATGATAGTAGTGCTCACGCTCATAAGAAGACTGCAGGTCAGTGGGTGCTTGATTTAGAAGTGGGTGATGAAGAATCGGCAAGAGTAATTCTTGGTCGTGCTTCTGGTATTGAGAATGTTAAGCAAGCAGCAGCGCAGCATTTAGCGATGAGCGTTACTGATGTTGGATCTATGCTTAAGCATGCAGGTAAAGTTGAGTTAAAAGAAGAAGATGTGGTTCACGTAAATGTTGGTGAAACAGACCGTGTTATTGATGTTAGTGAAGAAGCCCAATCAACTGGATTGACTGCACAATTTATGGTGTTTGAGGCAACTATTGACATGCCGGAAGAGTGGGCCATGTACTATGACCGCTTTAGAGACGGTGCGGATGTTAAAGAAGCACAAGGAACTGTTACTGTAGGTGACCATGTTTCCGGTAAGATCCGCGCGGATGAGCAAGATAACGGTAGTTGGCTGGCGGTTGGTCAGGGTGATGTGGATTATCGTCGTGTATTTAAGGGCGAAGAAGCTGATGCAGATCATATTGCTGTTCAATTATCTCAAGATTTGGCATCTTATGAATTAGGTGATGATGCAATCATTAACCATATAAGACGACATAAGGTTACACCTGAGGAAATTGATTCAGTTGAGCTCGGAGATAAAGTATATAGCCGTAATGAAGGCGGTGAGTTTGAGCTTGAAATGTAAAATAGGCTTAATAACTATGTTATTTTAATTAAGCGACCCGAAAGGGTCGTTTTTTTTGCGTAAATATTGTTTGGTTTCATAACTTATTTCCGTTGAAATTTTCTGACGATTAAGCGTATAATTGTCTTGCTGGCTTGCCAGCTATGACATTACACGTTTACATGGAATAAACGTTGCGGACCCGGGGGCGGTACCCGGCGACTCCACCATCTGAGATGTGGTTTCAGATTTTAGGTGATGGGGTCGAAATAGGATCGACGCGCGCAGTAAAGATGTTTTAACGGTGTCCGGCATAGTATCCGCCGTTATCGGGCTAATTTTATAAACGCAAACGATAATAAAGCGTTCGTAGCAGCTAACGACAACAATGTTGTTGAAGGTGAAGTTCGTAAAGCTGCCTAATTGGGCAGTAGCGATGCTACATTTTAATCCCTGAGAGATTAACGTCCCTCAGGTGGGGCCCGAGTCGAGCCTCGCAACAGGATCGGCTCACTTTTTTACACCATTGTTTTTTGAAACATCTGGGGTTTCATCCTTTAAAATGATCGAACGTGAATATGAATAACGAACATGTAGAATATGATGGAGTGTCTGCATATATCAGTTCTTCTGATGATTCTTCGGGATTGGTGTTTATTGCTCCCGGGGCGTTGGTCGAACATGATTCGACGTTAATAACTTCTGTTAAAGACGCGTTGTCTGGTGAAGGCCGCACAGTTGTTGTCGCCGACCTTGGTGATACACCACATAATAGTGATATCCCTAATTCTCGTGATAACTTTGTTGAAAATTTACGCAAAGTTATTGATGGTTATTTAGAAGAAAATAGCTCAACGGAAAAAGGCTTTGAAATTGTAGGTCACAGTATGGGAGGGGCTGCTGCTTTGTCTGTTGCCTCTGACTATCCGATAGTTTCTGTTACTGCCTTAGACCCTATGGCGGTTGATTCTGAAGTTATTCAGGAAATTGATTGTCCTGTAAATATTATTATTTCTGATGTGCGTTCGTATAGAAATCCCGGAAAGCGTATGTTTAAAGAACTGGATGGAAATGGCGACCAACATGCTCTTTATGAGGTTGAAACCAGTAAAGATGTGAAAAGTGGCCATATATTTAAAGGGCAAGAAGATGTGGTTGCGGAAATTGCTCGTGATTGTTCTGTGGGTGAGTTTAAACCGGATGACGTTGTCGTTTCGTCTGATTTTGACGGACCGATATAGCGCATGGAATATCAAACGCCTGCCTTACTTTATATAGTTTGCGCGATGAGTGCCATGGCGTTTGTTACATGTTCATTCCGTTGGTTGCTGCAGGCTGGTAAGAATTTCTCCGAATCCCCTAATGATTGCTACAGTTTTGATCGCTATATTTGGCAAGGTCAAATTAAGGTTTTTGTATTTGTTATGGTTATATCGATATTTATCGGTATGTACGATTTTTATTATTATGGCCGTCAGGTGCAAATATATGGTGAACTGGTAATACTATTTTTATTTTTCGCCGTTTCATTCTTATTAAGTAACTCCAGAGATATATCTATTGTTTTATTTAAAGCTAAAGAGGTTTTCTTTTTTGGGGGTATGTGTCTACTCGGTTGGATTGTCACTATTGGATTAGGTTTGTTTATTGGGCAGATCTTGAAACTGGTAAGTGTTATAGAAAGGGAAAGCTTTAATATTGTGGTGATTTTTATATCAGGAGCATTATGGAATTTTCCGGTTATTTGGGGGTATAATAGGGTTTTACAAGATGCTACTCGACGTAACTCATTGAATGGAAAAGGGTTTCATAAATTTTTATGGCCTATTTTGTTTGCTTATCTGATTATTTTAGTTCCTTTGGTTACTCAGGATATGGTTAATTCTGAGAAATGGCGGAAAATGGAAAATGCAAAGCCTATGCGTGAAATTTAGATATGTTTGAGCCATATTTAATGATCTTGGTAACTACCCTTGTATAAAATCGTGAAAAACTTAAATGCGCTCTTGATTTATGTCCCTAATATTTGCGACATATAATGTATGAGTGAAGATGATGATATTTTGAGATACGATAGAATGGTTGAAAACGCACTGAGAAGTGTCGTTAAGACTGCTATTGAAGAAGTTATAGAAAGCCATGATGGAACCGGCGGTATGTTGGGCGATCATCATTTCTATATTACCTTTTTGACGGATTATCCAGGGGTGTCGATACCTGACTATTTGCGTGATCGTTATCCTGGTGAAATGACAATTGTACTACAGTATCAGTTCTCTGACCTTGCGGTTGACGATGAAAGAATGCAGGTTACTCTGTCCTTTAATGATATCCCTGAGAAATTAGTTGTTCCTTTGGGTGCTATCAGTATATTTGCCGATCCATCAGTTAACTTTGCTTTGCAATTCCAACCTCTTGGCGATGTTATGGAAGAAGATGTTATTCTTCAAGAAATGCCTGATGGTGAAGATGATCCTGATAAACCTGACGGAACCGGTGGTGGTTCATCAACAGGAGAGGTTATCTCTCTGGACAAGTTTCGTAAAAAATAAATAACTATCCTTCTTATTTCTTTGTTTGATTGTTTTTTCTTATATTGATGTGTAGTTAATATTCTACACTTTTGTTGAAAGCCAGTTAAGGAAACAACTTATGAGCATTTGGACGCCGAATGAATCTGTTTTAGATGAACCATATAGGGTTCTGTTAAAGCGTGGTGATTTTATTGATAGCCAAAGGGATGATCGAGCCGTTCCGTATAAAATATATTATCCGGAAGGCCATGATCTTTCCAAAATTCCTGTTCTTATTTGGAGCCATGGATTCGGTGGAAATCGTGATGGAGCTGCATTTATTTCACGTTTTTTGGCGGGGCAGGGCTATGTAATTGTGCATATTACTCATGCAGGTACAGATAGCAGCCTGTGGGAAGGAAAAGGCGGTCATGCATGGGATGTGTTGCAAAAAGCAACTATTTCGCGGGATGATACCTTGAATCGTATGTATGATGTTCCTTTTGTGTTGGATCAACTAGAAAGTTGGGTGTCTGATAACCCTGATGTTGGGCGTTTTATGGATTTTGATCGTATAGGAATGTCAGGGCATTCTTTTGGTGCTATGACTACGCAAGTTATGGCAGGAATGATGTTTCCAAATAAGGAAAATGAGTTAGTCAGTCTACGAGATAGCAGAATATCATGCGGTATCGCATATAGTCCTGTCCCCATTGCGCATCTAACTGATGCTTTGCCCAAAGATGTTTACAGTACAATAGATATACCTTTATTCCATATGACCGGCACTGATGATGCGTCACCATTGGAGAGTTATGGTTATGAACATCGCTTAATAGTCAGGGACAATGCAAATCACGATGCGCAATATTTGCAAGTGTTAGATGGCGGAGATCATATGGTTTATAATGGAACTCGCGGTAAGCTTGCAAGAAACCCTAAGCGGGATGAACATGAAGATGAGATAAAGCTGGCCGCTCTCGCATTTTGGGATGCTCATTTCAAGGATGATGATGACGCGAAATCGTGGTTGGAAATCAATCATATGTAAATGCGCGCGTGTGAGGTTATGTCATGGGTTGATTTTTCAGCTTATCCATGGTTTTATATATCCATAATTATATTTTAGTTTTTTATGTGGTATGAGCTTTTGCGCATTTGCAAGCCGTATTCAATCTGGTTTCAAGTTTCCTAAGTTGAAGGCGTTCGGCGTTTATTGTCGGGCGCTTTTTTCATCAATGGTAAAGTTTTCCTATGACAGATATGGCAATATACCGTCATTATTTCCTGCTTTATTTCCTTGGGGTTATAGTGATATAAGATAGTCATATTTTGGTTAATTATTTATGCGCCCGTAGCTCAGCTGGNNTGCCCTCCGAAGGCAGAGGCCACAGGTTCAAATCCTGTCGGGCGCGCCATTTCATAATGGTTATTTTTTCTGTGCCGATACAGATGTATAACGTTGCAATGGCAAGGATCCGCATAAAATGAGCTCTCTTAATGGCTTTAAAGCCCTAGGAGTAAGCACCTATATGAGGATTGGCGATATCATGCAGAGGGTTGAATGTTACCAGATCTTTTTGCTACATTGTATCCGCAAGTCTTATTGTAGCATATCCCTACGTTGTCCCGGGGAGACTCCTTTCCAAGTGCTGTAAGCGCGTATGAATGAGTTCGGCTCTCTATATCCCAGTAAGAATGAAATTTCTGATAGTGATATGTTGGATTTTTCTAAATAATATTCGGCAAGCTCTTCTCTCACTATTTGTAATATGTTCTTAAAGCTCTCATTTTCTTCTGATAGTTTTCTTTGTAGTGTACGTTTGCTCATCGCAAGTTTTTGGGACATTGTATCGGTTGAGTAATCACCGCTTGGCAGGGCTTCTAGTAATAAAGCTTTTAGACGTTGTGCTGTACTTGCTTGGGAATCAAGTGCAGAGAGTCGTTTCTTTAAATCTTCTTCAAAAAACTCCCACATTGTAGAATTCGATGTGATAAACGGTCTCATTGCATCTTGTGCTGAAAAACTAATTTTTACTTCATTGTTTTGTTGTAGATCACATCCGAAATAATCCTCATATGTTGCTTGGTTAGCCGGAAGATGAGGAAGATAGAGGGCAATAGGGTTGATTTGCTCACGTGTTGCCAGACGCGTTAGCTGCGTGAAAAAAACAAGTTCAGTTAACCCTACTGTTTTGGGGATAGGTCTGTCATAGCCATAACACGACATAGTGATCTGAGTTGTTGTATCCGTAATGTTAACATCTAATACCATCGGGCCTATTAAGGGTTTGTACTGGCTTAATCGTTGAGCTGCGATATTTAAGTTGGGGCTGCATATACATGCAAACAGTGGCACGTCAAAACATTCTAGGCTTAGATGGTCGGCAATCATGAGGGGAAGGTCATTATCGCCGACGGATTTTTCTATGCCATGCCAAAGCTGGAAATATTCTTGTGGTGATAGAGACGCATTGTCTCTATGAAAAAGATCCAAAGGTAATTGTGCATGTAATAGGGCGACCTCTGGATCAACATTTATTTGTTGCAAAAATATAGCCCAGCTAGGCGATACAGCAAATTTTTTGGCGTGTTTCATGAATGCTTCCCTATCTAACGGCTATGCGTTTATTTCAGTATACTCATAATAGCACGATCATATATACGATCCCCAAACCATCTACGTATAAATAATAGTGTAAAGGCATATTTACCGCCTGCATATCTTGTCTTTGGTTTTTTGGCTCTGATTGCCTTCAAAACGAGCTTTGTGATGACGTCAGGAGGGGAGCTTGATCCCGCTTTATACTCTCTTTCCATTGCATTAACTAATGCATTTACAATTGGCGCATATGGGCCATGACCTGATCGTTCGATCATTGGTTTGGTCATAACATCGCCAAATTCGGTTACAATTGCACCGGGTTCGATTATCACGACATCAATTCCAAATGATGACAGTTCCAAACGCAGACAATCAGACCACCCTTCAAGAGCATGTTTTGTTCCTTGGTACCACGCCGCCATTGGGGAATATATCTTACCGCCAACAGAGGAAATATTGATAATTTTACCGGATTTTTGTTCGCGCATTAATGGAATTATTTTTTGTGTTAAGTTGGCCAACCCAAATAAATTAACTTCAAATTGATAGCGTGCATCTTCTAGCGTTGTTTCTTCTACAGAGCCAAACATGCCAAACCCTGCATTGTTTATCAGGATATCGATACGTCCGTGATCTTGTTTTATTTGATCAACTACGGCTTGGACGTCTTCTTCTTTTGTAATATCCATCTTTATTGGTATAGCACCGAGTTTTTTAAGGTCGTCCATTTTTTCAATACGTCTGGCAACGGCGTAAACAGTCATGCCTTCTTTTATAAGTTTTTTGGTGAAGTCTTCTCCCATTCCGGAAGATGCACCGGTTACGAGTGCAATTTGTGTTTTAGGCATAATAATCTCCTAGTGAATAAGTCCGATGTAACAACATTATATGCAATCAGATGACGACATGCATTGGCAATGAATGCCATTGATCTATCAAATCGTGACAATTATATGTTGTGTGCAATAGATGTTATTGATCTATATTGAACTTTTTTAAGCTACTGCTTTGCTTTTCTCTTAGCTTATCTATATCGAATCCATCTATTAAATCGTTGAATACCTGATGCCAATTGATCTCTGCTTTTAGATGCAGAAACAAAGAGCCCAAGCCAAGTGCAGCGCGATCCATAAAAACAAACTCACGGGGGACTTGTATTGTTCCAAGCTCACGAAGTTTCTTATGTACTTTTTCCGCTGTTTCGCGTCCATATATTCCTTCGGTAACTACACCGATAGGGCGTGTTTTATTTTCCAGTATAGGTCCATATAGGAAGTTAGCCCATATAAGTAGTGTTTCAATATGATCTTTACTTAGATCTTTAAATCCCCAAGTTGAAAATGCATGTGCAGCAAGATCGAAGTCGTCATTTTGCAAGGCAAAGTAAAGGTCTATAACACCACCAATAAATTCGACAGGGAATACACGAACACATCCAAAGTCTAGTAAATTGATGGATAGGTCATCGCGTACACTGTAATTACCCATATGAGGGTCACCGTGTATCACACCATATTGATATAGTGGCACATACCATGCGCGAAACATATTCATCGCAAGGGTGTTTCTGGTTTCTTGATCGTGGTCTAAATACCCCATGATTGGCTTGCCTTCTAACCATGTGCTGGTTAATAGGCGATCTGTAGAAAGAGAATCTATGACCTGCGGAATATGTACGTTTTTCTCACCATCTAACATGTGGTGATATAGTTTTGTGTATTTAGCCTCTAATGTGTAGTCTAGCTCTTCGCGTAGCCTTTCAGACAGCTCCTTATGGATTTGCCCTGTTTTGATTGCTTTGTCGTATTTTTCGAATAAGGAAAATATGATCTTAAGTTGGCTTAGGTCTGCATCTATTGCAGATGCCATATCAGGGTATTGTAGTTTACAAGCAATGTTTTGGCCATCTAGTGAAACAGCTTTATGAACTTGGCCTAAGCTGGCTGCCGCTGCTGCATTTTGTTCAAATGATGTGAATTTACTTTTCCAGTTGGCGCCCAGTTCTGCTTTCATTCTACGGCGTACAAACGGCCAGCCCATAGGTGGAGCATTGCACTGAAGTTGTTGAAACTCTGCGGCATATTCTTTTGGTAATGCTTCGGGAATGGTTGCCAGTATTTGCCCAACTTTCATTAATGGGCCTTTTAAATTGCCCAATGATTGTACAAGCTTTCCTGCATGTTCTTGTCGTTCAATATTTATGCCAAAGTACTTTTCCCCTGCAAGCTTAATTGCGAGGTTGGCCATGCTTCCTGATACACGGCTGTAACGTGTTATTCGTTTTCCTAACGTGTTTTGTTCTAATTTATCTTTTGCTTCACTCATACATACAACAGATAGACTATGTAACGTAAAAGTCTAGTATATTTATCTGTATTTATTCTGCTTATTTACAATACTGCCATGGACAATACTTATGCTTTATGTTCGAATTAATTTATATGTTAACTATTGTTTTTGGTGGATGTTTTATGCGTCATAAGTTTTTGTTTGTTGTCTTTTGTGTGTGTGCAATAACATTTCGGGTAAGTCCTGTTCATGCAGGATGGCTTGATTTCTTTTTCCCTGACTTTCAACAGGGGCCGAGCCCGGCGGAAACACTTAAAGCACCATTCGCGGATGAGGATGCTGTAATCGTTGATATGGATATGTCAGGTAATGCTGCGAATATAACACCATTACATATGCGCCACAGAACTAATGAAGTTATTACCCGCTGGGTGCAGCAACATGTACCTAATATGATATCCTATAAGGCGGGAACTTATAAAAGTGCATATTCAGAAAATTCTGCTTTATTTAGTAAGGTTGGCTTGGGAGAATATTCAAAGTTTCTTAAAGACAAGAATTTTATTAAAACATTAGATACTGGTAGGTATGATATATCGGGATTTATAAAAGATTATCCTGTACTTTTAAATGAGGGGGCGGTTGATGGTTCTTATCGCTGGTTGTATCAAGTAAACGTAATGGTTACTTATATTAATTCCGGCGTTAATGATTATGAGGAGGTCGGTTCTTCTGATGCTATCAGTCAGGAGTTTGTAATTAATTTCCAGCTGGGTCGTCATAAAGATGTTGAGAATGATCATGGTGTTTTGATTGAAACGTGGAGTTCGCGCGTCAAAAATAAATGATTTTATAGGGGCTGTATTTTATTGTTATTAATGTACAATCCAATTTTGCGAATCATATGAATTATAAGGAGTTTTGAATGACAGAGAATGTTGCATCTTTTCCTGTTTCCGATAATCAGGAATCTGACAATAGCCAAGAAGGGCAAGCAAAAGATGTCGGTGGTGTTGCAGGTGAACGACTTGCATCATTTATTGAGCGTGTTGAGCGTTTGGAAGAAGAGAAGGCTGCTTTGATGGAAGATATCAAGGAAGTATATGCCGAGGCAAAGGGTGTTGGTTTTGATGTTAAGGCAATCAGAAAACTAGTATCTTTGCGTAAAATGGACGTCGAAAAACGCCATGAGATGGAAGCAATACTGGACTTGTATAAATCTGCTGTGGGTATGGTTTAGTCTTGCTGCTATATAATATTTTAAGTGCATGAGACGTTTTTTTACGTCTCATTTTTTTTTATATCTTTGAGTGAGATCCATCACAAAATGGAGTTTTATTTGTGTTTTTGCATTGGCAAAGCCATGCTTTTGCAGTTTTCTCGGCGGTAAATTTATGGGATTTAAATCCTGTACCCTTGTGTGCCCCATCGCAAAATGGTTGCTTTTCTGAAAGCCCGCAGGTGCAAAACCAGTAATCCTTTCCTTCTATTAAATCAATTCCTATGGGGGAGGTGTCTACAATTTTCGGTAAATCTCTCATGTGTTATGTGCCTTTATTTATTATTATTTTTTCTAAGTTGTATCAGGTCGTCTATGATATTTGGATCTGCAAGTGTAGATATGTCTCCTAAATCTTCAAAATTATTGGACGCGATCTTTCTTAGGATTCGACGCATTATTTTACCTGATCTTGTTTTGGGAAGGGCAGGGGTGAATAATATGTGTTGTGGTGTTGCTATCGGCCCTATAATTTCACGGACATTTTTGATTATTTCATCCTTTATTTGATCGGTTCTTTCGTGATCACCTTCCATTAAGATTACGTATGCGAATATGGCCTCTCCTTTTATATCATGTGGAAATCCTACCACGGCGCTTTCTGCCACTTCTTTGTGTTCATTTATTGCGCTTTCTATTTCTGCTGTTCCCATTCGGTGGCCTGATACATTTAAGACATCATCTGTTCTTCCTGTGATCCAATAGTAACCATCCTCATCCCTGCGTGCGCCATCTCCGGTAAAGAAGTTATTTGGAAAGTCGGAAAAATAGGTTTCTTCAAAGCGCTTGTCATTGTTGTAAACGCCGCGCATTTGCCCCGGCCATGAATCTGTTATAACTAATGATCCGCTTGCCTCTCCTGTAATCTTTTGCCCGTTTTTGTCCAATAATGCAGGGGATATTCCAAGGAATGGTTTTGAGGCAGAGCCGGGCTTTAGGTCAAAGCTGGCTAATGGAGTTATCATATGCCCGCCGGTTTCTGTTTGCCACCATGTGTCGATAACAGGGCATCTCTTGTCGCCAACTACATTGTAATACCATTCCCACGCTTCTTTGTTTATGGGTTCTCCGACTGTTCCTAATATGCGCAGTGATTTACGACTTGTGCATTCGACTTTTTCATTTCCTGCGGCTAATAGTGATCTGAGTGCTGTTGGGGCGGTGTAGAATATGTTTACTTGATGTTTGTCGACTATTTGCCACATGCGTGATGCGTCAGGGTGGTTTGGCACTCCCTCATATATAAGGGATATAGCGCCATTAGCCAACGGTCCATAGACTATGTAGGAATGGCCTGTTATCCATCCTACATCTGCTGTGCACCAATATACTTCTCCTGATTGGTAATCAAATACATACTCATGTGTCAGGCTGGCATATACCATATAGCCGCCGGTGGTGTGCAATACTCCCTTTGGTGTTCCTGTTGATCCTGAGGTGTATAGGATAAATAGTGGGTCTTCTGCGTTCATGGGTTCGCATGGACAGTCATTGCTTTGTATTTCTGTTGCTTCGTGCCACCACACATCTCTTTTGTCGTTCCAGCTTATATTTTCTTCAGTACGCTTTAGTACGAATACCGTGTGTACGTTAAGACATCCTTTTATTGCTTCATCGACATTGTCTTTTAGGGGGATGGTTTTGTCTCCGCGATATGCGCCATCTGCGGTTATTATTATGTTAGATTGGCAATCTATTATGCGGTTTTTAAGGCTTTCAGGTGAAAAGCCGCCGAAAACTACCGAATGTATTGCGCCGATGCGTGCGCACGCCAGCATTGCAAAGGTGGCCTCTGGTACCATTGGCATATATATAGTTACTCTATCGCCTTTTTTTACGCCGCGATCTTTTAGTGCATTTGCAAACTTACATACTTCGTCTTTTAGCTCTCCGTAACTGATTTTATAGGATTCTTCGGGTGAATTTCCTTCAAATATCAGCGCCGTAGATGTTAGTTTTTCAGGGAGATGTCTGTCCACGCAATTATAGCAGGCATTCAATATTCCGTCTTCGTACCATTTGATTGAAACGGGTGATTTAAAACTGGTATTTTTGATGATAGTAGGTTCGGATATCCAATCAATTCTGTTGGCCATTTCTTTCCAAAATTTGTCAGGGTCAGAAATGGATTTTTTGTATAATTCATCATATGAGCTTGGTGATATTTTTGCTCGTTTTAATGTATTTTCTGATGGTTTGTGTATCAAGTCAAATCCCCTTAAATAGTCTCTTTTGGTTGTGTTTTTGACCATAAATAGCCATAACTACTCTTCACTCAGTGGGCGGTTTAGCATTTCTTGTAAAGCTGTTTCAGGGGATAGGTTACTCCCCAGCAATTTATTCACCGTTTCGGATATAGGCATGTTTACGTCATGTTTTTTGGCCAATTTTACTGCTGCTTCTGCCGTGTAATATCCTTCTGCTATTCCCTTGCTATTGTTCAGTGCTTGGGTAATGTCAGTTCCTTTTCCTAATGCGTGGCCTAGGGAAAAGTTTCTTGATTGTTCGGAGGAGCAGGTAAGCATCATATCGCCAATCCCGCATAAACCCATGAAGGTATCTTTTTGCCCACCCATTGCAACGCCTAAGCGAGATATCTCTGCGATACCACGGGTAACAAGGCTGGCGCGTGCGCTTTCGCCCATATTCATTCCGTGGGCTATTCCGCATGCTATTGCTATTACGTTTTTCAATGATCCAGCAATTTGTGTTCCGATAATATCGTTGGAAATGTAGGGTCTAAAATAAGTGCTAGCAATTGCTTTTTGTAGGGTTTTAGCGATATTTGAGTCTTCACATGCAAGTGTTGTCGCGGCAGGTTTTCCTGCGGCTATTTCATGTGCGAAATTGGGGCCACTTAGTATGGCGCACTGCGTGCCTGTGAGTGTTTCTTTAACTATATCGCTTGTGAGTTTGCCGGTTTGTGTTTCAATACCTTTTGAGCATAAAACTAGTCTGTGGTTTTGATTTATTAGGGGTTTTATGTCCTGTAATATTTCTCTAATAGCTTGTGCAGGGGTGACTATTAATAGTATCTCACTCTTTAGCGCGATTTTAAGCTCGCTGGTGGCGTTTATATTTTTATTTAGCTCTTGGTCGCTCAGGTAGGATTTGTTCTTGTGTGTGGCGTTTATTTCGTCTGCAAGGTGTTTTTGACGTGCCCAAAGAGTTACCTCTTTTTTGTTGGTCGATATTGCTTGTGCGAGTGCCGTTCCCCATGATCCTGCACCGATAATGCTTACTTTGTTCATTTATGTGCCATCCTTTACGCTTTTACACCTGCACCGTGACGCGGAGCGGCGTTCGGGTCAAGTGGCCAGCGAGGTCTTGCTTTAAAATCCAGAGGATCGTTTTGTCCACGTTGCAGCCTTTCTATACCGGCCCATGCAATCATTGCACCGTTATCCCCGCACAATGATAGTGGTGGGGCGCTGACCTTCATGTCGTGTTTTTGTGCTAATTCGTTCAGTTTTTCCCTGATGGTCAGGTTGGCTGAAACCCCGCCGCAAATTACTATTGTTGGTTCGGTGGCTCTTTCTTTGTATGTGTGTAAGAACCGTGTAACGGCGCCTTCACACCTATTGGTCAGTATTATGGCCATTTGGTTTTGTAGGGAAAATGATAAATCTGCAACGTCGTCTTGGTTTAAATCGCCCTCCGGTAGTTTTTCTATGTGGGTGCGAATTGCGGTTTTTAATCCTGAGAAAGAAAAATCGTGATCCTTTCGTCCTTTTAATGGGCTAGGTAGTGGGAATCGCTTTATTGCAGCATCCGGATCTTTACATTTTTTTGCTATCTTTTCTATGTTTGGCCCACCGGGGTAGGGTAGACCCATCATCTTTGCTGATTTGTCCAGACATTCACCTGCGGCATCATCAAGAGTGGTTCCCCATCGTTTGTATACGCCGACATCCTCTGCAACTAAAATCTGTGTGTGCCCGCCGGATACTAGCAGTAACAGGTAGGGGAAGTTAATGTCTTCGGCTAAACGAGGTGTTAGGGCATGCCCCTCTAAGTGGTTTACTGCGATAAATGGTATATTTTGAGAGGCGGCAATTGCTTTTGCGCTCATCATGCCTATCATAACACCACCTATTAGGCCGGGGCCGCAAGTTGCAGCCACTCCGTCAAGTTCATTAAAGCTTAGGTTGGCATCGCTTAATGCGGCCTGTATAACCTTGTCAATGTGCTCCAGATGTGCTCGTGCTGCTATTTCGGGTACAACGCCACCATATACGGCGTGTGTTTCCAATTGACTTAGTACAACATTAGAGCGTATCTCTCTATTGTTGGTAACAATTGCAGCAGCCGTTTCATCGCAGCTTGTTTCAATGCCAAGAATATTCATAATTATAAGAGATAAAGTGATACATAATGACTGTCAAACCAGAATATATATATCCTGAAAAGATTATTATAGGCACGCGTGGTTCTCCATTAGCTTTGGTTCAGGCTAATATGGTTAAGGATCAAATAGACAAAACTGGACAGAATGTTAGTGTTGAGCTTCGTATTATAAGGACTTCGGGGGATTGGTCTCCTTCTTATGGGGAGGTCGCTTTGCAAGCGTGCGCGGGTGGTAAGGCACAGTTCGCAAAAGAGATCGAGGAAGCTTTGTTGCGTGAGGAGATTGATATAGCCGTTCATTCAATGAAGGACATGGAAACCGAACTTCCTGATGGTTTGATTATTCCTTACATGTTGCCTCGTGAAGATAATAGGGATGCTTTACTGTCCATTAATGGCCAAAATATACGTGATTTGCCAGATGGTTGTACTGTGGGTACGGTGAGTGTCCGTCGTAAGTCGTTTTTGTTGAATGTGCGCCCTGATTTAAATGTAGTACCGTTACGCGGTAACGTGCAGACACGTATTGATAAGTTGAAGTCCGGTCAAGTAGATGCCACTTTGTTGGCTTGTGCGGGACTTAACAGGTTAGGTTTATCTGACGAGATAACGTCTGTTATTGATCGTGATGTTATGTTGCCATCGGTTGGACAGGGTGCGGTTGGTATAGAGATGCGCAGAGATGATGTTGATAGGTTATCCTTTATTGGCCAATTTTCATGTTGTAACACATATATTTGTGTTGAGGCGGAGAGAGCAGTTCTTCGTTCTTTGGGGGGCTCTTGTCATACTCCGGTAGGAGTTCACGCGACATATGGGGGGGGAGTTATTAACTTAGTCGTAAAGGTCGTATCTTTGGATGGTAAGGACGTCTGGTCTAAGGACATAAGTGAGAATGTTGGTTCTGTCGAAGAAGCGGTTGCGATTGGTAGTAAAATAGGTGAGCAGTTACGATCATTAGTTCCTGAAGGAGTTTTGGACTGATTTTGTCTGATATGTTTGTATGAATATGAAAAAGATAGTTATAACGCGACCGGATGAGCAAGGTAAGATATTTGCTGAGCGTGTGGATTTTTGTGATTATCGTGATTTTTTCTTTGAGCCTCTTTTAAATATTGAAAAGAAGCATGCACCATTTTCACTGTCGGATAAGTGTGATTATGATGGTTTTGTAGTTACAAGCATTCATAGTGTAGATGCTTTTGTTTATTCTTTTCCCGATAATATGTATAAGCCTGTTTACTGTGTAGGTAAGTCTGTTGCTGCGGCAATAAAGGAAAGAGGTGATTATGATGTTAGAATCGTTGCACCAGTAGTAACGGATCTGGTGAGTGGCATCGTTGATTTGTATGGTTCGTCTGATACGCATTTGTTGTATTTTCGTGGTCGCGATATTTCATTTGATATAAAGAGCAGGTTTAAAGACTGTAATATAACGTTGGATGAAATAATTTGTTATGAAGCCTTGGCAGTGCAAAGATTCAGTGATGAATTCATTAGTGCCATAGAGAATAATGAAATAAGCGCCATTACCTTTTTCTCTAAAAGAACAGCTAGAATATTTAGTGAGTGTGTACGTTCCCACAATATACAAAGTGATTTAGCGGGTATAAAGGCCTTGTGCATTAGTGGCGGCGTGTTAGAATATTTAAATCCTATTTTTGGTCAGGATGTAGTGGTTTCTGACACTCCCGATGCGGATGGAATGTTACGCATTGTAAGGTCGTTCTTTTGAATTACTTTGTCGGGTGATTGTATATTGTGCTTATAAACTTTGTGTATGGTATTATGTATGTGGTAAATTAGGATGGGTAAAATAAAAGAGGGACTATGTCATGACTAAAACAAAAAAACAGCCAATTGAAAATGCTGCTGCTATTATTGAGAAATTTGGTGGTATAAGGCCTATGTCCTCTAAGATTGGTGTCGCGGTCACAACGATACAAGGTTGGAAGAAGCGCGATAAGATTCCTGCGGCACGTAAAGATGCGATATTGGAAGCGGCGGAAGAGCATAATATTAATTTAGATGAATTTTTTGGTGATGCCCCATCTGAAGATATTATTGAAGTTAAAGCAGATAAAGATTCTTCTGATAAAAGTGCAGACAAAGAATTTGAAATATCCATTCCTGATATATCTGAAAAGTCCGATGATGTTGAATCCGTGGAATTAGAGCCTGTGATCGTAACGCAGGAAAAAGATTCCCAACCCAAAATAGACGATGTTATCGCGGCAAAGCGGGTTTCAAACAATGATAATTATACAGAATTGTCAGTTGAAGAGACTAGCAGAGGCGTTAACAAAAACGTTGCAATTTCAGTTGCTGCGTTGGTTGTCTTGTTGGCTGCTGTTATTGCGATGATGTTACCTAATAAGGATGCTAGTGATCGTAGAGAGAAGTTGGCGATGAATGACGGGGCAGTAAAAGATGATTCTTCAGACTTTAAGGGGTTAGTTCCTCAAAACTGGTCAAAACAATTAGATGATCTGAAAGAGCAGGTATCTCAAGCACAGCAAACTGCCGGTAATGTAGTTGAAAGCGTTCAAGTCGCGTCGCAAAAATTTGCGGAAGATAATGGACTGGAAGAAAGAGTTGTGCAGTTGCAATCTTATGTTTCAGAAATAACCGATGAAAATGCGATCTATGGATTATTTAATCGTTATGAAAAGATGGATGATACAGAAGATGGTCAAGAATATTTAGATGATTCTGTATTGGAGTTGTCAGATCTGTTGAGCGTATTAAAAGGTAAAGATGACTCATATGTTAATAATGCACTTGATGCCGCCAGGTCTCAGAGTGTTGCACTAAGCCAAACATTGGGGAATGTTCCTAAAACTGAATTGAAGGCGGCTGCTATGTTGCTTGCAATGACGCAGGTTAGATCTGCCTTAAACAGAGACGACGAAGCTTTTGAAGGTGATCTGGGCTTGTTAATGGGAATGGTTGGTGAAGATAATGGTGAGTTGTACTCATCTTTAGAGAAGTTAGCACCACATTCTAAATCAGGAGTTTTGTCTATTAATGGTTTACAAGAAGAATTCAGATCAGTAGCAGGTGATGCAGTTGCCGCATCTTTACGTGGAGAAGATGTTTCTTTTGGAGATCAGGCGACGGCGCGTTTTCATGATATTTTAAAAATTGAAAAAGATGGCGAGGTAATTAGTGGTACTGAAACTCAGGTAAAAATCGATGCTGCAGCAAAGATGGTTGCAAGTGGTAGAATTGATGATGCTGTTAAGTTTCTAAACAAACAGCTGAACTCTAAAGAGTTAGCGCCACTTAGACCATGGATTAAAAAGGTACAAGTTGCCAAAGTTGCCAGACAGGCCAAGAAGTCTATTGAAAAGGCGATTGACGTAAGTATGGGCAGTGGTCTTTTGGGGGGATCGCAGTTACTGAGTGATGGTGAGTAGAATTTAGCTTAATCTCCGAGGTCTCGGATTTGCTTTGAAAATTGAGGGGAATATTAATGATTCGTGCATTATGGGCTTTGGCCAAAATGGGTGCTGTGTTGGCATTGGTTTTATGGGTTGCAGAGCATCCAGGTACAATCACGATTGACTGGTTGGATTATAAGCTGACCTTTCATATTGGTCTTTTCCTTTTGTTTATGTTGCTTATTGTTGTCGTTGGAATAGTTGTCTTTACGATTATCAAAACTGCACTTGATTTGCCCAAAACTATGGAGCGCTATAAGGATATTCAGCATAAAGAAAAAGGTTTAAAGGCCTTAAGCATAGGTTTGACTGCTGTAGCCGCCGGTGATTCTAAGGCTGCATCTTATCAGGCTCATCGTGCAGGTAAGTTCTTGCCTGATGATAATGCTTTGTCACAGTTACTTGAGGCGCAAGCAGCCCGACTGGACGGGCGAGAGATGGATGCAGCGCGTGCATTTATGTCCCTTATGGATAATAAGGATGCCACTTTCTTGGGCATTAGGGGGTTGTTGCAATCTGCGCTGGATTGTGGAGATCATAAGGGAGCGTTGGAGCTTGGCCATAGAGCGCTAGAGTTACACCCGAAGCAGGATTGGATTTTATCCATTGTATATGATCTGGAAATTAAAGCACAAAATTGGGATAGTGCGCGTAAAATATTATATCGCGCACAGAAGGCTGGCTGTATTTCTGTTGATAAGGCAAATAGTGATCGTGTTGCGATGATGTTGATTGAGGCAGAACAATTTAAAGCTGATGGTCGGGAAGAGTTGTTTTTCCGTAATCTTAATAAAGCATATAAATTAGATCCTCATTTTGTACCGACTGTTTTGCGTTTAGCACGCATGTATTTATCACGTGGTAAGTATAAGGCCGCAGTTTCTGTTATAGAAAAAACTTGGAAACATTGCCCACATCCCGGATTGGTTGAATTGTGGGAGGAGGCCTATAGACCTGCAAAAGATAATGATTTGATGGCGCGTATTCGTTGGTTTGAGAAATTGTTGAGCTTTAGACCAGATAGTGTTGAAGGCCTTCAGGCGTTGGCATCTGCCCTTATTAAAGACGGTCTATGGGGTGAAGCAAGAAAATATTTGCAGCAAGCAGAAGATATCAGGCCGAATGTTAATTTATATAAAATGTGGGCGAATCTTGAAGAAAGAGCAACTCATGATGATACAGATGTTCGCGTGTGGTTGGAAAAAGCAGCAGACGCACCGCGTGAACGTGTTTGGATATGCTCTGAAACAGGAAGAGAGTATGAGCACTGGGTTCCTGTGTCTGATCAAGGGTTGTTTAACACAATTATTTGGGACTTTCCGCAAGGGAGGAGTTTTTCACAATCTTTATTTGGCTCTGTGCCGACAAAGGGCGTGAATAGTGGCGCCTTATTAATGGCACCTAAGTAACTTTTAATATGAATGGTAATATTTACTTTACGTAATTTGTTAATATAGCAGTTATACTTGGTGCTCTATAGACGAATTATGCCCTTTTTCCATAGATGGAATAGTGCCAAGCCACCCCAAAAACCACCAATATGAGATTGCCAAGACGTATCTTGGGAAATCATGCCCATTCCTATTATTATACTGGACCATAATAAAATGAACGGTAATGGCCCACGTTTTTGTATTTCGGGCCCGACCATTCCTTTTTCTATCATTATCATGAAAGTGACCGCAAAAAGGCCGCTTATCGCACCTGAAGCACCAATTACAGGTATAGTTGACCAAGGATTTAGTAATAAATATGCGATGTTTCCAGCCATTCCACATGCAACAAAGAAAATTGCCGTACGTTTTGCGCCAAATTGTCGTTCAAAGAACACTCCCATTGCCATTAACATTACAATATTAAAAGTTAAGTGCATCCATCCACTATGTAGTATTAGCGTTGTTAGCGGTGCGATTATCGCTGCTAATTGCCACTCAATGCCACCAGTATACATTGCAGGAGTAAAACCAAAATTATTTAAGATAAAAGATCTGTCAGCTTCATTTACGGCGAATGACATAATCAATTGTACTATTAATATTGTACCAATCGAAATTCGGGAAAACATAGGTATTTTGTGCCAATTTATAAAAGGCTTTTTTCCTGATGCACTATATTGTGCATTTTGACCCTGAGCCTTTGCGCGCTCTGCGCGGTATTGGCTTCTATATTGGTCTTCTAATGTTTCTTGTGCATTTTTTGTTGCGCGATCGTCTTGCGCTTTTTGTTTTTCAATTTTTTTCTTGTCTTTCGTTAAAGACTTTCGTTTATCTAACTCAGGAAAATGAATGATTTTATCATTATCGTTTTCATTATCACCCATGTTTTTGTCTCCTTAATCATATTATAGATTATCATTAAATGGAGTAACCTTTGGGAGCAAGAAAAAATCATCGATCCGTGGGGGGAAACGATGATTTTCTTCAAGTATGGATTCTTGCGATTTCTACCCAAGTGACATTTTGAATGCAATGTCTGCGTTTTTATCTCTATCATAGTTATATTGTGCAGTCTCATTACCTTTTGGCTCTATAAATTCAGGTGGGTGTACGCGTGTGACCATGTCTGCTGCTTTGGCGAGAACCTCTGTCATAACTAAATGCGCATGATTTATTTGTTCGGTAAGCTCTGCGAATGCTGTGCCAAAAGCGTTCTTGGCGATTTCTACACCCATAACCATCATCTCTTTTATAGTGCCTGATGATGGGATGTCACCTTCTGCGCTGTCACCGAATCTGGCTGCTATTACTTCTATGTCTTCAAGCTTTTTCTTGGCTGGCTTTTTGCCGCCACCACCGCTTTTTCCTTTTGATTTCTCATCATCCTCGTCATCGTCGCCTTTGTCGTCATTTGCTACCTCAATAACTACGTGAGTAGGCATTTGAAAGCAAACAGGGTATTTTTTAGTAATCTCCGGTGCGAGCCTTTTTCCACTTAGCCCCGGTTTTATATCAATAGTTATCGTTTCAGGGTTTCTCCAGTCTATCACGACGCAGTGGTTTTTATATTCTCCGACTTGTTTACATTTTTTTACAATGCGTTTGCCGGGATATACGGCCTCTTTAATATCAGAATCAATTAGGAATTGTTTTACATTTACACGCATCATTTACTCCAGTGTCACTATGTTAAATCTTTGTTTACATAATCAGTAAGGTAAATAATCGCCTGAAAACTTTAAAAATCGTTTAATATTAGATGGCATTTTAACAGAAACACTGTTTCTCTTTTGCATATTGGGTGCGATTGATGCTATATTTTAGTGTGATACTTTGATTTTTATATGGAATGTTAAAATGAAACGCCGTGCTATTTGCTTTTTTATGGTTTGTATTTTTGCCATGTCAACTACGCAACCTTTTGTGACTGTTGACGCGGCGGAATTGTGGAACAAGGGAAGCCATAAGAAAAGTAATGGCAAAACATATTATAATAAGCACAAATCGAAATCTAAGAAGAAACACACCCTGTATAACAGTCGTGGAATTTCGTCTAAAAATGATAGGCAGAAATCTATATCAAGAAAAAATTCAAGTTCTGGCTATGGTCTTTATAAAGAGGTCAGAATGTCTAAGCCTAAGGCATCTAAACAGTGGAAAAGAATGTCATCTTCTGCGGTTAGTAATAGGCTAAGTGATGTTGAGTTCGCATTAAGGCAAGAATATACGATTCTTATTGATGTTGCTAAGAAGCTTAACGAGGAAACTAAAAAGCAGAAAAAGAAAATATATGAAGACAATAAAAGGTTTGAGAAGCGCGTTGCTAAATATAAGAGGGATCAAGAACAAGCCAAAATAGATGAAGAGCTTGAAAGAGATAAAGCTTATGCAAGGCTTATGAAAAACAAAGGCTGGCGCAAAAGAAACGGTAACAAAAACAGCAGTTATGATAAGCGAAGCTCTTCTGTAAGAGTTGATTCAAGGGGTAAGAAAAAATCTACCAAACTGTATAATGATATTCATTAGAGTTATTTTATAACTAAAACTGTAATCATAATTTTTCTAACCATTATTCAAGCGCGTAAATTTTATATTTAATATGAGTATTCATTGTATATTGAATGCAGGATAAACTGTGTTACTTTCAGTCTATGGATTTGATAATAGAGTTTTACCCCCTTGTGATCTTACTAGTTTTTTTAGGATGTGTATCTGGATTTTTGGCCGGTTTACTTGGTGTGGGTGGTGGTATCGTTCTTGTTCCCGGACTTTATGCTGTATTCACTTATCTACAGCCTGAGATGGGCTTTGATCGCGATAATTTGATGCATGTTTCCGTTGGAACGTCTTTGGCCATTATTGTTCCAACAGGCTTGTCGTCTGCATTATCACATCATAAGCGCGGTGGTGTTGATTTTAATTTAGTTAAAATGGTCGGGGCCGGTGTTGCTGTTGGGGTTATTTTTGCCACTTGGGTTGTGCAGGGACTTGATGCGTTAACTATGAAAATGATATTTGCCACCGTAATTCTTGTCTTAGCCTTCATTATGATCTCTAACCAATCTCATTTTCAAATAAGCAATGAGAATCTAAGGCAGCCATTCATTTCTATATCAGGTTTTGTTATAGGCAGCATTTCAACATTAGTCGGTATTGGTGGAGCAACATTAAGCGTACCGTATTTTACTATGCATGGTGTATCGATGCATCGTGCGGTAGGAAGTGCATCTGCAATCGGTTTGGTTATTGCTATGCCTGCGGCGATTGGTTTTATGATTATAGGTTATGGTCAAGATAACTTGCCTCCCTTTTCTTTGGGATATGTGAATTTTCTGGCGTGGTTATCGGTAATTCCGATTAGCGTTTTGGTCGCTCCCTTGGGTGTACGTGTTTCTCATAAGGTAAGTGTGAAAAGGCTTAGGTCTGTTTTTGCATTTTTTATGATGGTAGTTGCCTTTAATATGTGGCGGAAAATATATGTAGGGTGGTGATTTCTAATGTCCTCAAGCTTCATTGCACAGCATTCTCATATTAATGAGGGGAGCGTATATTTTGATGCGTATGATTACCGTATTATATGTTTGTTTTTCGCTTGTTTGATCTATGCAATAGCAGGATCACCAACACCTGACAGCTTTGGTTGGGCAGAGATTAGTGTAGGTGCGCTTCTGGCGCTTAGTATTGGAATAGGGCGTGCGCGTGACACTATTCTACAGCCGAATAAGAATCGTTTCTGGAGGACAGCAGGACAAGTGTTTTTTCTATATGGTATATCAGTTCCCGTAATTGTTGGGGTGGCATCCGGTAATGGGACATTTATGATTATTAGGGACATTATGCCCTTTATGTTCTTGTTTCTTCCGATGTTTCTTTTGCCAACTATTCGTGCTCGGCCGCATTATTTTCGGCTTTGTCTTTTTTCCGTAGTAATGATTGGCTTTGTCTTTTCTTTACGTTCTTTGGTAGATCATTTCTTTGATGGCTGTTTTCTATGGTGTGGAAGAGATCTGCTGTATTTAGAGAATATGCCAACGGTTTTATTGGCTTGTTTGTTTATGATTGGTGCGGCCATGTCGTTTATTATGCGCGGTGTTAAGTCATTTAACCTTATAATGTTCTCTATACTAATTATTCTAAGCATAGTTCCTTTTGCCGCTATGGTTATAACTTTACAGCGTGCAAGTGTCGGAGCGGTTGTTTTGTATGTGCTTTGTATTTATGGGTATTTTTTCTTTAAATCTCCTGCGCGAGCGATGAGTTTGTTTGTAATTCTTGTTACGGCTTTATCATTGTTGAATATATCGTTTATTTCTGCATTTGATGCTTTGTGGGATAAAACATCAAGAGTTGGCCTGAATATGCGACCGCAGGAGTTTGAAGCGGTTTGGTCTGTTGTAACTGCCAGTCCCCATAGGTTTTTGTTTGGTATTGGTTGGGGAGGGCACTTTTCTTCACCTGCTGTTGGTGGTTTGAGTGTTAATTTTACACATAATTTTTTTTCTACCATATTGCTTAAAATGGGTGTTTTAGGGGTTGTATTCTGTATCTCTTATATAGCAGGACTTTTGGAGAGGTTAATGCGCGTTGTATTGAAAAATCCTGTACTTGGCCTTGCTCTTGCTGCACCTATTTTGATAGATTTAACCCTGTATGCTAGCTTTAAATCACTTGATTTCGGTTTAGTGCTTTTGATGATTTCAAGCTCTTTGGTATACTTACGGCAACCCGAATCACTTCAAGTTTAAAAGAACCCTTTATGCGTAGACCGACCATATTATTTATGAACCGAGTGTATCCACCTGTGCGTGGTGCAACAGGACGAATCCTACAGGATTTGGCGGTATCATTTGCACGTGAAGGATGGCATGTAACGGTTATATCATCAGGCCCAAAAACAGAAGAAGAGCGTAGAGATGGTGTAAGGATATTACGTGTTAAAGGTGATGCGCGACCTAATGGTGCTATTTCTTATCTTTGGATATGGTTTAAAATGTTGCTTTTGGCTCTACGTTTAAAGGGACGGCATATTCTGGTAACTATGACTGATCCTCCCTTGTTGATTATTGTTGGTCAGTTAGTGGCAAAGATTAAGGGAAGCAGACATATTAACTGGTGTCAGGATTTGTACCCTGATGTTATGCCTGTCTTAGATTTTAAAATGCCGGCATTCTGTATGCGCTGGTTTAAGCGTTTGCGAATTAGAGCCATGAAAAGATGTGACAAGGTAATAGTTTGCGGTAGATGCATGGTAAAGCATTTAACATTAGAGGGAATCGAGGCGCATAAAATAACTATGGTTCCTAATTGGCCTAATATGGAGCTTACTGATCCGGAAATGATGGATGTTCATGGTGTTCCTTACCAAGAAGTAGACTCTGATATTGTCAGGCCTTTTGAAAAACAGGTCAAAACAGATTCCAGATTTCGTGTGCTTTATGCAGGAAATATGGGTTTAGCCCATCCTGTGGAGACTATAATATCGGCCGCAGAAATCCTAGAAAAGGAAGGTAGTGACATAGAATTTGTCTTTGTTGGCGATGGTGCAAGGTTTGATTATATTGCCGATATACGTTCGGAAAAATGTTTGGATAATGTTAGGTTATTGCCGTATCAACCGCCGTCACGTTTACGCGAAATAATGGAGAGTGGTGACATACATCTTATCACAATGAAAGAGGATGCAGCGGGCTTGGTTGTTCCTTGTAAGTTGTATTCTGCATTGGCAGTGGCAAGACCAAGTATATTTGTTGGACCAGTGCAATCAGAGGTGGCCAAGGTTATTCGAGACTTTTCAACCGGTTTGGTTGTTGCAACAGATGACGTTGAAAATTTGGTGAATGCCATAAAACATTTCAGGGAAAGCGGAGATGCGTGGTTTGAATCTCACCGAGGCGCAGTACGGGCGCGTGAAGTTTATACCCCTCAAAAATCAATTGAGGCTTGGATGGATTGTGCCTGGGATGTTGTTAAGGATGATTTATCTGCGTAAATGATTATAGATTTTGGCATTTACAGGGGGGGCGTGCTATGAATCATTTTCTATGTTTTAATTATCAGGCGTGTGTATGACATCAGTACAGGTTCTACCGGAAAAAACTATCTTTGATGTTCTCCAAGATGTATGGAAAAGCAGGTTCTATATGCTTTCTTTTGCTATATTATTTTTAGTGATATCATTATTGTTTCTATCCTTTACTCAAAAATTTTACCGTGCAGACATGATTATCGCACCAGCCACCCCAATGAATGGCGTTATGCGACCATCTTCACAAATTGGTGAAGGAACGATTCGCGTACAGCCTGAGAATTTTCAAAGTACTGCGGCTTTTGTGCGGTTTGAGGCTATATTTAATGGTATGTCTGTTGCCTCCGTTCTTATAAAAGACAGAAAAATTATTGATGCGCTCCGTTTTGATAGAACTTTTGAGTTCTCTAAATCTTTTGATGATTGGAATGCGGAGAAACTATCTGAATATTTAAAAAAACGTATCAAGATTGAACCTGTTAGTGGCACTCCGTTGCGCCGTTTGATTTATTTGCACCCTAATAAAGATTTTGCAACTTATATGATAAGTAAAATTCATCGTGTTAGTGATGATATTGTAAGAAGGCGAATTTTAAATGAAGTAAATGGCCGTATTTCTTATTTGAATAAATCTTTGTCCGTAACTGCAAATCCTGACCATAGGCGTAATTTGACCTCTTTGTTGATGGAGCAAGAGAGATTAAAGATGTTGGTGTCTTTAGATCAACCATATGCTGCAACCATTGTTGAGCGTCCGTACATATCATCTAAGCCACGTTGGCCAGATCCGTATGTAATTTATCCTGTTTTCTTATTTTTAGGCTTGCTGTCAGGTTTTATTGTTTATGGTTTGCGCCACCATGAATGAAATAGATATTTCTGTATTGGTCACTACCAAGAATGAAGAAGATAATATTGCGCGATGCCTTAATTCACTTAAGAACTTTTCTCAAATTATTGTAATAGATTCGCATAGTACGGATAGAACCTGTGAAATATCTAAAAATACCGGTGCTGAGGTCGTTTTGTATAGATGGGATGGTAAATACCCCAAAAAACGTCAGTGGTGCTTAGATAGCCTGAATATTAAAAATGATTGGGTGTTCTGGATTGATGCAGATGAGGTAATAACTGAGGAATGTATTGATGAGATCCGTGATTTATTTGCAATATCTCGTACCGAATCAGGGTTTTTTGTAAGAAGCAGTTATGTTTGGAATGATTCTATCCTTCGATATGGTATGAAAAATAATAAATTAGCACTTATAAATCGTACAAAGATGGAGTTTCCTGTCGTTGATGACTTAAATATCGATGGTATGGGGGAAATTGAAGGGCATTACCAACCTGTGCGTAGGTCTGGTTGCGCAGAATACTCTATAGGTCAGTTGTCTTGCCAGTTGATACATCACGCATATGATAATGAAGCAGAGTGGAATGCACGGCATATACGTTATGCACAGTGGGAAGCCGTTATGACACTTAATGATTCGTGGCCTGATGATCCTGTGCTTTGGAGGCAAATAGTAAAGCGCCATTTGCGCGCATCATTCATGCGCCCATATATTGTTTTTGTATTCTCTTATCTTGTTAAGGCAGGTTTCCTTGATGGTGGGGCAGGTTATAGCTTTGCTGTAAGCAGGAAAAGATACTGTGACATGATCTATCGTAATATAAGGCTTTTCAAAAATCGATAAAGAGAAGGGCAGATGTTTTTTATATGCCACGACACAGCCTGAACAGTTAGAATATATAGGTTTTTAGGCTGGGGAATCATATTCAGTGATTCGCGAATTATATATTGCTCTTTACGTCCTATATGTGCGTTTGTCTGTGATACCCCGCCTTGTTCAAAAATGCATATTGGCTTGTTAATATATTTGATTTTCTTCGCTTTTAGCAGGAAACGAGCCGTAAAATCGTAATCTGAAGAAATGGAATATATTAAACTGTAATTTAGTTTGAAGTCTCTGATTGTGTGTCTGCGGTAAAACATGGCCTGATGATGTGTGATCATCCCCCAGGCTAACTCTTTATATCGCCTTGCGGTTTTGTAAGTGTATTTCCCTTTTTTACCCTGAGGTTCTAACGAATCACCATATATGAAATTGGGTTTATCCTTTGTGTGTGGGGATATAATTTTAAGTGTGTCTTTGCCTGCAAACTCATCGCCTGCATTCATGAAAATCAGATAATGCCCGTTCGCATTCTTTATCCCTTTATTCATTGCATCATATATACCTTTGTCAGGTTCTGATATGAAGTTAAACGGTATTTTTTCAGACCGTGTTGCGCTGCGCTCTTTACGAAGTAAATCAATGGTTTGATCGGTAGAACCACCGTCTATTACTATCCATTGATAATCTTTGAAGGTTTGATTCTTTATGGATTTATATGTCTTTTCAAGTCCATTAAAGTTGTTGAGGGTGATTGTTATGATGCTGAATGTTGGAAAGTGCTTGTTATATATGCTCATAACTATGGTCTAATCACGTATATCATTAATAAACACTGATGTTATCGCTAGATTGCTTAATATCTGACTAACATCTTTTGCGCTTTCTATGAAGTCGAATGGTTTGGGGTCACGCGGAACAACAATGGTTGATCCCGGTGGAATGAATATGGGGGAGTGATTCCAACTGCTTACTTGTAGCGGTTGCGCGCTACCATTGGGGTATAGGACGAATGTGCGGTTTTTATCGGCATGATATGTGAAGCCACCTGCTTCGTTAATATAATCCAGCGGCGATTTGTCTTTTCTGAATTGCAAGCTGGAGGGTGAGAGTACATCCCCGCTAACACGCACGGTGAGGGGGCGTTTAGGGATATATATACGATCACCTTTTTCCAGTAATATGTCCAGTTCAGGTCTGGTTGATAATATGCTTGGGTTTGCTTCTATAGTTATTCTTCCTACTGCTTCTACATTATTCAGTCTGTTGGCCAGTTTTCGTACTAATGATATTTGTGTTGCATCCGGTGGGTTGTCCTCACGCTCTATTGCCGCGGCCAGACGTTGTTCCATGTTGTTTGCAGCATTCCTGAACCTTATTTCTTCTGCTTTTCTTTCTGATTCGCGGCTAAATATTGCGCCTGCAGGGTATGCTTGGTCAGTGATACCACCAGCCCGTTTAATCAAGCTTGATATCTTATCGCTTGCCAGAAGGTCGTATTCTCCCGGATGGTTTACTTCTCCGATTATTAAGACGGTTTTATTATCCATTTTTTTGAATTTTTGGTTAATACGTACAGCATCTCCGGATGATATTTCTACGAAACGTGGGTCTGTATTATTAAGGTTTATTGTTTCACGTTGCGTCCCGCTTTTTCCATTTGATTGATGGTTTTTTCCAAAATTCTTAGATGTAATTTCGATGTTTTCTTGGTTTGCTTCCAAGGTCATCCCACCGGCTATGGCAATAATATTATCCAGTGTAGTTCCTTGTGAAACAGGGTATAATCCCGGGCGACGTACAGCACCACGAACGAAGACAGATCGTTCTTTTAGGAATGATTTAACCTCTGGATTTGTGTGGATATAACTGTCTGATATTCCAGAGCCTTGATCTACTTTTTCGATACTTTTGGTTTTATTACTTTTATCTTCATAAGTATTTGATATATCTTTATTAGATAGCAGGATAACTACATCATTACTCTGCATCTTAATATCAAATTCTTTTTTTAATACGAGACGAAGCGGAAAATCTATATATTTCTTAATTAACTGCTCTTTATCCCATCTCTCTATTATCCCTATAAGAGGATAAATATCATCGTCCAGAACATGGTCTTTATTCAATAATTGACTAAGGGTTTTATTGTTATTCAAATCATGCAATCCGGGAATTCTTGTTTGCCCGACCAGCTCGATAGTACCTTTTCTTTTTTCATTACCTTTGAGCACACTCAGTATTGTGCCATCCGAAAAAACAGGGGCAAAGGAATCAGATATTTCCGTTACGCTTTCCTGCCCGTCAGGAGTTATTGCGAGACGTATAAATCTATTATTGCCTTGGGTTAGAACTCCACCTGCGAAATCAAGCATCGCATTCAAACTGAGTTTTTCGCTATTTTGGTTGGTGTGTTTGTTTATGCCATGTGTAGATTTTTTTATTTCATAGATTCCTGATCGTTTAACCGCGCCTGATATTGCAACGGTTGGTCCAATTGGTGGCACTATTATGCGGTCACCGTCTTTAAGCCTTATATCCATGAGCGGGGCGCCGTGCATTAGTAATGCATACAGGTCTATAATGGTTCCGCGTCCCCCTCTGATCAGCTTTATTGCTCGCAGTGATCCATTTTTCTGGATACCGCCTGATTGTGAAATAGCATCTAAAACGGTGTGAAAGGCATTTACTGTTTTTCTGCCGGGGCGTTTGACATGGCCGACCACCAATACTCCTATTTGTCTTACAGACGACAGGGATACGTAGGCAGTCGTGTTATGCATAGAAGATAGATGAGCGTTTATAGTGTCATGCAGGTGCTTTATATTGCGCCCTGCGGCTGTGATTGGCGGAAAGTCTTTTATAGATATTATGCCATGTGGGTTAACTTTATATATTCCTTGGTCTGATCGTTGGCCGGTGAATGTAATTTGTAATTCATCACCGCTGCCTAATACGAAATCATCTTGCATCGCGCCCATTGGCTGCTGAGATGTTATGTTTTTGCCATTTTCTGTATAGAAAAGATCGTATCCGAACTGTTTGGGCGCATCTATTAAGCGATTAGCATAGATTTCTTCCAGTGCGGATTGGTTTGTGGTTGATTCTATTGATTGTTCAGTGTCTTCAGCTATCTCAACCTTTTCTATTGTTTTTGATTTTTCTGCTTCGTCACTATATTGCCATGGAGCATAATTTGTTTGTGCTTCTGCCGATATGTTTTGAACAGGCATAACAAAGATCAATAAAAGAAGTAATATTATAAGGTAGTTTTGATTGGGCATAACAATCCCGAATGAAAGAGTACGTATGTATTTCTATAATATCGGCTTTCACAGGGATTGTGAAACAGTCATCTGTAGTAACCCACAGTATAATGGCCTTATTACGTCTCGTCTTTACGAGATTCTTTATGTGTCTCTGCATTCTCTAATATAGAGTAGGCGATAGTGGTAATATAGCTGTTTATACGACGGTAATCACGAATTATGTCCGTGTGTATGGCGCTGGTTGAAATTGTTTCAGGTATACCTTCGCGTAACCGTTGGAAATGCATTTCAGAGCTTTTCTGTGCGGCTCTTCTTACCACTTTTTTTCCTTCTACTAGCTGTTGCGCAAGTATAGGGTCTTCAGACATGAAGATGGCTTGTGCGATTTTCATGTTTGTTAATATTGTTTGGTGAAAGTCTTTTATCTCTTTGAAGCCAGCCTTTGAAAATCGGTTCTCTCCATTGATTTTCAAGAGGATAAGAGGGACTAAGCTATTGTCTATAATGTCACCTATGTGCTCAAGATTGGTGGAAAAAGATAATATCTGAACGAACCTGTCAGATTCCTTCGGGTCTAGAGCCTCTTCATTAACGCGCGTTAGGTATAGTTTTATAGAGCTATGTAGCTTGTCCACTATGGCGTCTGATTCTTTTATCTTTTGTGCTATTTCTTTATCTTCATCTTGTAGAGCAATCATTGCGTTTGAGAACATGTCTTCTACTATTTTTGCGATATGTAATGTTTCTCTCGCTGCCCCTGCCAGTGCGATTGTTGGTGATTCGATTGCTGTGTCATCCAGATATAGAGGTTGTTTCTCTTTATCGACCGGATCAGGCGTATGCGGCGCTAACTTTTTGCACAGTTTGGAGAATGGAGCGATAAGTGGAAGAAAAACACAGGCAAGAAAAACATTGAATATTGTGTGGAAATGTATGATTTCCCTGCTTTCGGCAATTTTCAGGCTGCTGAATGTTTCAATGAATATGCCGAGGAACGGCAATATAAGTATAATGCATGTAACGCGCATTATTAGATTTCCTATCGCTAGGCGTCTTGCTCTTGCATTCATTTTAAGTGTCATAACAAAAGGAATGATTGCACCCCCCATATTTGCACCAAGAACAAGGAGGAGCCCAAGGTTCATATGTATTAGGCCACTGGATGCGAATGATGCAATGATTAGTACCGCTGCTAATGATGAGTGAAGTATCCATGTCATTAGGCCGGCAACTAAAAGAGCGAGTAGTGGCTCATTTTCCAAGGGCTTTAATATAAGGGGTAGTGTTTCTGACTGACCAAGGGGTAGGGCGCTCTCTTTTATAATGCTCAAAGATAATAGGACAAGACCAAGACCTATAAGTGCGCGCGCTATGTGCTTCTTTCTTCCGCTGTGTTCATATCTGTGGTGCAATGTTACACCAACTAATAGAAGTACTGGCGTTAACCATGAAAGATCAAAGGTAAGTATCTGTGCAACCAGTGTTGTGCTGACATCTGCGCCAATAATTACGGCAAGACCGGCGGCCGTTCCAATCATTTTCTTGGATGCAAATGATGCGCATATCATTGTTGTTGCGGTAGAGCTTTGTAATATTGCTGTCACACCTAGTCCCGCGAAGAAGGCTTTTATACGGTTACTTGTGTTTGCGGCTATTGTTCTTTGTAATGATGTGGCGTATGCACGCGTAAAGCCAAGCTTAATCATGCGTGTTCCCCATAATAATAAAGAAACAGCACCTATTATCTTTATAAGTATAAGTGTTACAGACGCCTTTGCTATCTCAGTGTCTGCTACTTCTATAAGTGGGGTATTAATTACGTCTGATATTATTGTCTCTGGCATGAATTCTAACTGTCATTATTATTTATTGTTGCAGAAGAATGCCATTAATTGAGTTACGCGACAAGAGAGTAGTTATCTAAAGGTGTTCTTGTTCCAAATACAATGTACGAATAATAGCACTATATATATATAGTGCTATGAAGGTGATGTAGGTTTTCTATATAAAGGTAGGGAATGACACCTTGCGTAAACCATTGAAATAATTGGGTTTAAAAATAAAACAAAAAAAAGATAAAAAAATGCAAAAACATGTTTGACAGGTGGGCATCATGTGCGTATAAACCCCCTCACGTTCTGCGGACAAGCGGTGTTTGAAAACAGAGCGACTAGCACTTGAAAGTATTTGAAAATAATGTTTGACAGTGCTGGGGGAGATAAGTATAAAGCCTCCTCAATCAGCGGATAGACAATGTTTTAAAAACTGATTGAACAACACTGAAAAATATTTTGAAATAATGTTTGACAGAGTTGGGTGGGCTAAGTATAAAGCCTCTCTCGATTGACGGATAAACAATGTTTAAAAGTAAGTCGGACAACACTGAAAAATATTTAAAATAATGTTTGACAGAGTTGTTTGAGGTAAGTATAAAGCCTCTCTCGATTGACTGCTAAAATGAGTTAAGAAGTTAATCGGAAAACACTGAAAAATATTATAAAATAATGTTTGACAGGGTTAAAACAGGAGAGTATAAACCCTCTCACGCTTCGCTAAAACGGCTTAGGAATGAAGCACCTAAGGGCTTGAAAAAACAGATTAAATTAAGTCTTTTTCTTCAAGTTTTAGGTTGACAAGCAAATAAGCTTATGTTTATATGCGGCATCAATCAAAAAATTGACTGACTGGATTTATTCAGTTACATGCGACTTAGGTTGGGCGAAAGTTTGCCCTAGGGAGTGCGGTTCTTGTACATCGTGAATAGGAAAGAAGAGATACGCAGGCGGCAGTGTTTGTTATTGCATTGGGTGCATTAACTAAGAAAAGACTGTTTGTCACTCTCGATTTTGAAGCGCTTCGGCGTGAATGATTTAGAGTAAAATGTGTATCTTCTATGACGCACAGTGATCACCTTTTGATCTTTTGTACTTGTACGAAAATTAGAAGGCGCGATCACTAAACCGTGACTTTATTTATTTAAAGTCACAAACAGCAAAATGTAATGTCTTTTAAAGATGTTGCATCGCAAGCAAGCAGGTCTTTTTGAAAACTAATTACTTCAAAAAACCAAAAAATTTCTTTTTTGAGCATTTTGATGGATTCAAACTTAAGAG
>JBOEGH010000016.1:0-21827 GCA_050633325.1 Alphaproteobacteria bacterium
TATTTACTGATCTGTGATAATGATCTTATTAGGTCTAAGAATGATTTAAGGTAAATTCACACCGGCGCGCGATGGAATAATCGTTTACGACAACTGATTAGATACAGGCTATTTTGTATTTCATCTATTAGATTAGAGAAATTGCGCACCATAAATGAGAGCAAAACGCAGGCCTTACAGGCACATTATCTAGAAATATATGGGATAGTCTAAATGACAGTGCTTGCAGTCTATCGCTAATCATTCTTTTACTTAGAAGATATTGAATTAACCGCAAGCACAAATTGCTTAAGTTTATTGGTTATTAAAAAGTATTAGAAATACCAAAACCAATGTAAGGGCTGTCATCGCCACGGCGGCTAGCCCAAGATTGACCAACTTTAAAGCTCAAATTAACAGGTAAAAGACGATCTGTCGCAACATAAACGCCAAGACGCTTTTGATCAAAAGATTCACTACCTAGTACAGAAAATTGAGGTCCAATCTTAAAACTTCCCATATCTCTTTCAAGGCGAGTGGATGCATAATAATTATCGTATGCGGTGGAGTAATTAACATTAAAATTAAGCTGTGTAAGTTCATCGAAGTCTTTACGTACTTCTACTTGAGCCATAACTCCGGCCTTGCTGCCGTCAACATCATTACCAGGGTCATTTGGTGATAAATCATGATCGTTATAGTCAATACCCGCAAACGCGCTCACAAGCATTGTTCCTAAATATTTTTGGTATCCGATCATTGCGTTTGCGCGAATATTATCGCCATCAACGCCTAAACCAGATACAGCAACTGTATTATACTCATACTGACCGTATCCAAGACCGATGCGGCCTAACCAACCATCTTCTAATAATGTGCCATTAAGTGCGTATGCTACACCAGCATAACCAAAAGTAGAATCATCTGTGAAATCTACTCCCGCCCAATAAGCAGTTTTATCACCAGAATCTTGTGCCATCGCCGGCACAGTTGAAGCCAGAGCTAAAAAAGCTGCACTTGCTCCAATAACAAGATTTTTAATTTTAAATTCAGTCATGATTTATTTCCCCTTAACTATGAATTATAAATATCTATAGACTGAATGTATAATTGTAAAGTACCTAACTAGTACTATACAAAAACTATGGATACACAAACAAGCCATACCACTACACCTTAAGATGCTTATAAATAGCATCAGAAGTCCTTAGAGCAAGCGCAGCAATGGTCAAAGAAGGGTTAGCAGTACCGCCTGTTGTAAAAAGCGACGAACCTGCAAAAAAGAGATTAGAATGAGAATGTGATCGACCATCCTTATTTGCAACATAACGTTTAGCATCATTTCCCATTCTAGTTGTTCCCATTAAATGGTGTTGAGAAAATGGCTTACTAATACTCAAAAGTTCAGCATCCATCATTTTCACAAGATTTTTGAACTGATCTTCAATCGCCCCCAGTGCTTTCTTCTCATAGGTCTTAAAACTATAGCTAAGTTTAATTCTGGGCTGCCCTGCTTTATCACGATCATTAAAATCAACGGAAACAGCATTATCTTGATACGGTAACTGTTCCGTTGAGATTGTAAACTGTGCGAATCTCTTAGCATAATCCTTCAATGATTCATTTAATGGTCTTCCGGCTATTTCTTTATTGAGAAGATCTGCCGTTATGTCATTCAAAGGTAAGGCATTATTTGTCGACAACATCCAACCGGCCTTTTCTGCACGCCCCTTGTGATCTCTATATGTCTCGCAAACCACCATATTCTCAGGCCCTCTGCCGTTATATACTGGCTCAGGCATTAAAAAGCGACAAAGAAGCCCCGGATGATCCATCAGATTTTTTCCCACCTTCCCTGATCCATTGGCTATACCATTTGGTTCACGATCATCGGCGCTCATAAGAAGTAAGCGCGGTGTCTCAATCCCATTTGCCGCAATGACAATAGTTTTACCAAAAACCTCAAAGGGTTCTTGCGCCTTATAACGCCCTTTTACAGACGTTATATGATTATCTTTGTTTTTAACTATACGGTCGACCAGCATGTTGTCGAAAACTCTTGCGCCAAGTTTTTCAGCCTGCTCAATGTGAAAGATCGCGGAATATTTTGCACCAGATGGGCATATTGGCGAACATGTGCCAAACCCTTGGCATTGCTGGCGATCTTTATATGGCCTTGAATTTCTGGAAATGGGTCTGGGATTAAAACGTAAATTTGATTTACGCTCAATTGCCTCCATTATTATTTCTTCTGAATATGTTGGTGCTATGGCAGGCATAGGATATTCTGCAGATCGAAAACCCGCCCCTTCTTGTATAGCATTTTTTGTTTGCTCGCCCGACACACCCATTTCTTTTTCAGCCTGAGAATAATATGGCTCAAGATCTTCATATCTGAGTGGCCAATCATCCGCAATGTTGTAAGTCGACTTCATTTTAAAATCCACCGGCAAAAAACGAGGACACGTACCACCCCAATGCCACGTCGTACCCCCAACTAATCTAAGGTACTCTGTACGCAGGATGTCTTCACCGGTTTGTTTAAGGTATGTATCTTCACCACTCCAATCAGGCCGTGGAGCATGATCAGCATTAGGGTATCCCGCTGACAAGTCAAGTTTATGCGTAGATTGAAAACCTGAAACAATTTCGTGCCGTTTTATACGTGGCCCCGCATCCAGAGCTATCACTTTAAGGCCTTTTTTTGCCAACGAATAAGCACACATTGCACCAGCAATGCCCGTCCCAACAATTACTACATCAGCATTATACTTTTTCATTATTCTGTACCTTCTGGTGGACGAGACCAATCTTCAAAGGGCACCGCACCAATATAAGGAACTGGAATATCAGGTGCTCCGATTTTATACATGAGAGCATGATCATATGTAATTCTTTGAGTGGCATGATCTGTATGATAGTAGATACCAAGATACCATGTCGTCACAAGGTGAGAAATAAACCAGCGCTCACCGTCGTTAAAAAAAACATCATCTTTTATAAGGACTTCAACATGCAGTGGCTTTGAAGACTTGTAAATTAATGGCGCCATTTTATTGTATATTTGAACAATGTGTTCTTCCCCCCACGCCTCATTTTTGAAAACTTTAAACATTTTCTGGGCTGTATCATGGTCTAAATCGGTCTGATATGTTATCCAAGACGATAAGGCGTAAAAGTGCTTAAGAGATAAAGAGGATTTAGATATTTTTACATCACTCTCTCCTGCGATAGCATGTAAGGGAAGAGCCAAAGCGGACTGACTTAAGACAGCAAGAGCAGCAATTCCTGTTTTTAAAATAAACTCGCGACGCGTAATACTCATTTATACACCCTCCCCTTATCTAGAAATCACAACATCATATATGTTCGTCATTTGACCGTTAAGAGTTCTCTCAGCTATAGGTCCATGCGGTTGTTTATTTTGTATTATCATCTTAATAGGAGAATTTACCGAACCTGTAATTTTGACAGCATGAATTTCATTTTGTTCATCATATTCTGAGAATGTAATTAATTTGTCATTTCCTGACAAAACACCAAACATCTCACCGGCCATTAATAGACTGTGGAAATGACTAGGCTTCTTTAATCTAGTGCCAAAGAAAGATAAAACGACATCGGATAAAGTCGAAAAATAAGCATCGCGGGTTATGAATTGTCTTTGCCAATCAACCGAATAAAGATCGTTTGCTAAACGGTCCCTGTCCTCTTGTGAATCATATATTATTCTGCCTGCGACTTTATATTCTCCATTTACGGACTCTACTTTTTCTACATCGACATCGAAAGACAAAGAACCCGAAGGCAAATAAATACAAACGCCTGTCCGCGAATTTAAAGGTAGTTCTTTATCGTACAGAAAACTGACCCACTCCTCAGACAGTCTGAAAGTTTGACTATATTTCTTCTCACTCCCTACAGTCACTGGGATAGGAAGCTTAAACCGAAAAAAGTTATTAGACTCATTTGCATGTTGCATAACTTTTCTAATAAAAAAGAGAGCCCTGAAAACATTATACAATGCCCAGAAACCTGCAACCACCACCAAATCAGCAGTATACCCTTGAGGCATTGGTGAAAATATATCATCAATGTTATCTAAAAAAGAATTAGGTGATATTAAGAACTGGATTAATGGGCCAGTTTGAAAGTCATACGAAAGCTTCCATGCTGCGAATATAATAGCAAGTAAACTGGCTACAAGCACGGATAATTGCGGCATCATAAGACGCCATTCGATTCTACCCTTCACATTCTTATGAGAAGATTTCCAAGGTATGCGAAAACCAAATAAACCTGCTGTCGCTTTTATATGAATCGGCCACCGTGCCATTGAAAAAACTTCATTGGTCCAAAACCGTGCATAACCGCACCCTATTTCTTGCAACATCATGTAACCAACAAATGGAAATAAAAGAACAATAAAAATATTTCCAAGCGATATTTCAAAAGGCGCAAGCCCAAAGAATAAAGATACTAAAGGAACGATAAACAATAAAAGCTGTTGCCAACCCTCCAAGTAAATTGTCCCTAAAGATAAATATGATAAGCGCTGTTTTAAAGATAGACCTTTACAAAACAGAACATTTTCATGGGACAAGCAATGAAGATTACCATTGGCCCATCTGTGCCTTGTAATATAAAACTCTTTTAAATCGGATGCGGCAACTCCGTATGAAACAGACTCATTTAAGTATGAAACTTGATAGCCAGCCTTTTGCAACTTAAGTGATGTATGCATATCTTCTGTAACAGTGGTCTCAGGAATTCCACCAATATTATCAATTGCGCTTCTACGATAAACCACACCCGTTCCGACACATGATGATCCATTTACTGTGTCACGACATGGCTGTGCAATGCTATGAAAGAATGACTGATCATGCCATAAAGCTCGACCATCATGTGCATTCATATATTGAAAAGCATCAACATTATAAAAATCTTGAGGCGTTTGGACGAGCGCAACTTTTTCATTACTGAAAAAGCCAAGCATCTTGTCCAAGGCATGTGGCATTGTAATATGATCGGCATCCAAAACCATAAAAAAGTCAGAATGACTATACTGCAACCCAAAATTCAAGTTACCCGCTTTCGCGTTTGTATTTTTCTCTCTACTTAAATACTGGACACCAAGTTCTTCGGCTAAGGTTTTAATTTCTGCCCTCTGACCATCGTCTAAAACAAACGTTTTATGAGGATATTGAATTTTCTGCGCAGAAATAAGTGTACGCCTAATAATATCAATTGGCTCTTTATAAACGGGAACAAATATATCAATCGCCATATTTTCTTTAGCAAGCGGCGGTTTTCGAAAATTATAACTCCAAGTTGTTACAATCATTGTCAAACCCAAAACAAACCCAAAGCACTCAGAAATATAATAGACAATGGATAGCGATAGAGAATCCTCGTTAATTATAGTAAATCGCCAAGTAAGGTAGACCATCAATGAAAGCACATACAAAATTGAGACAAAATGCCGCCAGTGTTTTCTACGTTCAAACCTATTGAATATCTGTGCAGAGTTTGAATAATCTTTAGTACACGTCAATGAAAACCAGCCTTTTGCGCGTTTGTAAGCTATAATTTGTAGACTTATTAATTTTTAGAAATCTTTTATAGCAGCATTGCACAATATTTTTAACTTAATTTTCTTTGCTAAAATGTTTACAGATTTTCTCCAAGAAGCTTTGATAATGGCGGTGAATATTTCAGCAGAGGAGCATTTTGTAGTTTATGGAGAGCAAGGTATCAAAATTGTGGAATAGCGTAACCAGTAGCACTTAATACTTCTTTTACAAATAAACCCTAACTAATTTTAGCCTCCCTACTTGGTAAATAAGAGGGCTTTTAGAGCTTTCTAATATTTCCATCCTTAAAATGGCCTCATAAGGCATGACGGGCAGCAACCTATTAAGGGTTATTTTTTTCTAAATTTGTTAACCATAGTGCTTTGTAGGTTTCCCCTACACCACTCACTGCAATTTCAAGATCCTTTAAATATGCATCATTATCTATATTGCTATCATTACTCAATGCAGAATACCCTAAACCAAACCTACCCTTCGGAACATCAAAACCAATAAACTCTAGAATTGTGGGAAACATATCAAAATGAGTTATAGAATTCCTTGCATTGGCTAAATTACCATCGTTTGATACAAATAAATTGAATATAGATCTTTTGGAATCTACAATATCGTACTTATCGTTTAACGGTCCACCTCCAAAAGCCAAATGATCTCCCATAACAACGACCTGAATATCGTCTGACCATCCGTTATCCTCAATAAAACTTATAAAGTTGGCAATTTGCAATGCAGTACATTCAACTATACCCTCAAATTTTTTAAATCCCTTTCTACCACATTCCTTACTTAAAAAGCCGTGTGGAGGATGCATATCAACAGTCAAAAGAGTAAGGTTGAATCTATCATTTCCCTGCATAAGGCTGTTTAACTTTAAGCGTGCTTCATAAAAAAGGTCATAATCATACAGCCCCCAATTGTTTAAATGATGCTCATGATACCCTCTCTCTATCCAATGCTCTCGCCCGTATGTTTCAGTGTAACCATGAGTCTCTAAAAAGATATCAGCTCCGGCAAACTCCATCGACGCCCCACGAAGAAATACGTTTTTATAACCGTTTTCAGATAGAATATCACCTAGGCAAGTCGCATTTGGTAAGAACGATGTCACATGCTCACCTTGTTTATTTCCATCGAATAAAGATAAAGTCTTTAATGGAATGCCACACTGCGAACTAACAATACCCGCGATAGTCCAACCAGTGCCGCTCATCTGCTTAAACTCGCTAAAACTAAATGTGCCAGGGCGCTTTTCTAGGTTAGTTAAAGGGGAAAGTAAATTTTTATTTACCACTTCATTAAGGGCATAAGCACCTTCCAAACTCTCAACATAAATTAATACTAGGTTTTTTAGGTTTTTTCGTGCAAGCGGGATGTTATTGGGTGGTGCATACATTGACCCAAAATGATCAGTTTCTTTTGCAAAGACATTCTTTATGTTTGAGACAGAACTAAGATTGTAGAGAAAGAACGATAGTCCACTGCAAATATAATTAGGCTGTACCTTAGAGGAAAGCCTTTAGAATGCCTCATGGTAGGAATATTGAAAGTCGGGATTCGGTTTCTGATAGGGGAAACAACCTTGTTACAAGCTCTTCTCAAGCCTTGCATGATGCGTTTACGTTTATTTGCGGAAAACAACATCTCCACAACCCAAAGCAGAATCGTAACATAAACAGCTGCTAGTAACACTGAACGTATAAAACTACTTATATATTCAGGGTCTGCTGTAAATATGCCGTTTGAAAAATAGGTTGTATGATACACGAGCTGTGAAAGGCTCACTGCCCCAAATTTCCTCTCAAGCCATATAGATAAAAAGACGAATAAAAGAGCTAAATAAATTGAGGTATACTTTATAAAAATTTGCATTTAACCCACACTACACTATCATTAAATGAAAGACATAAACTATACCGTAGTTAAGTCAATTTGTTTTTCCTAGCCAGTCTGTGTATATTTCTGACACACCTAAGCGTTGTAACTCCATCCATTCTTCTTGATTGTTGACAGTATGAACATAAGTAGGGATGTTTAATTGAGCTAAATCATACGGAAAGCGAACCGTTATAAAGCTATGAGGTAAGCCCCATTTTTCAAAATCAAGAGAAATTTCACTGCGAATATGCCTTTTAGGTACTGTCACTGCATAAAGGGACATATCTGAAACCGCCTTTAAGACCTCTGAATGATCACCAGAATATCTGTAAAGAGTGAAAATAATTTTTTCATAACCCATTTTTTTTACGGGCTCATATTGATCAGGATTGTAAATCTGTGGAATAAAGCGCTTAGCATAGTCAGGGTACATATTCGCGATATATTTAAGCGCCAGTACGTTGTCTTTTTTGACATCAGTCACTATTTTTTTCTCTGGATTTGATTCCAGCCAAGCAATTAATGTTTCAGCCGTGCAGTTTTTATACTTCGCGTTATCACGTACAAGTCCCTCAAAATCATATAAAGTCGGGGCCGGGTCAAATACATTGCCAAATGCAGCCTTAGCGCTTGCATCCCAGTCATGCAAACAAACCAGATGCTGATCTGAAGTCCATACGAAATCTATCTCAAAAAAATTATAACTATCTTTGTTAGCCTCAAGTGCGTTAATTGAGTTTGTATACGTTTTCTTGTTATATCCTCCACCAGCATGAGCTATACGCTCTATAGGGAAATAGCGATGTTCTCCGGGAAGCGGCGTTGATAGGGTTTTGTATGTAACTGACACTCCAATAACCAATATTGAAATGAATCCAGCTAGCCATAGAAAAACTTTATAGCTCATTGTATTCTTACTTACTGTTGATCGCATTATTATTTATATTTAAAATATGTTGTTGTAAACATGAGGTCAACGGCTAAAAGATTTATTCGCAATAAGAAACCATCTCATATCGAAGATGTGTTGTTCATAAAGGCGCGCAGAAAGCTGGCCTCAGCGGCAATATTCTCTACAGCGGATGTATTGATGGACTGAATGGCAGTGCTTGCAGTCTGCCGATAACTTTTCTCTGCCTAAAGGTAGTGCTGTAACATCCAAGTGCCCATGCCTGCCACAATTATTTTTTCGATCAATGAGTATATTCATCTTTTTCCCTGAAAAATCTCCTAATATCCGAATTAACCCCGAGTAATACGGGAATAATCAGCAAGGTAATCACGGTTGCAAAAAGGATACCGAAGGATAGAGAAACTGCCATAGGGATAAGCTCTTGCGCTTGCTCTGACTTCTCTCGCAATAAGGGCATAAGGCCAACAAATGTTGTAATAGAAGTAAGCAACACCGCACGAAAACGTGACATGCCTGCCTCAATTACGGCTTCCTTATAAGATTTACCGGTTTTTTTGATCTGATTGTAACGACTGACCAATACCAATGAATCATTTACGACAACACCGCTTAAGGCCAATATACCGAAAAAAGACATAAGGCTAATCGGAATACCTACAATCATATGCCCGATAATTGCACCAATCACACCAAAAGGAATTGCAAGCATAATAATAAATGGCTCGATATAAGATTTTAGTGGAATAGCCAGCAAAGCATAAATTAACAACATACCTAAAATAAAACCTGAACTCAGTTCTGTTTTAGCCTCGCCCTCTTCCGCACTTTCACCTGCAAGCTCGATTTTAACGCCAGGGTAAACGCGCAGAATTTCAGGAAATACTTTTTCTTCCATAACCGCAATAATTTCTGAAGGTGTTACAATATCCTCATTAACCTGCGCGGTTAAAGCCAGAACACGATTACCATCGATGCGAGTGATTTCAGACTGTATCATACTGCGCTTAACTTCTGTAATTTGTGAAAGTGGAACTGCTCCCCCTTCTGCGGTACGGATACGTATTTTCTCCAGATCGCTCGCATCATTACGTTCAGCCACAGGATAACGTACCTTCACGCGCACTTCTTCATCGTCACGCTGAATACGCTGCGCCTCTAAACCGAACACTGCATTACGAAGTTGGCTAATAACCTCAAGATTACTCAACCCTAAAAATTTGGCTTCCGGTTTCAACTGTACGGACAATTCATCTACGTTATTATCCAAATTGGTTCTGATGTCGTCCAGACCATTATAAGACTCAACTTTATCTTTCAGCATCAACATCGCTTTTTCAAGGATTTGGTAATCAAACGCAGATATTTCAACTCTAAAATCTTCAGACCCTTCATAATCAACATAAAAGCTCAATTCTTTTGTACCATCAATCTCTCCAACCTTTTCCTTCCATATATCCAAAAACTCTTCTGCGTAAAACGGTCGTGTTGACCCGGGGGTAATCTCAATTGTCACTTCCGCTTCTTCATCCGTATTAGAAGCAATATAGGAATATTTTAACGGACTTTCTTTGAGGCGATAAACCTCCATCAATTCAGCAACTGTATCGTCCAGCTTTTCTTCAATATATAATGCAGCCTTATGCGTTTTTTCTGCCGGTGTGCCTGAATGCATTTTCACCCCTGCATACAATAAATTGCCTTCATCTCCACCAAAAAATACGACACGAACTGTGCCACTGGTCACAAGCCCCAAAGCCATAATAAATATTGCGACAAACACGCCTAAAGATTGATAACGGTGGGTAACAACTTTTCCTATCAAGGGCTTATAATGCGTATAAATAAAATGTTCCAAACCATTCTCTATACGTTCGCGTAAACAACCAAATCCACGAACAATAAAGTTTTGTTTTTTCGGCTTTTTATTTTTCACATTCAAATTCGCCAAATGCGCAGGTAAAATCAGCTTGGATTCAATAATTGAAAAAAGAAGGCAAAAAATTACAACAACAGCAATCATTCGAAATGGGCCACCAAAAAAACCTGTGATAGTCGTCAGCGGATAAAAAGCAGCAATAGTCGTAAGAACACCGAATGTTGCAGGCATTGCTACTTGCTTTGCCCCACGAATAGCGGTCTCAACGCCGCCACCATCACGTTTTTTATGAGTGAATATACTCTCACCGATTATAATGGCATCATCCACAACAATTCCCAGCACAATGATAAAGGCAAACCCTGTAAGGTCATTGATAGAGTAATCCAATAGGCTTGGCCCCATAACAATAAATGTTCCGGCAAAACAAACTGGAATTCCAACAGCAACCCAGAGAGCGACCTTGGGGTGCAGAAATAATGCCAGCATCACCAACACTAAGCACATACCCATTAAGGCATTTTTAGAAAGAAGGCTAATACTGTCACGCACGTTATCGGCCTCATCAGACCACACAACAATATCCAGCGTTTGCGGTAGCCAATTTTCCTTTTTCAAATTTTCAACAAAAGTGCGTACATCATCAGAAGCGATAACAACACTATCACTACCGATTAATTCTACATCCAAATTAACAGAAGGCTTACCAAGGAAAGTAGACAATATTTCCTGATCGGTAAATCCGTCACGCACCACAGCCACATCTTTAAGACGCACAACGCCACCGTCAGAGGAACTGCGAACGATGATATTTTCAAATTCATTTCCATGATAATCTTGCTGGCGGCTTTGCAGATTAATTATGCCTGCCGATGTGCGAAGTTCACCTGCGGATAAATTGATCGAAGCCCCTTGCACAGATCGTGCAACTTCATCAAATGTTAAACCATAATTACGGAGCTTTTCTTCCTGAATTTCAATATTAATCTCGGCATCTCGCACCCCTCTAACAGTCACTTTATTGACTGTATCCATTGACAAAAGTCGTTTACGAATTTGCCTTGCTACTTTTTTGAATGTTTGGTGTTTTGCATCACCATAAATTTGTACAAGAAGAATTCTCTTCTCTTCCTGCGCTTCGGTTATAACTACGCTATCGACTTGCGCAGGAAAAGTATTAATGGCATCCACGCGTGTTTTGACAGCGTTTTTAAGTTTTTCAAGTGGATATCCATCATCACCAGCCACGGATACCGTAACATTGTTACTAGTGATTTGACTGGAAATTTTATACACGCCTTCAATGCCGTTCAGCGCTTCTTCAATTTTAATTGCTGCACCCTCTTCTACATTTTCGGGTGATCCACCTTCAAAATCTACGCTTATTGTTACCGTATTGGGAGATGGTTCAGGAAAACCTTCGGTACGGATATCCGCCAACGACATAAAACCGACAACCAACAATGTGATCATCAAAAGGTTTGCAGCAACAGGGTTATAGACAAACCAAGCAATTATGCCCTTACTTTTTTGAGAACCTTGTTCGTGATCATGGTTTAGAGATTGGTTCATTTATACTTTCCTCCAATCGGCTCTACCTTGACATCAGGCAAGAAAGCATCACTCCCTGCCGTCACGTGCAATGTATTTCGCTTTTCAAAGGGTGCATGAACAAATAATATACCGTTCTTACGAAACAAAGTATCAGGAGTAAAATTCTGCAATCTATGTTGTGCATCGACGTACCAAACACTGCCATTATTTGCAGGAATATTCTCAGGGATCGCGAGCACCTTATCGTAAGCTCGCCCTTCAAATTCTACATTTACAAATTCTCCGGGCAACAGGCCTTTTGTATCGGTAATTGTAATCACGACATTCTGCCAACGATTCTGCGGGTCAACCACCTGTTCAATACGTGATACTTTTCCACTCCATGTCTGATTTGTCCGTGTGGAATAGATTGTAACAGAGCCTTTTTGCAAACCTTGTGGCAGGCGTGCGATATCATCCATACTAAGTGGTACAATAATATCATATAGGCTTCGATCATAAACGCGGCCTATCAATGACCCTGTTTGCAAAAAATCGCCTGGGTTAATTACGCGCTCAATCACAACGCCATCATAAGGCGCAGTAATTTTCGTTTGCGCCCAATCATACTCTGCCTTTGTAATTACAGCTTTTGCAGATTCAATGTTAGCTTGCGCCTCTGCCAATTGTGGTTTGCGCAATACCAAACCTGATGGTTTGCTTTTGAAACCTGAAGATTTCCAATTATCAGCTGCAATTTTTGAGCGTTGCTGCTCTTCCTTAAAAATTCGCTGTGCCGTAGCTAAATCAGATTTCGCAGTTTTAAGAGCAGCGATATAAGCCTTATCATCGATAGCCGCAAGAACATCGCCCTGATTAAACTCTGTGCCGGAAAGAAATTTTTCAGAAACCGATAATACGCGTCCACTAACCTCACTTGAAAGTGCTGTTTGCCAACGCGGGTTAACCTGACCATGGCCGGTAATTCTATCAATCACTTTTTCCGGCTTAACCTTAACGACGTGAACCTGCATCAAACCTTTTAATTCGTCTCTTTCTTCAGGTTCTTCATTAATCATGGTTAGGACTGTGACAAACCCCATGGCCACTATAATAGATATAACACCAATAAAACGTTTCATGTATTTACACTCCTTTACCAATCGCTAATGCAAGCGCAATTCGGTTCTTTAATCGTTGATTTCTGAAATCCAAAAGTTGGGACTTCATGTCAAACACGGTGTTTTGGGCGCTGAGATATTCAAGAATACTAACAAGACCATTTTTGTAACGATCTTCGAATATTTTCGCTGTATTTTCCGCATGAATAACAGCCTCTTGTTGCTGGCGTTCCTGATCAGCCAATAATGTTTCTCGATCCAACGCTTGCTCAACTTCTAAGAAAGCATTTAAAGCAATATTAAGATAGACAATCCACGCCTGCTCAGCACGGCTTTGCGCAGCATTCATATTATTTTCAAGCTGACCTGCATTAAACAACGGCAAGGCCATATTGCTGGCTAATGACCAGATCGTAGCACCACTCATTAAATCAGAGAAAGCGCTGCTTTGTGTTCCTAAAGCCCCTGTAATCGATAAGGAGGGGAACATATCTTTATGTGCAACTTTAACTAATTTATCAGCAGCCAACACCTCTTGCCAAGCACGTCGCAAATCAGGGCGATTGGTAAGAAGATCTGCAGGTAATCCGGCAGTGGGAGAAGAGATAAGCGCCGGAAGATTATACTCCAAAGTCGTTTTACCATCCGGATACTCTCCCGCAAGAACTTGCAACACACGAACGGCCGTATTGTGGTTATTTATGTTAGATGACAATGTTACTTTAGTTTGGGCAATATCGCGTTTAACTGCACCAAGGTCGTCAAGCGCCCCCAAACCAGATTCATAATTGCGACGACTGTTTTCCAAGCTTCTTTTCAGGTTCTTTAAACGTGACTGCTCAAGCATAACCTGCTTTTCAGTGGTAACTACGTCGAACCATCCTTGCATGACTTGCGCAGCGATAGAATCTTGCACGGCTTGATAATTTTCTACACTTGCCAAAGCGGTAGCATCCAGTGATTCCTTCTGATTAAGTAATTTTCCCCAAACATCAACCTCCCAACTAACATCAAGCGAGGGAGAGTATGTACCTTGTAACTTACCTTGTACGCCCTGCTCACGGTTGGTCGCTAGATTACCTGATAACTTCGGCAGGATATTCCCCCACTCAGCCTGCGCATTAAAACCGGCTTCTTCCAGTTGTTTGGCTGCAAGTTGAATATCCAGATTATTAACCAAAGACCTTTCAACCAACGCATTAAGAGTTTCATCCTGAAATACATCAAACAAACCATGAATAATTTTTGAGTCCTGTGCTTGCTGTGTTTTAAATACTGCAGGTGCAGATAATGATTGAATCACATTGCGTTCTGTTACGCTCTTGGGTAGTGACGTACAAGAAGACAAAATCAAGCATACAGATATAATCACACCATATTGTTTCAAAGCATTGACCTTTATTTCATTACAAAATAATCAATGGTAAAATCTGAAACTTAAGTGATGCTTAAATAAAAAAAGCTGGTGAATTATCTGTTTCACCAGCCATTACTGTAATTTAATGAAATGATAAGGCCTATTTAAACCATCCCTTTTTTTCGGTTCTCAATTTACCTGTAATCGCGTCCACAAACATCTCATATTCTTCACCATCTTTGATAATGCCGATTTCGTAAACAGCACCTTCATCACCCCAATCGTCCAACTCTGCACTAACGACAGTCCCCCCTTGCGCTTCAGATGCTTTTTGAATGGCTTCTATCATGGTGATCTTAGCCTTTGCAATTCTTTGCACATAATCATCACCACCAAACCAGTGTGCCTGTGAAGTATTAGGTATAGCCACAGTTATAAGGGCAACTACGATAAACAAACGAAAAATATTATGCATGGTTTTATCCTATTATTTCCAAATGATGCCTTGAAAATAAATACTAATTCTTAAGCGAAACTTATGAGACCGTTTTGATTTCCTTAAGTTTAGTTTCAGTTTTAATAAATAGATTAATGCCGCAAATAATCATCTAAAAAAACAAGAGAGTTAAAATGGCAACAACAATGAAAAAACTGTTTGGAATTATAGTGGCTGTAACGCTTGTTACCATTATATCAACTATATTTATGAATGATAAACCGGGTCGTTTTTTCCTTCAATATTCAGGAATATTAGCAATTTCCGTTATGAGCATTGCCATGATACTGGCCACAAGACCACGATGGTTAGAAAACTTTTTAGGTGGCTTGGATAAGGGCTATCACCTTCATAAATGGTTGGGAATTACCGCTTTTTGTGCGGCTATTTTTCATTGGCTACAAAGTGAATTTCCGGAACTGTTTGGTGGAGGAGATGGTGAAGATGGTGACGAAGAACATAACGAAGGAGAGGAAGAAGGATCATTTAGTCTATCTGAAATTGATTTTTCCAGTCCCGAAAACTTTTTGGAATCCTTCGAAAGTCCAGCACATACCTATGGTGAGCTTGCTTTCTATGCCCTTATTATTCTAATCCTTATTGCGTTGATAAAATTCATTCCATACCGTTATTTCGCCAAAACTCATAAAGTAATCCCAATTGCTTACTTAGCATTAGTATTTCACGGAATTGTCCTGATGAAGTTTGATTATTGGTCAACAATGGCAGGTGTTATAACGGCAATCCTAATGATTGCAGGTTCGGTTTCTGCCATTCTAACTTTATTTGGCATGAAAGGACGATCACTAAGAACGCGTGCGACAGTCATTAATGTTAAGGAATACCCTAAAATGGATGCAGTTGAAGTCACTGTAAAACCGGAAGGAAAATGGCATGGACATAAAAGCGGACAATTCGCTTTTCTAACCCTTAACAAAAATAAAGAACCACACCCCTTTACAATTTCATCATCATGGAATGAAAATGACCCCAAGATCACATTCACAATTAAAGCATTGGGCAATTTTACAAAAAAACTCAAAGATAATGTCACTTCTGGCGATCTAATTACTATCGAAGGAGCATACGGACATTTCAATTTCGAAGACAACAACCAACGCCAAATTTGGATTTCAGGCGGTATTGGGGTAACACCATTTCTTTCGCGCTTGGAACACCTTGCGCAAAACCAAGAAGATAAACAGATCGATTTCTTTTTCTTGGCAAAGGACGTTGACGCAGAACTTATGAAACGCATAACAATATTATCAAAAGATGCAAACGTAACCCTACACAGCTACACCAACAGCACAAGCGGACATTTTTCGTATTCTGAACTTCGTAACATTATTCCCGACTGGATAAAATCCAGTATATGGTTTTGCGGCCCCAAGGGTCTGGGTGATATTCTATATCAAGATTTGCGTCAAAACGGTCTATCCAAGGATAGCTTCCACCGCGAAATATTTGACCTACGTTAAAGGGGAGCTATTTATGCAATTCATCTGTCATTCGCTCACCCCCAACGCTGTTTGAATATGTAGAGATACTATGCTTCTTTGCTTGAAAAGCCATAAGCGATAAGACCAATGCGCCCATGATAGTGAAAGAGTAAATCTGCCTTTTAAGTGGAGCTGTAATAAAATCACTTAGAATAGTTGTTCCAATCATCAGTGCCATGAATGATATAATCAAAAAACCATTATTTTTATCATAATCAACATCGATACGAAACGGAGTATCTGCCAATCCGGCAAGGTTTAGTAACGTTGGAAAGAATTGAACAAATATCAAAAAACCAATAAAGACATAAAAAGGAACGTTAAAATCCCTATCAGAAACTTCACCATTTGTGGAGATTAATTGTGTTACCATTATTGATATTAATGCCATATATGACAAAAGGAAAAATATATTAGATATATCTAAAGCGACTATAAATGCTGCACCTAATATAATCGTGACAACAAAGACAAGCATATTAAAATTGCCAGATTTGTATTTTATCACGCTCTTCCAAAAGTACGGCCAAAAAACATATGGCATAAAACATAAAGCCATAACCACTACCCAATTTTCAAAGAAAATATTTAGAAATGAAACATTGGGTATAACACCAATCATAAGAGTTAAAGGAGAAGCCATAAAAATAGATGCTGCACAATCCGACTTGTTCTTCTCTTTTCCAAAAAGGAAGTATGAAGATACATATACGAAAATAAGCACTCCTAAGACCGTGCCACTATTAAACAATGCTGTATTTAGTATTGTCACAGAATAAGGTGTACCAAGAATAAATGATATGCCCAAGACATTAAATGAAACTAAAAGCAACCAAATGATACTTAAAAATATAAGAGTGTATTTTTCTATATAAATCATAATGGCGACCTCCATACTTATATCATCTCTCAGCATTTAGAAGGCTTTTCTTAAGCGAACCTTAAGTAATTAATTAAGTTTAAGTTCAGTTTAAATGCGTAGCCAATTTATCAAATGTATAAAAACATTAACCAAAAAGATAAATTGGAGTAATTAGAATGAAAGTATTACACGCAATGGCTGGGGCTTCCGTGGGGGGTGCAGAAACGTTCTTTGTCGATGCGCTCAAGGCCATCAACGAAGAAAATATTGATCAGTTTGTGATCACACGAAACAACAACCGGCACAAAATAGAAGAAATAGAAAAATGTAACATTCCTTTAAAAAACGCAAATTTCAGTAGGATGTGTAAATGGCCGACAAAGAAAATTATTCAAAACTCTATTTCAGAGTTCAATCCTGACATTATCCACCATTGGATGGGGCGTGCAGGAATGTTTTCAACGCATGGTGATCACACCAATATTGGTTGGTATGGAGGGTATTACAAGCCTGAACGTTTTAATAATTGCCATCATCATGTAGCTGTAACAAAAGATATTGCTGATCACATTATAAGGGAAGGTATTGATTCAAAATTTGTCCATGTCTTGCATATCTATGCAGAGTTTGAGACTGCACTCCCCTTAAACCGCGCTGAATTTAATACACCAAATGATGTGCCTTTATTGCTATCCTTATCAAGGCTGCATACAAAGAAAGGGTTGGATATTTTACTTGAGGCCATGACAAAAATCCCTGATGCTTATTTGTGGATTGCAGGGTCCGGCCCATTAAAACAAGAACTTGAAGCACAAATGCATACTCTAAATCTGGAAAATCGTGTGCGTTTTCTGGGCTGGAGATATGATAGAGAAGCTTTATTGGCAACTGCTGATATCTGCGTTTTCCCATCCAGATATGAACCATTCGGCGCTGTTGTGATCGAGGCATGGGCAACCGGCACACCACTCATCGTAACAAAAGCATCAGGCCCAAAGGCATATGTTACGCATGAGGAAAACGGGCTTCTGATTAATGTTGATGATGTTGGCGAATTAGCTGCATCTGTTAATCGTGTGATTAATGATAAAATGTTACAAGCGCATATAGTTATTAACGGTATTGAGCATTATGAGAGATATTTCACAAAATCTATCTTCAAAAAGAATGTGACTGACCTTTATGACATGGTCAAACGCTAACACAAAACAATCCTATTTAACAGGAAACTTGACTACAAATTTAGCACCCCTGCCGTCTAAGCCACCCTCTACAGATATTGAACCATGATAATATTCAACAATATTTTTAATAATAGAAAGGCCAAGGCCTGAACCTTTTTGTTTTGTACCTTGGCAGCGATAAAATCTATCAAAAACCCGCAAGCGCTCTTCTTCTTTGATACCAAAACCATTATCGGCAACTGACAAGATAATTTCCTTCTTATGCCGCTTTACTTCCACCTGTATAACACCACTTTCCGGAGTATATAAAATAGCATTTTGAATAAGATTTTCGATCATCACCACAATGTTATTAAGCTGAGCGGTCATCTTAACTGCTTTTTTAGGGTGCTTAAATGTAACAGTTTGTGATTTTTCAGAAGATAGCAACTCCAGATCTTTAATTATATTTTTAGTCACAGTGACCAAATTGATATCTTCTGTGATCATGGCCTGTGCATCTGTCTCATATCGTGCCAACATTAACAAACCTTCAACAAGGTTGATCGCACGATCGAGACCGTTTTTTAAATTATCCTCCAATTCCTCACGCTCTTCTATAGTTTCCGCACGCTTCAACATATCCAACTGTAAATTAATGGCCGTTAAGGGGGTTCTTAACTCATGTGCCGCATCCGCAGTGAATTTACGCTGCAAAGTTACGGATTCTTCCAACCGTCTTAGAAGGTGATTAAGTGACTGGATCACGGGGAAAATTTCTTGTGGAATATTTACCGTGTCAATGGGGCTAAGATTGTGCGCGCCCCGCTCCCGCACACGATCTGAAATCACCATAAGGGGCTTAAGCCCGTGTCCGGTAACAATATATATAACAAACACCATAACAGGCAAAAATAATAGAATGGGTGCTATAAAGAAAAATAGGACATCATGTTCCATCTCTTGACGTTCATTCAAGGAATGAGCAACTTGAACAACCCTGTTCTGGTCGGTTCTTTGAAAATAACGCAGCCCCTCTTCTTCATTGATGAAAAACTTTCCAAATCCGCTTTCTTGTCTTGGAACAGCAATTTTAGGATGCGAAGTATAAATCAATACATTATCTTCCCATACTTGAATAAGAAACTCATCCTCCTCTTCCAAACTGGTTTTATTACTTACCTCAACTTCATTCAGTTCTTTTGCATGAGGGGATATAGATATGGCTAATTGTTGCAAGCTACCATCCATTACCTCTGTAAATTCTTCATGGACATAATGGAATGTCGGCACAGAAATAAGCACAACCTCAACGACTAACACCGCTAAAATCATAAAAACAAGGCGATCGCGTATTGAAATCATTCGCTTACTCCTATTCTATAACCAACACCACGAATATTTTTGATCACACTTTTACCAAGCTTTTGTCGCAATTGATAAATATGTACTTCAACTGAATTGCTTTCCACTTCCTCATTCCAGCCATATAACCTCTCTTCCAACTGCGAGCGTGAAAATACTTTATTAGGGCATTCCATCAGCAAACGTAGAATATTAAACTCTTTTGCCGATAAAGTGTATGATAGGTTTTTACATGACACCTCGTTCTTATTGATATCCAAATACAGATCACCAACTTGAATTACGTTTGTTCTCTCCCCTATCTTTCGCCTTAAAAGCAACCTTATCCTTGCCTCAAGTTCTTCCAGAGCAAACGGTTTAATCATATAATCATCTGCGCCAATATCCAGTCCAAGAACACGATCTTCAATTCCATCACGCGCAGTTAAAATCAGAACAGGAATATCGCTCCTAGATGCTCTCAAACTCTTTAAAACTTCGACGCCATCCTTTCCCGGAAGCCCTAAATCCAAAATAATCAGACTGTACTCGGTAGTTTTCAATGAGGGCTCAACATCCAAGCCATCTTCTACCCAATCAACAGAATATCCTGATTTCTTTAAAGAGTTCTGCAAACCCTCACCAATCATATAATCATCTTCAACCAGCAGTAGCTTCACGCCAGAATCTTTCTGTTAATATTTAAGCCTTATATTAAAGCATATAATATCAGACTTAAACCAAACTTAATTCTATCTTAAGCTTCCACCCTTTGGCTCAAATATGGATAATTATATGCCTGATAAATAGTAAAGATATGATACTCCGCATGATTACCACCAGACGTGCAACACCACACAAAAACCATGTAAAAAAACATGTTAGAAGGAAATTATCTTATAAAAACACTTGCCGGAAGACTAAATGGCAACCCATAATTGACACATTACGAACCGATTATTATCAAGATATAATCGTTTTATTCAACTCCATACCCTATAAAATGTCTTATAAAGTACATCATGACCGCGCAGCTTAGTAGTCCAAAAGGAGCAAACGAAACAAATGGACAGATTAGTGAAAACGTAATACTAATCAGTTAATTTTTGATTTACTACCGCGCTAAGGCTGCTTAGACTTACTAAATGTAAATCAACAACTAGAAAGATATACTTTTGGAAGCGGACATAAATGCACAAGTGACAACACTGCCTGAATCTTTATTGTATGGGCTGGTAATAGTTGTAATTTCCTTAATCGGCACGCTTGTCTATAGCTTTAGGAATGATGGGTTTAAAGAAGCAATTGAAAATCTTTTCTTATGGTTTTTGTTAATTGGCGCATTTTCGAACTTATTTCTACCTCCTATTGATGCAGAGGACGAAATAACAGCAGGAGTTATGTTCGTTGCTTTTGGTGTATGCAGAATCGCTAAAAGTATGTCTAAAAAAACCTGAGTAAGCTAGAATATCTAGCAAAGTACCTCTCGCCATTCTAGATAGCATCCCTGATTTCAAAAATGTAACTAATGACAAAAAATGTAAAAAGGCCAGAACTTGATAAGCAAAAGATTCAGCAATGCCATGATCTTATAGATGCCCTTGTGCGGTTACAGGAGACGATAAATTCAGAATTGCAGTAACCACGCTAGTTAAACTGACATCGAAGGCCGCTGAATTATTTGATCGTTCGACCACAGAAGAAAAACGCCAATTGATTGGATATGTGTTTTCGAACTTGGAATTAGAGGGCGGAAAGCTACATTATTCCTTGAAAAGCCATTTGATATGTTCGTGGATTTAGCCAGTTGTAAAGAATGGCAGTGCTTGCAGTCTGCCGATAACTTTTCTCCGCAGCCAAAAGTGTATCAGGTTTATTTCTAAGATAAAGGAAACCAGCCAGAAAAAAGGTCAAAAGATCAGTGACCGGGATGGCAATAAAAATACCAACATCACCAAAAAACAATGGCAATGTAAGTAGAAATATTACTGGCAACAATAAACTTCTACTAATAGCAATAGCAATAGCAATAGCAGCTGAATGTATTGGTTTATGCATAGCTGTAAAACGATAAAACAGAGTGATTACATTATCGTTTAAAAGACGTTGTATATCATTAATAGTTAAATCTCTTTACTAAACTCCAGTTTGGGGCAAGCATTATAGAACAAAAACATGAACTGTACGTAAGGTATTTACTGATCTGTGA
>JBOEGH010000017.1:0-1184 GCA_050633325.1 Alphaproteobacteria bacterium
GATGGATCCTCTGCCGCCAAACGCTGAAGCGCAGTAGACATCTTCTCTTGATCAGCCTTAGTCTTAGGCTCAATAGCAATCTCAATAACCGGCTCAGGGAATTCCATACGCTCAAGAACCACTGGCTCTTGCATATCACAAATAGTGTCACCAGTTGTTGTATCCTTCATCCCAACAAACGCAACAATATCACCAGCATGCGCCTCTGATAGTTCTTCACGATTATTTGAATGCATCAACAACATACGACCAACACGCTCACGCTTATCTTTAACTGAATTCTTAACATAAGAACCAGACTCAATAGTACCTGAGTAAATACGTGCGAACGTCAAAGAACCAACAAATGGGTCGTTCATAATTTTAAATGCCAAAGCAGAGAATGGCGCATCATCTTCTGGCGCACGAAGCATATCCTCATCAGAATCAACCTTCTTACCAACCATTGCACCAATATCCATCGGAGACGGAAGATATTCAACAACCGCATCCAACATAGGCTGAACACCCTTGTTCTTAAATGCAGAACCACAGATAACAGGAACAAAATCACCAGCAATAGTACCCTTACGAATACAAGCCTTAAGTTGCTTTTCAGTAGGCTCTTTACCTTCCAAGTAAGCTTCCATCAGTTCATCATCTTGCTCAACAGCGATCTCAATCAACTTCTCACGGAATTCCGCAGCCTTATCGACCATATCTGCTGGAATTTCTTCCTCATGGAATGTAGCCCCAAGGTTTTCAGAGTCCCAGATAATTGCCTTCATCTTCAAAAGATCAACAACACCCGCAAAATCATTCTCAGCACCAACAGGCAACTGAATAACCGCTGCAACAGCACCTAGACGAGTATCAATCTCATCAACAGTGTTGTAGAAGTCCGCACCGATTTTATCCATCTTATTAACAAAACACATACGCGGAACAGCATATTTGTCAGCCTGACGCCAAACTGTTTCAGTTTGCGGCTCAACACCTGCATTTGCATCAAAAACTGCAATCGCACCATCAAGAACACGCAAAGAACGCTCAACTTCAATTGTAAAATCAACGTGACCCGGTGTGTCAATAATATTCAAACGGAAACGCTCACCACCATACTGAGAGTCTTCAGAAGCATCCCAGAATGTCGTTGTAGCTGCAGAAGTAATAGTTATACCACGCTCCTGCTCCTGCTCCATCCA
>JBOEGH010000018.1:0-7459 GCA_050633325.1 Alphaproteobacteria bacterium
ACGACACCATAGATGGTGGGGCAGGTACAGGTGATGTTGCAAGCTTTGTTGGTTCTGCATCTGGTGTAACGGTTGATTTATCTTCTGGTAGTGCATCAGGTGATGGTACAGATACTCTAACAGGTATAGAGAACGTAACGGGTTCCGGTAATAATGACATTATATCAGGTGATGGTGGTTCTAATGTATTATCTGGTGGTGCGGGTAATGATACATTATATGGTGATGGCGGAAACGATACTCTTGATGGTGGTGCAGGAGTAGACGTTGCAGATTACTCTTCTTCAGCCTCAGGCGTAACGGTTGATTTATCTGCGGGCAGTGCATCCGACGATGGTGACGGTGGTGTTGATACTTTGGTTAGTATCGAGGACGTAACCGGTTCTGCTAATGCAGATACAATAACCGGTGATGCAAATGTAAATACGATAGATGGTGGTGCAGGTGATGATACATTATATGCCAGCGCCGGTGCAGATGTATTGGATGGTGGCGCGGACACGGATACGGCAGATTACAGTACATTAGTTGGTGTTGGTTCTATAAGTGTTACATTGAATGGTGGTGCCAGTGCTACAGTGATTGTTTCCGGTGGTGATAACCAAACAATTCGTAACATTGAGAATATAGTCGGTACTTCTCAAGATGATGTTTTTGTCGGTGATGCGAATGACAACCAATTTGATGGTGGTGCGGGTAATGATACTTTCTCTGGTCGAGGTGGTAATGATACCCTGATTGGTGGTGCGGATATAGATACTGTTACTTATGCTGCTGCGGTTGGTGGTGTGGTAGTAGATTTATCTGCGGGCAGCGCATCTAATGATGGTGATGGTGGCGTTGATACTATTTCCGGCATAGAGAACGTCATAGGCTCTGTGAATGCGGACATCATTACCGGTGATGGTAATGACAATGTGATAGATGGCGGTGCAGGTAACGATACATTAACTGGTGGTGCGGGTGATGACACGGTTACCGGTGGTACAGGTGATGATATTCTTGTAAGTGGTGCAGGCAATGATTCTTATGTTGGTGGTGCTGATGATGATACTTTGACCTTTGTTGGTGCTGCTTCTGGTGTAACGGTTGATTTATCTGCTGGTACGGTAGCTGATGATGGTGATGGTGGTAATGATACGGTTGCTAGTGTTGAGAATATTATTGGTTCGGGCAGTGACGATACAATAACCGGTGATGCGAATGATAACGTATTAGAAGGCGGCGCGGGCGATGATACTATCGAGGGTGGCGCAGGTAACGACACCATAGATGGTGGGGCGAATGATGATACGGTAGATTATTCTAATGCTGCATCAAGTGGTGTTATCGTTGACCTGCTTGCCGGTAATGCCATAAGCGATGGTGACGGTGGTACAGATACTTTGATCGATATAGAAAATGTTATCGGATCAGGTGATGATGACATCATTCGTGGTACTAACTTAAATAATGATATTAGTGCGGGCGCAGGTGATGACTCTATACGCGGTGCGGGTGGTGTAGATACCCTTGATGGTGGAGCAGGGGTCGATACGGTTGACTATTCTGTTGCTATTGCGGGTGTAACGGTTGATTTATCTGCGGGCAGTGCATCCGATGATGGCGATGGTGCATTTGATACGCTTAGCAATATTGAGAATGTAATCGGGTCGGCCAATAATGATTCTATAACTGGTGACGGTAACGATAATGTTATCACTTCAGGAAGCGGTGATGACACACTGATCGGTGGCGCGGGTAATGATACTCTCGACGGTGGCGCCGATGATGATACAGTTGATTATTCTGGTGCTGCTGCGGGAATTGTTGCGGACATGTTTACCGGTGATGTTTCCGATGATGGCGATGGTGGCAATGATACTATTTCAGATATTGAGAACTTAATTGGTTCAGGTTTTGCAGATAGTATTATAGGCAGCAATGTAAATAATATTATAACCGCAGGTGCGGGCGATGATGTTCTGACAGGTCGCGGCGGTGATGATACCCTTGATGGTGGTGCGGGAACTGATACTGCCAGTTATTCGACATCGGTTGGTATTGTTGTGGCTGATATTCAGGCAGGAACAGTTGCTAGTGATGGTAACGGCGGTACTGATACATTGGTTTCTATCGAGAATATAACCGGTTCTGCAAATAATGATACGATATCCGGTGATTCAAACGTTAATGTTTTGACGGGTCTTGCTGGTGATGATGTTCTGACAGGTCGTGGCGGTGTCGATACATTGGATGGTGGCTCTGGTTCTGATACCGCTAATTATGCATCGGCCGCGGGTGGTGTCGTTGTTGATTTATCGGCAGGCAGTACGTCCGATGATGGTGATGGTGCAAGCGATGTTCTTATCGGCATAGAAAATGTTGAAGGTTCAGCATCCGCAGATACGATAACAGGTGATGGTAATAATAATGTTCTGACCGGTAATGGTGGTATGGATCTTATTATCGGTGGTGCCGGTAATGACACTATCGATGGTGGAGCAGACACAGATACTGCTAGCTATGCTGCGGCAGGGTCAGGAATTAATGTTGATCTGGATGCGAACCTTGTTTCCAATGACGGTGATGGCGGAAGTGATACTATAACTAACGTTGAGAATATTATTGGTTCTGCCAATGACGATATTATCTCTGGCGATATACAAAACAGTGTATTTACGGGCGGTGCGGGTAATGATGTTTTATCTGGACGTGGTGGTAACGATACTCTTGATGGTGGATTAGGGATAGATACCGCTGACTATACTGATGCAGCAGCAGGTGTGACGGTTGATCTGACTGCCGGTAGTGCGTCTGATGATGGTGATGGTGGAACGGATACTTTCATTGATATAGAAAATGTTACAGGATCTGCATTTGCGGATGATATAACCGGTGGCGCAGGTGTTAATACTATTTTAGGAGCAGAGGGTGATGACACCATACATGCCAGTGCTTCTTCTGATGTTATCGATGGTGGTGATGATTCTGACACGTTGGATTATTCCGCTCTTGGTGGAATTAATTTTATAACCGTTGACCTAAACGGATCTACAAATTCAACAGTAGTTGTTGATGGCGGTAGTAACGACACGATCCGTAATATCGAGAATATTACAGGAACTACCGGAAACGATTCTATCGATGGTGATGCTAACGATAATACCCTTATGGGTGGTCTTGGTGATGATGTTATCCGTGGCGGTTTGGGTAGTGATATCTTAAATGGTGGTGTTGGTGGAACTGACCAATTAAGGTTTGATGATATAACCGGTGGCGGTGTTATCTTGGATTTGGCCGCGCAAACAGCACTATTTGGCGGTGATGCAAGCACAGATAGCTTTTCTGAATTTGAAGAATATTACGTAACTAATCTGGATGATACTATAACAGGTAGTTTGGGTGCTGATATAGTTTATGGCCTTGCTGGTGATGATGTGTTTAATGCTTCTGCCGGCGCGGATGATTTAGATGGCGGTACAGGTGAGGATACTATTGATTTCTCTGCTCTGGGTGGAATTAATTTTATATCCGTGACCTTAAACGGTGGAACGGATGTTACCGTTACTGTTGATGGTGGAACAGATCAAACGATCTCAAATATCGAAAATGTGACGGGTACAATTGGAAATGACATTATCAATGGTGATGCGGCCGATAACATTCTTATCGGTGGTACGGGAGATGACACTTTGAACGGTGGTGATGGTTCCGATACGCTGGAAGGTGGTGCGGGAGCGGACACATTTACAGGTAGTGCAGGTCAGAACACTTATGATGGTGGTGCAGGTATAGATATCTTGGATTACTCCTCACAAACAGGTGTTAACTTTATTAATGTGTTGTTGAACGGTGCCGGCCTTGCATCTGTTATCCTTGATGGTGCGACAAATGACTTCGTTCAAAATGTTGAAACAATTATCGGAACATCCGGTGGTGATACGATCTCTGGCGATAGCTTGGATAACACATTCTTTGGAATGGGTGGCGACGATACCCTTGCTGGCGGAGGCGGCAGCGATACATTAGATGGTGGAGCGGATAATGATACTGTTGATTACTCTTCACAAACAGGGGTTAATTTTATCACCGTAACATTGAATGGGTCTACTGATGCGACTGTTGTTGTTGATGGCGGAAGCAATGATACGATCGTTAATATTGAGAATGTAATAGGAAGTACAGGTAATGACATTATTACCGGAGATGCGTTAGTTAATATACTTGATGGTGATGACGGTGATGACACGCTAGTAGGTGGCGCGGGAGCAGATTTATTGGATGGTGCGGACGGCTCTGATACTGTGGATTACTCGGTTGAGGCAGGTGTTACTGCAATATCTGTGACACTGGATGGCGGCACATATGCAACCGTTACCGTTACCGGAGGCGATGATGATCAAATCCGTAATATTGAAAATGTTATTGGTACTACTGGTGATGATACAATTTTCGGGGATACAAGAGTAAATAATATTGATGGTGGGGCGGGTAATGATGTTTTATCCGGCGGATCAGGAAGCGATACAATAGATGGTGGCGCAGATATAGATGAGATAACTTATGCGTTTTCTACGCAGGGTATAGTCGTGGATATGTCTGATTTGACCGGTGGTGCTTTTGATGTTGTTGTTGGCGGTGGTTCTTACACTGATACGGTATCAAATGTTGAGAATATAACAGGTTCCGCAGCCGGTGATAATATTACAGGTGACAGTACTGATAACGTTTTGAGTGGCTTGGGTGGCTATGACACGATTAATGGCGGTGCAGGTAACGATACAATATATGGTGGTAACGGACGTGATACATTAAATGGTGGCGACGGGGACGACTTGATATTTGGTGAAAACGCAGAAGACAGAATATTGGCTTCTGCAGGTAACGACACCATAGATGGCGGTATTAATGAGGATACTATTGATTATTCTGGTCTAGGCAGCGTTAATTTTATAACTGTAACATTGAACGGTTCTACAGATGCCATAGTTACTGTTGATGGCGGTGATGACGATACTATACGCAATATTGAAAATGTTATTGGTACTACGGGTGATGATACGTTCACAGGAGACATTAATAACAACGATCTTTACGGTGGAGCTGGCGATGACACGTTTTTTGCTGCTGGCGGTGATGATCGAATCTTTGGTGATGCGGGGACTGATATCCTAAATTACTCTACTAGTTTGTTTGCTATTGATATTGACGCACATTTGGGTGCTGCTTCTTACACTGTAACCATGAATGCGGGTGCAGAAGTAGATATTATAGAAGGTGTGGAAACGGTTATCGGTTCTGATTTTGCTGATACGATTGAAACAGACACAACTGTGATTACACGTATTGAGGGTGGTGCGGGTAATGATATTTTACGTTTGAATAATGCTGGTGAGGTATATGGTGGTGATGATAACGATACTATACGCTTAGGGGACAATGGTAGTTCCATAGGCGCGACTGCATATGGTGATGATGGTAATGATCGCTTTAACTTAATAGATGGTGGGCAAACTATTTATGGTGGAACAGGAACAGATGTTGCCGATTATGACGAAAGCGGCAGTGCAATAACAGTTGTTATAGCAGAAGTAGGGGCAACAACAGTTAGTATCGCGGGTCTTACTGATGATACCCTTAATGAAATAGAAATTATTGATGGCTCTGATTTTGCTGATACTATGACGGGTAGTTCTGTTGCTAATACATTAAATGGTAACAGTGGTAACGATATATTCTATGCTTCTCTTGGTGGTGATACATATAATGGTGGTGGCGATCATGATCTGATAGATTATTCAGTACTAAACGGTTCTATTAATTTTGTATCAGTAACGTTATTAGATTCAGGTGCGGCAACTGCTACATTAGACGGTGTAGTTCAAACAGATAGTTTAACCTCTATAGAACGTGTTGTGGGTACTGATGGTAATGATGTCATTACGGGTAACTCATCTTGGAATACTCTAACTGGTGGTGCGGGTAACGATACTCTCGATGGTGGTGCAGGTACAGATACAATAACTGGTGATGCAGGCGATGACCTTATTTTTGGTAGTATCGGTGACGACAATCTAAATGGTGGTGCAGATACAGATACGCTTAGCTATGTTAATTTGGTAGGTATTGGGGTTGATGTTAATGTGACATTTGGTGGTGTAAATTTATCAAACGGCGATACTCACACCATATCTAACTTTGAAATTTACAATCTTTCAAACCAAAATGACATATTCCTTGGCAGTACTGGTGATGATACTGTTTTCGGTTTGGATGGAGATGATGTATTTAACGCCAGTAACGGAAGCGATGTATATGACGGAGGTCTGGGCAATGACACTGTTGATTTCTCAAGCGTATTTGGTGTCATAACAGTTTCTTTGGCTGATACCGGTGTAACTACGGTTTTCGTTAATGGCTCTGCTACAGACACGGTTGAAAACGTTGAAAACATTACAGGTTCTATCGGTGCTGACACTATCACAGGTAATATTCATGATAATATTCTTAGTGGCGGTGCAAATGATGATGTTCTTGTCGGTGGCGGCGGTAACGATACTTTAAGCGGTGGTAGTGAAAATGATACGTTATCAGGCGGTATTGGTGATGATGCCATTGATGGTGGTTCAGGTACTGATACAGTCGATTATTCATCTGCAGCCGGAGCGGTAACAGTTGATCTGGATGCCGGCACGGCTACTGGTGAGGGCTCGGATACTCTAACAGGGGTAGAGAACATAACAGGTTCTGCAAGTGCAGATACTTTGACCGGTGATGGTAATGCGAACGTAATTGATGGTGGTACAGGTAATGACGTTATAGACGGTGGTGCTGGTAATGATGTGATAGATGGCAGCTCTGGTAACAATACGATAGATGGTGGTGCCGGTGATGATGTTTTATCTTCTGGCACAGGTAATGATGCGTTTGATGGTGGAACAGGTAGCGATACAGTTGATTATTCATCTGCAGCCGGAGCAGTAACAGTTGACCTTGGCGCGGGAACTGCGACAGGCCAGGGTAGTGATACTTTAACCGATATTGAGAATGTAACCGGTTCTGCAAGTGCCGATACGATTGATGGTGATGGTAATGCGAACGTAATTGATGGTGGTGCGGGTAATGACACTATCGATGGTGTTGGTGGTAACAACACGCTAGATGGTGGTGCAGGTGATGATGTTTTATCTTCTGGCACAGGCAATGATGCGTTTGACGGTGGAACAGGTAGCGACACAGTTGATTATTCATCTGCAGCCGGTGCAGTAACAGTTGACCTTGGCGCGGGTACTGCGACAGGGCAGGGTAATGATACTCTAACCGATATTGAGAATGTGACGGGTTCTGCAAGTGCCGATACTATTGATGGTGATGGTAATGCGAACGTAATTGATGGTGGTGCGGGTAATGACGCAATTGATGGTGTTGGTGGTAACAACACGATAGATGGTGGTGCCGGTGATGATGTTTTATCTTC
>JBOEGH010000019.1:0-56862 GCA_050633325.1 Alphaproteobacteria bacterium
CAAGGTATCGTTACCCGCACCGCCATCTAGAGTATCTGCGCCTGCACCACCGTCCAATGTATTGTTCTGGGCATCACCGGTTATATTGTCGTTACCGATAGAACCGATAACATTTTCAATATTAACAATACTGTCATCGTCACCGCCAGTAACAGTAACCGTTGATGCAACCGCGCCATTTAGGGTAACATTTATCGCTGTAACGCCTGCTAAACTACTATAGTCAATGGTATCACTATCAGCTCCACCATCTATCGTATCACTACCTGCACTGGCAGAAATTGTATCATCACCAGCAAGCGCAAAAACAGTATCCGCACCAGTCGACCCGATAATTGTATCATCCTGATTAGACACATAATAAATCTCAAAATTACTTAGAGTATCTACAGTGCTATCACCTAAGAATGTTGCATTACCGGCAGAAAGATCAAGGACAACGCCCGCACCGGCAAGGTCATCAAACCTTACTGTATCACTTCCCACGCCACCGTCAAGAATGTCTGCACCCGCACCACCACGTATAACATCGTCACCAGTTCCACCAATCAACGTATTATTCTGAGCATCACCGGTTATGTTATCATTTCCAACCGAGCCTGTAACATTTTCAATATTAACAATACTGTCATCATCACCACCTGTAACTGTCACAGTGGTGGCAAGCGATTGATTTAGAGTAACAGAAATAGCCGTGACACCGGCAAGGGAAGAATAATCGATTGTATCAGAACCATCACCACCATCAAGGGTATCCGTACCGGCACTAGCATCTATGCTATCATCCCCTGACAAAGCGAATACAGTATCCGCACCAGTCGACCCGACAACTGTATCTGCCTGGTTAGTTAGGTAATATTGCTCAAAATTTGTAAAGTTATCAGTACTTCCATCTGCAGAATAAAAAGCCGTCCCAGCGCCAATATCAATAGAAACACCAAGGCCGATTAATTCATCAAAACGTAAATTGTCAGAACCTGCACCGCCATCAAGAGTATCACTACCACCGCCACCACTGATCGTGTCATTACCACCACCACCCATTATGATATTAGCAGCACCGTTTCCGACAATAATATCGTTATTGCCTGATCCGGTAATATTCTCGATAGAAAGCAAAGTATCGACACCGCCCTCACCATCGCTAGTCGCCTCACCGGCAGAAAGATCAACTAAAACCGAACCTGAAGAAGCCGAATAATCAGCAGTATCAATTCCTGTTCCACCACTGAGAGAATCACTACCCGCACCACCGATCAGAATATCGTCACCGGAGTCGCCCTCTAGAACATCGTCATTAGCACCACCATCAAGAGTATCATTACCCGCACCACCGACAAGATTATTTACCGCCGTGTCACCAGTAATTACATCATCACCTGATGTTCCTACAACGTTTTCGAAAGAGCTTATAGTATCATTATCACCACCATCTACGGTAACAGTAACGCTCGCACCACCTGACAAGGTAACTGTTATAAAATTGGCACTGGATGATGAATAATCCATAGTATCAGTACCGGTGCCACCATCAATAATGTCACTGCCCGCACTTTGGTGAACCAAATCATCACCAGCCAATGTGCTTATCGTATCTGCAGATGAAGATCCAAAAACCGTATCATCATTTAATGTTGTGAAATAAAGCTCAAAGTTACTGAATGTATCTATACTTCCATCTACTGCGTATGATGCAGTTTGCCCTGCAATATCAAGGGTAACGCCAGTGCCCGTTAAATCGTCAAATCGCAATGTATCGACATCCGCGCCACCATCCAAGGTATCAGAACCTGCACCACCACGTATGGTGTCATTTCCACCGCCACCCATTATAATGTTACTTTGTATATCACCGGTCACAATATCATCACCACCAGTAGCAATAATATTTTCTACATTTCGAATAGTGTCATTGTCACCACCATCCACGATGACTGTGCCGTTATTGCTCGCCTGTAAAGTTACATTAATAAAGTTAATAGCACCCAATCCCGAATAGTCAGCAGTATCGACATCCGCACCGCCATCTATTACGTCATTACCCGCGCTTCCTATGAAGGTATCACCACCACCTTGACCTTCTAAAGTGTCATTTCCGCCCGCACCATTTATTATGTCACTACCATCGCCACCACGTATGGTATTATCATTTGCATCGCCATCAATAGTATCACCAAACGCGGAACCTGTAAGATTTTCGATGGATATTAACGTATCACTACCGCCATCACCATCATCTGACACTAAGTTCGCGGACATATCAGCAGTAATCGCAGAACCGGCAGACGTATAATCCGCAGTATCAATATCCGCGCCACCATCAAGAGTGTCGTTACCTCCGGCGCCATAAAGGATATCACCGCCACTGCCACCTTGCAGGTTATTAATAGATGCATCACCCGATATTGTATCACCACTTGCCGAACCCAGAACATTTTCAATATTCAGCAGAGTATCAGAACCACCATCACCATCGTTACTAGCAACCCCTGCACCAAGGTCAACAACAACCCCTGCCGCGGCTGTGCTGTAATCCGCAGTATCAGTACCAAGACCACCGTCTAATGTATCATTACCACCGTTACCTCCAATGGAATCATCACCGGAAAAACCATCTATTACGTTGTCACCACCATCACCATAAATGGTATCATTACCAGACGTACCAATAACATTTTCAATATTACGAACAGTATCATTATCACCGCCATCAGCAACGACAGTCGCGTCAACGCCACCATTAAGGGTTAATGTGATAAAATTAACGCCTACAGCAGCAGAATAATCAAGAGTATCTGAATCCGCACCGCCATCCAACACATCAGACCCGACACTAGCAAGGAACGTATCATCACCTCCACCACCGGAAATATTATCCACCCCGCCTTGCCCATCAAAGACGTTAGCACCACCGTCACCGGTGATTGTGTCATCAAAGGCAGAACCGGTAACATTTTCTATGCCCAACAAAGTATCACTGCCACCGTCACCATCATCAGAAGCACTTCCTGAAACAAGATTAACAGTAACAGCAGAAGCAGCCAGAGAGTAACTTACGGTATCAGAGCCAACACCACCATCGATCGTATCATCACCACCACGCCCGGCCAGAATATCATCACCAGCAGAACCGTCGATTACATTATCAACACTATCACCGGTTATAATATCATTACCTGAAGTACCTACAACATTTTCAATGTTCCTAATTGTCTGGTTATCGCCACCATCAACAATTACAACCGCATCATTAGAAGTATCAAGAGTTAAGGAAACAAAATTCACAGAACCGTTTAAGCTTGTAAAATTAACAGTATCAGTACCTGCCTCACCATCAAGGATATCATTACCTGCACTAACGTAAAACAGGTCATCACCCGCACCGGCAAGAAACACGTTATTGGCAGAATCACCTGTTAATGTATCTGCACCACTTCCGGTATATATATTTTCAACTTCTTTAACGCGGTCCTCTTGTTCATTAACACCAAAAGCATCCACCTTAGCAACCGCATAGCCACCAAGAACATCGCCCATATCCAACTCAATATTAACGGTTTCGGATGAATAATCTAAGGTATCAACGCCACCGCCACCAACGATAGTATCATTACCATCACCAGACACAATCAAGTCGTCACCCGCGCCACCCACTAAGGTATCGTCACCTGAATTACCGTATATCTCGTCGTTACCATCACCACCATTAATAGTATCATCAACCAAACCACCATGAATGATGTCATCTCCGCTTCCGGTGAAAATACGATTAGAGTTAGGATCATTTGCAAGAACCCATACACTGTCTCCGCTACCATTTGTATAGTTCAAGTCACCCGGGCCAAGAACATCTTTGACCTCAACCAACTGATCACCATCTACTGTAACAATAGTTTCACTAGGTATTATAAGTGGAGCATCTGGGTTTAGAGCCTGATACAATACAGGATTAAATTCCCCCTCTAAGGAAATATTAATCGTAAAACTATCTGTACTTGGAACATCGTATCTGAGTATTAGTTGATGAGCACCTGAAGCAGACAACGCAGGATTATCAATACTATACCCATCAGCAGTCAATGTTGCCCCAACTATCTCAAACCCGGCGGGAAACCCTGAAATAGTAAGATTAGTAACTTCAAAGCCATCGGGAAACATAGGGGTTATATCTATTACCCTAGACATCTGCCCAGTTCCAAAAAACTCAGGATTATCCGCATAAACTACTACGTCAGAAACCTCATCGGTAAGGTTAATAACCTCCGTTGAGAACTGAACGTTATTAGATGGATTAAAGAACGAAGCCTCGGAACCGCCACCACCATCAAAAACCTGCTTAAAAACACCGGGTGAAACTTCCTCAACAGCACTTTCAGAAGAAACCTGAAGCAAATTTGCTTCAAATAAGACTATATCTTCGGGCTCGGGGTCAGCAGTAAAAGTATTCTCTTCCGGCGCATCATCTTGACTAACTGCTGAGCTGGAGGATTCCTCAACCGCCACATTAGATGAGGTACCTTCTTCATCAACCGCTGTAGCACTAGCATTACTGGTGAATTCTTCATTAGAAGTATTTGGATTTTCATCCTCAACCTCTATGCGATACTGCGCCTCCAATTCGGACATAGAAACCAGTATCATTTCGGAAGTTTCCGCATCATCGGAATCGCTTTCCGTACCTTCATCACCCTTATCAGTTTTTTCAGGCAATATACTGGATATGGCAATGTAATCTTCTAGGGTAAGGTTACCTACCTCACCCAAGGTAGACAAAAGATTTTGTATAGAGACGAATTGGTCATCAAATATAAACTCTATGGCTTCTTCTTCATCAAACATGAACAAAGCCGCGCCTATCAAGGTAATTTGGGCATCTGTGTTTTTATCTGTAATAAGCAAATCAGAGCCAAGGATATCTATCTTAATAAATTCAAGATCGGCACCATTAATATGGACAGTAGTATCACCAGAAACAGCAACTGATACCTTACCACCTGGGGCAGGCATGGAAACAGAGACCTTAGACTTAACGTCCTCCCCACCATCTTGCACGGTGCCGTCTACTTGTTCCTTATCCAAAACTCAGATATACCTTTCTCAGAATCCTAAAATTACCCATAAACTATACAGATAACCCATTAATTTATTCTTAAAAATACCGTTAATATTTGACAATAGAGGCACGCACAAGAATCACGCGCACCAAAGATCAGGCCAGATAAACCCGATTAATTCTAAGAAAAAAATAAAACTAAGTAAAGAGCAAAATGGTAAACAAAGAAATACCAACAAGAATATTCTCAAACCAAAGTAGAGAACACAAAACTATACACATAAAAAAAACCTACCCCATGTATAAGTCTTTGCTACAAAACAATATCTCACATAATCTATACGCTCAAATATCTTCAAGGCTCACTTCGATGCGTTTTCTACTACTAGGTATAGCTATTTCATGTCTTGGCGTTAGCAATAACGCCTACGCGAACGATGCCAAACAGCCATGGACAGCCGAAAAAATCGAGTGGCAAGTAATGCGCGTTAAGAACAAAAGCGATAAAAACGTTTGTCTCGTGCGTTGGAAATACGATCACGACGTATCACTATCTTTTATAAAAAAGGGTGAAGGATATGCTTTTTTACTAAAGACCCCAAAGGAAGATCCTGAGGGTTTAGAAATGCCCAAACTTAAAAAGGGTGAAAGCTATTACGGAGTATTGGAAAAGAAAAGCGAGTCCATAAACCAACTTACCGCTATTGCTAATTCAAATAACTCTCTGGTAATGAAACTTCCTGGCAAAAATAAACACATTCAGAATTTTAAATCCCTCAAAGAATTATCACTTTTCTTTGCAGACTCCGTTATGGACTTGCCACTCCCAAATGCTGCCGAAAACTTTGAAGCATTCTCCCAATGCTTGAATACGTTAAGCGATACAAACGACACCGAAAAGAAAGAACTAAACCATAGAGCAGTGGAAAATATCAGGGAAATTAATGACGACCTTAGCATCCCTCCCGCTATGCCCGCATTTAAACGCGGAAAAACAAAATTAAGCGTTTTAGAAGACTACAAGAAACAAAACCAAAACAATGATTACAAAGAGATAAACGCAAGTTTACTGAAAAAGCTGCGAATATTAGAAAATGAAAAAGAAGGCTTAAGAAAAAAATTACTGTATCTAACGCAAGATGCATATATTGCAGACTTGGTTGCATGCGAACCTAGTGGCGGACAAGATGATAATATCGGAAAAGCACAGTTAGAAGCAGGCTATGAAGCAATTATTCAACGACTTAAAACAGATAACCAGAATTTAAAACGAGAGAACCAAGAACTTGTAAAAGGCTTTAAAGAAACAAATGAGAGCCTTAACACATGCCAATCACTGATAGAGCAATAAAACACTATTAATCAAGGACGCACAATAATGGCAAAAAAAGTAAAAAAAATCGAACTAGTCGAAGCCATAATATGTGACCAAATACAAGAAAGACCAAATGGCAAATACTCTCTGATTGACGTATACCCTAAGGATATCGCGCTTAACAAAATACCTTGCGAAATAGCTGTATCTTTATGGCTTAACTTTTCTATTAATATTTTAGAAGAAATACAAATAGATGTAAAAATATCAGGCAAAGACGCAATCGCGGAAGAAATAATCATTCCAGTTAAAATCGATCAAGCAAACACATTAGGTGATTTAATAACTGTTCCGTTGATTTTGAAAAACATCCCCCTAACCTTCCAAGGGGCAGGAGAGATTACGATATCTTACAAATATGAAAAAACTAAATGGAAGGTTGCTCGTAATATTTCGGTTCAACGCCTGAATTAATAGAATAATTACAAAGACCAACATAAAAAATATGACGCATGAAAAGCCCCATTTAGACGCCTCTTTTTTTCAAGATTCTATACAAAGAATCATGCAGTTTTACGATCTACAAATCGATTTACAAGGCGTATTTGACAGCACCCCTATTGAAAAACACTCCCTACACCACATCAATCTAAAAGATATCTGTGAATCTATTGGTCTGAGCGTACAAAAGGTCAAATGCAGTTTAGAACAGATCACACACCTAAATGCGCCTGCGATTTTAGACTTAGACAACAAAATATGCACTTATATACCAAGTATTTCAGGTGATGGGCAGTTTATCGTTTCGAACAACCAAAATGAACCTCCAACCATAGAAACCATTGCGCAAGAATATAAAGGGTTTTGCTATGTCGTGAAGCATAAGGATCAAGATTCTACTATCGATATATCACATATGAAGAAAGGCCATGCCCTCGATTGGTTTTGGAATCCATTAGTATCATTTTGGGATCGTTATGCGGAAATTGTACTTGCCACTTGTTTCATTAACATTTTGGCGTTGGCTATACCATTATACACTTTAAACGTATATGACAGAGTCGTTGTTAATTTTGTCGAAGACACGTTGGTTTTCCTAACAATTGGCGTCATAACGGCAATCATATTTGATTTCTTGTTCAAGACATTAAGAGCGCACATAATAGAGCGTATAGCAGTAAAAATATCCGGCGAATACGATGTAAAACTTATGGATCGGATGCTAAACATCAAAGATGTAGACCTACACCTTTCCACTGGTGAAAAGTCAAACCTGTTCAGAGAATTGCACGGAATAAGAGATTTCTATGCTTCAAGGCTTGTACCCACCTTGGTTGATTTACCATTCTTCCTACTATTTACGTTTATCATATATCTTTTGGCCGCACCGCTTGCGATTATCCCAATTGTTGCCGCCACAGTTATAATTATTATCAACTTATTAGCACAGCCTCTGGTCTCCAGACACACAGCGCAATACTTCACAGCAATGCAAAGTAAATCCGCGCATCTGATAGAAATGCTAAATGGACTTTCAACAATAAAGACATTAGGAGCAACAGGTAACAAACTATTTAAATGGCAACAAATCGCAGATAACTCGGCAAAAGCATCATGTTACAACACAATGATCAGTCAAACAGTTGCAAACCTTTCTGCTTTAACCACACAAATAGCACAGGTGAGTATAGTATTTTTCGGCGCATATCTTATATATGATGCAAGCCTGACCGTTGGAGGACTTGTCGCTTGCTCTATCATTTATGGTCGTTCAATTGCACCAATCGTAACAATGGCCAGCGTTTTATCGCGTTTAAAACAATCAAATGACGTACTGAAAACAATTGATAAGATCTTTCAACTTCCCAACGACAATGAAAGAAAAACGGAAAAAAGCGCAAAAGGACCATTTAAAGGTGATATTAAAATAAGGGATTTAACATATCAGTATCCCGATCAAGCACACCCTGCCCTTTATAAAATAAATCTGGACATCAAGGCAGGTGAACATATCGGGCTAATCGGAAAAACGGGTGCAGGCAAAAGCACGTTAAGTGACATTTTGGTCGGCATGATAAATCCAAATGAGGGTAAAACATATTTAGATAGCTTCACATACGATTCTATTGCCGATACTGAATTGAAAAGATCGGTTGGCTATGTTCCGCAAAATGGCCACTTCTTTAACGGCAGCATGCAAGACAACATAACCATGGGGCACGACAACATAAGCCAAGAAGACCTTGAACGCGCAATACATATGTCTGGCCTTGATTTAGTGATGAGCCAAACTGCCGAAGGTCTTGATATGAATGTAGGGGAAAGTGGAAAGCGATTATCCGGCGGGCAGAAACAAGCCCTGTCCCTTGCCCGTGCATTCGTTAGAAACCCGCAGATACTTATCTTTGATGAGCCAACAACCGGAATGGATAACGCATTAGAAGCCCGTGTAACTAACAGCATAAAAACATTCATAAAAGATAAAACTTTTATCATGATTACTCACAGAACAAGTCTACTGCCGCTTGTTTCTAGACTTATTCTTTTGGATCAAGGGCAGATTATTGCAGACGGAGGACGTGATGACATTCTTAAAAAACTCTCAAAGCGTTAGACTAGGCGACCTTCAGCCAAGCAATAACATCGGTTTTGGTAAATATAGATTAACATTATATCTGTGCTCATTATGTATTGTAGTTTTCTTAATATGGAGCGCATTCACCACCATAAACTTACATGTACGTGGTATCGGAAAAATTATTCCGTCGGGAAAAATCAGGGCAATACAACATCTTGAAGGGGGCATAGTTAAAGGAATACATATAAAAGAAGGGCAAATAGTAAAAGAAGGAGATGTTCTGTTTCAGTTGGAAAATGCACGCGCAGAATCCGACATGAAAGAGATACAAGTAGAGCTTAGCGCCTTAAAACTTAAAAAAACCAGACTTCAAGCAGAACTCGATTTAAAAGAAGAGCTTATTTTTTCGAAAGATGACCTCAATAAGTACCGCGAAATTTGTAATAATGAGATCCAAATATTTAACATCAGAAACAAAGAATTTCATGAAAAAAAGCAGATATTTAAAAACCAGATGAACCAAAAAGTTCTTAGCCTTGATGAAATGCAAAGCACTGTTAAGAATATTGACCAAGAAATGAAGAATGCGAAACAGCAGCTATCCATCCGTAAAAAGCTTGTAAAAACCGGTGCTATATCACAAAGCCAGTACCTGGAAACTGACAGTAAAGTTAAAAGCTTCACCACTCGGATATCTAAATTAAGAAAAGAAATACCAGTCGTTAAATCTGAAATTTCAGAAATTCTAAACCTGTTGGAAGAAATGAAACAAAACTGGCGCTATACTATTGCTAACGAATTAAACCAAACAGAATTATCAATCCAGAAACTTAATGAACGTATTAAATCTTTCAACGATGCAGTTAACCGCAAAGATGTTTTATCTTCCATAAATGGTGTTATCAAAGCCATAACTATTAACACCATAGGCGGCGTTGTACAGCCGGGACAAGTAATAGCAGAGATAATACCACTACAAGAAAACTTAATTGTTGAGGCGCAGATATCGACAGAAGATAGAGGAAAAATATGGCTAGGGTTGCCTGTAATCGCGAAAATCACCGCTTATGACTATTCTGTTTATGGCGGTGTGAACGGAAAACTTTCGTACATAAGTGCAGATAGTTTTATAGATAACCAAAACAAACAATATTACATTGTTCAAATTGAACTGGAAAATTCAACGATAGCAGATGAGAAACCGCTTCTTCCGGGAATGGCCGCGGAGATAAACATCCTAGCGAACGAAATATCTATTCTAGATGCTATCCTAAGACCATTTAGAAAATTACGTGATAACGCAATTCGTGAAATATAAACTAAACACGGTATATACCGGTCATGTTTAAATTACTAAAAATCATCATCATCCATCATGTCCGCCAATACTTTACGCATTAACGGTACGGATATGCCGCGCTTTTCCGATAAAGCAATATGATCTGCACGTTCTACAACATCACGAGCGGCAGCGAATGATCTTTCCATACGGGGTAATAGATATGTGATCACATCATTACTTAGGCGTAACTGCCGATCGCTAAATAGCTTAATCAAAACGGAGGAAAGAAGCATATCATCAGGTGCGTGAATTTGAACACTCGGTGCCGCCCGAAAACGAGACGCAAGATCAGCAATAATAAAATCTGCCTGTGTAGGAGACATGCGCATAGTAACCATCATTGTAAGCTGGTTCTCTTTTAACATGTTATATAAGTGAAACAGTGTAGTCTCTGCCACACGATCACCTAGCCATGGATCAAGCGCATCTATTACAAAACTGTCACCCATAGAAATCAGCTCATCCGCACTATGCGTAGTTAACATTTCAGGCTTTATGATGCAGGCATCTGCCTTTTCCTGCCATACTGCGGCCAAATGGCTTTTACCGCTTGCTGCAGGGCCTTGTAATATGAATACCGGTGCGGGCCAATCAGGCCATCTATCAATCCAGCCAACAGCATCGCTATTACTGTGGCCTATATGAAAATCAGAACGTTGAAACGCGTGACGAAACCCAAGATCCAATGGCAGTTGCTGCGCTTTATTAGAGTTACTTAGTGACATATATTCTACGCTTTAGATGTTTTAGACTTGGTTGATTTAGAAGATTTTTTTACTGATGGCTTTTTCTTAGTAACCTTAGCCTTCTTAACAGGCTTTTCCACTTCAGTATCCAGATAATATGCACTAACTTTATATTTTTCTATAGCAAAAGCGAGCAACACACCAATTATAGCGGCAATAGGAACAGCCAAGAACATACCCAAGATACCAAGAAGACTACCACCAGCCAACAATGCGAAGAACACCCACAGTGGATGTATGCCAACGCTGTCACCTACCAGTTTAGGGGTTAGAAAATTACCCTCTACCAATTGGCCACCTATAAATATACCACCTATCAGTCCAACAAAGGCCAAATCCCCGCTTTGAAACCATGCTACTGCGACACTGACTATAAGACCTACGGCCGAACCAACCATAGGAATCACGGATAATAACCCTGACATCAGACCAATCAAAAACCCATACTTTAACCCTGCCAAAGACAGCATAACCGCATATGAAACGCCCAAGAAAACTGCGACAGTAATCTGCCCCCTTACAAAACCAGACAGCTTCATGTCTATTTGTTTTAATAATCCTACGATCACTTCTTCGGAATGCCTTGGCATCAGGTCATGCACCCACTTAGTTACTTTGGGCCATTCTTTCATCATGAAATACGCAACAATTGGCATGAATATCGCCACAGAAAGCATATCCATAACTGCCTGACCACCAGAAGCAATTTTATGCACTATATAATTTGCAGCACTAGCCGCCGATCCTGCATTTTTCTTTAATAATACTTCCAGACTTTCACCACTAGCACCGCCTACATACTGGTCTATTTTTGCGGTTACAGGGCTCATCGCAGCCCAGAATTTCTCTATATATTGTGGTAGATCATCGGAAAACTGTGACAATTCACGATATAAAATAGGTGACAAAACCCCTACAAAACCGAGTATCAAGATTAAAAAGCCACCCAATATCATCATAGCAGCAGGGGCGCGTGCAATCCCTATATCGCCTAACTTATTAACCGTAGGGTTTAATAAATATGCCACAGCTATGCCTAAGACAAATGGAAGTAACACCGTCTTAAACAAAAACACACTTAATAAGAATAATGTACATGCACAAACCCAGAATATCGCATGTGTAGACGGTTTTAGCGGTTTAACACTCATATAAAACTACCTCAATTTATTAAAATTAAAACGTATGAACGGAATTACCGTCGTTATCAACTGCCGGATTATCGTTACCACGATAAACATTATGTGACTTAACCTTAGGAGAATTACGATATGATAAATCATAAATCAATTCAGGTGCATTACGTTGGATATCAGTGAATTTATGAATTGATCCATTTGTATAACCCTGACCAATAGATATCCCCGAACGTTTCAATGAATCGCGCAGCCTTTTAATATCCCCCATAAACTCAAAAGACAAACGTGCTTCTGTTTTCTTCATGGATAACACTGACATATTGCTTAATCTAGGGGTACCGGTAAGAGCTTTTTGTACAAAGGCCCATTGCTTTATGTTTGCAAGTGGGACACGAACATGAAATGTCTTACTTTGTGATGCATTAGACAAAGTCTTACGTTTCCAGTCCTTTTGTAACGCTTCATATGCATTCAAAACACCACGATCATAAATATTTTTAACCGTTTCACTGCCATTAGATTCAAGGAAGATATCCTTTACATGCTCTGCCTTTGATCTATCGGTTCTATAAATACTAATTCTTAGACGCCCTTTGGCAATATCTGAATAATGATTTACATCAGATAATATTTTATCGGGAACGGCAATCATAATTGTTGCCTCACTAGCATCATAACGCCCTAGCATATTATCCAATTTACTTCGTTCGTAACTAAGTGCCTGATCTTCATCTATATCTGCAATATCCATTAGATCGCCAATAGGAACTTCTACAGGAACAAGCCCGGATGACAACTTTGCCCTACTCCATGCACGCATCCACAAATTATCCTCAGACCAGATCATGTTACGACCGTTTCGTTGGAAGACCGGTAAAACCAGCAAAGTGTTGCTGCCTACATTTGTAAAAGTAACACCGGATACCGAGAAAAATTTACTAACCGCTGCTTCACGAAAACGAAATGTATAAGTACCTACATAACGAACTGCTGATAACTGCTCTTCCGTTACTTCGTAATCCTTAACAAGAGAGGCAATAGTTAAAGCATTAGGTGTTGATACAGATTCCGCTTGTGCCTTGGCCACCATTCTTTGCGCAAGGATTCTAAACGCTTTGTTTTGCGCTTCATCAAATGCTTTATTTTGCGCAGTAACTGAATTACCGGCCGTTACATCAACCTTAACCCCCTCTACAACAAACAAGGAATCGTAAGCTTTTGCCTGTCCGATATTTGACAAAAATAAAAATATAAAACTAACGGTAAATATTATAAGCTTGCAGTTAGTATCCTGATAAGGTATTCCCATGATGCCTCTGAATATATGATAAGTGAATAACTAGTTTTATAACGACATGAGCATAAGAGCAACATGAAAGAAAAAATACAGACAAGTGCGTATAAGGAAGCTGGCGTAGATATAGATGCAGCAGCCGATTTAGTGGAGCAAATAAAACCTTCTATCAAGAACACTATGCGTGAAGGCGTAATGAGTGGGCTTGGCGGTTTTGGCGCTCTGTTCGACCCAAAAGCCGCAGGGTATGACGACCCGATATTAGTATCATCGACTGATGGTGTTGGTACAAAAATAAAGATATCTATCGATTCTGATACGCATGACACAATTGGAATTGACGCAGTTGCTATGTGCGTTAACGACCTTGTTGTACAAGGGGCAGAGCCCTTATTTTTCCTAGACTACTTTGCCACAGGAAAACTAGAAAACACTGTTGCTAAATCTGTTATTGAAGGTGTGGCAAAAGGGTGTGAAATATCAGGATGTGCGCTGATTGGTGGTGAAACCGCGGAAATGCCAGGTCTATATGCTGACGGCGATTATGATCTTGCAGGCTTTACAGTTGGTGCGGTTAATCGTGATTCCCTTATAACAGGAGAGTCAATTGAAGAAGGTCACGTTATACTTGGGCTAGCATCAAATGGTATACATTCAAACGGGTATTCATTAGTGCGCAAAATAATAAAAGATTCAGATGAATTCAATTATGATAGCCCTGCCCCCTTTGACATGACTATTACCGTACAAGAAAAAGATATTACAAAGCAGACTACAAAGAAGGCCAATACACTTAACGATGCTTTACTTTCCCCAACCAGAATATATGTAAAATCGTTATTAAAAGCACTAAATATAAAAAGCGATGATAACACACCTGCTATCAAGGGTATGGCGCATATTACCGGCGGTGGTTTGACCGAGAATATCCCACGTGTTTTACCCGATGGATATGCCGCGCATATCGATGTAGAAACATGGAAGTTACCTAACATTTTCAAATGGTTGAAAAAATTAGGGAACTTGGAAAGCTCTGACCTTGCAAGAACATTGAACTGTGGTATCGGTATGGTCGTTATATGTGATCCAAAACACGTAGATGATATTGAAAATTCTCTAATCAGTACAGGCGAGAACGTATATAGAATTGGTGAAATCAAGAAACAAAAACAATCTGATATCAGCATAGTTCTAAACAATCTCAGTGCGTCATGGGGATAAACAAACTGAATATCGCCGTATTCATTTCCGGCAAGGGCAGCAACATGCTTTCAATAATGGAAGCATGCAAAAGTGACGACTTTCCTGCCCAGATATCTGTAGTGTTCTCTAACAGACCCGAAGCCGGGGGAATAAAGATAGCCGATGATGCAGGAATAAAAACAGAGATCGTTGATCATAAAATATACGCAGACCGTGAGGATTTCGAAGAAGAGATCCAAGATCGCCTTGAAAACCATGATGTGGATTTAATCGTGCTTGCGGGCTTCATGCGTATTTTAACATCAAGCTTTGTAGAAAAGTGGCCTGATCAAATCATTAATATCCACCCATCATTATTGCCCGATTATAAAGGCTTAAAAACACATGAGCGTGCAATAAATGATGGGAAGTCAGAATCAGGATGCACAATACACTTCGTTAGCCCGGAGCTAGATAGCGGCCCAATTATTTTACAAAAGCGCGTGCCGATACTTGAAAATGATACGCCTGATGCCCTTGCTGCACGAGTATTAGAACAAGAACACAAAGCCTACCCAGAGGCTATAAAAATAATTGCTTCATCACTAATAAAATAGATATAGATTACTATTAAAAATTTACGTACAATAGTCTTTGATATTAATGCATGTTTAAGAATGGATATTTATAAAATGGCCAGCAACAAAGCAGTAAAGGTTGACCCCAAAGATTTGCGGAATGCCGAAAAAATGTGGCACAATTTCACCGTTTTAGGGAAGTACTCTATTCTTGGCACTTGCCTGCTTTTGGTTCTATTGGCACTAGCATTTGTACAGTTTTAATATATCTAAATTATATATCTGATGTTTATAATAAATATTTAACTATTTGCCGTCATAATCCTGCATTAGTGGATCGTCCGTAATCCACATTCTAACAGGAAAGAATTCCGGCCAAGTTCATGTTGACAATACGAAGCCTAATAAAGAAAACAATTCACACTCACAAAGCTCTTACCTTTGTGGTGACTATGATATTTGCATTTTTGGTAACTATTAACAACAACACAGCACTGGCCCAGAACCAAAGTGTTGTGATTTTAGATGAAAAAACGCAGTCATTTCCGATATCATCATATACATACATAACTAAAAATTCAGAAGAGAACATTACAGCAGAAATCTTAGTTGAACGTCATAGAAACAACTTACGAGGAGAGCGCAAAGATACAGATGTTATTAATTTAGGAACGACATCAGGCTCATCATGGGGAATTTTCCGCGTTCACAACAAGTCAAATGATGAAAACTGGGTGTTACACTTTGGAAATGCTCTAAACGGACGTATCGGGATGGTAAAAACAATTCGTCTAACAAACCATCCGGCAACTAAAACACCAAACACCAAAATCGATGAATACACCGCAGAATCTTTCATAGGGAACATTCTACCAATAAAAATACCGGCAGAGTCTAAATCCTCTTTTGTATTCTATATAGAAACAGATTCAGGAATGCCTCTAGTTATTTCACCAAAGATAATTAAACAAAATGAATATCTAAAAAATATGCAGCATACCAATATAACCAACATAGTTATGTTCATATTCTTTATATCAATCATCGCATTTTTTGTTACATCTTACTATATAGGTAAGAACAACTCTTCGATTGCTTTAGCATCACATTACCTAATGATGTCAGTATTATTTCTATGTGTAGATAACAACTTTATATCTCAGGGAATAAATAACGGAACGATACTTTTAATTCTATACATATCAAGCCTTATACCCTTAATGTTTGCATCCAAGTTTTTTAATAAAATGTCTTATGACAAAAAACCGATGGAGAATATGGCGCTGATTGTTTTGTCCATATTCCTCATAGCCATAGCATCATTATACCTACTAATTATGGGGGCAAGCCATACTGGTATAATTGCCCTAACCGGAACTATATGCGTTACATTCATATCACTTATAATAATCACAGCACTTACAAGTGGCAAAGCCCCCACTACCACATCTTTATTCTGCTTAGGGATTAGCGGAACTCCCCTAGCTATTTTAATAACTAATCTAGCAATAATAGATATTTTACCGATATCATCACTCACGATTAATATGTTTTGGTTTTTACAAATACCAGCATCTTTGTGCTTTGTGTCATCATACTTAATTTCAAATAACCACAGGAAAACAAGAAAAAAGCAAGAAGACCTCCACAAAAAACACGAACAGCAGTCCCTAGCACAACTACAAAAATCAAAAGACTCCGCTGATCAGGCGCGTCTATTGCGTGTTATTGAACGCGAAAGAGAGCTGATGGCAGAATTACGTGAAAGAGAAGTCAGCAGAACCGAGGAGATGCGTAAATCAAAAGAAATGGCAGATAAAGCCAATAACGCTAAATCAGCATTTCTTGCAGTAGTTAGTCATGAAATCAGAACGCCAATGAACGGTATATTAGGTATGGTTCAATTATTACAAAACACTAGCCTGACCAAAAGCCAAAACGAATATCTGGGAATAATGCAAAAATCCGGTGACAGTATGATGGCTTTACTGAACGATATTCTAGATTTTGAGAAAATTGAACATGGTAATATGGAACTGGAGAACATTGAATTTAATCTTCACCAACTGGCCCATGATGTAATTATACTTATGTCCGGGCATGCTGCTAAAAATAATATAGAACTAAAGACAGAAATATCCGAAAACGTACCCGTTAATGTTATTGGAGACCCTACTCGCCTAAGGCAAGTATTACTAAATTTGGTGAATAACGGCCTTAAGTTCACCGAAAAAGGATATGTTAAGATTGAACTTAGCGTCCCAAAAAACAGTGGCGATAACATCGTTAACTTTGCAATTAAAGATACAGGGATAGGAATATCTAAAGAAGCACAAATAAAACTATTCACGCCTTTTAAACAAGCAGAGACAAGCACATCACGTAAATATGGTGGTACAGGTTTAGGTCTAGCAATTTCAAGCAAACTAATAGAAGCAATGGGCGGAAAAATATCTGTAAATAGCGAAACAGGCGCAGGAAGCACCTTCTCATTTTCAATCGAGATGGAGGCACAAAATAACAGCATGCATTCCCCTGACGCCAATGAATGTAAGGCTAATGACAAAAAAGCAAGACCTATGAACATTTTGATAGTTGAAGACAATGAAATGAATAGAAAGGTTCTAAGTGGCCTACTATCATGTGAAGGGCATATTCTGCACATGGCGCAAAATGGGATGGAGGCACTTGACCAGTGTAAAACAGAACAATTCGACCTAATATTAATGGATATTCAAATGGATGGTCTATCAGGGCTGGAAACAACTGCAAAAATTAGAAATAATAGCGATAAGAATATCGCATCAACACCAATCATTGCCCTAACTGGTAATGTAATGCTTGAAGATATAGAAACATTCTTTGCAGCTCATATGAACGGATTTATTGCAAAGCCTGTTGATTCCAGAAAGCTAAATGACGTGATTTACAATGCATCAATTGGAAAATTTGAAAATGATTTACCTGATGACTTCTTTGACAACACAGAAGAAGTAAAACAAATAGACATAAAAAATATTGATCATGAATTAGAATTTGATAACAGGGATGACTTTGAAGAAGCAGAAACACAGTTTAATTCAACAGAAGAGAAGGATCCAATTTTAAGCCAAACGGTTAACCTGACTTTAGACCGAGAAAATAATTATGTGCCAAAAGATCCCGTTGCAAATACTCCGCAGGTTCACAAAATCAAGACAAAGACTCAAAGTGACAGAAAAACTGACAATGAGATGACAGAAATTCAAAAATATTTAATGGATCAGAAGGCTAACACAAAAAATAATGAAGCAGAAAACACCAAAGACATATCTGCTATCACCCCTGTTCAAGAAGAAAATACACAAAACCTTGTTAACGAAAAACAAAATGATGATGTTGAAGTGATAAAAAAAGAAGAGTTAGACGAGATACTAGACATAGAAATGATTCAAAGCTTGATGGACACATTAGGGAAAGAACAATTTTCAAATCTGTTAAAAGGGTTTTTAGACAAAGCAGATGAAATAATGGAAAACATAAATGCGGTAATAATCGAAGGAAACATACCATCCCTAGGGGCAAGAGCACATGAATTAAAAGGTATGTCCGGTAATTTTGGTATGAAAAAAATAAGTGCCATCGCAGGGGAAATAGAAAAAACTGCTAAAATGTCGCAAAAGGAAGACTCGCTAGATCATGCAAGAAAACTAAACGCCGCAAATGAGCAAACAAAAGCGGCGTTTCAAGAATGGCAAAAAAGCCTATAGAGTTAAAATTACCCTACTATTTCATCTGCAGAAAAGAAATATTCGATTTCAATCTTTGCATTTTCCAATGAGTCTGAACCGTGAACCGAATTCTCACCGATATTAAGTGCATATTCCTTGCGGATTGTACCTTCAGCGGCATCAGAAGGATTAGTTTCACCCATTACTTCGCGATTTTTCAGAACTGCATTTTCACCTTCTAAAACTTGAACTACCACAGGTTCTGATGACATGAACTCTGTTAGCTCACCGAAAAATGGACGTTCGCTATGCACTGCATAAAAGCCTTGTGCCTTTTTCAAAGACATGTGTATACGCTTTTGCGCAACTATGCGAAGGCCTGCTTCTTCCAGCTTTGCATTAATAGCACCTGTTAAATTACGACGCGTTGCATCCGGTTTAATAATTGAAAATGTACGTTCAATAGCCATGATTTTATCCTTAAATACCCTTAAATATTACTTTGAACATCTATATATGCAGACCATACGATAGATGCAAGCGAGAATATTGAAAAGGCTACCCAAAAAACAATTTATTGCATTCTATAATCATAAAAAGCTATAATCGTGCAATAAAAAACGAGTTCGGCATACGAACCTATAATAATGGGGTTATTTAATTAGATGGTACAAAGACCAAACATAAGCGTTTCTTTCAATGACAGAGGTGAACCACGTCAAGTTATGAAACTTGATGAGCTTTACGATACAAGCGAGGAAACCCGTGATAAGCTAGCTGTTTTAATAGCAAATGTTATGGGTGATGCAGATGTTGACGAAGGTTTTGTGGGCCCTAACAAAAAAAAGGAAGACGCCGTAAAAAAGGTTGATCATCGTTTTGATGGGGATGCACGATATTTAACTGACGTTGTTCGCGGTAAGGTTATTATAGATAATGTTGACCAGCTTGAAACTATAATCGGCATTTTTAAAGACCCTGAATCAGACATACTAAAAGATGCTGGTGTTGAAGTCGTTCAAGAAAAAAACAATTTTGAAACACCTAAAGATTATACAGGATATCGTGGATTATCATACAAATTGGCTATTCCAACGGGGGATGACAACAAACCACATATAGTGGAACTACAGATAGTTTCACAAGCTATGGAAATGGGTAATGATACGACATTCATACTGGATAAAACTATAGATCCGGAAAATGACGATGCAGCAAACGACGCGCGCATGTCTATATACGATGGTACTCACTACCATAAACGAATGGCCGAAAACCTGTATAGAAATGCAGCACGCGATTACAAGGCAGGAACTCGCGAAGACCCTAGCCTAACTGATGAAGAGCTTGAAACTGCTACTAAACATTATGCAGTGTGTGTGTACTATAACTCTAAAATAGCACACGAAGAAGGGTATGATCGTTTCTTAATCGATAAAGAGAAACATGCATTTACTTCTGGTAAAGAAAAAGAACTTGTTGCACATATGGCAGATATTGGTGTAGAGCCATAAATAGAAACTAAATGGTAAAAGAAAATGGCAGATAAAGAGTCAACAAACACAGAATTATCAAAAGCATTTTCCGCGATCCCTAATGAGACCACTCGCTTTGGAGTTTGGGAAGGGGAAAATGATGTTCAACGTTTCATCAAGGTTATAGAATCGTCTACAAGCCTTAGTACATCGTCGTCAATGCCGTGGATACCACGCAGTATTACAGAATATGATTTCACTCAAAGCCTTTGGGAACCCAAAGAAGACTTGATGCAAATGATTAATAGTAGTGAATTCATGTTTTTTGACAGTCCTCAAGACTGCCAAAAAGCCATGATAGAGCATGTTAATGAACGCCTCAAATCAACCGTAATTACACCGATACAAGAACTAGACGGGGCATAATAAAATGCCATCAAAAGACAGGATCATTAATTATTACATCCTTGGTGACAGGCCTATTAAAATTGTGTGCAGTATGATGGAAATCCCAATTTCCGCACAAATTTTAAACAGCAAGACAAAAGAATTCGTCCACGATCTGTCTCTCGTACCATTTATTACAAGCAGCGTGGACATACGCAAGATAGATGAAAATGATTTCCGTAATGCTTGCCTTGCGAAGGGTGTTAAACCTATTTAACCCCCTCACCTGACATCCGGCTATCCTGCCAAATGCTTTTCAATCGCCGTAACAGCATCATTTGCCGCACCCGCATCAGGTCCACCGGCCTGCGCCATATCAGGGCGACCACCGCCACCCTTACCACCCAGCGCAGCAGAACCAACACGAACCAGATCAACCGCACTTATATTAGCAGTAAGATCAGAAGTAACCCCAACAACAATGGATGCTTTACCCTCGTTCGTGGAAATCAACACAACCACTCCTGATTCCAGTTGCGTCTTTAAGTCATCCGCCATTGGTTTTAAGTCTTTTGCAGGAAAACCATCCAACACACGGCCAGAGAATTTAATACCAGAAATTTCCTTAATATCAGAATCATCAGTCTCTGTTCCTTGCTTACGACGTTGCGCAGAAATTTGTTTTTGCAGTCTTTTATTATCTGCAATCAATTCATCAGCAACATTACCAACAACATCCGGCAAATCTGCGCCTAATGAAGAAAGTTCCTCACGTAAACGTGTATTTTCATTAACCAGACGATCCAACACATCTTGTATCTTTTGTGTTTCCTCTGCCTCATAAAGATCAACACGATCACCTGTTACGGCCTCTATACGGCGAATACCAGATGCCAAAGCCCCCTCCGAGGTGATTTTGAATTTACCTATATCACCTGTACGATTAACATGTGTACCACCGCAAAGCTCGATCGAAAATGCACGGCCGTCTTTTTCGCTGCCCATTGTTACAACGCGAACTTCATCGTCATATTTCTCGCCGAATAAAGCCATTGCACCGCTTTCACGTGCCTCATCAATCGGCATAACACGGGTAATAACCTCAGTGTTTCCTTGTATTTCGGCGTTAACGATGCTTTCCACCTCTGCCAATTGATCTGCTGTAATCGGGTTGGGTTGAGAAACGTCAAAACGTGTTCTGTTGTGATCTTGCAATGATCCTTTTTGCGCAACATGATCACCCAGAACTTGGCGCAGCGCCTCATGTAACAAGTGTGTAGCAGAATGATTTGATTTAATTTGAGCACGCCTAGGTGACACATTTAATGTAATATCATCGCCTATTGAAATTCCGTCTTCATTTTGAACGACAACCATGTGAACATGCAACTTACCTAACTTCTTAAGTGTCGCATCAACTAGAAATCCGCGCCCTGACTGGAGGCTAGCATTACCTCTATCACCAACTTGACCACCGCTTTCGGCATAGAAGGGTGTTTGATTTGTAATGACATACCCTTCTTCACCTTCTTGAAGTGTATCTACACGCTTACCATACTTAACAAGTGCTACGACCTTGGCTTCTGCGCTATCCTTATCATAACCAAGGAATTCAGTCGCACCTACTTCGTCCAGAATATCAAACCAAATTTTTTCATTCGCTTCGCCACCTGCACCACTCCACGCGGCACGAGCCTTTGCCTTTTGTTCTGCCATTGCGCTATCAAAAGCATCCGTGTCTACGTCAATATTCTTGGCACGCAAAGCATCCTGTGTAAGATCAAGAGGAAAACCAAAAGTATCATAAAGCTTAAACGCAACCGCGCCCGGGAATTTATCGCCCTCATCAATATTATCAGTTTCCTGATCTAGCATTTTTAACCCACGATCAAGCATCGCCTTAAAACGATTTTCTTCAGTCTCTAAAGTTTGCTTAATCAAGCTTTCTGCACGTTTTAATTCAGGGTAAGCATCACCCATTTTACCAATCAGCGTTGGGAATAACTTATGCATCAATGGATCTTGTGCACCCAAAAGATGTGCATGACGCATACCACGGCGCATAATACGACGTAGGACATAACCGCGCCCCTCATTGCTTGGCATCACGCCATCGGCCAATAAAAACGAACATGCACGCAAGTGATCGGCTATTACCTTATGTGATGCTGCCATATCACCATCTGCCTCAACAGAGGTAAGATCCGCGCTGTGTTCAATAAGGTCACGCATAATATCAATATCATAATTGTTATTAGACCCCATTAATGTCGCTACTATACGCTCTAACCCCATACCTGTATCTACACTTTGCGCAGGAAGATCGATACGAGTGTCAGCATCTATTTGCTCATACTGCATAAAGACGTTATTCCAAATCTCTATAAAACGATCTCCGTCTTCTTCCGGGCTTCCAGGCGGGCCACCCCATATATGCTCACCATGGTCGTAGAAAATCTCCGTACAAGGGCCACAAGGGCCTGTGTCACCCATACGCCAAAAATTATCATCTGTCGCGATACGAATTATCTTATGATCATCAAACCCCGTTACTTTTTTCCAGATCACGGCAGCTTCTTCGTCTGTACTATGTACCGTTACGCATAACTTTTCAGGATTAAGGGCAAAGTTTTTCGTAACCATTTCCCATGCGAAGGCGATTGCATCTTCTTTAAAGTAATCGCCGAAACTGAAATTACCCAACATTTCAAAGAAAGTATGGTGACGCGCAGTATATCCTACATTCTCAAGGTCATTATGCTTTCCACCTGCACGAACACATTTCTGTGATGTGGTAGCACGGCTATATGGGCGTTTTTCTTTACCTGTGAAAACGTCTTTGAATTGTACCATACCCGCATTTGTAAACATCAAAGTCGGATCGTTATGTGGGACAAGCGAAGAAGAAGAAACAATCGTATGATCGTTTTTCTCAAAAAAACCTAAAAATTCACTACGCACGTCATTGACTGTTTTCATTGCTTCACTCTATTCTTCTTATTACTTACGTTTAGGAGATATATTTATGGACGAATTTGTAGCACTTGCCAATAGGATGGCGGACACAGCAGGTAAAATTATTCAAAAATATTACCGCCAACCATTCGATATAGATAAAAAAGAGGATAACAGCCCCGTTACAATCGCCGATCGTGAGGTGGAAGCAACCCTTCGTGAGATGATAGCAAAAGAACGACCAGATGATGGAATATTTGGTGAAGAGTATGGACGTATAGAAAGTGAAAGTGGCTTTACATGGGTGATTGACCCGATAGACGGCACCAAATCATTTATGATAGGTAGGCCAACATTTGGAACTTTAATCGCATTATGTGAGGGGAGCATACCCAAAATAGGAATAATAGATCAACCAATCCTAAAAGAACGTTGGGTTGGGGTTGAAGGCAAACAAACCACAATGAACGGTAACCCAATTCAAACATGTAATTGCAAAGATTTTGATGATGCAAGGATCGGCAGTACAACACCAATGATGTTTGATAAGCTGGAAGACTATAACCGCGCCTACCATATCTTTGAACAAGGAACATCCAAAATGGTATGGGGCGGAGATTGTTATATGTACGGCTTAATCGCAAGCGGTTACATGGACGCTGCTTTCGAACAAAACCTATCACCATATGATTTCGCGGCTCTGGTCCCTGTTATAAAAGGGGCTGGTGGTCACATAAGTGATTGGCGTGGTAATGATCTTACCCTTAATTCAGCAGGAAAAGTCATCGCATGCGGTGATCCTGACTTGTGGCCAATATTAGAGCGCATAATCCTTAAATCACCTTATTAGGACTTCAAAATGACCAATGAAGAACAAGAAAAGCAGCTAGAAGAAAAAGCACTTAAGAATATTGATAAAAATGGTTGTCATATCATCCATATTACTGAAGATGAGGACTCTCCTTCTTTCACATATTCTATAGGTATTCAAAAATGCACCAACAGTCCTGAAATTATAATAACCGGACTTGATAGTGATACCTCACACTTTCTAATAAACGAGTATAATTACCGCATCAAGGATGGAGAAAAATTCGAAGCAGATAAATTCTATGACGAGTTTTTAGATGAGGTAAAAGTAACATTCAAAGAAGTGGAGCTTAAGCACTATCCCGATTATTTTGGCTGGGCGAACTGGCTATATAAAGGTGATGATTTCAAAGTATTACACATGATATGGCCGGATACTAACGGTGCATGGCCATGGGAAAAGAAAGCATCAAAAGATTATCGTTGGCATATGCCGCCGCTTTACGCACGTAAGTAATCATTAATTTACTGATTAGCAGCCAATTTATACGGGTATTCCGCCTGCATTACATGTGCATATTTCGGTGATTTGCCATTCGCGAGGGCAGTAAGGCTTGGCAATTTAAGACCTGCACGCAAACGATATATCCAATAATTAGACATTACACGCTCTACATAATCTCTGGTCTCATGCACAGGCATCATTTCTATGAATAACAAAGGATCTTTGTTGTCGCCCATCCTCTTTCGCCATTTAAGCAAATTACCCGGACCCGCATTATATGAAACAAGCAAAGAAACAACGTCGCCCTTAACATATCTGCCATTAAGAAGATATTCTATGTAATCCTGACCGACCTTCATATTCATTTCGGGAAGGCGCAATTTGGACATATTTAAATCTTCAGGATATTTTTTGGTATCGGCAACATATTGTGCCGTTTTTGGCATTATCTGCATAAGACCTATCGCACCGCTATAACTTGTGGCTTGTAGGTTAAAACGAGATTCTTGACGAATAACCGCATGAACAAGTGCCGGATCAACACGATAACCATCTTGTGGTGACCACGGACTAACCGGATATAGGGCACTGTCATAATATTTATTTTTACCACGCTTAACCATATTGCCAAGCCGTAGAGCAACACCGGGAAGGCCAACATGCGATGCATAAGCCAAGACCGCGCGTGATAGGTCAATATTCTTTTTATAATCTAAACGCATCAACTCAGATTCGGCCAAATCATATTGACCTGCAGCAACCAAAGAATATACCCGTTTACCTATATCATGGCTTAGGATAAGGGTTTCATGTTCATCATTATATTCAGGAACTTCCCAGTTAAAATCCAGATCCTGCCCCAGTTTATGCTTTGCCATCAGACCATAAAATGTTCTTGAATGCTTAGCCGCCTTAACCAAAGATAAATTATAAGATCTTTTATCACCTAATTTATCATAACTACGCGCCGCCCAAAACAGCCCCGCAGAAGACATCCATCCTGATGCGTATGCAGAATTACCAGTCTTTTCGAAATAAGCCGCAGCAGTGGAAAAATTTCCCATTTGCCAAGATGCCAGACCAGCTATCCATCCTGCATGAGGAACGTATTTACCTGACCTATCCGCACTTTTAGCTGCAAGCTTATATGCAGATTCAAAACGACCGCGATAAAGAAAGCTGGCCGCAATCTTGGACTGAATTTTATCGTGACTGACTTTATCGATGAATGATCTGGCCGGAGAGTCTTTGAAATATGTTAATGCCACTAATGGCCCTTTAGAACGTATAAGTGAAGTAACATTTTTTGAAAGAGCACTCTCTGCTTCTCTTTGATCGTCTGTAAGGCTGGTTTTGCTTATGTATCTTTTAGGATGATAGATAGTAGGCTCATTAATCTGTGACAAAACCCTGCCGGTGCGAGCCTTAACAACGGTTTCCTCACTATCATTAACCTGCTTGGACAGAGCCATCTTATATATGTTTTTAGCACCCGGATAATCAGAATATTCTGCCATCCAATTTTTAAGCTCTGAAAACTTAGAGGTATAAGAAGGATGCATATAACGTTGGTATAAAACGTGTCCCAACAATCTTTTATCACGTACTTTATTTAAAAGATCATCTGCCAAATCCATGTTACCAACGGCTTGAGCTTCAAATATCTTAGCGTATATTTTTGATTGCTCTCCTGATAGAGCAACATAGCCATTAGAATATGTTTTACCTTTATTTACACCAGAAATTATATCAGTGGAAAACAAGCTCGCCAAGTTCAGCGTCATCGATTCAAAGGTAACCTTACCCGTTACATCAAGACTTGATTCTGTAATATTATATGGCTTTACAGAAGGAATAGGAACAATAGACCCATCAAGCAAGACTGGCTTCTGCGTTGGGATAGGCAACCGTTCTGCCGCCTGCACAGGCAGCAGTAAAATACCCATCATCAAAGCGCTAACACCAAAGTGTGCACTTTTCTTTACAACGTAACTTATGTTCATAATGCAGGGATAAATACACAGATATATGCCTGATGTCCAGACTTTTATTGAGTTATGTAAATCATCTAGTTTTTAAGCAAGCCTTGCAGCATCAACATATCTGCCCAAACTGATCTTTTCTGCAAAGGAGTTTTTAGCAAATAAGATGGATGATAAGTAACTAAAGACTTGATATCACCGCTGTCGCTTTGTTCTAAACCATCTGTTTGTACAGAGTAATCATGCCAAGTTTTACGCAATCGGGACAAGCTCTCTGACTTACCAAGTAATGATTTGGCAGCTACCCCACCGAAAAACAAAATTATCTCCGGTTGAACCAGTTGAATATGTCGCTCAATGAATGGAAGACTAACTTCAATTTCAGCTGGGCTGGGTGTACGATTACCCGGTGGTCGCCAATTTAATACATTTGAAATATATACTGACCTCTTGGGGTCATCACCATCGCGGCTTAGCCCTATGCATCCGATAATTTTATCTAACAATACGCCTGTACTCCCTGAAAATGGTTTACCTAATCGATCATCATCCGCGCCGGGAGCATCACCAACAATCATGATAGTTGCGTTCGAATTACCATCAGAAAACACCATATTCGTCGCTGTTTTTTTAATCGCAATACCATCAAATTCTATAATAGCTTTTCGTAATTCTTCTAATGTTGATGCACTGCGAGCGCATTTCACAGCCTCTGCATATGCATCTGATGCACCCAAGAACTTAGGCGCAGAATCCATTTGACGCGCTGCCGATTGTGCGGCTGACATTGGTGAAGCGGGTGAAGAAACATAACCCTCAGCAGCCAAGGGCACCGAAGCTAAATCAGGAACGACGGTACGGTCTATTACGTCATCAAACACAACATCGCATACGCCATTATCAACATACCATTCCAGAGCAGTCAGGAGCTCTTTTTGCGTCACTGCGTTTTCCAAGGCTATTTCCCTGTTTTGTTAAGAGATTTTCATATAAAATTAAGGTAGAATAGTTAAAAGAAAAAGAAAAGAGGAGAATCCATATATGCCAGAGTCACGCAGATCCGATCGAGAAAATATGGAATATGATGTTATTATCATTGGTGCAGGACCATCAGGATTATCTTGCGCAATAAAGTTGAAACAATTATCTGCGGAAAATGGCACTGATTTAAATGTATGTATTCTTGAAAAAGGATCAGAAGTTGGGGCGCATATAATGTCAGGCGCAGTGTTCGAAACACGCGCACTGGATGAACTAATACCTGACTGGAATGATAAGGGCGCACCCTTAACATGTGCGGCCACAAAAGATAAATTCGCCTTTTTAACACAAAGTGGGTCTATTCCCCTGCCCGCACCGCCTCAAATGCATAACAAAGGTAATTACATTATCTCGCTTGGTAATTTGTGCCGTTGGCTGGGCGAACAAGCAGAAGAGCTGGGTGTGGAAATATTTCCGGGATTTGCCGCCACTGAGATCCTGTACGACGATACAGGAAAGGTTATAGGAATCGCCACAGGTGATATGGGCATTGATGAAAATAACGAAAAAACAGAACAATTTGAACCGGGCATGGAATTACATGCACGCCAAACCATATTCGCCGAGGGCTGCCACGGATCATTGACAAAAATATTAATAGACAAATTCGACCTTCGCGCAAACAGTGATCCGCAAACTTACGGCTTGGGTATAAAGGAAATATGGGAAATTGACCCAACCAAACACAAACAAGGATTATGTCAGCACACAATAGGATGGCCAATGGACAAAAATACATATGGGGGATCATGGATTTACCATATGGAGGAGAACATAGTTTCTATAGGTTTTGTCGTCGGTTTGGACTATAAAAACCCATATTTATCTCCTTACGAAGAAATGCAGCGCTTTAAAACACACCCTAATATAAAACCATTATTAGAGGGCGGTAAGCGCATCGCGTATGGTGCACGCACATTAGTAGAGGGTGGCTTTCAATCACTGCCAAAGCTGACTTTTGAAGGTGGGATTTTAATAGGAGATACAGCAGGTTTTTTAAATGTTCCTAAAATAAAAGGTAATCATACCGCTATGAAGTCCGGCATGGTCGCAGCAGAAAGCGTGTTTTCACACCTAAACGAAACAGAAGAATGGGGAACTGAATGTGTATCATACACAGACAATCTCAAGAAAACTTGGCTATGGGATGAGCTAAAATCAGTAAGAAATATACGCCCCGGCTTTCACAAAGGATTACTAAGCGGCCTAATAAACGCGGCAATAGAAACCATAACTGGGGGAAAGCTATCGCGAACTCTGATAAATCATGCAGACCATACGCAACTTGATAAAGCTTCATCACATAGCCCCATTGAATACCCAAAACCTGACGGTGTAGTAACATTTGATAAATTGACCTCTGTTCAACTATCAAATACCAATCACGCCGAAAACCAACCTTGCCACCTAAAGTTAAAAGATCCGTCAATTCCAATTTCTGTTAATCTACCTGAATATGCAGAACCTGCGCAGCGTTATTGCCCTGCCGGTGTTTATGAAATCATTGAAACAGATGACGGTAATCAGAAATTCCAAATCAACAGTCAAAACTGTGTGCATTGTAAGACCTGTGACATAAAAGATCCGTCTCAAAACATAACTTGGTGCGTGCCCCAAGGAACAGATGGGCCAAATTATCCGGGGATGTAAATTTACTCTGGCAAAAGAAGAAGAATTTCTTCTATAATAATTATCCAAAGTTAAGGGCTTTCTTATAATGAAAAAAACTCACTTCCTACTTGCAACATGTTGCGTCACCTTGGGCACTTGGTTTTTAACGGATAGAACAACAGCATCAAGCACAGTAACAGAAACAAAAAACGCGACTGTGCAAAAAAGTGGCGAGATAAACAGCAATAGCCAAAATAAAATATACGCAAATGCCGGGAACTATTTATCCAGTAGGTTTGCACAAAACAACCATGACTGGGTCAGTGCCGAGGAATTCTTAAATAAAATAACTAGCATGGATAATTCCCCTGACAATATGATGCAACGTGCTATGATTTTATCAATGGGAGCTGGAAAAGCCGACAAGGCAATAACCATAGCAAAACAAATAAAGAAAGATCACCCTGACAATTTAAATGTTATTACCGAAATATTCATAATAGTTGATGAAATAATAAAAAAAGATTATGAAACGGCACAACATCTTCTAGATAATATGCCATATGACGGAACCGCCAAGTTTATCGCTCCATTTATAAAAGGATGGCTTAGCGCAACACAGAATAAATTGGATATCAAAGATCTACAACAAAGCACGATGCAACTTTATCACGCTATACTAATTTCAGATTACTTAGGAGATCACTCACATATTGAGAAAATGATCGATAGGTCTTTAAAAGTAGAAAATATTAGCGACAGAGAAAAAAGCAGAATCGCGGACCTATATGCACATGTAGGCATCAAAAACAAAGCGGAGAATATTTACAAAGATATTCTGGCAAAGAACCCTAAAAACAAAGCCATAGAAAACAAACTCAAGAACATCAAACAAAAAACGGATAAACCATTATTTAAAAAAATCAATTCTGCTCAATATGGTTTAGCCAAGGCGTTCCATGACATAGCGTCTATATTACACAATGAAAAAAATGACGAAAGCGCAAGGGTCTTCGCACATATTGCATTACATGTTGAGCCCGACATGATGAAAACAAAAATTCTTTTGGCGCAAATAAATACAAATCACAAACAATACAAAAAAGCAGTCGATATATATCAGTCCATTCCATCCACATCAGAAGAATATATTACCGCACAACACGAGATAGTAGACATCTATGAAACGACTGAGCGTTTTGATGACGCGTTACAATTACTGAAGAAATTACCAAACGCAGACAATGATGCCGACACTCTTATAAAAATCGGCAATTTATACCGACATCAAGAAAAATACGATCTAGCATTAAAATCATACAATTTGGCAGCAACCGTAATCGGAGATAAAGTCCCCGATGAATACTGGCATTTACATTACGTACGTGGGATTGCGTATGAACAGACCGACAATTGGGAAAAAGCGGAAACTGAGCTTAAGAAAGCACTAAGCATGCGCCCTGATCACCCATATATATTGAACTATCTAGGATATGCATGGGCAGATAAAGGTATTAACCTAAAAGAGTCTCTCAAGCTGATACAGCATGCAGTAAATTTAATGCCCTCTGACGGATATATTACAGATTCCTTGGGATGGGTTATGTACCGTACGAAAAATTATAAACGTGCTGTACCTGTGTTAGAGCGTGCAGTAGAACTGCTGCCTTACGACCCCACTATTAACGATCACCTAGGTGATGCTTATTGGAAAGTAGGAAGGCTTTTAGAGGCTAAATTCCAATGGAATCGCGCTAAAAACCATTCAACTGATGATGATCAAATAAAAGAAATAGAAATAAAACTAACATCAGGTATTACAAGCAATGCTGAAAAATGAAAAATAAGCAAAAAGACAGCTTTACAATTTTTGCACCAGCAAAAGTGAATTTATTTCTACACATCACAGACCGCCTTAGTAACGGTTACCACATGTTAGATTCATTAGTTGCCTTCGCGGACATTGGCGATTCAATACAAATAGAGCCCGCAGAATCATTCTCCTTCCATACAAAAGGACCGTTTGCAAACCAATTCAAAACTACGGAAAATAGCGGATTTTTAGACAGCGAAAACCTTATAGTGAAAGCAGCAAGGTTTTTGTCTCAAACAACAGATAAACCATTAAATGTAAAAATCACACTAAACAAGAATCTACCCTTATCTTCTGGCATAGGGGGCGGTTCTTCTGATGCGGCCGCCACCATTTGGGGATTGCAAGAATTATGGGGATTAGAGCATAGCGAAGATTACGTAATGCCTATCATGACGAAATTAGGTGCAGATGTTCCTGTATGCTTTCATTGCCGTCCCACAATCATGCGTGGTATTGGCGATGTCCTCTTGCCCGCACCAGACATGCCAGAAATTCCTATATTAATCATAAATCCACTAGTTTCATGCGTTACACAAAATGTATTCTTGCATTATGATGGTTCATTAAAGAACAATATTGATTTACCTAATCGTTTCAACTGCGTGCATGAACTAATAAAAACTCTCAACATGACTGAAAACGATTTATTTGATCCTGCCATAACGATAATTCCCGAAATAAAGAATGTTATCAACGCGCTTAATGCGCAGGACAGTTGCCTGTTCAGCAGGATGAGCGGATCAGGAGCTAGCTGTTTTGGTCTGTTTGAAAGCATCGAGCACGCGGAAAAAGCAGCAAATAAAATTATAACCGAAAACCCTGATTGGTGGGTAAAAACCGGCTTCCTTAACCGACCTGAGCGTTACTAAGACTATTGGTTTAAAATGGGCATTTTGACTCAAACCATATTTGCCTACCATCATCAGGGTGGTGAATCATCAGTTTATGCGCGTGAAGATGTAAACGGTTCTCTGCTTTAAAAGCTTGTTCATGGGCATAGAAATCATCTCCTAATATCGGATGACCTATTTCTGCCATATGAACGCGCAGTTGATGTGTTCGACCAGTTATAGGATAAAGAGCGACACGGGTTAGACCAACCTCTCTATCTATCACCTCCCAATTAGTTTGCGATGAACGGCCATTTTCATGGTCAACCATTTGCAACGGACGATTTGGCCAGTCACAAATTAGAGGTAAATCAATTTCTCCTGTATTTTCCTCAATATCACCCCAAACACGTGCTATATAAACTTTTTTAGTTTTGCGGCGTTCGAACTGTAATCCAATATTACGATGTGATTCTGCATTCATGGCCATAACAATAATACCGGATGTTGACATATCAAGACGATGTACAATACGAGCCTCTGGGAACTCGCACTTCACACGTGTTTCAAGACTGTCTTTATGCTCCTCCTTGCGCCCCGGAACGCTTAACAACTCTGCAGGCTTGGATAAGACAAGTATATCATCATCATTATATATAATGTCCAAAGCAGTGTCAGGAGGATCATAAATGAAATCTGCAGGTGGCTTACGCGGAAAAACTACTTTTTTACACATCACATGCCCCTAAAACAGATGTAAAATTAATTTTACAAGACTATAAATAAAGAAAATTTAAATACCAAGCCATTTCATAAGTTGAAAGAAAACTCACAACATGTCAGTATAGTGACTATGTGTAAGATATTAAAAATTATGACTATGGTTAGTTTATCCATCTCTTGTGTTTCTGCTTCTTCGCAGGTGGCTGCACAAAATTATCACGGTGGATATTCCAAAGGAAGCCAACTAGAGAAAAAAGACGAAGCGCAGCGCCCGATTGCAAAGGTCTTTTCTTCAAAAATAAGCAGTGCTAAGCAAGGTGAGCATCTGGATATTATATATAACAACTTATATGTCTCGCTTTGGCTGTACGCCAGCACAGGTTTTGTTCACCAAAAGAAATTGAGCAATAAAGTAACTCCGGATAAATTCCAGAATACTCGTTATAAAAAAGAATTCTCAGGTAGCATAGAAAAAGCAATGGAGAATCTAAATAACAGCTATAGAGAGATGCAAGACGATATTGAAAATGCAGAACGTCAATTCGTAGAAATACGTCCTGCTATTAGAGCAGCCGATCACGAAACAATAGATAAATTGTGGAAAGATAAAATAGACGAATTTCGTAATAAGTCTGATATGTATTTTAAATTACAGCATAAGTTCCTAAACACATATGGAAAATTGGTTAAGTTTATCATACAACAAAACGGCCGTTACACATATAAAAGTGGTGAAAAGGCAGTGGCCTTCTATAATTTTGGAGGATACCAGTTCTACGGCAAATCAATAGACAGCCTTAGAATGACTAGCTTCAAACAAAGAAAACTGCTTAGAGAAAATGCACCGTCCGGTGTAGATCCTGAGTTCGAATAAGTAACTATGGCAGAATCAAAATTGCGATTATCTATAATTGCGATCTCAATGATTTTAATTATTGGGGGAACTTTCTATAAAGTTCACCATGACAAACAACAAGAAATAAAACGAATAGAACAAGAAATCGAGGCAGAGAAGCTTCGGAAGGCAAAACAAAGAGAAGAGCTAAACCAATTATTTGATTTGCACATAACCAATTTCAAAAATGAGCTCAAAGAAAATGCATCCTCTTACAAGAACAGCCGCTTGGTCTTAAAAGAAATATTCAGCCCACATAACTTTGAAACAAAAGAATATACAAAAGAAATATATTCATTATTCAAGAATAACGTTGCACCTAACCTACGTGCCAAAGCCAATGAAATTATAAATATATTTGTTAAATACAAAGAGTTATTAGAAAATGACATGAGCACACATGACAGCGATACAAAGAAACAATTCCTTTTAAAATGGCACGAAGCCAGCCAAGAACAACTGAACAAATATATTGACTTCTTTACAAAAGAAGAAGAGTTGATCCAAGCTTATGAAGAATTAGTAACGTTTTATTACGTTCACTCAAATTTATTTTCTGTAGACATAAAAAACAACATATTCTTGTTTGACAGAGAAGAAGATAAAAGAGCAGAAACTAAGATCAAAAACAAAATACAAAGCATAAAACGAAAATAAACTACACACCAATAAGGGATAGTTTTTTCTCTTTTGATAGTGATTTAATTTCTATTTCGCGTTTTGTCGCAGATGATCTATCCGCCGTTTCCTCACTATATACTAAACGCAAAGGGCCTCTACCTCTGGTATATTTTGCACCTACGCCTGTTTCGTGTTCTGACACACGTCTTTCTATATTTGTTGTTATACCAGTGTAATACGTCATATCGGAACATTCCAATATATAGACATACCATGCCATTAATACAAACCTCCGGTTCCGGTATTTACCGCAGAAGGCTGCGTGTTAGAGTCTGATGTTACGTTATTGTCATTATTATTACTTGGCACGTAATAATAATCTTGATCATATGTACCATCACCATAATAATCAGACATCAATGATATACCGTCACCATCCAATATATACATATCATCTGTAGGTTCTGTTCCGGTAACAAACGATTCCCATATCACCTTTTCATCATCAGGGCGAGCACGCGCACCGGTTTCAGCATTGATTCTAACATTACGTATTCCTGAAGGCTTTCTAAACGGTGCAGGAGGTTTGTCTTCTAAAGTTTTCCCTATAAAGCTTTTAAAAATAGGAACAGCAACAGAAGAACCTGTTTCACGACGACCTAATGATCGAGGGTTATCAAACCCTGTATACACACCAACAACCAAGTTGGGAGAAAAACCAATAAACCAAGCATCATAAGAATCATTAGTTGTTCCTGTCTTACCTGCTAATGGTCGTTTCAATGCACGTAATTTAGTCGCAGTACCGCGTTTTATGACACCTTCCATAATAGAAACCATCTGATAAGTTGTGCGGGGATCGGCAATTTGTTCACGAACATCTGGAACATTTGGCACTTCCTGCCCTTCCCACTTTATCATAGAACTACATCTATCACATGGCCGGTCATCATGCTTGAAAACAGTCTGACCATACCTGTCTTGCACCCTATCAATGAATGTCGGATTTATCTTTTTACCACCATTTGCCAAAACACCATAAGCAGCAGTCATGCGTAACAATGTACTTTCCGCCGAACCAAGAGAATTAGCAAGCAACGGTGACATTTTATCCGTAATACCAAAATGATCAGAATATCTTGAGATCAAATCCATTCCTAAAAAGTCTGCCAACCGCACGGTCATCAAATTTCTGGATTTCTCTATACCCACCCTAATTGGCGTCGGACCATAAAAAGTATTCGAGTAATTAGTAGGCTTCCAAGTCCCTGCGACATCATCTTCCAAAACAAACGGCGCATCCAAAACCAAAGTTGCAGGCGTAAATCCTTTATCTAGCGCAGCCAGATAAACGAATGGTTTGAACGCTGAGCCCGGCTGTCTCTTTGCTTGGGTAGCGCGATTAAATTCACTACTGCCATAGCGATAATTCCAGCCACCTTGCATTGCCAACACCCGTCCTGTGTGTGGATCCAATGCAATTAAAGCACCTTGAATATGCGGTATTTGCCTCAGATCGTAAGACTTAACGTCATTTTCCGCATCTTTATCTTTCTTAATACTTACTGACCTTTCCTGCACCATAACAACGTCGCCCATAGTAAATACTTGGTCTAAAGAAGATATAGCAGGCCCAAGTTCGTATCCTTGATTACGATATTCTCGCGCCCATTTAACATCAGGCAAGTTAATCACACCTTGATCAAGGTTTAAAAACCCAACCTTGGCTGATTTCTTTTGCACTTCAAGAATAACCGCTAAATGCCAGTCTTTTAACATATTTTCAGGGCGTTTTACTTGTTCTAGCTGACGGCGCCAATCATCCATGGTTTCTAAATTTGCCAATGCACCGCGCCAACCGTGGCGCATATCATAAGCCAATAACCCCTCGCGCAATGATTTTTCCGCTAATAATTGCATATCAGGATCAACAGAAGTCTTAACAACAAGGCCACCTTGATACAGGCTGTCTTCGCCATAACGACCTGCAAGCTCTCTACGAACTTCTTCCGCGAAATATGGTGCGTCAACTTGCTCAACATATTCCTGCGTCATTTCAAGTGGAGCCAGCTTCGCCAGTTCTGCTTGCGATTCAGTAATATAACCCTCTGCCAACATTCGACCTATTACCAAGTTACGACGGTACAGTGCTTTCTTATGATTTTTCACCAAGTGGTAATTATTTGGAGCTTTAGGTAGAGCAGCCAGATAAGCCATCTCCGCCACTGTCAGCTTTTCTAAAGTTTTACCAAAATAGTGCAAAGAAGCCGCAGCAACACCATGTGCGCCACCACCCAAATAAATTTGGTTTAAATATATCTCTAATATACGGTCTTTACTAAGGGTCTTAGTCATACGGTATGCCAAGATAGCTTCTTTAATCTTTCTGACTATGCTGACTTCACTGGAAAAGAAAAAATTCTTTGCCACTTGCTGAGTAATAGTGGAAGCACCCTCAGGGCGCTTGCGCGCACCCTTAATCTTATTCATCGCATATTTAAGCGAAGCACGTAATATCGCCTTCATATCAACACCAGGATGGGTGTAGAAATGCTGATCCTCTATTGAGATAAATGCGTGTTTTAACTGATCAGGTATAAATTCAATCGGAACAAATATACGTTTTTCCTGTGCGAACTCCGCAAGCAAATGGCCGTCACCGGCATAAAGGCGCGTAACGATAGGGGGTTCATAATTGCGGAGCTGACTATGATCAGGTAGATCTTTGCCATAGTAACTAAGTATATACGCAAATCCGGCAATCGCGAATACTGCGCCCAAAAACCCAATTGAGAACAAACCCAGAAAACCATACCATAAATATTTCATTGCTTTTCCTGCATTTTCAGATCGTAATTTTAACCACTAAACAAGGCGGCGAGTAATTGGTCCATCTGCGCGGCCATGTATGAATTGCTCAACATACTCATTACCGGAATGGTCAAGTTCATCAACTGTGCCTTTCCAGATAATTTTCCCGTTATAAATCATCGCAACATAATCCGCAATTTTTCTAACGCTTCCCATATCATGTGTAATAGAAAGTGCAGTTGCGCCCAGACCTTGTACTTGCTCAACAATCAAATCATTAATTACGTCCGCCATGATAGGATCAAGACCAGTCGTAGGTTCATCAAAAAAGATAATTTCCGGGCTTGCTGCCACCGCACGCGCTAAACCAACACGTTTTTGCATACCGCCTGATAACTCGGCCGGATATAAATTAGCAACATCAACCTTAAGGCCAACTGCTTTAATTTTCTCAATCGCAATTTCACGTGCATCACTCTTTGCCATACCTTGGCCATGAACAAGCCCAAATGCCACGTTCTCCCATATTTTAAGAGAATCAAATAACGCAGCACCCTGAAAGAGCATACCAAATTTTTTCATAAAATCTGCACGAACAGAAAGGTTACGTCCGACACTTTCCTGACCATCTATCATTATAGATCCTGAGTCAGGTGCTAAAAGACCTAAAATACATTTAATCATCACAGATTTACCCGTACCGGACCCACCTATAACAACCAAAGACTTCCCCTCAGGCACACTTAAATCAAGGCTGTCCAATACCTTAACCTTACCAAAAGATTTAGTAACACCGTGCAAATCAATTTTAAATCGTTCTTCTTCACTCATGAGAAAAACACCTGTGTTAGAAGATAATTAAAGATCAAAATCAGGATAGATGATGACACAACCGCATTTGTTGTTGCCGCGCCGACGCCTTGCGCACCGCGTGCAGAATTAAAACCGTGATAGCACCCCATAACCGCAACAATAAATCCGAATACGGCTGCTTTCAATATTCCTGACATAACATCCATATATTCCATTACATCCCATGCCTGCGTTAAAAATCCTGCCGGGCTAAAACCTAAGGAATATACAGACACCAAATATCCGCCGAATATACCAATAATATCGCCGATAAAAACCAAAACTGGCAACATAAGCGTGGCAGCAATCAGGCGTGGAGCGATCAAATATTTAAACGGATTAACGGACAATGTTCGTAATGCGTCAATTTGCTCGGTAACCCGCATAGTTGCGATTTCAGCAGCAATAGCCGCACCAACACGACCTGCCACCATCAAACCAGCAAGAACCGGTGCTAATTCACGCGTTACAGATAGTACAACGACACCTGCGATTGCCCCTTCCGCATTAAATCGTGCAAAGCCAGTATAACTCTGTAACGCCAGAACCATGCCGGTAAATAACGTAGTCATACCAACAACCGGCAAAGAATAATATCCTATATCGATTAACTGTCGCAACAATTGCGATGGGAAAAATGGTGGAGTAAAGCAATGCTTTACACTGCGCCCTATAAAATCTGCTAAACGTCCTGTCGCGGCCAAAAAGCCAAGAACACCGCCACCAACAGACGCAAAGAAATCCAAAAAGAAGTCAAATATATTCCTTGATGAATCATCCGTAGAACTGTCTTTAGATTGCATTGTCATTAATGTATTACTACCGTTTAAAATCTTATACAAGTAAACGGAAACACTAGATGAATTAAGCCCTTTAGTCTACACTCAACTGTAAACTATTAATGGCAATCCACTGATTGATAAATGGGCACACTTAAAAAAATACAACCACAAGAACTTGTATGCATGGATGAGTTTGCAACTTCGTACAATTACCGCGTTGACCTTGCTTATGCTCAGGAAGGTAACCTACTTTTCAAAGAACGGATTTACCAAAAAAATGCAAAGTTATGGCTACACCAAATATTAGCTGAGGTTGTAAAAACGGCTGCCCAATACTGTTTTAATAATCATAATTTGAAGTTTGTGTTATATGACGGGTTAAGAACAACAGATGCGCAACAACAAATGACAAAGACACAACGCGCATTAGATAATCCACATTGGCTAGAACCGCCGCGCCTACTTTCACCAGCAGGGTCAGGCGGACATCCACGTGGCATGGCAATTGATATTGGCCTAGAGACACTAGACGGTAAATTAATTGATATGGGAACAGAGTTTGATTACCTGTCCGAAAACCCAAAGCACAATCCCGCACATCGTGAATTTACACATGATGAAAAAATAATCAACAACCGTAACAAACTAGATAATTCAATGATATATGCGGCCAAAACCTTAAAGACACCACTATACCTTCTGCCCGAAGAATGGTGGGACTTCCGACTCCCACACGATATATACTCGCAATATGAACCAATATCAGAAAGTGATATACCGCAAGATATGAGGTTACTTGATATATGATCTATTATACCTACTACCTAAAGAGGTTATAATTTCATAAGGTATTGTACCGGAAGATACAGCCAAGTCATTAATGCTTTGATTTTCACCAATAACTTCAACCATACCACCTATATCAGGATATTTTCCTTGAGGAACATTGGACAAATCACAAACCAATAAATCCATTGAAACACGCCCACATATAGGCAATTCATACCCCTGCCAATACAATGATCCACCGAACATAGATCTAAGAAGACCATCCGCATACCCAACTGATATTACCGCGACATGACCATCGCTGCTAAACGTATGTGTTTCGTTATATCCAACAGTCTCACCCTTTTTCACGCTGTGAATTTGCAAAATCGGGGCATTCAAAGATACAACAGGTGAAATAACGCTTTGCATTTCGCTATTAACACAACCACCATAAAGCGCTATACCCGGGCGAACCACGTCCAAATGATAATCTTGTGATAAAAACAAACCTGCAGAATTACACAATGATTTCTTAACACCCGTAAAAGAGGGGAATATATATTTAAACCGCTCATACTGAATTGAGTTTAGTGGGTTTTGCATTTCCTCCGATGAAGAAAAGTGACTGATTATAAGTTGCAAATCAATACCGTCCATCAGCGACATATCTTCACATAAAAGTTTTGCATCATCGCTAACTACACCAAGCCTATTCATCCCAGTATCAAAATGAATAATCGCAGGCAATGGTGTTCCAGTTTCTACAGCGAAATTTCTATATAGTTCAATTTCAAAAAGAGAATTCAAAACAGGAATTAAATTATATTCAATATAAACATCACGCGCACGATTGACAAATCCGTTAAACACGCAAACATTCGCAAGCGGGGCAACATTGCGCACTGCAATAGCTTCGTCCAATGTAGCGACGAAAAAAGTGCGCGCACCTGCCCTAAATAACGCAGGCACAACTTCACAAACGCCAAGACCATAAGCATTAGCCTTAACCGCAGCAGCAGTTTCACATGATGATGCACTCATGGCATCTAAACTATTGTAATTACGCGCTAATGCAGCAAGATTAATAATAAGTTCGCCACTAATTGCCATAACAAATCCTAGAACTGACTATCGTGAACCTCATCAAGGTCACTAAAGCGTGTAACATGGCCATCAAAATGCATCTTCACCGTTCCGATAGGACCATGACGAGCCTTAGCAATAATACACTCGCCTATGTTAAGGGCGCGTTCACAGCTTTCTTGCCATTGCATGTGTTTATCAGAACCTGGCTCAGGCTCCGCGCGATGCAGGTAATATTCTTCACGATAAACAAACATAACCACATCTGCATCCTGCTCAATCGAACCTGACTCACGAAGATCAGATAACATTGGACGCTTATCTTCACGTTGCTCAACCGCACGCGATAACTGAGACAGCGCAAGAACAGGAATATTAAGCTCCTTCGCAATAGCCTTCAAGCCACGGGTAATTTCTGATACTTCTTGCACACGATTAGACTCACTTTGCCTAGATCCCGTTCCACGTAAAAGTTGCAAATAATCAATAATAAGAAAATCCAAACCATGCTGACGCTTCAACCGTCTTGCACGTGTACGAACAGCACCAATAGTCAAGGCAGGAGTATCATCAATATGAAGCGGTACTTGAGAAAGCTCTTGCGAGGCTTTCACAAATTTCTGAAAATCATCTTGCTTGATATCGCCCTGCTTAATCGCATGGCCTGATATACTTGCACAATCGGACAAAATACGTGTTGCCAGTTGATCCGATGACATCTCCAAAGAGAAAAAGCCAACACGCGCCCCCTCTTTTCCGCCTGTTTGTGCAAATCGTCGTGCAGTGTTAAACGCAATGTTAGTAGCCAAAGCCGTTTTACCCATTGATGGACGACCAGCAAGAATAAGAAGATCAGATGGATGCAAACCACCTAGCTGTTTGTCCATATCTCTAAGTCCAGTAGTCTTACCGGTAACATGACCTTGTGTTTTAAATGCTTTTTCAGCAATTTCGATAGAAACCAGAACAGAATCACGAAGAGAGGTAAAACCACCCTGAACTTCCCCGCTTTCTGCCAGAGAGAACAGCTTTGATTCGGCCATTTCTATTGTTTCATTCGCACCACTATCAAGGGTATGCTCATGCGCTTCGTTCACTATATCCTCGCCAAGACCAACCAACTCACGGCGCATAAATAATTCATATATAGTTTGCGCATAATCACGCGCATTAATCACACTTATGATACTACCGGCAAGATCAGCAAGATATCCGGCACCACCTAAATCGGCAAGATCTCCGTCCTTCTCAAAATAACCCTTAAGAGTTACAGGGGAAGCCGTTTGGCCACGGTCAACAAATTGTGATATTGCTGTAAATATTCGCTGATGAACCGGCATGTAAAAATGCTCAGGGTCAATCAAATCGCCTATTTTTTCATAGGCACGGTTATCAACCAACAGCGCACCTAGAAGACCTTGCTCAGCCTCTAAATTATGGGGTAAAACCCGATAATGCGGATTATCGGATTGCTCATCTGCGGGAATTTGAGATCCCGATATGTCTTGAAATGATATATCTGTGTTCATAAAAGAAAACTAGCAAATACACTTGGCATTCGCTAGCTTTTAATAATTTTAATCTGTGAATATCGGGGGTATTAATTCCCTCAATTATTCTGCTGCAGCTTCTTCCGTTGCTTCTTCAGAATTAGTATCGTCTTCGGATACTTCTTCTTCCGCTTCTTCTGCTGGCTCTTCTTCATAAGTATTAGCATCAGCGATCAAAGCACGACCAGTGCGGTCTTGAATTTCAGCTTCTTCAGGTGAACGTGCAATATTTACGATCACTTCTACTGATACTTCAGGGTGTAAAACCACAGTAACAGGAATCAGACCAATCATTTTGATATTCTGATTCAAACGAACCATATTCTTAGCGATTGTTTCCTTAGTAGTTTCTGAAACAGCAGACGCAATATCGTTTGCATTAACAGAACCGAAAAGCTGACCGGATTCAGATGCTTGGCGGATAAGAGGAGCTTTAACACCCTCAATCTTTTTCGCCAATGCTTCAGCTTCTTTTTGCTTCTTAGCGCTATCCGCTTCCAAAGATTTCTTCTGAGCTTCAAAATATGCAAGATTAGATTTGCTAGCACGTAGAGCTTTCTTCTGTGGAAGAAGGTAATTACGAGCAAAACCAGGTTTCACATTAACGACGTCGCCCATAGAGCCTAGTTTTTCAACACGCTCAAGTAGGATAACTTGTGTAGATGACATTATATTTCTCCTAGTTTCAAATTAACGACGCGTTTGTGGACGCTGGTCGCCTTCATATTGAAGGTAAGGTAACAAACCCATGAAACGCGCACGTTTAATTGCTTTTGCAAGTTCACGTTGCTTCTTTTGGGACACGGCAGTGATACGGCTTGGAATAATTTTTCCACGCTCAGAAATATAACGACTTAATAGACGTGTATTTTTCCAATCAATTTCCGGAGCATTCGGACCTGTAAATGGACAAGTCTTTTTACGGCGGAAAAACGGACGTTTTACTGTTGGGGCATCAGATGCACTCATTATGCAGCCTCCTCTTTCTTATAATTAGATTTTTTATCATCTCTGGCAGGTTTTTTATCGTCATCACGACCACCTTTATCCATCACACATGATGGGCCTTCAGACAATTTGTCTTCACGTATAACTTGATGGCGAAGAAGGTCTTCGTTCAAACGCATTAGACGCTCCATCTCATGCAAAGCTGCTGGCTCTGTATCAAGCTCAATAAGAACATAATGTCCTTTACGGCTTTTATTCATACGATAAGCAAAATTCTTTAGTCCCCAAAATTCAGTTTTATGGACTTTTCCGTTTGCGTCTGTAATAACTTTTGAAAAATTCGCTGTCATATCTTTGACTTGCGTATCTGTCAGGTCTTGTCGTGCAATAAACACAACTTCATAATAAGGCATGTTATCTCCTCTAGGGTTAGCGCTGTATCTAAGGGATATCCTAATTTTACAGCATAGCTGATGGGCCTTACCACCAGCGAGGTTATATTTAAGTTGCTGGACTATAGCGAAATTAAGGGTTTACGCAAGTTTTTTCTTACAGACTCCTTAAAATACGGGACATTTACAGGCAATTACCCCTATTAACTCTATCAAATCACTATTTTGTGTTGACAAAATCAACGCATTACATAGTCTCGGGCCACAAATAATTTTAATTTTATTGAGGTATAATATGGCACGTTCATTCGTATTTCCGGGACAGGGATCACAATTTATAGGTATGGGAAAAGACCTTGCCGACAATTTCATTGAAGCACGTGAAGTCTTTCAAGAAGTAGATGACGCCCTATCTCAAGACCTAAGCAAAATGATGTTTGACGGTAATGAGAGCGACCTTAATCTTACGGAGAACACTCAACCGGCATTAATGGCGGTATCCATGGCCGTTATAAAGATCTTGGAAAAACAAGGTAATATCTCACCGAAAGATCACTGTGCATTTGTTGCGGGTCATTCTCTTGGGGAATATCCTGCACTTACATCTGCCGGTGTGATTTCTTTATCAGACACTGCGCGCCTACTGAAACTACGTGGTACATCTATGCAAGATGCTGTACCAGTTGGTGTCGGTTCTATGGCCGCAATATTGGGTTTAGATTTTGAAACCGTAGAACAAATAGCGCAAGAAGCGGCAGACGGACAAATTTGCGCAGCCGCTAATGATAACTCTGAAGGTCAAGTGGTAGTTAGCGGACATAAAGAAGCTGTAGAACGTGCAGTCGCATTAGCAACCGAAAAAGGCGCCCGCAAGGCCGTAATATTAGCAGTAAGCGCACCGTTCCACTGTGCATTAATGGCACCCGCGGCAGAAGTTATGGCACCCGCCCTTGCAGACACAAAGTTCCACACACCCGCTATACCAGTTGTGGCAAATGTAACGGCATCAGCGGAAAGTGATCCGGAAGTTTCAAAGAAGCTTTTGATTGAACAAATAACCGGCACAGTGCGTTGGCGCGAATCTGTCCTGTTCATGCGTGATCAGGGCGTTGACCAGATGGTTGAGCTTGGCGCAGGTAAGGTACTCAGCGGATTAGCAAGACGTATAGACAGGTCAATTTCTTGTGAAAGTATCGGAACTACCGAACAAATCGAAGCCTTCATTGAAAAAATTAACAACTAAGGCCTTTAGCAAATAAATCAGCAGGGCATATTTAAGCAAATATTTTGTCCTGCTGGCTATCAGTCACGTCCTTATCAAAGCCATCTAACGTCCATGAGCTAGCTTTAGCCATGTCGACCAAACTTGCAACCCTATCTATCGCATCTGCTATATCTGGATAATGCATATATTCACGATATATCGACGCACCATCACGTAACATATCAGTTAGATTTGACAAATTATACATATCGTCAAAATCAACTACAACATACTGAGATTTGCCGCGGAAATCGCTCATGCTTTCTGATAATCCTTGTAGAGATGCAAGCAAGTTAACCCGACCATTTTTTAACTTTGAATCTTGCGTCGTGTGTATGGCATGCGCCTCAACGCACATTTGACGCAACTCATCTAGCAGAGCACTGATTTCGATATCACGATCCCTACACGCGCCATACTTTAGATATACATCCCTAATCGGAGAGAATATCCGCTTAAATGTCATTACATCAACAGAAAGAGGCGTAATATCCTTCTCTATCGGCTTATTTTGCGCCGCTAAATAAAAATTACGTCTTATTTCCAAAAATGACTGCATTTATATCAATCTTTCTTCCTATTTATCGAATAGAGTTTCATAAACGATATATAAGGTTACCCAGCTTTATGATTTACCGTTACAAAAACCGCAGGGAACATTACCCCCTAAAGGATTTTGGCATCATAACTTATGGGGTTAATATAAATGACAAAGGTTAACAAAATATGTTTTCTGTAAAATAAAAACATTCGCACGAGTACATATCATATTTAAAGATTATTAAAAGCTAGGCAACACCACTAGATAATTCATCAAAATCACCATCTGGAGCCGTATTGTGCGAAATATCTTGATCATAATTATCATCATTCAAAGACGATCCATACGAGTCAGCTGTATGAGAAAATTCATCTGTGATTTGTGCCAGTGGTTCCCACAAATTCGCCTGAGCAGAGTCTATATTATAAGCAACCTTATCCAACGCATTTGCGACATGTTCTTTGTTAAGGTATTCCCTATATATGTTAGCATCACCGCGAATAACATCCGTTAATTCAGGCAAAGCGTATAAATCATCAAAATCCACCTGAACAATAGATCCATCAGACTTCTCAACACTCTCAATAACGCCCTGTAATGTATTAAGCAGCCTATTACGCCCCTTACTAACCTCAGGGTCACTGGAAGTATGTCCGGCCTGTGCATCTTGGCACATTTGGCGCAGCTCCCTCACATTATGTGAAATATCTGTCTTCATAGTTCCATAAACGGTATCTTGGGACAAGACATCATCAATCGGCTTCAATATCTGATTGAAAGTAACTAAATCAACATTAATAGACGGGCGTTCACGTAACACCGGATTTTCATCCGATGCTCTTCCAAACTGCCCTTGTATCGCCAATAACTTCATATTATTTCATTATAATCTATTTCAGGGTCACCATTCAAGTTGAATGATTCGCTATATTAAATGCCTTATTGTACGCAAACTATGCCTATTACCTTATTATGTCAATATAAAACGACTTAAGCCCATATAACATTGATAATCATTCTCAACAAATGGCACAATACAATTTTCACCAGTCTTTACAAGACCTTTCTTAACCTTTAAACCGTATTAAAGAAAATATGAAACAAAAGGTTAGTGAAAAATGTTTGATTTAACAGATAAAGCAGCTCTGGTAACTGGTGCAACAGGCGGAATTGGCGAAGCAATTGCAAAATCATTGCATGCACAAGGTGCAACAGTAGGTATTTCTGGTCGTAACGAAGAAAAGCTAAATAGCTTAGCCGCTGCGCTTGGGGATCGTGTACATATACTTGCCGCTGACCTTTCCAATGATGATGCAATAAAGGACCTAGTTAAACGTGCAGAAGATGCAATGGGCAAAATTGATATCCTTGTTAACAACGCGGGGTTAACACGTGATGGCCTTTCCATGAGAATGAGCGACAATGACTGGCAGGATGTATTAGATGTTAATCTAACTGCTCCGTTCAAACTAGCTCAAGCCGTACAACGCGGCATGATGAAGCGCAGATCAGGAAGAATCATCAATATTTCATCTGTAGTTGGCGTAACGGGTAATCCGGGCCAATGTAACTATGTTGCATCTAAGGCAGGCATGATCGGTTGGTCAAAAGCAATGGCAGCAGAAGTGGCATCACGCGGCATCACTGTAAACTGCATCGCACCAGGCTTTATTGCCACCGCAATGACAGATGCACTAAATGATGATCAAAAAGCCGCAATTAACGCGAATATACCAGCGAAAAAAATGGGATCAAGTGAAGACATTTCAGCTGCCGCAACCTATCTGGCAAGCGACGAAGCAGGATATGTTACAGGTCAAACCGTTCACGTAAATGGCGGAATGGCTATGATATAGCAACTAATAAATTAACCGCGAGCCATAATATTCTATGGTTCGCAGTATTTACGGATTTATTATATAATGGCCTATGACTTAATAATTTTTGACTGCGATGGCACTTTGGTAGATACGGAATACCTTAACATCAAAGCAATTATATCCTTATTACAAGATTTCGGGGTTGAAGGTTACGATATTGAGCACGGATTAACGCATTTTTCCGGCCACCGCTTCAGTCATATAATAGGTTTAATATCTGAAGAAACGGGATTCACATTCCCCAAAAATGCAGCAAAGCTTTATTTAGCAAAGGTAAACGCTCTATCAGAAACAGAAACCAAGAAAATTGACAATGTTCACAAGATGGTTGAAACAGCAAAAAAACATGCAGATATTTGCGTTGTTTCAAATGGTGAGCGCAACAATGTTCTCTCATCCTTAAAACGTGCAAACCTAATAGAGTTTTTCGAAGAAGAATTTATTTTCACCGGATTAATGGCCCCGAACCCAAAGCCTGCACCAGATTTATTTTTATTAGCATCAAACAAAAAAAGCATATGCCCGTCACGGACGCTGGTAATTGAAGACAGCGTTGCAGGCGTAAAAGCCGCCGTGGCAGCCAAAATGGACGCATGGGGGTTTTGCGGCACGCATCATATGCCACAACAACATACTAAAACACTAATAGACACAGGTGCGAAAGCAACCTATGCGACAATGGATGATATAGTAGATTCCTTAAATAAAGTCCAAGGCACATAAATGATCGAAGAAAGACTGTTGGTTATGGCTCCCCTCTTTTGGGTAATGCTTCTTTAACAGTGAATATGCTTGTAATAACTTGCGATGAGACGATTGCACATTTTTGTTAGACATAAAGTTCTTTTGCAAGTTTGAATATTGCGACGTTCCGCGCGCCGCGTGCCACATATTAAAGAATTCACGCTGCTCATCAATTGCACTTATAATATGGGTTTCAACATTTTTTAAATTACTGGTTGGCGGATCTATAAGGGAAAAGCTACCTAACAAATTGGCGATTTCTTTATTATATTTATCTATATATTTTTTATCTTTGCCAGCCCTAAAGGCCTGCAACATAACCATACGTTCACGAAACGCCAAATCAGTGACAAAAAACAAGTGATCTAAATATTTGCTTTCATCTGCGCTCATTTGCGCGATACTGGATTTAAATTGCGTTTGCTGATGATGTAACGCTTTATAAGCCTGAGAGACACTCATCTTTTCTGCATTTACTGGTGTTACACCAAAACACAATGACGAAAATAAAAGCAAAACAAACAAAACAGGCATAATACTAATTCCCAAAACTTATGTAGACGCAAACCGACCTATACTAGTATCTTTAGTAACATCACCAGCATCAAACAAACATGCATTCATCGCGACATAAACACCTGATTCAGCATTTTGAGATTGCGCGATTGCATAACCAAGGTTAAAGCCACCATCACTCATAGCAAACTCCTTAAGAGGAATCATAGAGCCAGTTAAAACAATAGTTTTATCTATATCACCCATATGACTAAGAATAAATTGCGCAGTAACCTCCATCGTTGAGGTTCCATGTATGATAATTACCGAACGCGCGCTGCATTGCGAGATTGATTTAACAATATCTGACCTAACCTGATCATTCATATCCACGCTATCTATTTGTGAAATGTTATTAAAACTTACATCAGGGTATATTTTAACAATATCCTTCAGATAGTCAGGAACAACAGATGATTGTCTTAATTCCGGCTTTTCCGTCAAAGGGTCATATGTTTTCTCAATAGTTCCACCTGTCAAAATAATATGAATATCGCTCATGTTTTTATTCAACCTCTCCGATTCTTAGAATATTAGTTGTCCCGGCAACACCAAAAGGCATTCCGGCAGTCATTACAAAACAATCACCTTTGCTTGCAAAATCTTTTTCAACAATAACCGTCGCAGCATGACGTGCAGGGCCAATAAAATCATCAACACCAACATCGTTATGAACGGCGCAAACCCCGTAAGATAACATCAATTGACGTGCAACATTTATATCAGGCGTTAAACACAATATAGGCATTTCTGGTCTTTGCCTTGCAGTTCTTAAAGCCGTAGATCCTGATACCGTGTAATTAACGATCAATTTTGCCTCTACATCTTGCGCTACATAATAAGCCGCAGTGGTAATTGCATCAGAAGCATTGCCGATTGCATCGGGTCGTGCGGCCTCCATCATATCAAGGTAATTATCATCCACCTCAGTCTTACAAGCAATTCTGTTCATCATCTCAACACTACGAACGGGATAAGCCCCGGCTGCAGTTTCCGCAGACAACATAACACAATCTGCACCATCATAGACTGCCGTTGCCACATCAGATGCTTCTGCGCGGGTTGGGCGCGCATTTTCTATCATGGACTCTAACATCTGCGTTGCCACTACTATCGGCTTTCCCATATCACGAACCAAGCGAACTATATGTTTTTGCACAGATGGCACATTTTCAGGCGGTATTTCTACCCCTAAATCACCACGTGCAAGCATAACACCGTCTGCCAAATCAACAATTTCTTCTATTTGTGACAATGCCGATGGCTTTTCAATTTTTACCATTAATGCGGCATAAGAATTTTTATGAGCATCTATGATATTTCTTGCTTCGATTACGTCCGAAGGCCTTTGTACAAAGCTCTGCGCAATCCAATCAACCCCCATACTTAATGCTTTATCAAGATCAATACGATCTTTATCCGTTAATGCGGGTATAGGAAGAACAACACCGGGAAGGTTAAAGCCTTTATTATTACTCAACGATGATCCGGCTTGTACTTCACCGTCCAAATAGCCATCCCCTTTGGCCGTTATTTCAATGCGAACCTTGCCATCGTCAAGAAAAATCAGGCTGCCTTCCTCCATAGAATCAAGAACTTCCTTATGAGGTAAATATACTCTGCTTTCATCCCCCAGCGAATCTTCCGAATCGAATCGAAATCTCTGCCCTTTTTCTAATGCGATAGAATCGTTTTCAAACTTTCCAATACGTAATTTAGGCCCCTGCATATCCGCAACCACACCGATGGGGTGATCATATTTGGCTTCCACCTTACGAATCAGATCATAAGACATTTGGTGATCATCATGTGTACCATGCGAGAAATTCAAACGAAATAAATCAACCCCCGCCACAAAAAGAGATTCGATCATCTCTTCAGAGCATGATGCAGGGCCAATTGTCGCCAAAATTTTTGTTTGCCTTTTCCTGCGCATGATTCTCTCTTCCACTTATCAATAGATTCCAAATAGTTACTGCGTAACCATTATAAAATATTGTAACAGAGTTTTTAGAAAAGGCACGTTTTGTTGAAAAAATAACGCCATATTATGCCCCTTAATTTAGCAAAAATATTCACAGGTAAAACTTAATTCAAAAAAAATTACGCATGTATAAAGTTTAGGATATCTCATTTTTAATGTGATGAATCAGGTGCTTCTGAGAGTCAAATTCAAATAGTAGGAATAAAATCTATTTGGCACCACATACGATATATAGTATGTTAGAGACATATTAATCACAAGAAGTTGTGGTTTTGTTCATTTCACAAATACATTCCTTGAATAAACTTCAATAAGAATGAGTAGACTATAATTAGGGAGTTACACCTATGTTTGACATTGCGCAAATGGAAAGGGGCAATCGTGTCCAGATCGATAGATCAAGAGACGAAAACCTAACTGAATTTGGTAAAGCCACCCTAACCGACAGGTATTTAATGCCTGAAGAACAATACCAAGATCTGTTTGCGCGTGTTTCAATGTATTACGGTGATAACACCGAACATTCACAACGAATTTACGACTACATGTCTAAACTATGGTTTATGCCATCAACACCTATACTATCCAATGGTGGAACCAGCCGCGGCCTTCCTATTTCGTGTTTTCTAAATGAAACAGGAGATTCTCTGGATGATATTATGGGACTTTGGAATGAAAATGTGTCATTAGCATCCCTAGGTGGTGGTATAGGATCATATTGGGGTAATGTTAGGTCAATTGGTGAAAAAATTGGTCGCAATGGGAAAACATCAGGTATTGTACCTTTTATACGTGTTATGGACTCCCTAACTCTTGCCATTTCCCAAGGATCATTACGTCGCGGCAGTGCAGCAATTTATTTACCCGTTTGGCATCCTGAAATAGAAGAATTTATCGAAATACGTCGTCCCACAGGTGGAGATCCAAACCGCAAAGCCCTTAACCTTCATCACGGTGTATTGATACCAAACCGATTTATGGAAGCAGTAGAGAATGACGAAGAATGGGCTCTAAAATCACCAAAGGATAATTCAGTAGTCGACAAGGTCAGCGCACGCGACCTTTGGATAAGATTACTTACAGCACGCGTTGAAACGGGCGAGCCATATTTTGTGTTTATCGATCATGTTAATGATGCAATTCCTGATCACCATAAAATGGCAGGGCTTAATGTTAAAATGTCCAACTTATGTTCCGAGATAACTCTCCCTACCGGAAAAGACCATTTAGGTAATGAACGAACGGCGGTTTGCTGCTTATCATCTCTCAATTTAGAAAAATTTGATGAATGGCAAGACCACCCGACATTCATTGAAGATATAATGAGATTTCTCGATAATGTTCTCTCTGATTTCATAGATAAAGCACCAGATTCAATGAAACGTGCGAAATATGCCGCAATGCGTGAGCGCTCTGTTGGGCTTGGGGTTATGGGATTTCACTCGTTCTTACAATCAAAATCACTTCCAATGGAAGGCGTTATGGCGAAAGTTTGGAATCGACGTATGTTCCAACTTATTAAACGCCAAGCAGATGAGGCATCAGTTAAGTTGGCGCACGAACGTGGTGCCTGCCCCGATGCCGCCGATTACGGTATTATGGAGAGATTTTCTAATAAGATGGCTATTGCACCAACGGCAAGCATTTCTATAATTTGTGGTGGCGCTTCCCCTGGTATTGAACCGATCGCCGCCAATGCATATACACATAAAACTCTATCAGGATCATTCCCTGTTAAAAACAGATATCTAAAAGCACTATTAGAAGAGAAAGGTATCGATAACGACGACACTTGGAGTTCTATATTCACCAATGAAGGATCAGTACAGCATTTAGCGGAGCTTACCGCAGAAGAAAAAGACGTATTTAAAACTGCCTTTGAAATTGACCAACGCTGGATTATTGAACACTCATCAGACCGAACACCTTTTGTGTGCCAAGCACAAAGTATAAACGTGTTCTTACCTGCAAATGTAAACAAGATGGATCTTCACCGTATTCATTGGGATGCATGGAAGAAAGGTGTCAAATCACTTTATTACTGTCGTTCAAAATCAATTCAACGCGCAGAAAGTGATGCTTCTTGGAAACGCTCCAAATCTGGTGAGGACGACCACAAGGGAGAGCAAGGGTCATTCAATGAAAGTGGCAATTACGAAGAATGCCTCGCTTGTCAGTAATATATAATCACTATAAAGGCCTCCTTATGGAGGTCTTTTTTTAATTTACTCTGCACACACGAATAAATGTGTAACAAATATACCCTTAACTCCGAATAGAATATTACAGCTATAAAGAGGAGTACACACTATGAAACACTTAAAATTAGCAGCTATTTCGTTATGTGCCACAGGAGTAATAGCAATATTAGCCATTAATCAGCCAACAGCAGCAGAAGATAAAAAGGGTTCAATGCCTATGTCTAAGAAACAAGAAAAAGTAAAGCAACTTACTGATATACAAGATTATGTAACCCAACATGATGGAACAGAACCAGCATTTAAAAATGAATATTGGGACAACAAAGAGCCCGGAATATATGTCGATGTTGTGTCTGGCGAGCCGTTATTTTCATCAACTGACAAATTTAACTCAGGCACAGGATGGCCAAGTTTTACCAAACCAATAGAAAGCGCGAATGTCTCATCTAAGGTAGATAATAAAATGTGGATTCCAAGAACGGAAGTCAGATCTTCAAAAGCAGACTCTCATCTTGGTCATGTTTTCGAAGATGGTCCAAAAGATAAAGGTGGCCTAAGATATTGCATAAACTCTGCATCCTTACGTTTCATACATAAAGATAATTTAGAAGAAGAAGGATATTCAGAATTCCTTCCGTTATTTCAAGAGTAGTATTAAGAGAAAAATACGCCTATACTCGAGATCATGGAAAAGCAGAGTATAAATACATTTGAAACTTATTGCGAAAATAACAATTTACGCATTACGCCACCACGAATAAGTGCATTCAAGATTATTCATAGCGCCGCTAAACCATTAACGGCCTATGAAATTCTTGAACATATGGCACAGGATATAAAAAACCCAAAGCCACCAACAGCCTATAGAGCTATAGAGTTCTTACAAGAACACGGTTTTATACACCGCATAGAATCCCTCAATGCTTATATCCCATGCGAGGAAAAGCACAAACACGACGGATCACAATTCATGATTTGCAAAATTTGCTCTCATGTTGATGAAATACATCTGTGCACTTTACCAAACACATTACAAACACGCATTGATAACGAAGGATTCAAACTCGATCATTGGAATTTAGAGATACACGGAATTTGTGCATCCTGTAGTTAATCGTTACTCAGATCCTCACTCGGATAATTCTTATTACAATAATCTACAGCCTTGTTTATTTTCTCAGGTTTTAAACCATGAGCGTTTAAGTGTTGCATATAGGCGTCTATGCGCTGCTCGTCAGTTACTTTTATTCCGCTTGCTCTTTCCTTAAGATCTAACTGATAGTCTACATGGCTTAAATGTCCCCAAATCCCCATTTGCTTAACAAATTTAGGAGTTATTTCTCCATTTTCATCCAAGCTATCGCAATCGACAGGGATATAAACTGTGTGATTACCATTCTTCAAGGGAAATTGAAATTCCGCTTCTTCTGCGTGTGCATCCATACCATGTGCAGACACTGCCATTATACCGCCCAATATGCCGCTTTTTAACTTATTCATTCTTGTTCTCCGTTTTTTCTTGACCTTTATTGCGAAGGACTATACATATTATGTTATAACATAACAATATAAAAATGAGGTTATAAAAATGGCTAGCACAGCAACCGTGGACAATGACATGCCGCACAAAGAAGAAAAGTCATCAAAAGGTGAAATTGCTTTAGTTGCTGCATTTACTGCTGCTGTAACTACTTTGGTCACAGGCCTGCCTATGGAATTTGTGTCCGAAGCAATTGTATTCCCGTGGGCGCATGAAACAGCCTTTGGCTCAGCTGTTATGCAAGCAACAGGAGAGCATTTAGTACCCATTTTCAATCAAATAGGCTCGTTTTTTGGTATAGAACCCTTTGGCAGCGCTCTCACCGATGTGCCGGTTGCAGACTTTGGATAACTGTTTATTTACAAATCATTATGACCTAAATCATGATCGTTCAAAATAAAATCAGGAACGTCGGGAACACTTAGAGGATCTATTCCTTCAATTATGTTATCATTGCGTGGTTGAGCATTTTTTCCATCATATATTCTTGTTGCTGCCCAATTCTCGTCATTTCCTTTAATACGTATTATATCGCAGTTATTAGGGTTTTTCAGTTGGCCATTTTCTATACTTTGACTTGGTAAGTGGAACCAATTCATGACAGCCGTTTGGATAACTCGTCCTGATGTTACCAACACGATACGGTTATCGCCTTTCTCTTTATCACGCTGCAAAGTTCCGTCCATAAGGGATTTAACCAAAGCATGAGTAAAACGTGCAGACTCGCCATGCATGGCACTGGCAGAGAATGGATTACCATCACGCACTTGTTTCGAATATTCTTTGGAGAGAGTTTCGAACTCCCCCTCTTTACCGATCATGTATGGTAAAACGCCAAAGCTTTGCTCATTTAACCTAGAATCAAAACGCTTTGGTGGCTCACCCTCCATCCCCATACCATGCCAAATACCACGATATGTTTGCCTGTGGCGCATAAATTCACCAACCAAGAAATTAGCACTTTCTGCCCCACCGTCATCGGCCAAATAATCTTTCAAAAACTGACCCGCAAGCACCGCCTGACGCCACCCCTTCTCAGTCAGCTCAACATTAGGATCACCTTCAGTGTATATAAAGGGGTCTTCATTACCCTGCGATTTACCATGGCGTATCCACAACAGTTCGTAAGTTTCTTCTGAATTATCTTCCATATATATTTTGTAACAGCACAATAACAAAAATACAAAATTAAAAGACGCGACACTAAAAACCTAAATACTAACCATGCTTTTGAGATTCATAAAATCACCATGGGTTTTCATAGAACACTAGTAAAATATCGTCCGATCTATTAAGGTCAGATCACAAGATTAATGATAGATGTTTAATTTGAAGGAGCAGCACCATGGGCAAGAATACAGACAATAAAGAAGCTGAACTAATGGCCAAATCACCATTGTTACAAGAACGCCATATATACAAGCCCTTCTTATATCCATGGTGTTTCGAAGCATGGCAAACACAACAACGTGTTCATTGGATTCCAGAAGAAGTTCCACTGGCGGAAGATGTTCGTGACTGGCGCAAGAACCTTACTCCTGCGGAAAAGAACCTTCTGACACAGATTTTTCGTTTCTTTACGCAAGCAGATGTAGAAGTTAACAACTGTTACATGAAACACTATGCGCAAGTTTTCGGCCCCGTTGAAGTGCAAATGATGTTGGCAGCGTTCTCTAACATAGAAACTGTTCATATTGCCGCATATTCTTATCTATTGGATACAGTTGGTATGCCTGAATCAGAATACTCTGCATTTCTAGAATATAAAGCCATGAAAGATAAATTTGATATCTTGCAAGATGCGAAGATGGATACAAGACGCGACATTGCCAAAACAATGGCTATGTTTGGTGCATTTACAGAAGGTCTGGCTTTATTTGCGTCATTTGCCATTTTGATGAATTTTCCACGATTTAACAAAATGAAGGGGATGGGGCAAATTATTACATGGTCAGTTCGTGATGAAACACTGCACTGTCTATCAATGTTGCGCCTATTCAATGAATTTATTGATGAGAACCCAGACATTTGGGATGACGAACTAAAGGCAGAAATTGCTGATGCTTGTAAAGTAACCGTAGAACATGAAGATTCCTTTATCGATCTATGCTTTGAAATGGGTGAGATTGAGGGCATGTGCCCAGACGACGTAAAGCAGTATATACGCTTTATTGGTGATCGTCGTATGCAACAACTTAATTTAGAACCTATATACGGTGTAGAGAAAAACCCTCTTCCTTGGATGGATGAGATGTTAAATGGTGCAGAACATGCAAATTTCTTTGAAAGCCGTGCAACAGAATATGCCCGCGCAGC
>JBOEGH010000020.1:0-6879 GCA_050633325.1 Alphaproteobacteria bacterium
CAGCCACATAATTTCTATGCTGCTGGCGATATTCTCGGTGGCAACACCTTTGTTTATCTGGTCGGAAGTATTTCGTAACAACATCCTTGATGACCCACAAGAATGGTTTAGTCATCCTCAGAACCAAGTCTGTGCTGGATTGGCTGCTTTTATCTTATGTTTGGTGATCGGGTTAGAGGTGGTGAATCTATACACTTTGGTTGCTCGTGAATCTCTGCCATCAGGCTTTATCGGCACTTCTAACAAAAGCGGCCTTATCGGCTATCTCGCACAAAATAAAGGCATGGCCATTGGGGTTAGTGCCGTTATTGCGGTGATTAACCTTGTTCTTGCGCTATTTACCACGCGTGCCATTCACAGCCTTAAATCAGATCAGGAGTAGTAAAGATGAAGATATTAACTTTTATGTTCATAGCATTATTCATAAGCGCGTGTGGCGATGGCTCGGCTCCTCCTCAAAAACCACCAGTGCAATCGGTATTTGTCCTATTTGAAAATGGCGGAACGATTGCAGCACCTGATCAGGATGATGCGCTAAATACGATGCTGCATTTATTGCAGCAACTATCAGAGATGGATCACCGTAAGGCAACGCGTAATGCGCAGATTAATATTATTTTGGGCGCACTGCCTAATCGCATTGCATGGTCTGGAACACCAAGGCAATTAATGGAACAAGCAGAAGAGATCAAATCATTACTAAGTTTTAAGCAATCCTTTAATGATCTTGTAATGGCTTTTGATCAAATCCAAACCACTATCAATCTGACACAGCCTGATGATGTCCGCTTGTACTGGGTTGGGTCTACGGTGCATGTTCCGTTTCAAAATACGGGTGCACCTATAAGCGTACAAGTACCACAAGCCATTCCCGATAATTTGGCTCTGTCTGGTTTTGTGAAAGAATTGAGTGTTTTGAAGGTGTATCGCGTTCATGAGGATCAAGACCAAATCTTACTTACCTACTTTGCAGCACTTGGTGTTTTAAAGGCTTCACGGGAAGAAACGCTTGATTTTTCCTTGCTGGGGGCTGCGCAAACGCAATCCAGCCTTTCAGATTTACTTTAAGGGAGGTTGTCATGAGTTATTCTAAAACAATGGCAGCTATATTATTTATGGCTGCTACTTATCCTGCCCAAGCGCAGGAAGCGACAATCAATGTTATTGATCGTACTACGCAAGGTAAGCCGATCATTGTTATTCAATCTTTGTTTAATTTTGAGCAAGATATTTCGCTTAAATTAAATACGGATACTAACTTTGATATATCAGACATTCTGATTGAGACCATCTCAAAATTTTATATGGTCAATGCCAACGGCATTATTATCAAATCAGGCTTTGATATTGATACACACAATAATCTAGTGCTCGCCTTTAGTGGAGGAACATCAGAAATTATCCGCACCAATCCACTACCTAATGGCTTTCAGGTCATTGGTAGTTTTAAGGATGCGAAGGGTAATTTTGTATCCCCTCCTTTGAGCAGTATCGCGCTTTATAATACCAACGGCGAAAAGCTCTGCTTTGATTATGAATCTATAACTCAATCTCCACCAAAGATGGCTTTTACGATATTGATCGATAAAAGCTATTCCATGGTGGATGAGTTTGCCGATGTTAAGAAAACAGCCTCCGAGTTTCTAAACATATTGCCATCAAGCGCGCTTTGCGCGGTGGCAAGCTTTGATGTTAATTGGGAGTACACTCACAAAGGCTATCAATATTGCTCGGCTGAGCACTTTGAAATTGATGCCATTCAAATCGGTACAGCAACTGATATTTATGCTCCGCTAAAAGATGCTTACCTAAAACTATCCCGCCCTCATTTTTCTGGTTATCAAAAGGCCGTAATTATCATAACGGATGGTCATATGGTGGCCGACCCAGTGCGTAAGCAAGAATTGCTTTCATTGAAAGGTGATACCCATACTTTTGTGTATTTTATCGGTGGAACGCAGCGCGCCCACCTTGAAGGGATAACCAATCAGTTCTTAGAACAGCGGGGTAATATTAAGAACTCCCTATCACGATATTTTGGGGCAATCGGTAAAGCCTATAACTCACAAAAGGTTATCAATATTCGTAAGTGTCAGGGGGTGAAGCATGCAAAACCCTAATCAGCCCTCCCGGATTTATAGCCGTGATGCTCATTTACACGGATCAGCCAATCTTGCAGATCGTGCGCATTTGGCAAAACGTCATTATGGTGAGGATGGCTCAATATTCTTAGGTTACGGTCTGGCCGAACATAATAAAGCCCGTAGCTTTGCCATTACCACCAATACACAAAAACACCTTCTGACCATCGCACCAACAAGGAGCGGTAAGTTACTCGCCGCATCCATGCCGCGCTGCTTAGAACATCTTGGTTCATTGGTGGCTCTCGATGTAAAAGATGGTGAGCTGGCATTAATTGCTGCACGTTACAGACGTGACGTGCTTGGCCATAAAGTTGTTCTGATTGATCCTTGGAATTTAGCTTGCCCAAATCTGGATATGACAGCAGCGCGTTTAAACGTGCTTGACTGGCTTGATCCTAAAGATGATGCGTTTGTTGAAGATGCCATGCTGATCGCACAAAGCTTGGTTACAGATCGCGGCGCTAAAGATCCGTTTTGGAGCGATGAAGCGCGAGCACTTGTGATGGGATTAATATTATATGTTGCCGCAACACCTAAACCCTTAATGCCTACAGATGATAAATCCCGTGACTTAGCACAAGTAAGGCGTTTGCTTAACTTATCATCCAATGAATTTAAGAAAATGGTGGCTGGTGAATTCGAAGAAGATGAGGCAGATAATATCTCTTTAGTCTATGCAGGTATGGCGCAAAGCAGACATGAAGCAGTACGAGCGGCCGCAGCCCGTATTATGAGCAAGGCAGAAAAAGAGTTCTCCAGCGTGTTATCAACCGCACAACAAAATACTCATTTCCTTGAAAGCCCTAAAATCCAGCGTTGCTTATCAGGATCTGACTTTTCATTTGATGAGCTGGAAACTGGCAAGACCGATATATTCATTATCCTACCCGCAGGCAGGCTATCAAATTTCAGCAGGTTTTTACGGATGATATTGAGCATTGCCATTACTTCCGTTACCCGCTTTAAAACCAAACCCAGCCCTCCTGTTTATTTCTTAATTGAGGAGGCCGCCGCCCTTGGCCGTATGGAGGTGATTGAAAGTGCTTACGGCCTGATGGCTGGCTACGGGATGCAGCTTCATATGATTGTGCAGGATTTAAACCAGCTTGCCTCAATCTATTCCGAGCGCTGGCAAACCTTTATTGCAAATAGCGGTGTTATACAGATATTTGGAACCCGTGACTTAATGACGGCGGATTACATATCGCGCCTTTGCGGTGTAACCACCATTGAAAGCTTGAGCCATGCCAGTGCAGCCATGCGCGCTGGTCTATTCACAGACCCCAACTATCTAAGCCGTGATGACGGCCTGACCTCACGTAGTCTTATTACCCCTGATGAAATCATGACCATGCATCCTGCGGTACAAATCTTGATCTTACCTCATGCTCATCCAGTGATCTGTTTTAAAAGTGTTCACTTTTTAGATGCTCGTTATCGCAACAAAAAAGGTCAGCCTATTTTTGATACACACCCTGATTTTGCGAAACTACCTGTACCTCGCCCTATAAACTTTAAGCGCGCAGGTTTTGATATTGGCAGTGCGCTCGATAAAGTTTTTGACGGAGGGTAAATGATGATGCGATTACCTTTGATCATTTGTCTGTTTATAGCCAGCGCCTATGGCTGCGCCATCATCTTGATACAAGATTATCCGCTCTATCCAAAAAGCGATTGGCGATATGAGGTCTTTATATTTGTGCCATGGGTATTTTTGTTCTTTGCCGTGAAAGGCTGGCACCAATGCTATATCTGGCGGCGCATGTTACATGCCCGCCAAAGCGCCCCTACTCTTAGTCGTGGTGATCACTTTGTCACTAAATCCCAAGCAAGACCGAGCATTTTAGAGCGTATTTGCCTGTGTTCCATGCTGTTTGCCATCGCAGCAATATTAAAGACGCTATTTATTCAAAATATCTCATGGTGGATTGGTGGGATTATTGCCTCATGCCTATTGTTTCGCATGGTGGCCATGGCGGTGCGCAAGTCATGATTAATACATTAGATGTAAAACTCACCCTTTTAAAAACCGCAGAAAACTGCGCCTTTTGCGTCACGCATTTACTAATTGTTAAGGAATTGAGCCATATACTTAAGTATGAGAGAGCGCATGGGAATACAGTAATATTCCGCGCTTTTACTTGTAGCGCAAAGAACTCGCATGAGCGTTTTATTTTGCCTAATTTAGACGCTCTCTCAGGATGCGGCTTCATAGCGCAGAATATAAAGCGAGGGCGGGACATAGCCTTCGCTCTTTTTTTAGGGGATATATGATGAAAATATCCCCCGATAATCCCCATAAGAGTAGCGGCACCAATGACGGCCAACTAGGTTTGATGACTCCCTTGAAACCGAGTCATAATGGGGGCTGTAGCGATGAGCGGGTAATTGCTCTCGTAAAATATCTGGCAAGACGCGCTGCCATTGAAGATTTCCAAATGTACACAGACGCGCTTGCCGCCCCCGACAAAAGAACAGATGGTAAATGATATGACCTTACGCGTTAGCATTTATGCACGATACAGCTCTGACCTTCAAAGTGATGCGTCAATAGAAGATCAAATCCGTCTTTGCAGCGAAAAATCACAATCTGAAGGCTGGGCGGTGCAAAACTGCTATACCGATGCAGGGGTTTCAGGGGCATCTTTGATACGCCCCGGTATTCAATCCCTACTCCAAGCGGCCATGAATGGTGAATTTGATGTTCTGCTCTGTGAGGCAATGGACAGATTATCCCGTGATCAGGAGGATATTGCAGGCATCTATAAACGCATGGAGTTTGCAGGCGTTAAAATCATCACCCTGTCTGAGGGTGAAATCTCCACCCTTCATATCGGCTTGAAAGGCACCATGAATGCCATGTTCCTTAAAGACTTGGCTGATAAGACCCGTCGGGGATTACGCGGTAAGGTAGAAAAAGGAAAATCAGGCGGTGGACTTGCTTACGGCTATAAGGTGGTTAAGCGCTTTGATGTCCATGGGGAGGCAATTAAGGGTGATCGTGAGATTGATGATACCCAAGCTGAGATTATCAGGCGTATCTTTAGCGAATACGCCAATGACAACAAATCACCCAAATCTATCGCCTCTGATCTGAATGATGAAGGTGTTCCGTGCCCATCAGGCAAATCATGGGGGCAATCCACCATCTATGGCAACCGCAGGCGCGGTACAGGCATCATCAATAACCATCTCTATATCGGGGAGTTGATCTGGAACCGCCAGCGTTTTATCAAAGACCCTTCAACGGGTAAGCGTCTTTCACGCCCTAACCCTGAGAATGAGTGGATCAGAAAGGATATGCCCAAACTACGCATTGTGAGCCAAGAGCTCTGGGATGCGGCTAAAGCCCGCCAAAAGGAACTGGATGAGCGCACAGGGTATTTAGGAGCTAAGAAACGGCCTAAATATCTACTATCAGGCCTGCTCAAATGCGGATCATGTGGTGCTGGCTTTGCCAAGGTCAATTCTGAGCGTTATGGCTGCTCCGCCGCCCGTAACAAGGGGGAGAGCGTTTGCACCAACAAAACCACTATCCTGCGTAGCAAGCTGGAAAACATGGTGTTGGGGGCGTTACAAACCCATTTGATGCGTGATGATCTGGTGGATGTGTTCTGTAAGGAATATACCCGCCATATCAATACCCTAAGATCAGCCCAGAATGCCGAGCTGAAGAGCTTAAAGTCTGAGCAAGCCAAGCTTGCCAAAGATAAAGAAAACGTCATACAAGCGATTAAGGACGGTGTACCTGCCGCCATGATCAAGGATGAGCTTGAAAGGATAGTTAGCAGGCAAGATGAAGTGGCAGAATTGATCAAATGTGCAGGCGCAGAGCCTAAAAGCTTCATTCATCCTGCAATGGCCAGTCGCTACCAAGCCCAGATCAAACAGATAACCCATACATTACAGGGAAATGATGCGGGAGAGCCGCGTGAGCATGTACGAGCATTAATCGAGAAGATTGTTCTAACACCACCAGATAATGAAGATGGCCTTCAAATAGACTTACATGGTGATCTTGCGGGAATTCTTGCAATTGCGACAAAGGAGAATGCTATGAGCATATCCGGAAATGAAAAACGGCCTGTAGATAAAGTCGTTAATAACAACGCTATCTACAGACCGTCTGTTCAAATGGTAGCGGGGGCTGGATACCACCTGTACAGACCGCTATTCATAGCCCATGACATAGCATCTAAACCCACCACCTTAGCCGCGCTACTATCAGATATAGAGGGAGTTCACGACTTTAAGGGCGCGGATTATACCCACACCACCCCCTACTTAACAAGTGGGAGGCGGTAAAATGACTAAAAACAGAAAAAACCCGGAAAAGAAGTATCCGCCGCCATTCTCATTACGCCTTAATAATGAAGAACGAGCAGAACTCACAAAGCTGGCTGAAGGCAGGCCGCTTGGTCAATTCATCAAGGATGCGATCTTTGCCAAAGGCCTGCGACCTGCCGCTCCTCGCACAGTTCCACAGCATGATCGCAAGCAACTTGCCAAGCTTTTAGGAGCTTTGGGCCAATCGCGCATAGCCTCCAACATCAACCAACTGGCAAAAGCGGCCAACTCAGGCTCCTTACCTGTTAATAATGAAGTACTGGAATCCCTAAATGAGTCCGTTACAGCCATCCAGTGGATGCGTGACACCCTGATCAAAGCTATGGGCTTAAAGCCCCAAAGCCAGCCAGAAAGTGAGGCTCACGATGATCCTCAAGGGTAATCAACG
>JBOEGH010000021.1:0-14738 GCA_050633325.1 Alphaproteobacteria bacterium
TACCAATGCGACGTTTTACACCGTTCAATACAGTTCAGAAATACTAGTAATACCAACGGTTTTAAGCTAACATTTGCTTAAAGCTGTTTTTTGCTGCCCCTGTTAATGATTTCCAAGATACTCTGTATCAATGCTAAACTAATAATTATCTTGCAATTTCGTCCATTCCACGCAATATGGTTGCAGGTTCACATTGTTGTGTGAACTCGGGGCTTTGTAACCTCTAAAAAATCTCGCGCGGTTGGCATCAACCGTGATTGATGCGTTTTCTGAAAATGTTAGCGCATCATAGATGTCGTCCCTCGGTCTTATGGCCGGGAGGCGATGTTATGTTCAGGCGTAAGCTAAAAGCATCGCGCCGTTTTCTCGTGAGATTTTGCGGTTACAAACTCCCGGCTACCAAGAGTGATCTTGGTGGCTTTTTCAATGGGCTAATAATAGGGAGTAGAGAGCATGAGAGACGATGATGGCAAGGGGATGTTTGTAATTGCTTATATATTCGTGGCAATTTCAGGAGGTTTTGTTGGTTTTCTTTTAGGGTTGCTGTTCTAAATGTTGCTATCCTGTAAACTTGTTTGTCTCTCGGAGTTGTGCGTATTCTTGTGCGTCTAATATTCACCCGCATATGTCATGTTAATTAAAAATCATGTATAAGGAAGCGTTATAATTGTTTGCGGAGAATGCTTGTGAGAAAAATCTTAATATTATCAATTGCATATATTTTCTTTTCCACTGGTGTGGGTTTTGCGCAATCTGCTCAATTTGAGGTGAAGTCAAAGGTGGTGGAGCATTATTCCAAAAGTGTTGGTGACACTGGTATGGATGTTAAGGAAAAATATAAATCATATATAGTAACCTTAGAGGCTGAAAAAATAAGTGTTAGGAAAGGGGTTGCAGAAAAAATTTACGACTTTACCTCTGATAAGCTGATCTTGGTTAATCATCATAATCATACTTTTATTAAAACCTCATTATATGCAATCCCTGCATTCAGGGATTTTGAAAATAAAAGAAGGTCTTATCTGGAGAAAAAGGCGCAAGAGTCAACAGGTGCTACTCTGGTGACCGATCCTTTTTACCTTGAGGCGTTGTTTGGCGATAAGCCTGATTCTGAAATTGCTGATAAAGTTAAGGTAGTTAATCAAAATGACGAAACTCAATATCTTTATGGTGGAGATGAGGTGGCATTTTACATGATGTCTGACTATCCGTTACGAGAGGGGGTGAGGGATAGTTATAAGAAATACCTTGTTTATGAACACAATATCCATCCGATTATTTGGCGAGATTTAAGTGAGAAGGATGTGGTGTTTTCTTCTCTCTCATACATGTTAAAGCAGGTTGTTCCTTCGTTAACAGAGGTAAATTTATCAATTTCAGATTTTGTTGAAGAGGGCGTTGGGGTGATCGGTATTCCTGATGGTTATGTGGAAGAATACTCCAGAAATAAAAGGCTGAATAAGGTTGTTAAGCTTTCTAAAAATAAGAAAGAAAAAACCATAGATGAATATTTTGAGGAAATTAATGGATTGGTTGATAAGAAAAAACACATGGAAGCCTCTTTATTGTTTCATGAATATGCTGTTCAAACTGGTGGTGAGGGTGTTGAGGCTCGTAAAGCCGAGGTGCAGCGCATTTTCTCTGAAGCACCAAAGGGTAGTGGTGTCTTGGATCTTACTAATGCGATAAGGCAGCAACCTAAAACAAAGTCAAAAGACCAGCTACAAAAGGCAATAAATATAATTGATAAAGAGCGTCAAAGGGGCGATAAGCATAGCTATATTTTGAACGTATATCTTGCTAATTACTTGGCTATGGCTGGAAAAACGGATGAGGCAAAAGACCTTATTTTACAGGCGTTGGAAAATAACCCGTTTTTGCTGGCCGCCTATAAGGATCTTGGTGATAAGTATTTCAAGGATCTGGATATGGTTAATGCGTGGGCCAGTTGGGATCAAATGCGCAGATTAAATCCTGATTATATGCTTTCCCCACATATAGATAGTTTTGAGCAACAGATAAGGAAGAGGCATCCGGTATATTTTAAGTAATATATATCTTTGTAGTTACTCATCCATATTCATTAATGCGCATGCTTTAAATTTTGTCTTGCTTTGTGTTGCTCCTTTGTATTATGTTCCGCGCAAGGTGTGGAAGGTTTTCTTGCAATAAGACCATGTAAGAGCCGAACCACAGTCTCCAACTAAGTTGCGTTATTAACGCTGCTTATATTGAAAAAGCTATTTGAAGGAGAAATGAAATGGCAAAAAAAGTATCAGGTTATATTAGCCTGACAATACCAGGTGGTGCTGCTAACCCATCCCCACCAGTTGGACCTGCTTTGGGTCAGCACGGTGTGAATATCATGGAATTCTGTAAGGCGTTTAACGCGAAAACAGAAGACAGTAAAGGTATTCCAATTCCTGTTAAGATTACGGTTTTTGAAGATCGTTCTTTTGAATTTATCACAAAGACTCCACCGGCAAGTTACTTCTTGAAGCAAGCTGCTAAGGTTAAGTCTGGTGCAAATAACCCAAGCCGTGAGGTAGTTGGTCAGGTTCGTCAATCTCAAATTAAAGATATTGCGGAAAAGAAAATGGAAGATTTGAATGCCAATGATATTGATGCGGCAATGAAAATCATTGAAGGCTCGGCCCGTTCTATGGGTATCGAAGTCGTGGAGGGTTAATAACATGGCAAAATTGACAAAAAAAGCTAAATCATTAGTTGGAAAAGTAGATCGCGAAAAGTTTTATGCTTTGAGCGATGCTATTGCTTTGCTTAAAGACGTTAGTAAAGACAGTAAATTTGATGAAACAATCGAAATTGCGATGAACTTAGGTGTTGACCCTAAGCATGCTGATCAGCAAGTTCGTGGAATGGTGTCTCTTCCAAATGGAACAGGCTCTACAGTTCGCGTTGCTGTTTTTGCAAAAGATGATAAAGCAAAAGAAGCTAAGGCTGCTGGTGCGGATATCGTTGGTGCAGAAGACCTTGTTGAAAAAATCCAAAATGGTGAAGTAGACTTTGATCGTTGTATCGCTACTCCTGACATGATGGCTTTGGTTGGTCGTGTTGCTAAGGTTTTGGGTCCAAAAGGCATGATGCCTAATCCAAAACTAGGCAGTGTTACTCCTAATGTTGAGAAGGCAGTTACCGAAGCAAAAGCAGGTGCGCTTGAATTCCGTGCTGAAAAAGCTGGTGTTGTTCACGCTCGTGTTGGTAAAGCATCTTTTGATGATAAAAAACTGGCTGAAAACATCGTTGCTTTTGTTGAAGCAATTAAGCGTGCAAAGCCTGCCGGTGCGAAAGGTACTTACATTAACAAAGTATCTTTGTCATCGACTATGGGTCCTGGCTTGAAAGTTGACTTTGAAACTGTTCAAGCGGCTTAATCCGGTATGTAATATATTATTTGAAACAGCCTCATAATTTTATGTGGCTGTTTTTTGTTGCCTTTATGTGTTCATAATTAAAATAGTTCTTGACGCTGCGCTGTAAGCAATCTATAAAGCGCTTGAAATTAATAACCTGTCCAAGACTGTTAGGCATATTGTAAGTCCTGCATAGATAGAGTGAAGCGATAATCCTTATTTAGGGTTTTTAGTCTTTGTCGCATTGGGTAGGTGGTTTTGCATTTAGAATTGCAGAGCCATTTTTTATTGGTAATTTATTATATAAACAAATTTAGGAGTAAGACTCATGAGTCTGAGCAGAGCAGAAAAAGAAGAAGAAATTAAGGCGCTGAATGAGCGTTTTTCAAATGAAGAGATGGTTGTTGTTACCCAATATTCGGGTTTGGATTTTGCTGCATTGACTGAGCTGCGCTCTAATCTTCGTAAAGAGGGTGCATCATTTAAGGTGACAAAAAACTCTTTGACCAAGATTGCCATAAAGGGCACTAAGTTTGAACAGTTAGATGGTCTATTTACTGGTCCAACAGGTGTTGCTACATCTAAGGATCCTATTGCTGCTGCGCGTGTTGCTTATAAATTTGCAAAAGACAATGACAAGTTAATCATTGTTGGTGGTGCTATGGGTGATATGATTTTGGATGCTGAGGGAGTTGCGGCGATTGCGAAACTTCCATCACTTGATGAAATACGTTCCAAGCTTATTGGATTGCTACAGGCGCCTGCACAGAAAATCGCAAGCGTTACTGCGGCACCTGCACGTGATCTTGTTGGTGTTACCAAGGCGTATAGTGAAAAATAATTAAAGGTTTTTAGGCGCATCGCCATGTCGGGGGTGCGACTGAATTATAGTTCGGCGAATTAGTTTTATAAAAGGAGAAAATATTATGGCTGCTGATTTAGGTAAAATTGTTGATCAACTTTCTGAGTTGAGTGTTTTAGAAGCTGCGGAGCTTTCAAAGCTTCTTGAAGAGAAGTGGGGCGTTACTGCTGCTGCTGCTGCTGCACCGGTTGCTGCTGCTGCTGGTGGAGAAGCTGCTGCTGAAAAGAGTGACTTCGATGTTATTCTTGATTCTGCTGGTTCATCTAAAATTGCTGTGATCAAAGAAGTTCGTGCAATTACAGGTCTAGGCTTGAAAGAAGCTAAAGAACTTGTTGAAGCAGGTGGTAAAGCTGTTAAAGAAGCTGCACCAAAAGCTGAAGCAGAAGAAATCAAAGCGAAATTGGAAGCGGCTGGCGCGACTGTTTCACTTAAGTAATTTATATAAAATACTATCAAGCATTTCCCATTTCAATTTAAGTGGGAGATGCTTTTTTCTGGTCTATGGGATATTTAAGGTTGACAAGTTCCTTGTCGTAGGCCATACAGCATAAAACTTTTCTGGGATGAACGTGACACTTATAGTAAAAACGTCAATCCGCAATGGCGGAAACCGCTAATTAATATACTGCTTCACTCTTTGGTAATAGAAGAAGAGGGGGTGGTTCATTTTGCTTTGGAATAATACAAAGGTAGGACAAATATGTGCGCAGCAAAAGCTAAAACATCGAATACAATTAACTCTGCTAATAATATTGAAAGCTTCATAGGCCGTAAACGCGTGCGTCGTGATTTTGGTCGTATTGATACGGTTGCTAATATGCCAAACCTTATTGAGCTTCAGTGTGAATCTTTTGAGCGTTTTCAGCAAAAGGATATTCCTGCTAGTGAACGTGAAATGAGTGGATTGGAAGAGGTGCTTGCATCTGTATTTCCTATTCGTGATTTTGGTGATAAGGCTGAAATTGACTTTGTTAAATATGAATTTGAAGAGCCTAAATACGATGTTGATGAATGTCGTCAACGTGGGATGACATATGCTGCTCCTCTACGTGTTACACTTCGTTTGTCTGTTTTTGATGTGGATGAGGATACAGGTCTTCGTTCTATTCGCGATATTAAAGAACAAGATGTCTATATGGTTGATATGGCCATGATGACTAAGAATGGTACTTTCGTTATTAATGGTACAGAGCGTGTTGTTGTTTCTCAGATGCACCGTAGTCCGGGTGTGTTCTTTGATCATGATAATGGTAAAACGCACGTTTCTGGTAAGTATTTGTTCTCTGCGCGTGTGATTCCTTACCGTGGTTCATGGTTGGATTTTGAATTTGATGCGAAAGATCAAATGTATGTTCGTATAGACCGTCGTCGTAAGCTTCCGCTTACCACTTTCTTACGTTGCTTGGATAGTTCTGACACAGAATCTCTGCGCGTGGAAGCTGCTGATAGTGATGATGAAATCGATCCGTTGCTAATTCAGGGTATGTCTAACGAAGAAATTCTTGGAACATTCTATGATTCTATTGTTTACACAAGCGATAAAAAAGGTTGGAAAACACCATTTGATGGTGAACGACTGCGCGGTGTTAAGCTTTCTTATGATCTTGTTGATGCTAAGACTGGTGACATCATTGCAGAAGAGGGATCTAAGATTACTCCTCGTAAAGCAAAGAAATTTGAAGAAGCTGGTTTGACTGATGTTTTGATGCAAGCAGACTTTTTAGTGGGTCAATATTTGGCAACAGACATATTCGATATGACTACTGGTCAGGTAATATTTGAAGCGGGCCATGAACTTGAAGAAGCTGATTTTGAGGTTCTTTCAGAAGCTGGTGTTGAGGAGCTGCCTCTTCTTGCTATTGATTACCTAAGTGTTGGTCCGTATCTTCGTAATACTTTGATGGCTGATAAATGTGATACTCGTGAAGAAGCGTTGATCGATATTTATCGTGTTATGCGTCCGGGTGAGCCGCCAACAGTTGACTCTGCGCAAGCATTGTTTGATTCATTGTTCTTTGATGCTGAGCGTTATGATTTGTCCCCGGTTGGTCGTGTTAAAATGAATTCTCGCCTTGAATTGGATGCTGATGATCAATTCCGTATTCTTTGTAAGAAAGATATCCTTGCAATCGTTAAATACTTGCATGATCTGAAGGATGGTAAAGGTGAGGTTGATGATATTGACAACCTAGGTAACCGTCGTGTTCGTTCTGTTGGTGAATTAATGGAAAATCAGGTTCGTGTTGGTTTGTTACGCATGGAGCGCGCAATTCGTGAGCGTATGTCATCAGTTGAGATTGACACATACATGCCGCATGATTTGGTTAACTCAAAGCCATTGCAGGCTGCTGTTCGTGAATTCTTTGGTTCATCTCAGTTGTCACAGTTTATGGACCAAACTAACCCATTATCTGAAATTACACACAAACGTCGCCTTTCTGCGCTTGGGCCGGGTGGTCTAACGCGTGAGCGTGCAGGTTTTGAAGTTCGTGATGTTCACCCAACTCACTATGGTCGTATTTGTCCGGTTGAAACACCAGAGGGGCCAAATATTGGTTTGATTAACTCACTTGCTACTTTTGCCAAGGTTAACCAATATGGCTTTATTGAAAGTCCATATAGAAGAGTTTCTGATGGTAAAGTTACATCCGAAGTTGTTTATATGCCTGCTATGGAAGAGGCTAGGTACACAATTGCTCAGGCAAACTCTGTTTTAACAGATGATGGTGGTTTCGATTCTGATCTTGTTTCATGTCGTGAGGCAGGTGAGAACGTTATGGCTACGGCTGAAAATATTGACTTCATGGACGTTTCGCCGAAACAGATGATTTCTGTCGCTGCTTCTTTGATCCCATTCCTTGAAAACGATGATGCTAACCGCGCTCTTATGGGTTCGAACATGATGCGTCAGGCTGTGCCTTTGCTTAAGTCACATGCACCAATCGTTGGTACAGGTATGGAGGCAACTGTTGCGAGAGATGCTGGTGCATCTGTTGTTGCGCGTCGTACTGGTGTTATCACTAAGGTTGATGCTCAACGTATTGTTGTTCAAGCAACTGAAATAGTTAGCGCGGATGAGCCGGTTGTAGATATTTATAAATTATCTAAGTTCCAGCGCTCTAACCAAGACACATGTATTAACCAACGCCCACTTGTTCGTGTTGGTGATAAGGTTTCTGCAGGTGACATTATTGCGGACGGTCCATCTACTGATATGGGTGAGTTGGCGCTTGGTCGTAACATGACAGTGGCTTTCATGCCTTGGAATGGTTATAACTTCGAGGATTCAATCCTTATCAATGAGCGCGTTGTTCGTGATGATGTTTATACATCTATTCACTTGGAGCAGTTCGACGTTATGGCTCGTGACACTCGTTTGGGTGCAGAAGAGATTACACGTGATATTCCAAATGTTGGTGAAGAAGCACTTAAGCATCTTGATGAGGCCGGTATCGTTCACATCGGTGCGGAAGTTCACCCTGGTGATATCTTGGTTGGTAAAGTTACGCCAAAAGGCGAAAGCCCAATGACACCTGAGGAAAAGCTTCTACGTGCTATCTTTGGTGAAAAAGCGGCAGATGTTAAAGATACTTCTCTTCGTCTTCCACCGGGTGCTTCCGGTACGATTGTTGAGGTTCGTGTATTTAACCGTCGTGGTGTTGATAAAGATGCTCGTGCATTGTCAATTGAACAAGATGAAATTGAACGTCTTGCAAAAGACCGTAACGATGAACGTCGTATTCTTGAAGACGGTTTCTATGGTCGTTTGGCTGAAATGCTTGAGGGTCAAGAAGCCGCAGCAGCACAAAGAGATGCTGGTATCAAAAAGGGAGATGCAATTACTCGCGCTGTTCTTGATGATGTTAAGCGTGGTTATTGGCGCCAAATCGCAGTTGTAGATGAAAATCGTATGGCTGAAATTGAGGCAATGTCAGAAACTTTTGATAGTGCTGTTGATGATCTTAAAGAGCGTTTCGAAAACAAAGTTGAAAAACTTCAGCGTGGTGACGAATTGTTGCCGGGTGTTATGAAGATGGTTAAAGTTTTCGTAGCGGTTAAGCGTAAAATGCAACCAGGTGACAAAATGGCGGGGCGCCATGGTAACAAAGGTGTTGTTTCACGTATTATGCCGCAAGAAGATATGCCGTATCTTGAAGATGGTCGTACTGTTGATATCGTGTTGAACCCTCTTGGTGTTCCATCACGTATGAACGTTGGTCAGATTTTAGAGACACATTTGGGTTGGGCTTCTTTGAATATTGGTAAGCAAATCGGCGATATCGTTGATGCATTCCAAGACCAAAAAGCCATAACATCGGAAGAGCGTGGAACTCTGGATGAGAAACTTGAAGGTGTTTATGGTGATCGTGAGTTTAAAAACAAAGTTAAAACTCTTGATGATAAAGAAGTTGTTGAAATGGCTAACAACCTTCGTGACGGCGTTCCGATGGGTACTCCTGTTTTCGATGGTGCAAATGAAGATGATATTTCAGGTCTTCTTGAGAATGCTGGCGTTAACACTTCTGGTCAGATGCGTTTGATTGATGGTCGTACCGGTGAATATTTCCACCGTGATGTGACTGTTGGTGTGATGTATATGTTGAAACTTCATCACTTGGTTGATGATAAAATTCACGCCCGTTCAATCGGTCCATATTCACTAGTAACGCAGCAACCACTTGGCGGTAAAGCTCAGTTTGGTGGACAGCGCTTTGGTGAGATGGAAGTTTGGGCTCTACAGGCTTACGGTGCGGCATATACTCTACAAGAAATGCTAACTGTTAAATCTGATGATGTTGCTGGTCGTTCTAAAGTGTATGAATCAATCGTACGTGGAGAGGACAACTTCGAAATCGGTATTCCGGAAAGTTTCAACGTTCTTACAAAAGAATTGAGAGCCTTGTGTCTTAATATTGATTTGAAACAAAGCGGCAAGTCATCCTAAGCGGATTGATTATTTGAGAATATAGCCCCAAGAAAATAAAGGGAAAAAAGTAATGAATGAATTGATGAACTTATTTGGTCAACCTACAGGACCACAAAGCTTTGACAGCTTGCGTATTTCTATCGCGTCACCACAACAGATCAGCTCTTGGTCTTTTGGTGAAGTGAAGAAACCGGAAACAATTAACTATCGTACGTTTAAACCAGAAAAAGATGGTTTGTTCTGTGCACGTATTTTCGGACCTGTAAAAGACTACGAATGTTTGTGTGGTAAGTATAAGCGCATGAAATATAAGGGTATCATTTGTGAAAAATGTGGTGTGGAGGTTACATTGACTAAGGTGCGTCGTGAGCGCATGGGTCATATTGATCTTGCGTCTCCTGTTGCACATATTTGGTTCTTGAAATCATTACCATCGCGTATTGGTTTGATCATGAACATGACTCTAAAAGAGCTTGAGCGTGTACTTTACTTTGAAAATTTCATCGTGATAGAGCCTGGGATGACTCCTCTAAAGCCATTCCAGCTATTATCAGAAGAAGAATATTACGATGCTCAAGATGAGTATGGTGAAGAGAACTTCCGTGCTGGTATCGGTGCAGAGGCAATGAAGGAAATCCTATCTGACTTGGATATGGAAGCAGAGTTAGAGCAAGTTGAAGAAGATCTTCGTGAGACAAATTCTGAAGCTAAGCGTAAGAAACTTGTTAAGCGTTTAAAACTTCTAGAAGCATTTATCTCTTCTGGTACTCGCCCTGAATGGATGATCTTGGATGTTGTTCCAGTTCTTCCGCCAGAGCTTCGCCCGCTTGTTCCACTAGATGGTGGTCGTTTTGCGACATCAGATCTTAATGATCTTTACCGCCGTGTGATTAACCGTAACAATCGTTTGAAGCGTTTGATGGAGCTTCGTGCACCTGACATTATCGTACGTAACGAAAAACGTATGTTGCAAGAATCTGTTGATGCTCTGTTTGATAACGGTCGTCGTGGTCGTGTGATTACCGGTGCTAACAAGCGTCCGTTGAAGTCACTATCTGATATGCTTAAAGGTAAGCAAGGTCGTTTCCGTCAGAACCTTCTTGGTAAGCGTGTTGACTATTCAGGTCGTTCGGTGATTGTTGTTGGTCCGGAATTAAAACTGCATCAATGTGGTTTGCCTAAGAAGATGGCGCTAGAGCTGTTCAAGCCGTTTATCTATCATAAGCTTGAAATCTATGGCATGGCCTCTACGGTTAAAGCAGCTAAGAAAATGGTTGAAAAGGAACGCCCGGAAGTTTGGGATATTCTTGAAGAAGTTATTCGTGAGCATCCAATTATGCTTAACCGTGCACCTACATTGCACAGACTTGGTATTCAAGCGTTTGAACCGGTATTGATTGAAGGTAAAGCGATCCAGCTTCACCCACTTGTTTGTACTGCATTTAACGCCGACTTTGACGGTGACCAAATGGCTGTTCACGTTCCGCTTTCTATTGAAGCGCAACTTGAAACGCGTTGTTTGATGATGGCGACAAATAACATTCTGTCTCCTGCAAATGGTAAGCCTATTATTGTTCCTTCACAGGATATTATTTTAGGTCTTTATTATCTATCGATTGCACAAGATGGTAAGCAAGGTGAAGGCATGATTTTCCGCGGAGCGGGTGAGATTATGCATGCTTTGGAAAACAAGGTTGTTTCTCTACATGCTAAGGTTAAGTGTCGTTACCACGGCGTTGATGCAAATGGTGATCGTGAGACAGTGATTGTTGAATCAACACCTGGCCGTATTTTGATGTCTGAATTACTGCCTCGTCATCCTAAAGTGTCGTTTGATGTGTTAAATCAGGTTCTTACGAAAAAAGAAATTTCTGACATGATTGATGTTGTTTATCGTCATTGTGGTCAGAAAGAAACGGTTATTTTCTGTGATAGACTGATGAAACTTGGTTTCAAATATGCATGTATTTCAGGTATTTCTTTCGGTAAGGATGATTTGATTATTCCTGATGCGAAGAAAGATCTTGTTGGCGAAGCAAAGGCAAGCGTTGGTGAATTTGAACAGCAATATATGGATGGTTTGATCACTAAGGGTGAAAAATACAACAAGGTTGTCGACGTATGGTCACGTTGTACCGATGATGTTGCTTCTGCAATGATGGAGCGTATTTCAGATACTTCCGGTAAGATGAACGCCGTTTACATGATGGCTCATTCCGGTGCTCGTGGTTCTGCTGCTCAGATACGTCAGCTAGCAGGTATGCGTGGTCTTATGGCTAAACCTTCTGGTGAAATTATCGAAAACCCGATTATTTCAAACTTTAAAGAAGGTCTGTCGGTTCTTGAATACTTTAACTCCACCCACGGAGCGCGTAAAGGTTTGGCGGATACTGCTCTTAAAACTGCTAACTCTGGTTATCTGACACGTCGTTTGGTTGATGTTGCGCAAGATGCAATTATCACTGAACATGATTGTGGCACGGAACGTGGTATTAGTATGCGCCCTGTTATGAATGGAACAGATGTTTCTGTTCCTGTTTCAGAACGTATACTTGGACGTGCTGCTGCTGTTGATATAATTGATCCGTCTTCCGGTGATGTTCTTATCAAAGCTGGCCAGATTATGGATGAGGCAATGTCAGAAAGTGTTGATGAAGCAGGAATACAAGAAGTACTTGTGCGTTCTGTCCTGACATGTGAAGCAGCTAATAATGGTGTTTGTGGTAAATGTTATGGACGTGACCTTGCTCGCGGGACTGAGGTCAACCTTGGTGAAGCAGTGGGTGTTATGGCTGCTCAATCTATTGGTGAGCCGGGTACACAGCTTACAATGCGTACATTCCACATTGGTGGTGCCGCTCAGAAGAGCGTAGAGCGTTCACATATTGAAGCCAACCTTGATGGTAAAGTTGAGATTCGTAACAAGAACATCGTAACAAACTCAGAAGGTGTTGAAATTGTTATGAGCAGAGACTCTGAAATTGTTATTCTTGATAAGAATGGCGATGAAAAGTCAGTTCAACGTGTTCCATATGGTTCTCGCTTGTTTGTTCAAGATAAGAGCAAAATTAAAGCTGGTGAGAAAATGGCCGAGTGGGACCCGTACACAATTCCTGTTATTACAGAAAAAGATGGTGTGGCTCACTATATTGACTTGATAGAGGGTGTTTCTGTTACTGATAATGTTGATGAAGCAACTGGTATTTCTTCTAAGAAAGTTATCGATTGGCACTCACAGCCAAAAGGTGGGGATCTTAAGCCACGTATCTCTATGCTAGATAGTAAAGGTGAAGTTCTTATTTTGAATAACACTATGCCTGCTAATTACTATCTATCTGCTGACGCTGTTTTGTCTGTTGATAATGAGCAAGAGGTAAAGGCGGGTGATATCATTGCGCGTATTCCACGTGAAACGTCGAAAACTCGTGATATTACCGGTGGTTTGCCACGTGTGGCTGAACTGTTTGAGGCACGTATACCTAAGGACTTTGCCGTTATATCAGGAATTGATGGTTACGTTGAATTTGGTAAAGACTATAAGTCTAAGCGTCGTATAGTTGTTCGTCCTACGGATGCAGAAGCAGAAGCGGTTGAATATCTGATACCTAAAGGTCGTCACATGGCTGTTCATGAAGGTGACTTCGTGCGTAAAGGTGACCCATTGTTAGATGGAGCATTGGTTCCGCATGATATCTTGGATGTTATGGGTGTTGAAGCCTTGGCCGAGTATCTAACACAAGAGGTTCAGGATGTTTATCGTCTTCAAGGTGTTAAGATCAACGATAAACATATTGAGGTTATCGTTCATCAGATGATGCAAAAAGTTGAAATCACAGCAGTTGGTGATTCTACTTATCTAATCGGTGAAACAGAGGATCGCGAAGAGTTTGACCTGATCAGAAGAAAGCATATTGAAGAAGGTAAGATACCTCCTGAAGGTAAGCCAATCTTGCAAGGTATAACAAAGGCATCATTGCAGACACGTTCATTCATTTCTGCGGCGTCGTTCCAGGAAACAACACGCGTTCTAACAGATGCGGCTGTTAATGGTAAGGTTGACCGTCTGCATGGCTTGAAAGAGAATGTTATTGTTGGTCGCTTAATTCCTGCCGGTACAGGAGCCTTCGTCAATAAGGTGAAGCGCTTAGCTGCTGAAAGAGATGAAGTTGTTATCGCTAACATGCCTCAGTCAGATGTTTTGGATGCTCCTGCTGATGATGCGTTACCAGAGGGTGTTGAAATTGAAACTAGCAGTGATGAAAAAGAAGCTGCAAATGGATAATTTCTAAATAAAATTTATTTAAAAGGGGTGCTTTTTGCGCCCCTTTTTCGTTTTTTGGTGAACTGCAATGGCTTGTTTTTATCCGTTATAAAAACATCACAAATGTCATCTTTTAAGGCTAATAATATTATATTCACTTTTTATTAAAACTTTTCTTGACGAAACCGAATCTTTGACTTATATTCCGCGCCACTGTGATGGGCGTCCTGAGAGTTTCATTGAAATAGTAGGGGCGTGCAACATCTGAAATAAATGGTTTCAACGTCACTTTTTTTTAGCGTGGTTTGAAATTTTCAGATGCTCTGCGGAATTTTCCCTCTGTTAACACGTAATAGTGTTTGACAAGAGAGCTAAATCCGCGCTAAATGCCTCCGTCTAAAGAAATGATAAGAGAATTTAAGAAGGTTTGATATGCCAACCATTCAACAATTAATTCGTAAGCCTCGTAAGAAGCCTGTGAAAGCTAAGAAAACTAAAGCGCTGCAAGGTAATCCTCAGCGTCGTGGCGTTTGTACGCGCGTATATACAACAACACCTAAGAAGCCGAACTCTGCTTTGCGTAAGGTTGCTAAGGTTCGTTTGACTACTGGTGCAGAGGTTATTTGTTATATACCTGGTGAAGGTCATAACTTGCAGGAGCATGCTGTTGTTCTTGTTCGTGGTGGTCGTATTAAAGACTTACCGGGTGTGCGTTATACTATTGTCCGCGGGACGTTGGATACGCAAGGTGTTAAAGATCGTAAACAATCACGTTCGCGCTATGGTGCGAAACGTCCGAAGTAAGGGAAAATAAATGTCACGTCGTCGTAAAGCTGATAAACGCGTTATTCTACCTGATCCTCAATTTGGGGATTTGGTGCTATCTAAATTTATCAACAATGTAATGTTGGATGGTAAAAAATCTACTGCTGAGGGGATCGTTTATGGTGCTCTTGAGACTTTGGATGGTAAGAAGCCTGTTAATGAAAATAAGAAAACTGATGAGTCGTCTGAAAGTGATTCTTCTGCAGTTGCTTATAAAAGTGTAGGTTTGCATTTCTTCCATGATGCATTGAAAAACGTTAAGCCTCGTCTTGAGGTTCGTTCGCGTCGTGTTGGTGGGGCAACTTATCAGATACCTGTTGAGGTTCGTTCTGATCGTGCTTTGGCTCTTGCGATGCGTTGGATTATCGATGCGGCACGTAAGCGCGGTGAAAATACAATGCGCGATCGTTTGGCTGCTGAGCTTTATGATGCTGCAAGTGATCGTGGTTCTGCTGTTAAGAAACGCGATGATACACATAAAATGGCTGA
>JBOEGH010000022.1:0-22100 GCA_050633325.1 Alphaproteobacteria bacterium
CACCAGCCGCCACTTTGTCCATTATAACTTGATTAGGTGCTGTTTTTTTCCACGATCTCATTACATTTTCATCAAAGGGTAAGTCCATAGTAGTAATAATCAATCCCGTTTCATCAGGAATATTTTTTAAGTCTTCCATTGTAAGACTGACTGTTCTTGCTGGGGTATGAACAGAAATAAAATCACTGTTCAACAGATCCACTTTAGATACATATGGAACATTTTCACGCGAACTCTTAGTTAATTCTTCTGATGGTGTATAATAACAAAGTTTTACGCCCAATGATTTTAATGGCTCAACGATTAATTTTGGAACATTTCCAAATCCTAAAAACCCTACAGTTTTACCGGACAACTCTTTCCCACGTTTACGTGATGCACTCAAAAGTTGCTGCAATACAAATTCAGCAGTAGCTTGATCCCCATACCCTTCTATAGAACCAACAGAAATATTCTTCTCCGCAATATATTCTAAATCAATATTGCTTGTTGATGTTGCGCGCGTCGCCATATAAGAAAGCTTAGGAAAACGTACAAGATGTTCTTTATCCAATGCATCTTTCCAACTACATACCAAAGCATCAACATTATCGCTGCCACTAGTACTTCCTGCAGCTATTATTTCAATAGGTTCACGTGAATATTTTTGAATATTAGTAAAGAACTCTTCATTATATCCAAAATCAATTATTGCTATCTTATTAAACTTCGGGGTCATTGCTTACTTCTGGCTTAGGTTCGAGACGAGGAGCAGGACATATAACCTCAATTTCCAGACCATTAGGGTCTGTAAAATAAATACCTGCCGCACCATCATCTTCATTAATAATATCAGTACACAATATATCAACGGGCTTTCCAATTAAATCATATGCCTCTCTGTTGGAAGCATAAAGTTCCATCCATTTTTCACGGAGCTTTATAATGTCATCACGACATGCAACAGTGATGCACATATGTTGAAATTCAGCAGACTCAGTTGGCGTATTTAGCGGATTAACTCCGCCTTTGCGATCAAATATATGCCACAATGTCTCCCCAGCTTTAATTTCAGCCAAAGTATCAATATTTGGCAAACGAGAGAGAGTCGTGTCAGAAAAGCCGCCTTGCATTCTCCAAGTTTCTTGCGCACCAAACATTTTCTGAAACCAATCAACTGTCTCATCAACATTTTGCACCTGACATGCAAAATGATTAAATTCTAGCCGCGGGCAAGCAACCATTTTACTCGATTCTTTTGCAGAATCTAATGCATTATACAAAACTCCCATCAAACTATCAGGACTATGATTTTGAAAATACCGGTCTTCCTCTAAACCATTAATTTCCAAATCCTGCTCTATCAATATTAAGCGATCCTCTAGCTGAGAGAGAATATGGCGCTCACCGTCTTTTGTACGCTGTATAAGAAAAAACATATCAAAATATGGGTCAACAAGCGCATAATTCTCTCGCTTTGTGCCCTGAGTTTGTCTTAGAGACGATTCTACTTGCATTTTTTCAGCTGTTTTTTGATGTAAATTCCAGAACTCTTGAACTACTTCCTTTACCTTGGGAAAACTCTGTTTCATCGGCATTATTACTTCACGAAATTTTCGTGCTTCTTTCCACCAATGTGCTGAAAAACTAGGATTATGTTGCGACATTTGCGTTCTTAGATCACTATTATATTCATCCGCATTAACACTAGCAGTATATTGAAACAATGCGTTTGTAGCTCTCAAATAAGAGGACACCCTTTCATCCAATTCCTCTGTATTTACACTTTTGTTTGCAGAAACAATATCCCTAATAGCAAATGCATATAATAACGCAGAAACTTGATGCCCTAATTTCCACCGGAAATCATAAACATCCTTACTATGCTCAACAGAAGCAGCCTCCAAGTAATGCTCCATATCTTGAGTTCTCACCTCTAATGGTTTCGAACTTTCTTGGATATTAGCACCATAAATGTCAGAAGGGTCTGGAAGTTTTAAGATTGGTAGAAACATTACTTTATACTCAGCTTAGTAGTTACAAATCATTTTTAAAATCATCCCAAGTTTGAATAAGTTTTTGCTCATTCTCAGGATACAAATCAGTCAATGGTAGTCTAAAGACTTGTTTACAACGCCCAGTATGCGCCATTAATGTTTTTATCGGCATGGGGTTTGTTTCAATAAATAAATCCGATAATAAAGCCGCATATTTCTCTTGCAGGCGTGCTGCTTGATCCCAGTCTTTAGTTAACCCAGCATCAACCATTTCCTTCATTTCGCGTGGAATAATATTTGACGCTACCGCAATAACACCATCACCACCCATTTGCATTAATTTGATAGTTTCATCATCATTACCACTCAAAACAGAAAAGCTATCATCAGTGTTCTCGATTATTTTCTTGGTTTGAGCGTGATCACCTGAAGCCTCTTTAACACCAACAATCATGGGGTGTTTAGATAACTCCATAACAGTTTCAAAATCAATGTTAACACCTGTACGCCCAGGAATATTATATAGGATTACAGGAATATCAATAGAATCTGCGATTGATTTAAAATGTGCTAAGAGTCCCTTTTGTGAAGGTTTATTATAATAAGGTGTTATTACCAAAACACCATCTGCACCATCTTCTTGTGCATGCTGTGAATATTGAACTGCTTCAGCGGTAGAGTTAGATCCAGTACCAGCAATAACTGTTGTTCTTCCATCAACTATATCAATAACACTTTTAACTACTATACGATGCTCTTCAGGGGTTAATGTCGCAGACTCGCCCGTCGAACCCACAGCAACTATTCCATCAACATTACTTTCTACTTGCTCTTCTACAATTTCAGTTAGAGCATTATGATCGATCTCTTGGTCACCTTCATTAAAAGGCGTGATAATGGCCGTATATAGCCCTTTAAATTGTTTTTGCATAAATATAAATCCTTCTCTGAACTAAAACGCTGTCAATTAATATAGTTAGCATAAGATGACAATGGTTTTATCTATCATTTAAAAATGATTTTAAGCCCCTCTAATTATCTAACTTGCTTAATCACGGATGCGAACGCCTCAATGGCTGGTAAATGTCTCTCATCTGTCCCCTGAAAGACGCCTTTAATTCTTGTCAAAAAGGGTTCATCTTCGTTATGCGACCTATCATCTGGATAAAAGGTATCCGCTGACACACCAAAATACCGGGCAAAAACATACAATTTGCTTGCGCTCACACGATTTTGGCCACTTTCATATTTTTGAATTTGCTGATAACTCACTCCTGCAATATGAGCAAGCTGTTCCTGCGACAAACCAGCTGCAATTCTTAGTTGCCCTAATCGCTTTCCGACATGGTAATCAATTTCATTTATTCTATTAACCTGCTTTTTCATCTAACAATCTCTAAAATTGACATAATCAAAAATATCTGTAGAATAACTAATCACCAACATGGGGATACAAGCTCCCCGCTCGGGAAACCGCCCCGATTGCCATTTAAGTGTGTGGGAAAGCAATCGAAGCGGCCGAGGCTGCCTCTAACTTGTGCTGTGGGAGCGCATCTTGTTAGAGATTACCGTGGGGGGTATCCGTCCTTGGAAAAAATCTGAAAGCTAATTTCTAAAGTTATTCATAATTATGATTTCCCCTAAATCTTTTTACAGTTACTATACACACATCGCACGATTAAGTTTGTTTTACGTAACTCCACAACCTTGCGATGATTGTGTTATACATAAAGAAAAAATAGATGTCAACATTTCTTGTTATTTTTTAAACTTTTTCTTTATTTTTTTTAAAAAATGAGGCATATTGCATTAATAATTACTTTTTATGCAAAATATATGCAGTCAGGGGACTAAAATGACGGTGACAATAGAACAAATTAGAATGGCTCTTGGCGCCCTAGACTGGACACTGGATGATTGGTCAAAGAAAACGGATTTATCTACGGTCGGTTTATCCAACATCCGTAACGGTATCAGCCAACCACAAAAAAAGACTATGGACACAATTATTCGTGTTTTTGAAGAAAACGGGATTGAGTTTATTCATGATGGGGTTCGACGCAAACCAGAAATCTTCGATATTCTGAGTGGTCGTGAAGGACTGCAACAATTTTTTAACGGAGTTCATGACTATGCGGACAAAAACGGCGGCACAATTATGATGTTTGGCATTGACGAAACGACTTTTATAGACTCTATTACGCCAAAATTTTCACAAGACTACCTTAAGCGGATGACTGACGTTTCCAAGAAACGCGGAGACCTTGAAGTTCTATCTATCGTTTGCGAAGGAGATACAAACTTCTGTGCCGCAGAATATAATGAATACCGATGGGTGCCAAAAGAAGTTTTCCAAGCCGTCCCATTCTATATTTATGGAGAAACGCTTGCGATCATGGATTTTGATACCACACCAGGACCAACGATTGTTTTGTTAAAATCACGAGCAATCACGAATGCTTATCGCAAACAATTTCGAGCCTTTTGGGATATGGCGCGGCCAGTACCAATAAAGTAAATAAAAAAAGAATGAAACGTTATTATGCCTTATAAAAAAAACATAACGAATAAAATTCATCCTTGCGATGTTCTCTACATCTCGGAAAATTCTGCGTGGGGTGAAATTGGCTACGAAGCCGTATGCGCACTTTTTGATGACGTAACACCTATACTTTGGTCTCCGGGAATGCCCAAACCTGATATTGATGATTGGCATGGTGACTGGGTTATATCCTTCAAATCTGACCTTATTCTTCCTGTATCTGTTATAGAGGAAGCCCAAAAGGGAGCCCTCAATTTTCATCCTGCTCCTCCCCAATATCGTGGAATAGGCGGATATTGGTGGGCTCTGCATAATAACGACGATATTTTTGGTGTAACTGTTCATCATATGAATGAACGTATTGACCATGGTGACATCATAAAAGTAGATTATTTCCCGATTTTACAAGATCGAACTGAAGAAAGCTTAAAGCAAAAAGCCGCCTATTTTTCACTCAATCTTTTGAACACGATTTTGCGCGATATTATTGACGGAAAGAGCCTTTATCCTTGTGGTGCACAGTGGGGTTCTCATCTTTATACTCAAAAAGAGCTTAAAGAAGCTAAAGCACGCATAGCATCAAAGGCAATGATAGAAGAAAAGCTTGTTACTCAAATAGCTTCCTAATTACCAAGCACAAATTCAATTTTATGGACATAATTCTGCGTTTCTTTATATGGCGGAATACCGTTATATTTATTAACCGCCCCTGGCCCGGCATTATAAGCAGCAAGTGCAAGCTGCCGATCTCCGTCAAATTCATTGAGCAGCCCTTTAAGATATTTCACACCACCATCAATATTTTGCCTCGGATCATAAGCATTACGCACGCCTAACTCTTTGGCTGTTCCGGGCATAAGTTGCATCAATCCCATAGCCCCCTTATGCGATGTTGCAGCAGGATTAAAACCTGATTCAGCTAAAATAACAGCTTCTATCAACCGTGTTTCTACACCATATTTTTCTGCCGCAGCATTTATATAGCTTTGAAATTGCTCTTTGTCGTCCTTAGAAATATTAGGCACATACACAGTTGAATGAACACGATGCCTGTAATCATGCGCGACATGAGACACTACGCGGCCATCTTTTTTAAACTCAAAAACATCTGCCTGCGTCTCAAAACTCAGTAAAGATAACGCGCAGCATATAGTACAAAACCTCAGAATCATTTCATCCTACTGATAAAAGAATTTACCCAGATAATCACCATCTACCCACATTTCTACAAAATACGGCTTAGGACGTTTAACGGCTTTGTAATAACAACGATCATCATTATATTCTATTTGCACATCGGTCTGATGATTACAAAATTGATGCACATTATGACTAATACAGCGCGAACGATCTCCACTATCACCGTCGATATTGATTTCGAGTTTGAAACCTTCTTTACATGGTTCGTAAGGTTCATAACCCATTCTATAATCTCCACTTCCTCCTACTGAACAAGAACCGAATGATGGTAAAGGCGGCTTTCTTTTTTTTATACGCTTAATCATGGCACTATGCGCTGCGCCGCATCCTTGCGGAAATCCACCCGGCAAACAAAGCCAGATAGCACACTCATCTTGTGATGCGGCAAAAACAGGATATGGCGTAAAAACAACCATTCCCAGAAATGCAAAAGCCGATAAAACACATGCCATAAATTTCATAATCACAACTCCGTGAAAATTCGAGAGATATATTTACTCGTATAATCACGAATTTTTTGATTGAAAAGATCATCTTGCATATATGCTACTTCCACGACATAAAATGCTACCTGTGGTTATGGTATATGACTTTACAATCCTGATAAAAGAAAATAGACGTATCAGCTATATAAACATTAAAAGCGCGTGTAAAGGGGAAGCAACTATGACTTCTTATAAAAATATCAATATGATACGGATTATAACATTCTCATTTTTCTGCATCGTATTTATCACATTATCATCACCGGAAGCTCACGCCGCCGCAAGCGGTGGTGGTGGTGGTGGTGCATTATTCGGATCTTTAACTAATTTTCTAAATGCCTTGCAAGACCTCTTGACAGGAACATGGGCGCGGATTATTGCCATTATCGCCGTTGTTATTCTAGGCTTTGGCTGGATGACAGGCCGTATTTCCTGGTACATTGCAGGATCAGTTATTGGCGGCATCATTCTCGTATTCGGTGCGGCAGCAATCGTAGACAGCATTAGCGGTTCTATCTAAAAGCAGGCCTCAAAAATCTGCGATAGAAAGGATGCGCCGATGTCACAAGAAAACATCTCAACAGATACAGTTTATCTGGCTTTGACACGCCCTCCCATGACTATGGGCGTGCCGATGGATTTCTTTGGCGTCAATTTCATTCTAACCGGCATAGGGATTATTCTCTGCACGTCACTATTCGCAATGTTTTGCGTCTTGATGTTTTTTTCTCTGCCGTTACACGGTATAGCCCTGCTCGCAACCAAAAATGACCCGCACTGGATCAATGTCTGGAAAACCAGAATTGAAAAAATTGGCTTCACGACAAACCAACGATTCTGGAAGTCAAATAGCTATTTAGCATAGGAAGGATTACGCAATGATGAATGGACATTTAGAAATCCCGAATATCAGTAATGAAGAGGAAAACATAAAAAGCGCAATGAAAGATCAAATTCTCTTTCACACGGCATGGATTTATGACGCCTTGGTCTCAGCATATCAAAGAGAAACCAATAACCAGCGCATCAGCGCGGAAATACGCACAATTCTAAAACAACATGCCTTCAACCTATATTTGGAGTGGCATAGAAATACCGCAAAAGAATACCATGAAATACGCTAATTTTGCAAAAACAGAAAAACCAATCTCAAGCTTTGTACCCTATACGCGGTTTGTTGACCCTTCAACACTGCGTACAAAAGACGGGTATTTGCTCCAAGTTATAAAGCTGGACGGTCTGGCTTTTGAAACCGCAGAAACAGAAGACTTAAATCACTATAAGAATGTCCGTGGCAATCTCATTCATAATCTCTCGGACAGCCGCTTTGTGCTGTATCACCACATCATACGACGCGAAGTGCATGAAAGTCTGAATAGCTTCTTTGAAAATGATTTTTGTCGCCAGCTCGATCAGGTCTACGGTGCAAAACTGGCCAAAAAACGTATGTTCAAAAACGAACATTATATTAGCGTGTTACGCCGCCCTACTCCGGGCATTCTAGGGCTGGCCGATAAGATAGGTCGCGTATTATCAAACAAAATTGACAAGCAGCTCTACGAGCAAACTCTACAGAATGACCTGAAAGCCCTGACATCTGAAACCAAGGGTTTGATTGAGGGGTTGGCTTTGTATTCACCAAAACTTCTCACGCTTCAAGAAACAGACAACGGAACACTCTGCCCTTCCCTATCGTTTTTAGGGTTGCTTCTCAACCTTGAGGATGCGCCCGTTGCGCTGCCAGATGGCGGGATTGATACGTATTTTCCAAAGAAACGCCTTTCATTTGGAAAAGAGACGTTTGAAGTGCGCGGGGCAGCCAACGGTGACATTAAACTCGGCGCAATGCTTTCTGTCAAAAAATACGGGACGCACACAGCAACCGGTATGCTTGATGGCCTCTTGCGCCTCCCACACGAATTTATTCTAACGCAAAGCTATGCCTGCGTTGACATGCAAACATCTTTAAACCGTATTCGCGACTGCCAGAGGAAAATGGTTGCCGGTGAACAAGGCGCAGTCTCTTTGGAAGGCCAGCTCGATCAGGCGATTGATGAAGTCGCCTCCGGCCTTACAACATTTGGCGATCATCATTTAAGCCTATGCGCGATTGGAAAAAGCGCGCCAGAATTAGACAAGGCCGTAAACGCAGCTCTTAATGTATTCAAGCCTCTTGGCGTTCATGCAGTGAGAGAAGATGTAAATATGGAGCCTGTTTTTTGGGCACAACTGCCGGGCAACCTATCCTACATTGCCCGCAGCTCCATGATCTCAAATCATAATTTTGCTGGATTTACAGGATTTCATAATTTTCCGGCAGGACAAAGAAGCGGCAATCATTGGGGTGAAGCCGTAACATGCTTAGAGACAACATCAGGCACGCCCTACTGGTTTAATTTCCATGAACCAAAGCGTGACGTTGGTAATTTTACTGTCTTCGGCCCTACCGGATACGGTAAAACCGTTCTGCTCTCGTTCCTTCATGCACAGGCACAAAAATTCAAGCCTAAAAGCTTTTTCTTTGATAAAGATCGCGGTGCGGAAGTTTACTTACGCGCAATTGGCGGCGAATATAATGTTGTCAGCGCAGGGCTTCCTTCCGGCCTTAATCCCCTACAGATTGATGATACACCTGAAAATCGGGCATTTTTACGCGACTGGCTACAAATTTTGCTCCGCACTGAAACACGCAAAGATTTTACGGCCAAAGAACGTGAAATGATTGCTGACGTGGTGAATGCAAATTTCGAAGCGCCGTTTGAGCACCGCCGCTTATCTGTTCTCTGCAAGCTTTTTGGTGGTTTTGAGCATGACATTGATGAAACCCTGCAAGAGCGTTTATCCATGTGGCATTCGGGGGGCGAGCGAGCGTGGCTGTTTGATAATCCACAAGATACGTTGTCTCTATCCGAACAGACCATTGGTTTTGATATGACCTCTATTTTAGATGATCCGTTAAGCCGTACGCCTTGGTTATTCTATATCTTCCACCGCATTAAAAATGCTCTGGAACAAAAACAAAAGACACTCATTATGTTGGATGAAGGTTGGAAACTCCTTGATGATCCGGTTTTTGCGCACACTATTAAAAATTGGCTTAAAACCGTGCGAAAACAAGGTGGATTAGTTGGTTTTGCAACACAAAGTACAGGTGATGCCACAAATAGCGTAATTGGCTCAACGATCTTAGAGCAAAGCCCTACACAGATTTTCTTACCCAATCCAAAAGCACGAGAAGAAGAATATTGCGGGCATTTTAGATTAACGCAGCAAGAGCTTTACACAATCCGTAATCTTACAGCGCAGAGCCGTTGCTTTCTTATAAAGCAAGGTAAAGACTCCGTGATCGCAAAACTTGATCTATCCGGCATGGACGATTTTATCTCCATCCTTTCAGGGCGCACAGAAAATATTCGTATTCTTGATGAAGTACGAGAAGAATTTGAAACGCCGGAAGAATGGATACCACATTTTATAGAAAGGATCGCCGCATGAGAAAAACACTAAAATCACGATTGCGCTTATGGACTGCGTGTGCAGGACTAGCCGCTTGTCTTCTTACGCCGCCCGCAAAGGCGCAAGGGATACCTGTTATTGATTCAACCAGTATAGCGCAGACCATCTTGCAACTGGAACAAATGGCAGAAGATTATCAAAATCAGATCCAGCAACTCGATCAAGCTTTGGCCACCTATAATTCCATCACAGGCGGACGAAGCCTTGGAGATTTGCGTAATTCAAGCGCAGAACAAGATTTGCGCCGCGCATTGCCACCGCATTTACAGGATTTAATCGGCCTGAATAACGCCTCCGGTCTTGGCAGCGCAGGCTTACAAACGCAAGGGATATACAATGATATTTTGACCACGTATCAGCCAGCTACAGGCGCTACGCTCATACCAAGCGCCCCGACCAGTTCATTGGCAGGTGCTCATGATCGCTATTCTAATACGACCTATGCAGCGATGGCGGCGTCCGAAAGCTCTTATAATGCCGCAGTTGAACGCCTGCAAGGCTATGAAGAAATGCTACAGGAATTGAATGGCACACAAGACCTAAAAGCCTCTGTTGATCTTCTTGCACGCATTACCGCAGAAAACGGGATTTTACTTAATGAGCTGATGCGTATGCAATCCCTGCAAATGCAGCTCAATTCCTCGCGTCAAGGCTCAAACCTAACTGAGATACAACGCACCAACAAAGCATATAAATACGACCCGGATGTGGCCGCACAAACATTTGACTAAAAGGAGAAATAGATATGAAAAAACTTTTACTGATTTTACCAATACTGGCTTTAGCCGGATGCTCAACATTTGGACATAGCGATTTGAAATCGCCATGCAACGGCAAAACAGCGTCTTTGTCACAAAATCCCTGTGATCCGCTTCCAATCAACATTGGAAGTCTCACAACAACAAATAAAAAGGCGGCTTAGCCATGATGCATAACAAAACTATACTGCTCGCATTTTGTGCGACAACAATTCTAACGGCTTGCCAAGAAGAGCGTAAGAACCCTCTTTTGGACAAGCCTACACAGGAAGTCGTCCAGTGGATTTTTGAAAACACCGATTCAAAAATTGAAGATTGCGCACAAAGCTGGGCTGAACCTAAAACAGCTCTATCAACAGATTTAGAACGATGTCAGAGCGTTGCTTCACAACTCGCAGAAGAAATGAATTATGTAGGATTCTCTCAGAATATACGTGTTGATGATCTCGATGTTCCGATTATTTGGCGGGAATTTAACGCAAAAGTTCAGAAAAGAGAGGAATGGAACGAGCATTTGAAAAAACAGAAGAACGATCCGAACAGCATCTACAACACACCAGGAATGGATCTTTTAAAATAGGAAGTGAATCATGGCCTCACCCAATACTGTAGATAAATTCTTAGAAAACCTAGACACGATCATATTGAGTTTCGTGCAAGGCTCTTTCGGCAATTTGTCAGGGCCAATGGAAACCCTCTGGAAATCCATGTTCATCGTATTTATTGCCTTTTATGGCTATAAAGTGATTATTAACGGGCGCTTTTCTGCCCATGATGGCGTAATCCATATAGCGAAAATGCTTGTCATTCTGGTTCTCATAACCAGTTGGACTGATTTTCAGATTTTTATCATGGATGTCGTCAGTAACACACCTTCTGATTTAGCTGGAGAACTCATCAAAATAAATACAATCGGCTATACAGATGTTGATAATGCCAATACTGCCCTAGGTAATTTTTATGATGAGACTGCCGCAATATCAGGAAAAATACGTGAAGGGGCAGGATGGAACGGAATGATCGTTATTTTCAGTTGGGTCGTGTTTCTTTCTGGGCTGGCCTTAACCGGCTACGCGCTTATTCTAATCTCCCTATCTAAAATAGCGGTTGCCCTTATGTTGGCGGTTGCTCCGTTTTTTATTTTGATGCTGGTATTTGCACAAACTAAAACCCTGTTTGAAGGCTGGCTTCGTACCCTTTTAAATTACGCTCTCATTCCAATATTTGTATACGGCTTGCTTTCTCTTCTTCTCGTTCTAGCAAACAAAGCATTAGCAAATATGGGCTTAAATGTCACGGCTACCAGTGAAATCATGACATACGCCGCCCCGTTTCTTCTGGTCTGCGTTATTTCAGTCGGGCTACTCATGCAGGTTATGAATCTGGCATCAGGTATTGCCGGCGGACTAAGTTTGCAAACAATGGGGTTAGGAAAAATGGCCGCAAAAGGTATAGGTGCGGGCGCCGGTCTTGCCGGAGGCGTTGGCCGTATTCATGCAGATAAAGCTCTGGATAAAGGCTTTAAAACAGGCGCACACGCTAAAAATAAATCTTCTGACAGTGGCGCAAAAGACCCTAATGCTGAAAAAGTTAAAGCCGCCGTGTCCAAAAATAGAGAGATTAAGAAATGACCGCACAAAACAATAAAGCGCTGAAACCTTCCGCCGATTATTTTGAAAACGGAGCAACGTGGGAACATGGCGTTTATGCCAATCTTGAAAACTCCCGCAAACGAGCGTGGGTTGTGGCCTTTCTTTCTCTTGGACTGGCTGCGGCTTCTATATTATGCCTGATTTTATTACTGCCACTTAAAACATTCGAGCCTTACGTTGTTACGGTCGATCAATCCAGTGGCTATACAGAAATTACCCGCCCCCTCAAACAAGGTGCATTGTCAGAACAAGAAGCCATAACCGACAGTAATTTAGTACGATACGTTACGTTGCGTGAAAGCTACAACCCACATATAACCCACGAGAATTATAATCTCGTTGCCTTGCTTTCAGATCAAAAAGCATTGCAGGAATATGAAGAACTCTGGAATGAAAATAATCCTGAAAACCCGTCCCGAATTGCAGGTGGTAAGGGAACCACGGACGTCAAAATCAAATCCGTTTCTCCCTTAAATAATGAAACATCGCAGGTGCGTTTTCTGACAAGAACACGAAAAGAAAACCGTGTTTACGAGTCACACTGGAATGCAATTATCACATTCCGCTACACCCAAAAACCTATGAAAATGTTGGAGCGTTTTGATAACCCGCTCGGCTTTCAGGTCATATCCTATCGTAAATCTCAAGAAATATTGGAGAAGTAAAACATGAAAAAACTGATACTCACAGTAGCTATAGCTCTTTGCATTGCGTCCCCCGCTTTTGCCGGAAAAACACCGCGCAACGGCTCTGCTGATGCGCGTGTAAAAACCATTACCTATCATGATACGGATGTATTCCGTATTACAGCCCATTACGGGTTTTCAACCGTGATCGAATTTGATCGCACCGAAGACATAGAAACAATCTCTATGGGGGATAGTCAGGCATGGCAAACAATTAAGCCTTCGCGCGGCAATTTGCTCTTTATCAAACCGTTGGAGCAAAATGCCAATACAAACATGACCGTTGTGACAAACAAACGGATTTACACATTCGAGCTAACCGCGCGTTCCTCACAGTCTCATACATCAAAAAACCTGTCTTTTCGCATCCGTTTCGTCTATCCCGACCAAATAGATATGCAGCTCGCCAATATTGCCAAAAGCAAAAATAACGGCTTTGAAGACAAAGATTTTTCCCCTTCAGCCGTTCCAGCAGAAGACTGGAACTTTGACTATTCTTATGCCGGTGATAGAAGCCTACGCCCCAAACGCGCCTTTGACGACGGTATTTTCACATACTTCCAGTTTTCAAAAACAGGCAAAACACCCGCTGTTTTCGCTGTAGACCCAGATGGTAATGAATCCATCGTGAATTATTCTATGCAGGGTAAATATCTGGTTGTTGAAAGCCTTGGCCGCCAATTTACACTACGGGATGGCGATACAACGACGTGTATTTTTAATGACTCATATCCTGACATCGAGGCTGACCCGTTGGAATTAACCGTCAATGAAATGGAAGATGTGTCCGAGGAATCCGGTATCAATATTTCTTCCGCCGACAGCGCAGGATTTAACGATTAAGAGAAAGAACAAAGGTCATGACGCAAGACGTGACAAATGAAGATATTAAAAGGCAGAATACGTGGAAAGCCATTGTTATCGGTGTTTCACTTCTGGTCGTTTTCCTCATTCTTCTGGACACGTACTATGACCAACAAAAGCCCCGCGAAACGCGCCCTCTCGTCCCTTTTACATTCACGCCGCCCCCGGAAGTACCGGAAGAGTTATTTAACCAGGAACAAGATACGGCACAACCAGCACAAGGATCTGTAAAAAATGAGCAATAATAATAATGATTTTTTTGATGAAAACACAGGCGAAATCCTGATTGAAGGCGATCGTGGAACACCCGAAGTCGCTAAGACCGGTGCAGGACGCATTATCATGATGGTTGCCTTTGGCCTGATCTGTCTTTTAGCGTTTGTGGCCGTCATTTATGATGGCATGACAAAAAATAAAACCGCCCCTAAAACAGAGAAAGAAGAAATCGTTTTTAATGCGCCAAAGCCCCGCGCAGAACCTTATATTGTTGAAACATCCCAGCCACCACAAGCGCCCCTTTCTTCTCCGCAAGAACCACAGATTGATCCTGAGCTTTTACGCCAGCAACAGCAGCTTATGCAAGATGCTCTGCGCCGCGCCCAGGAACAACAAGCAAAATTGGAAGAACGCCTGAAATCCCCACAGCTCGTCTATGACCAAAAAACCCAAAATTCTGCTCAAGTCAATTTCTCTAATGCTCCGGCTGGAAGTAACAATGGTGGAGCAACACTTCTTTCAGGCGGCAGCAATAATGATGACCCTAATCTTGCCTTTGCAAAGGAAAACGCAAATACCAATGTCCAAACGGCCAAAGCCACGCAGCTACAAAATATGGATACGCTCATAGCGCAAGGAAAAATGATTAGCGGCATACTGGAAACCGCCATTCAAAGTGATCTTCCGGGCATGGTACGCGCCATTACCTCAGATGATGTTTATTCCTTTAACGGCTCAACTTTACTGATCCCGAAAGGATCACGCCTTGTTGGTCAGTACCGCTCCGGTGTGCGCCAAGGACAATCCCGCGTATTTGTTATCTGGAATCGCATGATCCGTCCAGACGGGGCAAGTGTTGATCTTGGGTCAATCGGCACAGACGCTTTAGGGCGTTCCGGCCTTGAAGGTGAAGTGGATTCACACTTTATGGAGCGTTTCGGCTCATCTGTGTTGCTATCTATCATTGATGGCGCATTGGCTGCCGCTGTAAACAAAATTGACGATGATGACGCTTCCACGGTTTCTTTAAGCGGAAGCAGCGACTTCTCACGCTCATCTGAAATCGCTCTTGAAAACAGCATCAATATCAAGCCGACCATTCATATAGACCAAGGTGAACGCATTAAAATATTTGTTGGCAAAGACCTTGATTTTAGCGGTGTAGGCGGTGTTCCTCGATGAAGCCAAAACAGCATAACGCAAACGCCTCAAACGATCATGTCTTTTTAGAGCAATATCTTGCGCCCTTTGCAAAATATCTGAATGATCCTGATGTGACAGAGATTTGCGTCAATGAACCGGGCGGCTTTTGGGTTGAAAAAATGGGACAACCACGTATGGAGTATATCCCCTGCTCCGATGTTGCAAATGACAAACTGGCGCGCCTCGCTAGGCTTGTCGCGCAGGAAACAAAACAAAGCATCAATGAAAAACTCCCTTTGCTCTCTTCCTCCCTCCCATCAGGAGAACGGATTCAATTTGTTCTTCCGCCGGCGGCTGCCAAAGGCATTGCCCTATCCATCCGTAAACAAGGTGTACAGGACTTAAGCCTTCAGGATTACGCGCAGCTCGGCGCTTTTAAACAGGCGCGTTTTATTGATGATACGGAAAGCCAAGAAGAAGATGCACAGCTCAGTGCTATGATTGCCGCTTCAAATGGTAAAAGCCAATCCGAAAATAACATTATGCGCTTTATTGAACGTGCAGCCCAAACTCATAAAAACATCATCGTGTCAGGTGGTACATCCACGGGTAAAACCACGCTCCTTAATGCTATTTTAAAATCTGTCGATGAACATGAACGCATTATTACAATTGAAGATACGGCAGAGCTGAAGCCGTACCAAAAAAACACCCTGTCCCTACTCGCTTCTAAAGGTGAACAAGGCCAGGCTAAAGTCACCATTCAGGACTTACTGGAATCTTCTCTGCGTCTGCGACCGGATCGTATATTTTTGGGCGAGCTGCGCGGAAAAGAAGCCTATTCATACCTACGGGCAGTTAACACCGGGCATCCAGGCTCAATCACGACAGTTCACGCCGATACGCCACGCGGGGCTTTTGAACAAATTGCGCTCATGGTCATGCAAGGCAATGTATCATTAACGCACGATCAGATTATGACATATACAAAATCTATTATTGATGTTGTAATCCAGCTCAAGCGTTCCGGCGGACAGCGTATTGTCTCTGAAATTTGGTATCCGAATAAATAAGGTGGCTTTTATGAATCCATATCTAAAATATTGCCTCTGGGGATTGGGTGGAATTATAGCCATCATAACCAGCCTGTATTTAAGCTCGGTTCTTTACTTTCTCCTTAATGGCTGGAATCCTGATAACGCCCTCCCATGGTCTATATTTTCTTATCTATTCTACACACAAAAACCCTATGGCATGTATCTGGCAATCTCATTTATTGCCCCGAATGCCCTCTTTGCTGTCCTGACCCTTATGTGGATATTCAAACCCGAAGATAAGAATGCACGTTGGGCAAGGTTTTCTGATTTACGAAAAGCAAGAATGAAAAGTAAATCCGGCCTGATACTAGGACAAACAAGAGGCGATTATCTTATCAATGATGATCCCACGCATGTTTTTGTAGTTGCGCCAACCAGATCCGGTAAGGGCGTGGGCATTGTTATACCCAACCTTCTCGCATGGAAAGACAGCTTTATATGCCTTGACGTTAAAGGCGAAAATCACCGCATAACATCAGGATACCGCGCCAGCCTGGGCAATAAGGTGATTAACTTTTGTCCATACGCTAAAAATGGCACATCCCATTGCTATAATCCGCTTGATAATGTGTCCAGAGATCCCCACCAACGGATCACCGATCTACAGATCATGGCCGCTTCTCTCATTGCAACGGCAGAACGCTCTGATCCGCACTTTCCCAATGAAGCACAGGACTTTTTTGTTGGGCTTGCACTCTACGTTATGGATCATAAAGAGTTTCCGAATACAATCGGATCAATTTTTAGACTTTTAGGCACAGAAGAAAAACTGGAAGACATTCTGAAATACGTTGCAGCCTCCTACCCCAATCTGGATGAAGGCGCGAAACAGCTCTTTAGTGCCTACAGACAAAAAGCGGAAAAAGAGCGCTCTGGTATTAAATCAACGCTTTCCAGTGCTTTGAAACTCTGGCGTAACCCTGTCATTGACGCGGTAACATCAAAGAGCGATTTTTCGTTTGCAGATATTCGCAAACGTCGCCATGCAATCTATCTGGGTGTTGCCATCAATGAAATGGCGCCGCTAGAGCCTCTTATGCGTCTGTTCTTTGAACAAGCCATTACCGTCCTAACAGACAAAGAGCCTGACCCTGATGAAGAACCACGCCATGTCCTCATGCTTCTGGACGAGTTTCATATTTTAGGGCGTATGCCGATTATGAGCAAAGCTTTCACGCTTTTGGCAGGATTCAACGTACGTTTGCTTGGTGTTGTGCAAAATATCGGCCTGCTCGATGATGTTTATACCAAGCCTAAGCGTGAAACAATCTTATCAAACTGCGCCCACCAAGTGTTTTTTGCTAGCAACAACGCAGAAACGCAAAGATATGTCAGCACCTCATGCGGTGAGCATACGGTAAAATCAAAATCCGTATCAAAAGCACGTAGTTTTAATCACGAAGCCCCCAAAGTTTCTACATCTGAAAAGATCGTTCCGTTGATCCGCCCGCATGAAGTCAACACATTCGGGGATGATAAAGAAATTATTCTAGTTGAGAAAAACCATCCGATTAAGTGCAAAAAAGTGGTTTATTACAAAGACAAAGTGTTTAAAGAACGCTTACTCCCCGCTAACCCAACCCCGGAACTTGAAATTATACAAAATAAAGCCCCCCGTTTTGATATTCCTAAACCTGATAACGCCAACGGCGGCAAAACAACAAAGAAGAAAACTAACAAAAAGGTATCCTCCGAATCCTCGCAACAGCCGGAAGAACCTCAAACACCGGAAAATGATGAAAATTATTCATCTTATGTTTAATGATGAAAGCGTAAGGACATCATATATACGGCGTTAAGTTTCCTTCTTCATGGTAAAGCTGGTACATCCCCTTGGAAAAACTGCACTTTTTCTTAGGTCTTTCACGCTTTATCGCCCGCTCCGTAACCGGATTGGTGCGACGCTCTTTCACTAGGGTCTCATAGCCGGGGTGTTCAAAGAGCTTTTCAAGGCGCAGTTCCGAAGGCGGATGTGAACGGCGTTTCATGGTTAAAAAGCCGATCTCCGTAAAGCTTTCCTCCCTTTTGATGGATTCAAGAAAAGAAATCATCCCCTTTACCCCTATAATATTTGCCGCAAACCTGTCTGCCCGATATTCTTCCGTTCGTGAGAAAAAAACCGACAGCGCCATCAGCGCGTTTTCTGGCAAGCGCACAACATAGATAAAGGCACTCATTACGAGCTGCACCATCATCACCGGCACAGCCACGATAAGAAGCGGTAGAAAAACCCCGGCAACCCCCATTATCATTGCAGATACAAGCGCAAGAACAGCATGAACAAGCGTCAAAGCACCCCCGGCAGAAGCTACATACTGCCAATAACGTAAATCCTTGTGATGCAAATGCCCCAATTCATGCGCCATAACGCCTTTGATAACATCCGCTCTCCAGCGGTATTCTCTAAAAAAACCACTCGTCAGGACGATTGTGTTTTTACCAAAAGCATAGGCGTTGCTATCAGTATCATCCTGAATACGTAGATTTATGCGCTTGATGCGCTGTATTTTCTTGTCCTTGTATCCATCAAGAACTTCTTTCAACAAGGGCTCAAGGACTTCGGCCTCACGCTTGGACATCCGGCGCACCGGCATGGATGCGCTCTGAAACAAACCGCCAAGCGGTAAAATCATCATCAAAAACACAAGCCCCTGTATGCTCCCAGCCATTACAGCCAGGTCAACATGGTTGTAAACATAATCACCAGTTAAAAATCCTTCATTTCGACCATAAATCTGCCCAAACCACAAAAGAACATACAAAGCCGCATAGTGAGAAACACCGCTCACCAGAAAAAGAACCATACGATAGAGATATAACCAAATCATCCTCTCGCCCTTTTCTTTAACTCTTCCAAACCACGATCATTCACTTCCTGCTGAAGCTCAAACAAGGCATGTGCCGTAAATAATGGCGGCACGCCCTGCCCTTCCAAATATTGTGTCACCGCACACAAACGCCGGCGAGCAAACTCTTTTTGCTCATCCTGACTTTTAAAATCCATCGGTTTAAACAAATCCAACTATCCTTCCAACATTCCTACTCTCCGCCATTTTCCCCTTCCACATTTTCGGGAAGAAGTTTTGATTTTCCTAAATTCTGAACAACATTTTCCATCAGCTTATCAAGCCGTTTAACTGCAATATCGCTGCGCCCTTCATCCATTGCATCCGTGGCCGCCGGATTGCTCTTGTAATAATCCAGGATAAATTGAAGCAATATCTCTTGATTGGCCGCCAGATCCCGCGCTGTCTTTTTACGGTGTGCATTCAATGAATACAAAAGCTGGTGATAGAGTTGCGCCATATCCGAATTACGCTCATCCCTGCGCTCTGGCCGCAAAGCAAAATCCAGCAAGTCATTCACCGTTGCAGACACATTGCGCAAATTCTTGGCCTTCATATATGCCTGAAGCTCTTTTTCAACGTCCGGCCTGAATACGATAGAGCGCGTCACACCTTTTTTCTTGGCTGTCATTATTCTTACCTCCTACCAGTCAATTTCAACATCTTTGTCTTTATTTTTTTCAATTTCTTTCACCGATTCCAGCTCTAACTCCTGCTGACGGTTCGCTTCCTTAATTTCCGCGAAACCATCATTGCCGGCACTAACGACAATCTCGGCATTGTCTTTAAACACGGGATAATTCTTCAGCTTAACGAAAGAAAGTTCATTTTCATGCTCAACAGCAGCAAATACGCCTTCCTCAAGATTCACCGCGCCCAAATAAGTAGCGGATACCTGCTCTTGCACATCCATCTCTTTATAGCTCAAGCCGGATTTCTCCTGCGCGAGCTGGATCGCCTCATCTTTGGTAATATCCCGCCTGTTCGTCGTGATACTCAAACCGGATTTTGTTTGTTCAATATCAACCGGCTCATTAACCCGAACCTTAGCCATATCGCGCGGCATCTTCACAAGTGTAAAATCATCAGCAGAACTTAAAATAACGTGCCGCCCTGAGTGCATATCTGCAAAACCGACATAGCGCACCGTCTGCTTATCTTCAAACTCGCGCACCACATAAGGCTTTTTCAAGACAGACGCCAGTTTTTGACCGGATGTTTCCAATTCTTCCCTATATAATTTACTCAAAGCATCCCCTTTCATAACAAACTGACCATCACCTTCTCTATGGTAGGCGTAACCATGCTCTACAAGCCATTCCATCCGCTTATGAGTGGCCTTCATCGTACCTTTATCGGCTTTATCGTATGACAAAGCATGGCCCTTCTGGTGGCGATAAAGCTCCAAATCAATAAAGGTACGCGCATGAACATCAATCTGACTCTCAAGAGGCTTGCTGCATATCTCTTTTACACGCGCATAAGACTTCTTCTTCCAGCCAGATTTCTCAAGCGCCTTATTAAGCTCTTCGCCACGCTTCTCCAGATCATCAGCTATGATATAACCTTCGTCACCCTGCTCTACGATTTCAGCTTTTTCTAAGGTCTGTAAGCGTACCCCGTGATAATCAACATAGCCTTCCGGATCTTCAATGAAACTCATCTCTGAGCGTACATAGTCAATATGCGCTTCACGCGTATAGACACCACCATTCTCTGACGCAATAAAGGCTATATTCGCATCCGCACCGCCCGTTGACTTACCCGTAGACACCTCAACAATCTGACCCTCAAGCAACGCGTCACTGCGATCATTATGTGCCAAAGGCACATAATGCGCTTGGTTCTTTCCATCCCTAACAACCATATATTTATGATCGGTCAGCTCATTTACAAAAGCGATCTTTTCAACCCGACCACGAACATTTTCTGTATCTTTACTAGAAGCATCATAGATCAAAACGCCCCGCTCCTCCTCAGGCATACTCCGGTGAAGCTGCTTGATAATATCGTGACGCTCCGATATTTCTTTTAACTCTTCCAAATAATCCAGACGAACCGTAAACACACCCGGCGGCTCTTGCACTGCCATAGAGGTTGTTGTTAAAAACTCCAGACGCTTTTGAACCAATCCATCATAAAATTCACCGCGACCACTGTGATCCTTCTCACGCGTATCAACGGTAATTTTACCAGCTTCTTTTTCTTCCTCACTTGCCCCCGCCGCTATAAAACGATCCAATGACGTAACACGCATGGCGCCTGTTTCTTGCTCCATGCTTTTCTGTATTTCTTCGATAGAACGCTCACCCAATATCTCAGTCGCAAGTTCCTCTGCACGCATGCGAATACCATGCGAGATATAATGAGGCTCTATAACAAGGTCTTTCCCCAACTCATCTTTACCACGAACAACAACATGAGCATGTGGATGATCCGTATCATAGTGAACCGCAGAAACCCACTCCAGTTTCGTGCCAAGATCATCTTCAACTCTACCCATAACACTGCGAATATACCCTTCCATATCTGCAATCTCATGCGCGTTCTCAGGTGAAATAATAAACCGGAAATGATGCCGATCATCTTTACAAATATTGTAAAAATCAGAGCGCTCAAGATCATCGCCCGCACTACCAAACAAAACCGGACGCTCTTCTTCCACACCCGCTCCATTACGCGTGATATAGCTCAAATGACCGCGTAGATTCCCTGCGCCACCAGAGCCGCCAGCACCACTCACCGCATGTTTTTTGAAGTGTGCTTTAACCAAAACACGCTGAGAAATCGGTCTATTTGAATGAAAATTACCGTGACGATATGAGCCACTTCTAAAGCTTTTAGACTTCGATCCGCCACCCATATTTAAGCGTCTGAAATAGCTTTTGCGCGAGTCGATTTTGTCACCAAGAAGCGTGTCATCATCACTGATAATATCCCTCCCATTCAACAAATCATCGTAGCGCTCTAACAGCATTTCAAATCCAATTTTTCACCTAAAACCAAATGCTGCCCCGCCTACCAACTACCATGAAACAGCCATTTTTCCGCCTTCACTATACCAGTGATGAACAATTATTACAATAACTAATTATCACCGCATAAAAACACGCAAAAAC
>JBOEGH010000023.1:0-22379 GCA_050633325.1 Alphaproteobacteria bacterium
GGTAGTGTCGCAAAGTTTAATCAAAGTCACAAATCTCCTCTTGGCGCTATATATCAGATAGTCGCCAGGCGATAAAATTGTTCTGCCGGCGTGAGGTTCTGATCGTTGTATTTGGTGAATTTCAGTTGTCGTTTCTTAATCATGTTCATGAGTTCAATGCCTGCGAGTGTTCTTGATGCGGTGTGCATTTTCCTGAAGCATCCCATCGGCGTTGTAATCCGTTTAATATGACGGTGATCCTGCTCAACGATATTGTTGAGATATTTGGCTTGGCTCAGGATAAAGTTTCGCTTTCCTGTGAGCCATCCGGGTTTGTTGAAATGCTCTAAGGCCGCCTTGTTCGCACCGCTCTTATCAATATTGACGCGGTACGGCATGCGATGCCCTTTCAATGCTTTGCGAAAGAAGGCTTTAGCCGCATTCACATCACGCTTTTTGGTAACCATGAAGTCAACTGTCGCACCATATTTATCAACGGCGCGATACAGATAACGCCACTTTCCTTTAATTTTGATATAGGTCTCATCCATCCGCCAACTGCGGTGAACGGGGCGTTTAAACTTTCGAGATTTTTGCTCCAACAGTGGTGCATAATGCAGAACCCACCTGTTCAATGTCGCATGGTCAATCTCGAAACCGCGCTCTTTCATCATCTCTTCGATGTTTCGAAAGCTCAAGGCATAAGACACGTACCAGCGCACAGCTTGAAGAATGATAGATTTAGGATAATGACGACCGGAAAACGAAATCATGAAGGGCTCCAGTGAGAAGGAAATCCAGATTTTAACAGAAAGCATTTACGTTTGCGACACTACCGAAATATTGGGTTCTTTATTGTTACTTAATTCGTGCAATATTGATTTCGAATTAATATATTGTTGACCAGAAACTTTACCAATTTAAATATCACGGACGTGTTCATATCAGATTACCTGCTCATGGATTTTTTCACAGAACGCCAATTCCAAGGCTCAATAAATTCCATCCCCCATATTCCAAGCCCTTTTTGTTTTGCATATTCTTCATCCTGTACGTATTTTGTCGAATATTTTCTGTAAGCTAAGGCCCACCCATTTTTGACCATCCATTGGTTGATGTCTAATTCACCGAGATAACACTCCCCTATTATCCGGCCGTACTTATCATTTCCGAGATTTAAACATTTGACCTCCTGGTTTCCGATGAGATTTTCGAGTTCGTATGTTGCTAGTTTTCCGCAGTATACCGATTTTCCTGCTTGCCCACATATTTGAGCGGTTTCCGGTGCATCTATTCCTTGAACACGGATTTTGTATTGATTGATTTCAAGTGTGTCGCCATCCACTACACGTACATTTTCCCCTTGAATATATTGTGGCTCTGCATGTGCAGATGAGTGCGTAAATATAAACAGAAACGCTAGCATCAAATATCTATGCATTTTCATTCTTCTTCCTTGTAGGATAGGGTTTTTAGGAAGGCTACCAGCTTCTCGATCTCGGGATCGTCCATATAGGCGATATTTTTAGCCCCATTGTTTGAGGCCAATATCTTTTTGTACAATTCTGAGCGCTCCAGAGGATTCATTTGGTTGGAATCCACTAACCGCAAAGGGTCAAAGTGGGCAATGATGGCTTCTTTTAAGTTTGAGGTGGAGCCGGAGTGACCATAGGGATCGGTTTTTTCTACATTGATTAAAGATGGTGTTCTGAATTTGTAAAGATCATCTGGGTTATGCGTCACATTGAAGCGTCCGTAGTCAACACCAAAGCCATTTTTTCCGAAGCCAGCTTGCGGGAAAGGAACTGAGTAAAATTTAAAATCTGTGAAGTGTCTGCCTGAATGACAGGAGGCACATTTCCCTTTTCCGAAGAAGATTAGACCTCCGGCAATTTCCGTTTCAGATAAGCCTTGTTCCGTTCTCACATAGTTTTCGAATTTTGTGGTTTTTAATTTGAATTTGGATTGTATGAAATTTTTGATGGCATCTGCTATATGGATAAACTTGATGTCAGCCGCTTGTAAAGAATACGCGGATTCAAATTCTTTAACGTAATCAGGATCAGATTGCACTCTTGAGACCAGAGTATCATATATGGCTTCGGCCGAGGATATGCTCTCATTCTTGAGGGTTTCGTCAACGATTTGATCATCAATCACCATTTCTCTTATTTCGACAAAAGGAAGATGTATAGCAACTGTTAGGGGATCGTCTGAGGGAAGCATATCGCCGAATTGACTGTTAATGGTATCGTCAGTTTTTTCAACTTTTCCGTCCCAGAAAAAAACAGAGAAGTCAGGCTCTCCCCTCCCCCATAAGGCCATTGAGTTTCTAGGAACCACGACCCCATCACTGTTTAGACGTTCAATACCTTCACCGTGGCCGCCCACTCCTATAGAATTTTTCAAACCATCAGAGCTGCCGAATTTATCGATATGGCATGTCGCGCAAGACATTTTACCGTTAAAACTTAATCGTGTGTCTTCAAAAATCCGAGAACCTAGAGCCGCCTTTAACTCATCAGGTTTGCTTGTGGCATAATTATCGTTTTTATAAATGAAGTGTTTGGCAGCATCTATGAGCGTGTTCTCCCGCAGGGACGCATATACGACTTCGAAAGAGAACGCAAAAGCAAACCAAATAAGCAAACCATAAATACAGGCTCTAATCGTAACGAATTTCATGAATTTCAACGACTTTCCTTATATCTTCGGATTTTTCTTCAATAGCGCGTAAGCCTAATTCCGATAAATCACTTTCATTTAGTCCGAAACTGAGTAATTTCTTCCGTGTCATGTCATAGTCCTGACAATCAATAAGAGCTATTTCTGATTCCATTAAAGCGTTTGCATTCTCTTTATTGGGTTTTTGAGCAACAATTTGCTTGGATATAAAATGTTCGCGCATGGCTTGATCGCATTTGAAGACCAAATTAGTGTATTTCTCGGCATATACCGATTTGATAAGTGCAATCTTCGCATCTTGTGCGAACATGCCCGCAACAAAACACGTGAGAAATCCTAAGCAAATGCCAAGAGTTTTTTTATTCATCAGCTTTGGGCTCAATTAAACTTGTATCAATATGCAGGCTGTCTAATAGAGTATCAGAAAGGCGACCAGTAACAGGAAGATCATTTTTGAGCTGGTATCGTGATATTGCGGCTGAGGTTTCCGGTCCGGGTACGCCATCAATTGTTCCATTGTAAAAACTCAATGCAAAAAGGGCTGTTTGAACCTGCATCACTAAAACCTTAAATGCTTTACTGTTTCCATGGATTTTTGTGACTTTGGGAGATGTTGCAGGGCTTTGCGGCAATATTGATGTTGGTGGTGTACTATCGCTTTTGGAAGAACTGCTTTTTGAGCTTTCGTCATTATAATTTTTGACAGGGGGCGGAGTGTAGTTAGGTGTTGGGGATGGTCTTGGTTTATATCCACCGCTCGAAGAAGAACGATGTGATCCGTGACTTCCGTGGCTAGAATGTGACCTGTGGCCCGCTAAAGTAAATCCTCTGTCGCTTTTGAAGTTCCATACTGTGGCCGTCTGGTCATTGTCGAGAGTGGATGCTCCTGTCATTGCGGCCGCGTTAGCATCCAAAGATGGTAAATGCATGCCAGCCGTTATTAAGGAACTTACGAAAAATGCGGCTTTTTTCTTCATTGTGCTGTAATCCTCTTATAACCTCTCTCTGTTTTATACCAGTCGAAAAACCCACAACATGCCTTCTTCTCAGAACATTCTATGCATGTTTCCAAATACTTGTTTTTCCAATCAGATATAGATTGGCATGCTAAATTTTGCCATTCATCAGGAATAGTACATTTAGGGAAATTATACAACCTCGCATTGATATTATTAGCTGTGGCAATGCTAAGCGCATTTGACAAGGCAGAAAATTTTAGGGAGGTATCTACAAAGATGTGATCCCAGTTCATTTTGGCGTAGCCAATATCTTCAAGTTGCATAATCGCCCACGTTTCGCAAGCTGGCATGTGCCTTGATATGAAATTAGAAATTTGAGGGAAAGTTTCGTAGTTTTGTTGCAGTATGATGGTTCTAAGTTCGACTTGGCTACCAGCCTGAAAAAGAATATTGAAACCATTCAGCAATCCCTCAAATGCCCCGTTTTTCCCTACAATCTCATCGTGTATTTCAGGGAGATGGGAATATATGGGGATTCCCCATAGAACGTTATCGCGAAGTATTTTGAGGAATTTGATGTCTTCATTTTTAAAATGCTGCGCGTTGCTTAAAATATGAATTTTTAAGTCAGGGCGGGTTTTGAAAATATCTACCAGAAAGGGAAATAAATTTTCTTTATGAAGCGTTGGTTCACCACCGGATATTCCTATCGTCATGTGTTCAGGTGCCAGTAATAGTGCTTCTTTGTATAGATCAAAGTAATCATACACTTTGTTTTTAGGGGGTTGTGAGCACATAACGCATGCTTGGTCGCACCGTTCTGTTAGCAAAATTGTATTTGATGTCGATTGTGGTCTTATAAGACGTTGGAGCGTTTTCTGTTCCGGAAAGACAATACATATATCGCCTGCCATGCTCTCATTATTTTTTTTTAAAACGTCAAAATGACCGTGTTCAGAAGTTATGTGGTGTTTACCATCTTCCAAAGAGTAATTTATACCCTTCTCCAGTTTCAAAACAAATGGAGTATGTGATACCCAATTTCCTTCTATTTTACGGTGTAAATCAATCATAGATCCACTCCGACAGGACGGGGTTTTGTGAAAATTTGCCGTTTAAATGACCATTAATATTGTACCACGTTACAATGCCATTATTTTCTAGTGCCTCGAAGATTGAGTTAAAAACACCCATGTTGAATGAACAAAAGAATGTTTTATGTTTCGGCAGATCCACACGACCATATCTTGATAAATCGTCTACTGTGTCGATACCGCAATATGGAAGATATGCACAGTGTACGCAGTCTTCATGGACTTCATTCATCTGGTTCCAGTTATATGAATTGACTGTTTTGGTATCTATGCCGGTCAAAATATTCCCCATGCTCAAATCAGCATGTTTAATTCTCGATAGCATTCTGGCTTCATCTGATGGATATAGCGTGCCATCGTAATTGATAACCATATAATCACGTAGTGCAGGGTTAGGGCTTCTCATATCGACGTGCAAATTATGATTTGTGAAAATTCTGCGGATGGCGACTTCAAAACCAAATTCAGTAATTTCATGTCCATCATAAAAATTTTTATCAAAGATGTATTTCAGTGCTTTTAAATAAAGAGTTAACCATGCAATGCCATCATCTCGTGACCCCGAAAACTTTTTGCGCGCAAAACCATGATAATTGACAGGTCTTAAAAAAATAGATGTTTGTCCTAAGGCGATATAATGATCAATCAATTCTTTGATTTGTTCAAAATTGTCTCCAGTAATTGTTGGGAGAGCACTGATTTTTTCATTACCGTATTCTTCTTTAATCTCTTTGTAGTGATCCATCATTGCCGCAGTAATATTTTTATCTTTTGTGCGGTTTTGTGTATGCGTGTTTTCCTCACCATCTATGGATGTACTGACAAAAAAATCCGGCCTTTTCAGCAGATTTTTTAGACTGTCCGATAGCGAACTTAAATTTGTGCAGATTACAAATTGAGCTTTGATATTGTTTTGATCGCAATGGTCTATAATCGCTTCAATGACGTCCATCCTTAAAGATGGCTCTCCACCTTGAAACTCAATCTTGACGTTTTGTCCATTATATTGAAGCAGAAACTTCTTGAATGCATCTAATATCTCGGGACTCCAATCAAATCCTTTGGCATCAAGATTTGCACGTGAGACTTGGCAGTAGTCACAAGAAAGATCACATCTAAGAGTTGGAATGATGATAATGTATGATGTATCTTTCTTTGTCTGTTTTTTGAGACGTAGCCTATGAATAAAGGAATTGTAGAAAAAATCATTCTCATGTTTAAATGAAAATCCGGTTCTCTCAAGAAAGGCCATATCATTTGGCGATAAATCTTTATTTATTAACTTTTTTAAGAAGTTCTTTGAAGACAGGAAGAAATCACCTGCATCGTTGGTAATAAGAACTTTGTGTTTTAGAATATGGTATCGATACGGAAAAAGACTATTCATAGGCTATTGCCTTAAAAATCGACTTTCGAATATCAAGAGTGTCTGCGTATATTTTTTCTTTGTACAGTAAATGTAAGAAATGTTCTTTTTCTTCTTGTCCATCTCCCTCCTCCGCCCCAGAGATATAAACATCCATATCTTGAACTTCTACGGTAAGGCTCGGGAACAAGTATTCATAGCGTAACGTGGCCGCGTCTAAAAACGGTTTAAATGTTGATCTGATTTTCACATGGATTTTCATCCTGCTCATCTTTCTTTGTGGCATTGAAGTGAGTCTACTCCCTTAGGCCAAGTTTGTTATGTTTTGCGAAATTTCTTCTTACGTATAAAAGCCATCACTTTGATCTTTTTATCTTTGGCAAACCTTGTTTTTATTATAAGAGCATTAACATCTTCTCCATTGCTCATGCAATGCATAATATAGGGATGTTTTCAGCAATTTCGTTCCATTGACTTTAATTTTCGTTGTTTTGGGCACTTAAAGGGTATTTTTACTGCTTAAGTGTCAAAGTTTAGGCAACATGTTGTTCTATAATATGTATTTTAGCGGACTTAGCGTGTTCCTAAAATGAGCATATTTTTGAGCGGTGGTTTAATGTGTTAAAAAAGTAGAATTTTCTAAGCATCAGGCCTACAATGACACCACAAAATGCCCTCGTCCATCTAACGGATCCGTATGGGGTTTAAGCTTCTAGCTGAAGTATGGTGGCGGGGGCTTTTTTATTAAGTGTCAGTTGGTATCAGGCTTTTGCCCGATAAGGTTAGTTACGTTCTGGATGCTGTCCATCCAGTCAGATGTTGTTTGATCTCTCCATTCTATAAGTTCATGGATCTTTTCATAGTCTTCTTGAAGGTTACGGCTAAAGATTGGCTCATGATGTGCAATACGGTTTCTTAAACCGCGAATACAAAAAATATCGTCAAACGCCTTCTCTCGTATTTCTCTAACGCTCATGTTTTGCGGTGAGTTTGGAAACGCGGTTTTGATGTGATGATTCCATATCCGCACATCATGCCTTGCCGTAAACATTTTTTCCCAAAAGACAAATTTTAATTCAGCGACCACTTTGCCAACAGTTGGGTTTTGCATTCTTGCAACTTGCTGCAAGTTGCTTCTGGGGCTAAACCGTCCCCTATCGGGCAAACTGAGTATAAATCTCTGATCCCAAGGCCAGTTTGGCGTGTAAACATTCTCTATAGATTCAGCAACGGCGTTTCTCAAGCTTATTTCTAATAGATGTAATGGAAGTAAAAAAGCTGAAGAAATCTCTAAGTTCCATTGATATAATCTAAGCGCACATGTGCGATCATTACCGCAATGCTGTAAATATGTTGCGAAACGTGGTTCGGATAGTATATGTGGTATATTATTAAGCTGTTCTCTGGTGTAGGACATATTATGCGCTTGTCATTAATTTATTGACATTTATAGCAGTTAGAGCTTATCCTGTACATAGATGTTACGAGATACGCGGGCTTCACTGCCTCCACTCGTGGCGACGAGATTATCTAAGCCCGCTCTTTATGAGCGGGCTTTAATTTGGCCTAAAACATGCCCTATTTATCATGACCGTGGTGAAAATCGGAGTGCTTTGGTGGTGAATTTTGGAGTTGGTACGTGGTGAAATCTGGAAACGCTGATATTGAGTTATTCACATTTTTGGTGGATTGAATCAGGGATAGAATCGGTAAAGCATTACTAGCTGCGATTTTTAACGCTTCAAACTTTGCCCTCCATATTATATCGTGGTGGTTGTAGCAAGTAATATGGGGTGAAAGCATGACGTTTGAAGAGGCATTAGAGCTTTTTGGTTTGAGAAGAATACCGTCCGAAGCCGTTTTAAAGGTTTTGAGGAATGACGCGGTAAAAGAAGCAATCGAGGCAAAAGACGAAGACCGCCAGAAAGACATTCACCGCGCTTTTGCCGTTCTTACAGGTAAAGAAGATGCGGAGCTAAATGTTGGTCAAGGCGCTAGCGCTGCCGGACCAACAGGAATAGTCAAAGCATCATGCCGTCAACAGGCAGAAAGGACGATCAATGACTACATTATGAACTTCTATAACCGGACAAGACGGCATTCAACTCTTGGAAATATGAGCCCGATGATGTATGAAAAATTAACCGCTTAAAGAGCACGGTCGTGTCCACTTTTTTAAGACAAGTCCAAAGTACGCCGTGGCCTTTTTTAAGATGTCGCGCTCTTCTTTAACGCGCGCCAGCTCGGCCTTTAATCGCCGTATCTCGGCTGATTGTTCGTTATCTCTTTGATGAACCTTTACAGGCTTATGATACTGCGTAATCCACGCGTAAAGTGACTTTGTGCTTATCCCAAGACGTTCGGATACTTCATTGACTGAGTAACCTCGATCCTTAACTTGCGATACTGTATCGCGTTTAAATTCTTCTGTGTAACGTATTCCTGACATCGTAGTCTCCTTGCTTCCATTTTATACACTGCAAGGTGTCTACTTTTATAGGGGCTATTCATACAGATTGATTTCATTAGGTTACATGACCAGCTCGGCGGTATTCTGCACTCTTGTTCCTCGATTGAGGAAATAAAAGCAATCGTTCAGAAGGTTTTGGATGATAACCCGCATTTAGACGGCAGCAGATCGGAGTGGTAAAAAATTAGGGCTTCTGTTTCCTGTACACGAGCACTCCCCTGTGCTTGTGAACACACACAAACTAGGGGGGGAGGAATATCCTTCCCCCATTTTTTTGTTAGCCAGTTTTTTTACCGCTAAATGGCCACCAGCTTTTCTTTTTCTCGGATTCTTCCTCAAGTTTTTGTATTTTTTCTAGAACAGTATCCAATTTTTTTGATTGTTCTTCTTCTTTTTGATTTTTGATTTTTTCTGCTTCACTTCGTTGATCTGTTATTGCACGTGTAAGCTCTTTATTTTGATTGAGGCTGTCTTTCAGGTTTCCGTTCAAACTGTCTACTTGTCCAGTTAGAAGTTCCCGTTCCCTTTGTCGTTCTTGTTTTTCTTTTTCCAGCTCTTTTTCTAATTGTATAATTTTGTCTTTGAGAACACTTTCTGAGGTTCGCTTGGTATTGTCGCTATTGGATTTTTCTTGTTCTCGTTGTTCTAGGGTTTTGACATTATCGTGACCATAAACTCTCTGAAGTTCAGAAATGTCGACTTTGCCATTATCACTGATAGAAATGTTTTTGGACTTGATGTGGTTGTAAAAAGTCGCTTTAGAAACCCCCACCATTTTTGCAGCTTCAATTTTTTTTACTAACATACAATATTTCCATTCATCGTCTAAGTGCGTCTAATTATACAAGTCTTAGATTGTCTATTCTGAATAGTAGCGGATTATTTAGTATGTTTAAATCAGAAATAATAAAATTTCCATATACTTTATAGTTTCTAGGTGTCTAATTTATTCCACCTGTGGATAACTAGAATAAATTAGACAGTCCAATTAGAAGTCAAAAATGACAGAGAGTGTGAAACCCATATATGAAAGGGGGTAATGCATGGTTTTGAAACCCTTATATTGCGGGAATTTAAAAAAGATACACGTATAAAAACAGATGAATTTTAAATTGTTTAAAATCGTCTACTTGTGGATAACTAGACTACATGATACATTTCTTATAACAGAATCAAGAATCACCGTATTCTGTTTTCTAGATCGGTCAGAAAAGGCGTTCGCTAAATTCTGTTCTGGCCATTTCCAAGTCGTCTAAGACTTAAAATTAGACAATTTATAAACTTAAAGAGAAAGGAGAAGCAGAATTTAGGTCTTTAGAAACGCAAAAAACCACCGTTGGCGCGGTGGTCTTAGCGTAAGGTCAGTGACCTTCTCAATCCTGTAACTAAGAGAATATCACTGAACGAATCGGGTGACAAGTAAAAAAGTGCATTTGCGCTACCCTTTTTTGCACCCTTTTGCAGGCTCTAAATTGCTAATGACATCATGCAGATCATAGAAAATCATTCGCCAAGTGCATTTGGCGGACGGTTAAGCTCACCCAAATTTCGGGCCAGCTTAACCAGTGCAGAGGAATTTTGCGGCCTTGAAGACGATGTTAATCGTTTTCATGCCCTCAAACTCATTAAAAAAGTTGGCAAAGAGCTTGGATTTACATCCGAGCTGGTGGAAATGCTGGAATATTACCTGATCCGCACAAATGAAGTGGACTGGACAGAAGGCCACCAGCCTATTTGTTACCAGGCTGTGATTACAACGGCGCAAGATTTAGGAATTTCCGAGCGTCAGGTGCGTAATCGTGAAAACGCCCTCAACCGCCTTGGCGCCCTCACCTGGGAAGATTCCGGCAATTTCAAGCGTTACGGTGTACGCGATCGTGAAACCGGCGAGATTAAATATGCTTTTGGCGTTGATCTTTCTCCTCTCGCCTCTTTGATCCCTGCCCTTGAGCAAGCTTTAGAGGAGAAAGAAGCGTATAAAGAGCTGTGGAATGAGCATAAGCGTAAGATCACGGCTTATCGCGCCCGTATCCGCACCCTTCTGGCGGAAGCTGCGCTTTATAAAGAGATGAGTGATACTGTTCAGGCCGTTCAACAGGGCTATGACAGTATATCTTACTCAATCCGCACGCATCACTCACTGGAACGCTTGAAGGATCTCACAGAAGATCATAAGCTCCTTTTGGAAGGGTTGTCAGACGCTCTTGAAATGGTAGCCGCAAGTGTGGATAAACAAGAAGTAACGCAGGATATTTCCCCCACGGACGAAACGCATTGCCGCCACATACATAGTACAAACCTTAATCAATCTAATAAATTAGATACAAGTAGTCCTTCGGCCAATAGCTTTCAAAAAAGCGTAGCGGAATCCACTGAGCCAAAAGAGGCTGAGTCCGGTGAGGGTGGAAAGACCGAAACAGAGCAGAAAAACAAAGATTACGGTATGGGACATATCTCATGGAAAATGATGGTAAACTCTTGTTCAGAGCGTTTCAAGGATCATATACCACTTCATAACCGGGCTTTGTCATGGGCTGATCTGGTTGAGGCGGCAAACGCCCTCCTCCCCACCCTTGGAATTAACAGAACGGCGTGGTGGGATGCCTGTGATGTGCTTGGACGCGAAGGGGCTGCGATCTGTATCATGATTATTGACCAGAAAGCCCAAGATCCTGAAAATCCGGTGCGAAACCCCGGCGGATATTTGCGCAAAATGGTTTCCCGCGCTAAAACAGGGGATCTGAACTTACAAGGTTCAGTGTTTGGCTTGCTCAAACGCGGTGAGGAAAAGCCCAATGCGTAATTTCCATAGTCCGAAAAATAACCCCCAACTTCATCCACGAAAAATGTGGATAAGCGGGGTTATTATCGCAATGTTTGCGCTGTTTTGCGGGATTGCCGCTGCTGCTGATTTGTACGTCAAAGATGGTGACAGCTTTGTTTTGAATGGTGAGGAGATACGGCTTTGGGGCGTGGATGCGGTCGAACTATCGCAGTTTTGTCAAAAGGCTGGGCGGGATTATCCTTGCGGTAGATACGCAAAATCCTATTTGCTTAATCTGATCGGTTCGTCTGATTTGCGCTGTGAAAGAATGCCGGCGGCCAAAAAAGAAACGCGCACAGTCGCAAGGTGCTTTATAGGCGATTTGGATGTTGGCCGTGAAATGGTTCGGGCAGGCTGGGCGATTGATTATCGTTATTTCAGCAAAGGATTTTATGCTGAAGCCGAAAAACACGCGCGGGAGAAAAAAAACGGGGTTTGGGAAGGTCGTTTCCAACAGCCGCGAAACTGGCGGAAATCCAACCCTTATAAGTGATTTGAGCTGAAAATAACGGCCTCTCTCGCTTCGCTGCGCATTCAAAGCCGTGTCATTGTACCTTGAGAACGCTCAAAATCGACGTTTTTCTATGGCCGGTTTTTGTACTTTTGTTTGTTTGATTTTTAAAAGGGCGTGCCGCCCGAATTTATCAAGTTGAATAGATCAAAATTTTATTGCTTTCCGTCGTTCCTAGGAAAGACAGATAAAATTTCGCCGATTCCACTATGACAAATTCTCCTGGCTTTTGATTTTAGGAAAAGAAGTGCAACGGGCACTTTCACTTAAAACTCAAAAACAGGAGCAAAACCATGACATTGCAAACATTAAAACTCTCACAAATTACCCCATCAGCGAACAATCCCCGCAACACTTTTGATGATGCGTCTATCGCAGGACTGGCGCAAAGCATCAAACAGGACGGGCTTTTACAAAATCTCGTTGTCTTTAAGCCCAAGGGCAAAAAGAAGAATTACGAGATTATCAGCGGTGAACGCCGTTATCGGGCTTTGTGCTTGTTGCAACAAAACGGTGATCTGGCAGAGGATTACGAAGTTGCTGTAGAAATCCGCGAAGGGCTTACAAAGGATGAAAAGCTTCGCCTTGCCACGGTTGAAAATCTGCAACGTGAGGACATGCACCCGATGGACGAAGCCGAAGCCATTGCCCTTTTGCTTGGCTCTGGCGAAAATATTGATGATGTGTCTGCCAAAACTGGCTTATCTCTTGGTGTGATTAAACGCCGCGTGGCTCTGGCTGATTTATGTGATGAAGCAAAAACAGCCCTTCGCGCCGATGAAATTACACTGTCACAGGCCGAAGCCTTGACGATTGGCAGCCATGAACAACAAAAAGAGCTGATCGAGAACGGACTTGGCAATCATAGCGCACCCCAGATCAAAGGATGGCTTACGGACGAAAAAGCCAATGTTGCTATGGCGATTTTTGATAAGGAGCTTTACACAGGTACATACACAAATGACCTGTTTGCAACGGAAGACACCACCTACTTCGATGATGTGGAGCAATTCTTTTCTTTGCAGGAACAGGCCATAGAAAATCTTAAAGCAGATTATAAATCCCAAGGGTTTGAGCCTGTCGAACTGGTTGATGGCTATAGTTTTAATCGTTGGCAATACCGTGATGCCGATACGGAAGATGGTGAGAAAGGCGGGGTTGTCATTCAGCTTTATAATAATGGCCGTGTCGAGCTGCATGAGGGGCTTGTCGATAAGGCACTGGACAGGAAAACGAAGGAAGAAACAGCAGGAAATCCGTTTGTTGAAACCAAGCCAAAGCCTACATACAACCGCCCTATTCTCGAATATATCGCCATGCACAAGACTTTGGCTGTCCAATGTGAAATGGTGAAGAACCGCCGCATTGCCAAGGAAGCAGCCGTGGCGCAGATGATCGGCGGGGGCGATTGGGTGCAAAAGATTGTTCTGGACGAGCATAAAGCCTTGTCACATTTCGACAACGAAGCCGCCCCCTGCCCCCCCTGGCTTGCGATTGAAGAAGAAGCGAAGATCCTCTCACAGCTTTTGGGCAAGGATTTACAGGCTATGAGCGGGGATGCCTGTGTGTCTCTGATTAAACAGCATGGCAGTCCTACGCTGTGGTATGAAGCCGTAAAATCTCTCTCGGATGATGATCTGGACAGGCTGCATGTGTTTCTGACAACCCTTTGTTTCGGTCAGGGCAATACGGATAGGCTCGATACCGACCAAAACAGCCTGTTTAATCGCGTTGCCGTTGATCTTTGCATTGATATGCGTGACCACTGGTATGCCGATGAAGAGTTTCTGAAACGCAGAAACAAAGAGCAGCTTGCCGATATTGTCAAAGAAACAGGCAGTACGCGGTTGTTCGGAACACATTTGGAGAAATTCAAGAAAGGCGAAATCGTCAAATCTCTGGCGAAACACTTCAAAGCGATCTTTGAAAACGGCGCATCCAATGAAGAGGAACAAAAGGTCAAGGATTGGCTACCGCAAAGCTTTGCTTTTCCTGCTATCGACCCTGATAAAAAGCAGGACGAAGAAGACATCAAGGACGAGTCATTTGAAGGCTACGGTGAGTTTGAAGATGAAGAGGACGACTACGCCGAAGCTGCTTAAAGTCCCCTACTCTGATTTATTGCCACGCGGGTTTTGCTCCCCGCGTGGTTTTTTTGGTTAGCCCCCTTCGGGCCGCTCATCAAGACCTTCGCTTCGCTCATTTCATCTCACAGGCCGTATCCCCAAATTTCTACGAAATTCGGGTGATCCCCCTCGGCCTGTTCGGGTCTGGATGCCCTCCCACCGCCTTGAATGACGCTTTGCGTCACTTCTAGGAAAAGAAGTGCAACGCATATTTTAAAAAGGAAAAGCGACATGAAAAACAAAGCAGACATCTATGAAACCGTTACAAACACAATCATCGAGGCTCTTGAAAATGGCTTAAAAGGCAAGCTGGAAATGCCGTGGCATGGTGTAACCGCCCTGCCCCAGAACGCTAAAACCGAGAATAATTATAATGGGATCAATGTTCCCCTACTCTGGACTTACCAGATGAAAAAAGAGTACCAAAGCGGAATATGGGCGACTTATAAGCAATGGCAGGATTTAGGCGCACAGGTCAAAAAGGGTGAAAAAGGCGCTCCCGTTGTATTTTGGAAGTCTATTGAGGTTGAGCCGTCAGGCGATAATGAAGACGCACAAACCCGTATGTTTGCAAGGCATTCTAGCGTGTTTAATGCCGCGCAGGTCGAAGGATATGAAGCCGTAGCACAGGATTTTGAGCCGAATGATATTCAGGCTATTGCCGCCGCCGATCATTTACTGGATTCAAGCGGGATTGAAATCCGTTATGGTGAGGGCGGGGCATATTACAGTGTCCAAGGTGATTATATCAATCTCCCCTCCCCTGAATCCTTTAAAAACACAAACGACAGCAGCGCAACCGAGAATTTTTACTCCACGGCTTTCCATGAAAGCTGCCACGCAACAGGCGCAAAACACCGCCTGAACCGCGATATGAACCATAAATTCGCAAGCAAGGATTATGCTTTTGAGGAGCTGATTGCGGAAATCGGGGCAGCCATGCTTTGTGTTTCGACAGGTGTGACCCCTGCTCCACGCGAAGATCATGCGCTTTATATTCAAAATTGGCTGAAAGCCTTAAAGGACGATAAGAAGTTTATCTTTGCCGCCAGCTCGCAGGCACAAAAGGCCGCCGATTATCTCCATTCATTCACAAAAGAAGATTAAATGCGTAAGGGCGGCTCACGCCGCCCCCCCCTGCCCTCTTAACAATTTAACGGAAAGAAAAGACTATGAAATATGAAGTGCAGCATTATACCTTATGTGACGGATGGACGAACACATGGATGATTTGCGAGAATGGCATAGAAAAACCGCATGTGTTTGACAGTCAAGAACAAGCGCAAGCCGAGCTTGATGAGTTTTTCGCGGACATTGCAGCAGAAATTCAAGCTGGAGAACGGAAACCCGATGAAAGCTATAGCCGCGATGAGTTTCGTATCATATCTCACAATTCACACTTAATAGATAATAGTTCATAACTAATAAGTATGAATTGTTATCTATTATCGTCATAATTCCTATTTAATATATATTATAATATGATCTATGAATTATGATTCTCTTATGATACTATCTAGTAGTTCATATTATATTACCTGTGATTCTCACAGGTAATATCTCAAGAGAAACAGAAAGGTTAGATTATGCCTACAATCGTTTTTGCAAACCCGAAGGGGGGAGCAGGTAAAACTACTGCCGCATTTCTTTTGGCGACAGAATTGGCTGCTAGAGGGAAAATTGTAAATATCATAGATGCTGATCCAAACAGGCCAATGGCGGAATGGGAAGCTCATGGAGGACAGCAAGAGAATCTTACAATCACTGTAAATGCAGATGAAGAAACTATATTGGAAAATATAAACGATGCTGCTGAGGAAGCAGATTTTGTTATTGTTGACCTTGAAGGTACAGCAAATTTATCTGTGGCTTATGCTATCTCTTTGGCTGATTTAGTGATTGTCCCTGCGCAGCGTTCACAGCTCGACGCTAAGGAAGCGGCGAAAGCAATTGCCTTGGTAAAAAGACAAGAGAAGGTCACGGGAAGGGCTATTCCTGTTTCTATTCTTTTAACTAAAACAAGTCCCGCTATTAGAAGCAAAGGAATAAAAAGAATGGCTGAAAATATGAAAAAGAAAAGCATAGATACTTTTATGATTGAGATTCATGAAAGGGAGGCTTTTAAAGCAGTTTTTGATTATTCATGTACGCTTAATCAGCTTACGTCAAAACAGGTTAGTTTGGCCGGCTTGAATACTGCAAAAGAAAATGCTGCCGATTATGCCGCAGAAGTTGTGCGGAAGCTTAAGTCATTTAAAACAGAGCAAGAGGGGATGGTAGCATGAGTAGTAATGAACCCAAGCCTGTAGACCCGTTTGACGATATTGATTTAAATGACTTTCAAAATACAAAGCGAAAATCTGCAAAAAAAGCTGTTGCCGATACTGCGCTGATTAAAAAAATGGCTGAACTGGAAAATTTTCAAAGTAGGCAAGCACCCAAGAAAAAAGAAAAAATTATTCCTAAGACTTTTTCTTTGTTTCCTTCGGAGCTTGATATTGTAAATTCTACTCTTAACAGTGTTATGACGAATGTTGATGTAGATGACCCATATAATCAGGTTCGTCCTTCTGGGTCGGATGTGGTTAGAGCTGCGTTGCATAGTTTTGGTCAGCTATCAGAAGAAGAAAGAATCAATCTTGTCCAAGAGTACCGGGGCAGGGGGCGCAAATAGTTATGAACATCATAACTATGAATTGTTTGGGCGTTGCCGGTTGATTAAACCGGCCCGGCTCTACTCGCTAATCGTCCGGGCGGAAAACCCGCCCGCACAATAAGCTCCCCGAACCTCGCGGGGCGAGTTTCGGCCAAAGGTGACGATCCGTAACGCATTTTTTATCAAAAGTGATTATTGGGAGTAGGGGGCGATTATATGTTTAATATAGCATCGCTGCCGCGATACGTTATGAGCGCATCTACCGATGCTTGGAAACCCCTGACCAGCTTACATCAAAATCAGGAACGCTGCCGCTGTTTGTAAAGCATCTTCCGCCGTAAGTGAATGGGGCGCGTCGCAAGCGCCGCTGCCATTACACTAACGGTCTCCCGAGAAGACACTTTACAAATTCCTGAGTTTTGATCGAGTCGTCCGATTTTGTCCGCCCTGAATAAATCCAGGGCGGTCTTTTTTTGATTTTTTTCGGACGCTCGCCGCTTGGCAAGGTTTCAAGCGAACGGGTCAAAAGAGAAAGGACAGATCAATGCTTAATCAACAAAATTCATCAGATAACGGTAATCATCACAGTACGCTGCGCGAGCAGGATTTACAGCAATTTACGGGGACTGAGGTGTGGCATCGTCACCCACTATTCAGACGGTATCTTTATACGGATGGTGTGCAGCATGTAGCAGAGCAGGGTGGGGCGCACTGGCTCATTGATAAAATCTTTGGCGCACAATACGAGAATTGCAATCTTCCAGAGCAAGAATTTCAGGTCTGGATATTGGAGCTTTTGGAAACAGGCGGCGCAAATCTTACCTGCCATGATGGTGATTACAACTGGCAGCATGAGGAAAAGATCAACTTTACAGATTTTCCGCTGAAAAAAATCACGCTGTATTTCACAGGCAATGTCTTGCTTTTACCAAGCGAATATTAGGGGAGGGCAGAGCAATGCAAAGATATATTGAGATCATCGAAAACTATGGCGGGTTCTGGTTGTTCTTGCGGGATGGCGCAGCATTTACGGGCTGCATGACCTGTATCTACGTCCTTTACATTTTTCTTTATGCGTTGATGGAGGTTTAAGCCATGACACACAGATACGATTTTTCACGGTTTAAATCCGATATTAACCTGACGCAATATGCGGCGCATCTGGGCTATGAGGTTGATAAGAAGAAAAGCACCCGCAGCAGCATAGCCATGCGAAATGGGGGTGATAAGATCATTATCTCAAAGCGGGGGCATGTCCCCAGAGCAAGACGAGGTTTTAAAGTCATGCATTCAGGGTTTCAAAGCTTTAAAAACCGTCATTCTTGCAATGGATAATGACCAGGGCGGCGAACGTCTGATACAAAAAATCAAGAATATACTGGAAAATAGCGGGTTTTCGGGTGAAATTGTCTGTCATAGCCCTGAAACCCAAGGGCAGGACTGGAATAATGTTTTGAAGGACAGAGGATAGAAGCATGGGCACTTATTACGATTCCGCTGAAGGGGAGCAGATCACCAGAAAACGCGCCCTGCAAGAGCTTCAAAAGCACCAGCTCGATGATGAAAGCATTATCATGACTTTTGATGCGGAAGTGCAGCCAAAAGCCAATGGTTTGTATGACGCGCAAGCCGTTTTACGGTGGCTCGGATATTAAGCAATTCTTTAGGGTGTGCGGATAGAAACGGCATGTTATGAGCAGGAAAAAGAGTAAAAAACAGACAAATATCAAGGAAATCGAAGCATTTGCCGCTTTCGATCACCGCCTGAATATGCTCTATGGCACGATCAAGCCCACAAAAGACGAAGCGGAAGCCCTAATGCGGCGGTTTAACCCGCCCGTTGATGAAGAAACTTACACATACCGCGTCTATCCGATCCGCGTTACAATCGACCTTGGCAAGCAACATGATTTGTTTGTTGAAGAGGACGATTAAATCTTGACATTTTTCCTTAAAATCCTTACTATTAAGTAAGGAATAAATAAAAAGTAAGGTTTTAAAAATGGAAGTTACACTTACCACAAAAGGGCAAATCACATTGCCGAAAGCATTGCGGGATTCTATGCACCTGAAAACAGGCGATAAGATCATTTTTGAGGAGCTGGATAATGGTGCGTACTTGCTCAAAGCCAGAACGACAGACGTTAGTGTTTTGAAAGGCTGCGTTGCGTATAGAGGTGCGCCCGCCACACTGGACGATATGGACGCGGCAATAGCCGAGAACGCAGGGGCTTAATTGATGTTTGCTTTGGATACGAATATTCTTGTGCGTTATATCGTGCAGGATGATAAAACACAGGCTGGAAAGGCGACAAAGATTATAGAGGGTTTGTCTGCGGAGAACCCTGCCTTTATATCCTGCATTGTGATGTGCGAAATAAACTGGGTTTTAAAATCCGTTTATAAAACGTCCAAGCAAGAAAGATTAAGCGTTTTACAAAATCTTTTGTCTGTACCTGTTTTTGATATTGAACAACTGGATAGTTGTGTTCGGGCGTTGAAAAGCTACCAAGACGGCAAAGCGGATTTTTCTGATTATCTCATTCAGGATATAAGCCGTGTTCACGGTTATGATACGTTACTGACCTTTGATAAGAATGCTCAAAAAAGTAAGGGTTTCAAGGGGCTGTAAGGTTTAGATATGGTTTCTAAATTTCTTCCAAAAAAGCGCCATGTCGTAAATCGTATCAATGCGGGGCGGTATTTGAAGACTTTGGCTGAGCTGGAAACCCCACAAGACCAGTTTTACTATTTGCGCGGCCTGAATGCTTTTGTGTTTGAGGAAATGATTTTAACCGCGCTGAAAAAACACGGCTTCAAAATCATCCGAAACAAACGCTATACAGGGGATGGCGGGATTGACGGACGCGCTTATAAAAACGATCAGCATTATTTGATTCAGGCAAAACGCTATCGCAAGCATATCAACCCCGCCCATGTCACAGAATTTGCAGAAATCTGCCAAAGGCGGAAAGGGAAAGGGCTTTTTGTCCATACAGGCCGTACAGGGGCAATGAGCCGAGAGATCACACGCGGCGTTGATATTGAAATGATAAGCGGTGAAAGGCTTTTAAAGCTTTTGCTCGATGCCCAGCCAAAACAGACTTTCAGCATTCAGACCCTTGCCAATAGCATTTTCGGCAAAACGGGCGAATAGCCAGCTCGTATATCCAAGCCGAGAAACCCTGCCGCCCCTTTAAATCTCTTTTCATATTTTCAATCCCTGATTTTGGCCGATTTGAAAACAAAAGGAGATTAAGATGTATAGGCTCACAGGGTTTTTCGGCAATCAGGAATATCAAATGCTGGTATCCAGTTTAAGCGATGCCATGCGGATTTTACAGCGTTCAAAATCAAAAGCGAATTGCATTCTTGTGAAAGATGAGGGCGGGCGCATAAGAGCAACTTATCTCAAAAATCTTGGTGTTTCGGTTTGTTAATCCTTCGCAACAACGGGCAGGGGATCTCCATGCCTATGATATTGCCATTTTTTCAAAATGTCTTTTTCAGGTTTCTCCGCGCTTCGCTTGGCTAAGGGGCGGTTGCCCCTGGCGCGCGCAAGGTCGAAATCCGAAACGATTTGAAAAATGACGGCTTTCACGCCCCCAAAAGGGCGCGAACCTTCCGTAATTTTAAAAATTCTTTCGGCAAACCCCAAGGGGTTTCTCGCTTGCACTTGCCTCCCCACACTCGCCGTAGGGCAAGTGTTCAGGCGAACCTGAACACGCCATTTAATTTAAATAGGAGCTGAAAATGGACAATACAGTAACAAGCATTAACGATGCAGAATTAGACGCAATCATAACTGAGCTGGAACAAGGTTGGCTTGCGGAAAAAAACAAATTTGATGAAAACGCATGGCTTAAAATCTGTGATGAATTGTCACAGGACGCAAGTAGAGGATGTGGCCTGTCTTATGAAGTATTTGCAGAGAGATTCAGCGTTGCCATAGGGTACAGGCTTTCAAAACTGTCCGAAGATCACCAAAACCGAGCCATAGAAATAGCCAAACAATACGGCTATGCCACGCCCGAAGAGATTGAGGAAAGCCAAGGATTTCTCGATGATATGGGCTATTGCGCTCATGGTATTGAGCTTGGATGTTGTCCCGCCGGTTGCGAATAGGGGCAAAACCATGAAAAAAGAAGACCTCAAAAAAGACTTTATCAAAGTGCTGGAGAGCATAGACCGCTCAAAACACCGTCAGGATAATTTCAGGAATTTTTGTGAAATGTCGTATTGCGCCATTGCCAAGACAACGCAAACAGACACAGAGAAAGCGGATGCACTGGAAGATCGCTATATGGAGATTGTTGGCACGTATCAGGATAAAGACGATGTGCGAAAGATGCCCGAACTTTTAACCCTAACGACATACGGAGTTAATGAGGGGCGGTGTGATTTTCTGGGTGAAATAGCAGCCGATATAAGCGCACTTGATACCAAAAACGGTCAGTTTTTTACGCCGTATGATGTGGCAAAACTCATGGCAAAAATGCAAATGCCTGATATTCCCAAGCTGATCGAGGATAAGGGGTTTTTCTCGCTAAGTGATCCAGCAGCGGGGGCGGGATGTATGCTTTTAACGGCTGCGGATTGTGTAGAGGAAGCGGGATATAATCCGATGGATTGTATGAGCGTTCACGCTATCGAGTTGAACCGCACGACCTATCACATGCTTTATATCCAACTGTCGTTACGCGGCATTGCGGCGCAGGTCATACATGGCAATTCTTTGTCATTGGAAACTTTCACGCAGTGCTATACGCCAGCCGCAATTCACTTTTTTGGGAAGCATGGGCGGCTTTTTGATCCACCATCAAAAGACCCTGAAAAGCAACCTATAACCATCACACCCATCATTAACGCCGAGCAACTTTCTTTGTTCGGATAGGAGAAATAATGTCAGATATTTTATGCGCCAATACACGAAAACTTTATCACATAATCTTAACAGAAGGGGGAACACTGGACGATGCACAAGAAGCAGCCGAGAAAATAAAAATGCCTTCAAAAGGCTATTATCCAATCACAGAAATTTATAAATTCATCGAGAAAAAGAGGGCAGAAGAATGCAAACAATAATTTGGGACAGTATCAAAATAGAGCTAAAATATATTGAGAATTATTCACCTGCTTTTGAAAAAATACACGGTGAAAAATTATCACATATTGAGATAAAAGCCGATGAAGAATTACCAATTACTGAGACAGGATATAAATCAATATTCATTCATCATAGAAATCTAATTCGGTGGGGTGGTGTTGAGAGATATATCATAGACGAATTAAACCATGCGGCAAAAAGTGACGCATGGAAATTCAAAAAAGAAAGTAAGAAACAGCTTTGTCTATTTTAAAAAGCAATCAATTTATGAAAGAAAAAGCGGCTCAAATAGGCCGCTTTTTTATTACGCTGCTTTTTGTTTCTTGTAATATTTAGAGAATATATCTTGAAATTCTTTTTTCAATTCCGCGTCTGATATTTCCAGATCGAGAAGGCCACAATTATCCGCAATCGTGGCAACATTCATTTTCAATTCATCGCGTAGTTTTTGAATTTCTGCATTTGCTTTTTCAGCGTCCTTCATCTTTTTTTGAAGCTTATTCTTGATTGCTTTTGTGCTCATGTCGTTACCCCTTGTCTTGATATTGAAATCCAGAAAACCATAGCAGAACACATCTAAAAAACAAGCTATAAATCGCCAC
>JBOEGH010000024.1:0-21401 GCA_050633325.1 Alphaproteobacteria bacterium
GGCAAGGTTTCATGAACGGGGCTGTTCCCGTTTGGTCACTTTAAAAAAAGGATTAGAAATCATGTCAGAGGCATTCACAGAAGAAGAAAAAAGAGGCGTATTTTTACGCGCTGTATGTAGCTATTCAGGATCAAAAGACAGATGGAAAAAACGCTCAGAAAACCCGATGAGCGATGAAGACTTACAAGAGGCTTTAAAATATGAACTGGGTACATTTGGCGGCGGCGGTTGTCGAGATTCAATCAGTATCGCTCATCAAGGGTGCGGCCTTAAAATATGGGCGGATCGAGACTATGCGAATTTCTGTTTAGATGAGCCGTTCTTACAAGGGGCGCAGACTATCAAAATGGCGCGTCTGGTTTTTAACATCATTGATACGGCCAATCCTCAAACTGATTTGTTTGGGGGTGCGTAATGAATATCTATGATGCAGCCAAGATTTTAGGATTAACAGGAAACTTGAATCCTGAAGACACAAAAGCAGCTTATCGCGCAGCGTGTAAAAAATATCATCCAGATATTAACCCCGTGGGCGAAGAGATGATGAAAATCATCAATCAAGCATATGACGCCTTGAAAGATTTTACAGGCGAAATGAAGTCAGAGCAGACAGATTATGGTGACTTGCTCAATGATGCTTTAAATGCGATTTCCGGCCTCCCTGCCCTCGTGATTGAAATTTGCGGCTCTTGGGTATGGGTGACAGGTGAAACGCGTGAGCATAAAGATGCGCTCAAAGAAGCGGGTTTCAAATGGGCAGCTAAAAAGAAAGCATGGTATTTCAGACCTGAAGAATTTTCTAGCCGCTCAAAAGGCACAAAGAGCCTTGATGAGATACGCGAGAAATACGGATCAAAAAGACCGCATAGAGGAAACAACTTGCTAGCGCGGAGGTCAGCATGACCCCGCAAGCAAAAGTAGAAGAGATTGCTCTTTATCTTGGCAAGCCGTGGAAATATTCACGGCTTGGTGAGCCATCGAAATGGCGCTTTGAAATCATAGACGGATGCGGGCGCGGCTTATATTTTAGGCTCGAAAAAGAACGGTTCAAAATTGGTGGAATGTTCCCCCGAAAGAAGTGCATTGCATACCGTAACGATTACAAAGAAATCAGTGTGAACTTGCACAGGTGTGCAAAAAGTATCACCGCCGATATAGCAAGAAGACTTTTGCCTGATTACCTCGAAGCGTATGATAATGCCCTACTCCGCTACAGTGAAGAACGCCAGAAAGCCGAGCATTTGAACTTGATTGCACACACGATTGCACAGGTTGCACAAGGGCGCATTTCAGATCACAGCCGTGCGCGTAAAACTGTTTACTTTGAAAATGGAACGGCTGAAATTTGGTCGAGCGGTGATATCAATTTAGAGCTGAATAGATTATCAATTACACAAGTGATACGAATAGTATCATTATTGAAAGAAGAGAATATAGCCGTCTAAAAATTTGGGGGCTTGCGCCCCCTACTCTACTGTAAATTTTTAGAATGATATTTTTACGATGCCGGATTGTATTACCGTTGTCGCAATCACGCCCAGTAAAGCGATTAACGCTAAGCCTGCATAAATCTTATTTGCTTTGTTCAAATCCTTCTTTTCGGCTAACAGCAACTCTTTTTGTTTGGCTTCTTCTTCTGCCTTCTCTTTGGCTTCTTTTTCTTGGTTAGCTATCTTTTCTTCGAGTGCTTTAATTGATTTTTTCCAATCTTCGTTACCTTCATCGCCCTTTGTATAATGTTCGAGTAATAAGGTTGTCTTGTTTTGATTATCAAGAGCTTTTTGCAACGTGCTTTCTAACTGCCCTATTCTTTCCTCCAGTTGCTCTCTTTCTCGCACACGTTCTTGTTTGTAATCATCGAAGTGATTCAAACGCTCTTTTAATACCTCAAGTTCTATTTCTGCTTTATTTGAGTTTGCACTTTTTTGCACACTCTTATCTTGCACAGGTTCACGTTCTTGCACATCGCCTTGTTCGTCCATAAATTTCTTTAAATTGAGGGCTACACGTTCTTCCCCATAAACTCTTTTCAATTCGGAGAGGTCAATCTTCTCTTCGCCATCTGAGTCCTGGGTAAGGCTAATACTTTTCTTTGGTATATGATTGTAGAATGAACGCCTGGAAACACCTGCAACCTTGGCAGCATCTGTTTTGTTAAGTAACATTTATGAAATCCCTTCACATGTGCAAGTCACGTGCAGATACACACGCCTTCACAGTATAATGCACAGGTTTTCGTAAATCAATCGTGTAATATTTGCACGTGAAAGGGTGTGAACTTATGTGTATTTACACGCGCATGCTGTGCATAATTGCATATGCAATTCACGCAAATTTACACACACAGTGTGTGCATTAATGTGTGCAATAATCGTATATGTAAGAATATAAAGAATAAATATCACAGCTATTACAGCAGCTTATATGTTTACACGGGACGTGTGTGCAATTGCGTAAATCTGTGTGTAAAAATCTTAAGCTTGTGGAAAAGTTGCACTGTGTTATAGTGTGCACATACCGATTCTCTTCATGAGATTCGATTTTCTAGCGACATTTCGTCATTTTTATCAATTAAAGGAGAAGGAAAGCGTAGAATCTAAAAAACTCCAATAAAAAAACCACTGCGCTAACAGTGGTTCTTTGAAAAGAGCGGTTGCTCTGAAATCCTATAAAGATCATACCGCTCAGCCGAATCGGATGCAAGTCAAAAGTGACTTTTGCAAACCCTTTTTTGCGTCTTATTCACATGGTTTTGAGGATCAGCTTTTTAAACAGATATGAGCAACACTTTATTAAATATAGCAGAGCTAAAGCAGAGTAGGGGAGGGCGTATCAGCTCATCCTCTCATCGTAAATCTTATGAGCAAGTGGAAGATTTCACAGGTTTAGAAGATAACGTGAACCGTTATGATCTTCTTTTGCTTGTGAAGCGCATCGGCAAACAAGCCGGATTTACACCGCGCATGATTAACTTGCTTGATTACTATATGGCCTTCACAAGAGATTGTGACTGGGAGCAGGGGAGTTCACCGATTGTTTACCAAAGCATTTCAAAAACCGCCCTTGATATGGGCGTGTCAGAGCGTCAGGTACAACGCCTTGAACAATCATTGTTCAAAGTAGGGGCTTTGACCTGGCATGATAGCGGAAATCATAGACGATATGGCAATCGCGATGAATCCGGGCGCATTATGTATGCTTATGGCGTTGATCTTACGCCTCTGGCTTACCTGAAAGCTGAACTTGAAGAGAAGTTACAAGAAAAACGCCTTATGGACGCAGCCTGGATGGAAACCAAACGTCAAATTTCATACTATAGAGGACAGATCAAAGCCGTTATGTGTGAAATGGAGCTGCTCTCATTGGACGGGCAGGGCGATTATACTGATATCATCACAGAGCTAGACAAGAAATATGCGCCGATCTCAATCCAGATCAGAACGCACTTGCCTTTAGAAAAGGTTCGCGCACTTTTGGCAAGCCATAAAGAGCTATACGCACTGGCCGTGGACGCGTTAGAAGAGCATGATTCATCTGAAGTGGATAACTCATTGAATAAGAGTCAGGAAACACATCAAATGTCGCCCAAAAACGACTCTGATGACGTTCACTATAACTCTACAATAAAAAAACAATCTAATAAATTAGATACAAACAGTATGGCTTCGCCCAGAAGCTTTCAAGAAGGCGGTAACGAACTTTACGAACATCAAAGGCAAACAACTGCGCAGGACGAAGCATCGAAAGAATCAGAGCAGGAGGATCAATTTTCAGAAGAAGAAAACCTGATCCTAGCAACAGGCTTACAGCACATCACTCTGAAACAAGCGCTCAATGCAGCAAGTGATCGTTTTCGGGCGCATATGCCAATGGAAGGGCGGCCAATGAATTGGAATGATTTTGTTGAGGCCGCATACCGAATGAAGGGTGATTTGATGATTGCCCAGAGTTCTTGGGCAAGAGCGTGTGCAACATTAGGCCGCCCGGGTGCAGCAATTTGTCTTTTGCTAACCGATCAGGCGCAGCATAGAGAGCACAAACCCGTTCAAAAGACAGGCGCTTACTTCAATGCCATGATTAACCGTGCGAAAGAGGGTGAGCTTCACTTACACAACTCCATATTTGGGATTTTAAAGCGCGAATATGGCGATATGGATGCAGCTTAAACTTGACAAAAAATTACATTTGTAATACATTTGTAATGTAAGGAGATTTTATCATGAGTACAGAACCAACGAGTTTAAGATTAGATTCTGATGCCAAAAAACAAGCTTACGCGATTTTTGAGCAAGTAGGGTTAAAACCAACACAGGCTATTAATTTGTTTTTGAAACAGGTTGCGCTACGTGGCGGTATTCCGTTTGATATCAAAGTGCCGAATGCTGATACTTTAGTCGCTATGGACGAATTGGAAAACGGAAAAGGTGCGCGTTTTAAGTCTAAAGATGAACTCTTTGAGGACTTAGGCATCTAATATGTATGAAATTGTACGCTCTACGAAGTTTAAACGTGATGTTAAACGCGCACAAAAACAGCAAAAAAAAATGGATAAATTAAGGACTGTTCTCAATCTCTTAATTGAAGGGCAGGACTTACCTGTGAAAAACAAAGATCATTTTTTATCCGGAAATTGGTCTGGTTACCGAGAGTGTCATATAGAACCAGATTGGTTGTTAATCTACCGTACAGATGAAAAAGAGAAGCTTTTAGAGCTGGTGCGTTTGGGCTCTCACTCGGATTTATTTTCTTAAACACAAATCATTGATTGCTTTTTGAGGCGTTGCTTTGTTTTATGAAGGAGGGCGCAGTCTTTTGAAGGGAAAAACCATGCCAAACAATGATTTGAATGAAGAAAAATACATTGAAGAGCAGCTTGAAGCCTTAGATGGTGAACGCTCAGCCATTCAAGAGCAATATGACGCCGGTAATCTCTCTGAAAAGGACTATAAAGTGCTTTTAGCAAAGAACGAATATCTGGCCGCTCAGATAAAAGAACGTAATCAAGAGAGCCAGGACAAAGACCGCGAGCACGTGCATGAGCGCAAGCGTGATCTGTTCAATGACTAGAGGATAACTTAATGGGGCAACAAAAGGCTGCGGCGCAGCGTAAAATAGGATTTACAGCGCGTCTTTATTATTTCGGGTTTGGCCTTATTGCTCTGATTTGGTTCTTAGTATTCTCACTTGAGCATGTCATAGACGTAATAGAGGCTGTATCACACCGTTCAGAGTTTCTGAATTTTGACGGGCGTAAGGCCTTACAAGATTTGTTTTTACTTCTGGCTGCGATCAGCGCCGTAGTTTTTGTTCTGGTGGGTAGTCGATATAGCATCATCAAAGCCCCGCGCATTGTCTCAAATCTTGAAGTGGTTTCTGTTGGCTTTTTAGTCGCGTTTTATATCTGCGCCTATGATCTTGAAACTTATATAGATGAAGACTTTCCGTTGATCTTTGTTGTGCTGCTCGCAATTTGGGCAGTGGCGATTTTAAAAGGTTTGAATGAACGCCTGAATTATCCGTTTTCAAGTGCGCCTAAAATTCTACTGCGTTTGATCTTGCCGATTTTATTTCTTTTAACGCTCTTTCCTGAATATAGCCTTGATGCAAAAACGGTTCAAAAGACGTTTATGGCCATTGGCGTTCCGTTCCTGATTTTTACCATCCCTGTTTATTATCGCTTGGGGCTTGAGTATGTGAAAGAACATCCAGCATACCGAAAAATCTTTATCTTTGGTAGAGGAGGGGCTGCGCGTTGGGGCGGTCTATACACCTATCTCAAATATGACTTTAATGGCTTTATCAGAGGCACAAACCATAAAGATGCACCGATTTATTGCGGCGGCACACTTTGGTTTGATGATGTGAAGCTGAATGGCCGTCATATTGGCCTTGATAGTGATTCCATGATGCTCACTGTTGCTGCAATGGGAGGGGGTAAATCTCTTTATGCGGCTTGGAATACATTACTCTCATGGCCGGGCGGGGCATTTGTGCTTGATCCGAAAGGGGAACATGCTCAAAGAACCATTACCGTGCGCTCAGAAATTGCGCCTGCCCATGTTATAGACCCGTGGGGTGATGTGCCGCATCTTTATGATGAGCAATGTGCGACTTTTAATCCTTTAGAAGAAATTGATATCAGCAGCCCGAATGCCAAGGACGATATATTTCAGATTGTTGAAAGCTGCATCTTGCAAGAAGCCGATGAAAACGCCAATTCAAAGCACTTTAGAGAAAATGCTCAAAAGATCATGATTGGCGTGATTGCGCATGTGCTTAGTGAATATCCGAAGAAGCATCATAATTTACCGACAGTTTACGATATTATTTTAACGGGCGATCCTGATGGTATAGCGAGTAATTCAAAGGCGTTTAATAATCTTGTTGAGCGTATGTCAGTGAATGAAGCAATGGGACGCGCGCCGATGGATGCGGCCAAAGTTTTAAAAGAAGCCGGAGAAAATGAGCGCGGCGGGTTTATAACCAGTTTGGCCACGGGATTGAGTTGGGTGAATACGCCTGTACTTAGACCGATCTTAATGAAATCATCCTTCAGCTTAAAAAATGTAAAGACAGAGCGAGAAACGGTCTATCTGGTGATACCGTTTGAGCATATGAAAAAGCACAGCCGTTTCCTTCGAACCGTTGTGAGTTTAGGGCTTATGGCCTGCCGTGAGATTCCGAACCATAATTTGAAAACGCTTTATATGCTCGATGAGTTTCCGCAGCTTGGAACATTCAGCCCGATTAAAGAGGGGCTTGTGACCCTCAGAAGCCGCGACGTTAAAATCTGGATGCACCTTCAAAACCTTGGACAGCTTAAAGAGCGATACGGGAATTGGCAGGACTTTATGAGTTCGTGCGATAAGCAGTTTTTTGCGGTTAATGACCACGGCACAGCAGAAGAGATTTCTGATATGCTTGGGGAATATGTAGAGCGTTGGCTTGAGGGTAAAGAGGGTTCAACATCTTACATTGATAAAAATAGGGCGCTTAGAAGCCCTTCCGAAGTCATGGAAGAGCTGAAGAAAGGCTCAGGATTACAATATGTGTTACCTGCTGATGGTTTACCAATGCGTCTGAAGCTTGTGCCATTTAAAAAGATTTTTAAGAAATACGGGACAGTGAAGGGGAATAAGTTTGGGTGATTATTTAAGCATTCCCAAAACATTATTATGCTTATCTGTCCATGTCGCTGTATCTTTGCAAACCCACTCTATTGCTGTGATAATGCTATTATAGTCTTTTTCTAAGTGGCGTTTGAAAACAGGTTCGTGATGAGCAATTCGGTTTCTAAAAGTTCTTAAGTGGTCTAATTGTTTAAGAATATCAGCACGGCTCATATGTGCGTTAGGAAATGCTTTGTTTAATACGGGAATCCATAAACTCTGGTGATATTTTTTGTTAATTAAAGAAAGCCAAAATCCAAAAGATAGTTCTGCGATAACGTGAGGGGGATTTATCTGTTTGTGTAGTCTTTTAACTGTATCTTTTGCATCGGCAATGTTTTTTTGTCCGCGTCTGTTGAGCTGTACTGTATCATACCATGCATCATTATAGTGGCCTCTTAATACGTCATTTAAGGCATTTCTGAGGGTGATTTCTAAGCTTTGAAGCGGAATGTAGAATGTAGAGCTTATTTCTGAATTTTTCAGATATAGTTTAAGAGCTTCCTTTTTATCGCCATTAGCTTCTAGCACATAGGTTGATAAGCGTTCAGGTGAAATGGATTTTTCTAAATTTTCAATAATTTCAGTGCTATAAGTGAACATGTGTCTGGTTTTTAACTCTGTTTGTTTTAATTTTGTTGATTTTTTAAAGTCAACGTCTTACAATTACCTTGTATGGCCTCGGATGTCCCTGCTTTTTAGCATACTACCGAGGCTAAGCTTTTTTAGGGCTACTTTTTTCCTTCTCCACTAGATTAGTAAGCGTTGTGTTGAGGCAATTAGCGATGGTCACAAGTGTTTTGACGGATACGTTGCCTTTTCCATTTTCGACGCTAGAGAGAAAGCTACGGTCAATTTCAGCCATACCGCACAAATCTTCTTGTGTGATGTTTTGCTCTTTACGAGTTCTGACGATGTTTTTTCCAATAATTTCTAGCTCTGTCATGCTGATATTATGTTGTATATAATCAACAAATACCGTAGTATATATCCAACATTATCTAGATAGTGCAGACACCCCCGTCTTTCCCACACACATATTGGCGGGGGTGTTACCTTTCTCCGTCAATTTCTTTTCGTTCATTCTTTTGCGTCTGTTTACGATTTTCCTGCTCATCTTTGGGAAGGGGATCAAGATCGAAGAGGGCACGTTCTCTATCACCAATAACATATTCGTCAATGAGAGCAGCGAGCTTTTTGGCAAAGTCGGAATTGGGGTTTTTGCGCATGTGGAATCCGGCCAGTGCCCCCATGATAACTTTGCGGCGTGTGTCGCGTTTGCGCTCTGCCAGTTTTTCACGGGCTGTGAGGTCTGCGAGCTGAGCATCAATCTGATCAATCTTTTTCTTGTAAGCCTCAATAATGGCTTCGCGTTTTTCTGCGAGTGTCTTTTCTTTGTTGTTCATGTCAGAATCCTGCACCAGTGTAATACCCATCGAAAAATTAAGGTGGTTGCAAATATAGCAGGAAACGGGGTAAAATTCTAGGGAGGCCATCCGTTCATGATAAATGAATGGCGCACTTATACAAACTATCAAATAACTTCGTTATTTTTATACTTTGTGTGCGGTTCTCAACTCTGGCGAGGCCGAACGGCTTGGCGTTGCCGCAAAAGCGGCAAAAGAGAGGATAAGCCTTCCTCTCAAACTCTGAGGCTGAACACGGGCACACAATCCGTTTCGTGTTCAAAAAGGGACATTTCCGTTGTCACTGTCCCGTTGCCCTGATGGACAATAAAGAAGGTTTCGCCCTTCTTAAACTTGACGACAAACAAGGGTGTTTGAACCCACTTTTTGGTGATGATGAACAATGAGAACGAACGAATTACATGCAACAGCCAAACAGGTGGGACGCTCTTCAGGGCGTTCCTCTGTTGCTGCGGCTGCGTATCGTTCGGGTGAGATCATCGTGGATGAGCGCACAGGGATTGTTCATGATTATCGCCAAAAGGGAGGCATTGAGCACACGCGGATTTACCTTCCGAGCAATGCACCGGATCATTTGAATGATCGGGCTGCATTGTGGAATGCTGTTGAGTTTAAGGAAAACCGTAAAAACTCAACAACCGCGCATGAGTTGGAAATCGCTTTCCCTCATGAGTTCAATGCCATGCAACGCCGCGAAGCAGGGGATATGATTTCAAAGGAAATCATGCGCCGTTACAACTGCGCTGTGGACATTGCTTATCACCAACCCAACAGGGAAGGCGATCAACGTAATTTCCACGCGCATATTTTATTTACGACCAGAGGCTTCGATGAGGGATCGAAGGACGGATGGTCTAAAAATAAATTCCGTGATTTATCGTCTGACAAAATCACGGTTGATGGTGAGGCCACCACCAGAGGGAAGGAAGAAGTCAAATCCTTACGGGCGTTCACGGCCACTGAAATGAACCGCATTTCCGTGCGGGATAAACTGGACGTGAAAACCGAGCATTTGAGCTTTGAGGCGCGGGGGATTGATAAAGAACCGACCCAGAAAATGGGATATATGGCCACGCAATTAGAACGCCGAGGTGTCAGATCAGAACGGGGTGATCTTAACCGCGCCATCAAAGCCAGTAATGATAATATGGGCAACACCACGATGCAGCTCAAAGATCAGAAGCAGCAGCTTTTGCTTGAACAAAAACGGGCATTGCTCGCCTTGGAGCTTGAGCGGGAAGGTGAAGACGGGAAGGGTAGTGGCACATGGCAGGCGACACTTGCAAGCTTTGGCAAAGAGAAGATTTTTCCATTTCATCAAAAGAGGGTAGAGCAGGCGCAAGATGATCTTGCGAAAGCCAAAGCGCAACTGGAATCTATGAGCCTTATTGATCGGATGGTCGGGAAAAAGGCTGCGTATGAGGCAGAGATACAGGCCAAAGAACAAAATCTAAAAGAGGCGCAAGACTCTCTTGAAGAGATTAAGCGCATACAAACCGATAAGAAGGAATTGAGCAGACAGCTCGAAGAGATCGAGAACGCACGTGCTGTTACGGCGGTTCGCACAGCCCAATACAAACAGGAGCAGGGCGAAGCGGCGGAGCTTCAAGCAAAGCTTGAAAATCGTACCAACACCCAAAAAATCATTGGTGCAATTACAGGAAAAACCAAAGAACAAACTGCAAGGCTTGAAGAGCTTCAGGCTTCTATCAAGTCTTATGAAGCTGATAAGCGATTGGAAGAAATCAAGCAGCAGCAGATTGACCGTGCGCGTCAGGCTGAGGAAGAAAAGCAACGTGAACAGACCCGTTCAAATGATAACAGACAGGACATCGAGGCACGTAAGCAGCAATATCTGAAAGATGCGGCCAAAGAGCGCGAAGAGAAATCCAAGGCTCAAACCCAGAAGCAGACACGCGAAGAAACGCGCGGCGAAAACCTACCTGAAAACGATAAATCATTATCCGTCGCCGAGCGTAAACAGGCTTATCTTGATCGGATGCAGGATCAGCGCGAGAAAGAGGCCGCGCAGAAGGCACAAGAACAGGAATCCGAAAAACGGTCTTATGAGAGCCTGCCGGAGAGTGATACGTCACTCTCTAAAGAAGAGAGAAAAGAAGCCTATATTGAACGCGCACAACAAGAGCGTGAGCAAAGTCCCGATGATGGAAAAGATCGAGGCAGGGAATGATATATTATCGTGATATCCCCTCTCGTGTTCGAGAAGCCATACTTACAGTGTATGATCATAAGTGTCAGTATTGTTTGGGGATGCGTGAGTCTAATGCAAGCCATATCGATCATATTATACCATTGTCAAAACCTTATATTTTAAGTGAATGGAAAATAGAGCTACCTAATAACAATTTATCTTCTTTAGAAAATTTAATTGCAGCATGTGAAACATGTAATCTGCAGAAGAAAGATAAGGTCTTACCCATAGGTATTACCGGAATCTTACTTTCCAGAGCCCAAGAAAATAAAGCAAGAATTATTGAAATACTTCATGATAATGGATTTGTATATGGTGGTTCGGACAATACACTTGTTGTTGAAGCAACTTCTAAACTAAGAAAATTTTTGTCTAAAAATTCTAAGGCAATTGGTAATATTAATCACAAAAAAGTAGAAGAATATCTTAGATGTGGAGCAAATATTCATGCTTGCACTTCAGCCATACTATATTGGGCAGCATTTCGTAAGAACACAGAAATAGTTACGCAATTATTAGAAAAAAATACGTATGAGCGTTCCTATAACAAGTGTTTTCGTGATTGCGTGCTTAATAAAAATTACACCATAGCAACCATTCTTATCCCCTTTGTTGATAAGAATACTATCGAAAAGACTCTATACAGTACCTTATGCAATAATGTTCTAATTACATCAGAAATTTTTATGGATTTAGCTAATGTTAACCAATTATGTAATGAAGGTACCTTTATCAAGGAGCTTGTAAGTGCGGGTGGAGACGTTACACGTATAAAAAAGGAAAGGTTAAGGCGGTTATTAACTTCATTTATAGACGTAGTTGAATTTGATGAAGAGTTGCAAGAGGTTATTGGTTCCAGCTCCAATCTCAAGCTTACATCTTCTGAATGGCTTGAACGTTGTCTAACTCGTGAATACTCTAATCAAGGTTACTGTTTGGCTGGTATAATTTTGTATGATGCCTTTAAGTTAATGAGTGATAAGTATACTAATATTCATTACAATAACTTGCACAGATGCATATATGAAATTGGGTTTAAATATAAACATACAAAAAATTATAGTAATAAAGTCTTTTGTAGCGCTATGAAGAAGCTTCTTTTTGGCTTCGGGCTAAATGATGATGTTTATTTGTATAACTCAGCAAGCGATGCCACAGTTCACCCAAAATATATTTTTGAAGGGCTAGAATTAAACCTTAAAAAGCTAGAGAAGGAAAAAGAACAGCTTAATATTAAGTATAATATCGCCAGTGGATTCATGCAGAGCCAGTAACAAATAACGTTAGAGTTTTAGTGTGCTTAGTGAGAAGATTATCAGATTCACTACAGCGGAAAAGACTGGAACCGATAAGTAAAACAGAATCTTTTTTCAATTTGATTAATTTTTTATGGGCATCCTTCGGGAGGGTTTGTGCCATTGCAATTAATTTTTGTTTTTTTAGAGTATCCCTTTGACATTAAACAACGCTCTTGAAAGTCATTTGCAGCTATTGCGCCAGCAAGTCCTCCTCCAAAATAACCGCTTTGTCTCATGTCTTTTTCGCACTCATACATGTCTTTACGTTGTTGTTCTATTCCTGTGTTTGGTTTTTCCCAAAGGCTGCTTAAAATCAAACCAAGGAGCCAGAAGCACACCTTATATTTTTATGCGCTGTGTCCAAAATACTCTGACGACGTACAGTGATGGTTGATAACAGGAATATCTGTAAAATACGCCTAGATGGAAATGCACGCTTTTTAAACCTTATAGATAACAGAATAAACCTTTATACAAATCTCGTTAATGTCCGCTAATGGCCGGAGGGAGAATTTACTTTGCAAAGCCACTTCCACTCTGTATGGTATCCATAAAAAAATATGAGGGAAACATTATGGGTGCATGGTCTCACGAACCGTTTGGAAACGATACCGCTTGTGATTGGGCGTATGAGCTAAAAGAAACAACTGATCTCTCATTAATCGAAGATGCAATTGAAACGGCAGCACAAAGTTCAGGCTACTTAGAAGCTTATGAAGCTGAAGAAGCTATAGCCGCTATAGAAGTAATGGCAAAACTTCTAGGAAGAGGAACGCAATCTGATGCGTATACAGAAGCTGTTGATCAGTGGATACTCAACACAAAAGAAAAGCCAAGCGATGCGCTAATATATAAAGCGACTAGTGCCATCAATTGCATACTTTCGGAAAACTCTGAACTTGCTGATTTGTGGGAAGGAAAAGAAGAATGGATCAACTCAACAAACCATCTTAAATCTATATTAGAATCAGCACTTCCCTCAGATTATTCTGCTCCCAACAAACAAACCGATAAAATAGAGATAAAGAGCAATAAACCAGAAGCATTAAATCAAGCAGCAGAAAAACATCGCTTTATTCTCGTTAGCTTAGAACCTTCTATTAATGCATTAGGAAAAGAAATCAAGCCTGCAAGATCATCTGTAGTTATGCAGCACCAAACCGTCCTTAACGCAATAAAGGGTATTGAAAAAGACTACGAAAAAATTCTAAAGTCATTCTATGCAGCGCCCCCAAAAGCCAAAGGCAGTATATTTGCAAAACTCGCAACTATCTGGGGTGAAAACATCACTCCAGTGACAAAAGAAGAACTCAAGGACGTCGAGAAAACATTGGGAAACAATGTGACGTTCCCGCCTTCATATCGAAGCGCTGTTTTGAAGGTCGGAATACCAACTTTTTCAGAAGAATTCTCACAGAGATTACAAGATGTAAAATCTTTAAATTTCATTCCTCCTAAGGATAAGGGCGACCCCTACGTAGGTACAGAAGAATTTCTAAATATCAAACGCTTCTTAACGCCAGACGAAATCATAGAGAAAAGCCAGCTTATCGCAGAACAGACTGCTACGCCGCCCACAAATGTTGCCATAGCGATTGATGGTAACGGGAACCTGCTATGCTATAAAAACTGTGTTAAACCAGCGGCTCAAGATCCAGATCATTACGGTCAGCCTGATTTAATTTATGATCCAAACAACTATGCCATACTTAAAGAAGAAGCCATTGAAGGCGAATTTAAAGAATGGATCGAAAACTACCTTCTCATCAAACCTCTAAATATAAGCGAAGAGAGTATTCAAGCTTTAAAAGCACCAATAGAAAATATGCAAAAAACCATCAGCGCACTTTTAGATGATGATGAGTATAAGGAAAACACAAGGTATCATAGCGCGTTTGGGAAGCTATCTAATCATATATCAGAGTTATCGCGCCTTTATACTCAGGAGTTCTGAAGTTGTATCATTGGGTATTGAATTAATGACACGCAATATGACTTAGTGACGTCAAGTGCCACATTGAAACGTCTAGACGTTCATCACTCGCGAAGGAATGCGTTCCTTTTTGGTGCTCAAATGCAATTTCAGAAATATTGAAGGAGCAAATGTTTGATGAGGTAAGGATCGTGGCAGGGAGTAATTCAGGTGTTACGTTTACCCAAATAGAGATTAAGTTTCTTGTTGGAGTGTTTCTTATTATGTTATATACGCGAGTATAGAAAAGTAGAGCATGCGGGAAAATGCCAGAACTTACACAAGAAGAAAAAGATAAGTTGCGGATGTGGCTGTCTGAATCGTTTCAGGCAGTACAAGATTTTGACGGCTCTGAAGCGTCCGAAGAAAGGCTTTTCTATCCACTTTCTTTGTTTGATGAATTTGTTCGTGCTCAGGTTGACGAAACCGCGAACATATCTGATTTGGAGCGCAAAGTTTCTGAAATTGCATTTCCAGAGCACCCTGTAAATATGCCTTTAACCGTTGATGGTTTCCTTGATACCGCGTCCGAGTTTTATGAGCGTCTCATAAATATAAAGGCAAACACAGATATTTTTACCCTGATTGAAAATGCTGGTGGTGTTGTTCAGAATAGTGAAATGGTGTTTGTAAAGACCGATGATGGACATTTGCAGGTAAGGAAAGGTGAAAATCCGCAAGATTTTGAAGTGAAAACTGAGCCTCGCCTTGCGGCGTTAATAGCCCATTTAAGGAATGACGGGGTAAAAGGTCAGTCGATTTATATGGATGATTTGGTGATAAACCGGGGTCAAGTATCAGATACAATGATGCGTGAATATCCATATAACATTGTTCAAATTCCAAGGCTGGATGTAGAAATTGCCGTTTGTGATCAAGTAGGTGAAACTACCTTTGTGAAAAAAGGTACGGTTGGAGCAGAATTTTGGGATCATATGAGCAAGGAACAGCTTAAATCTCGAGATGATGTTAGCGCTGTGAACCGTTATAATGACCAGCAATGGTGGGAAGATATTTCTAAAATCATTTGCGATAGCGTCGAGCCTGATAATAAGAAAGTTGTTGTAAATAAATGGATTAATAAAGCTGAAAACCTTGATATAGATCTTGTTAAAGCTTCTCTCCTTGCCCATAGATTACAGACAGGTATTTGGTTAAATTCCGGACAAAAAGCACCGAATGGTGGTACCGGTAGTTATATTTTAGAGCACGGTCCTTATGCTGGTATGCTTAAGGCGGGAACGCTTAACGCGGCCTTAAAAAATGGTAGTCGTGGGCTTCCATCCGGGCTATCAATTACATCTGTGACAGAGGAAATTTCTGAAGAGCAGGGCATTGAATATGTGAATCGTAAGAAACAAGCACCCTTAGACATAGACTTAATTAAGGAAAGCCTGTTGGCGCATCGTCAAGCCACAGGTGAATGGCTTGCTCCTCATAAGCGAGGAAAAGACGGAAATAGTTATATTTTAGAGCATGGTCCTTACGCTAAGAAAATGACGGCAAATGCTTTACAAAGTATTTTATCACAATCTATTAGAGGAATAGAGAAACAGTCTTCGATAGCAAAGTTAAATGCTGAAATCTCTGAAGAGCACGGACTGGATTATATTAACAAGAATGATAAAGACGATTTAGACATAGATCTAATTAAGGAGAGTTTATTGGCGCACCGCCAAGAAACGGGCGAATGGTTGCGATTAAAAAAATCTGAAACGGAAGAACCATATAAACTAGAATATGGGCCGTATGCCACTCAGGAAACAATAAATTCTATTAACATTGCATTAGCAAGAGGAACAAGAGGACTCTCAGGCGGTTCTTCGATAGCAAAGTTAAATGCTGAAATCTCTGAAGAACACGGGCTGGATTATTCAAATCATTTAAATCAAAATAATTTGCATATAGATCTAATTAAGGAAAGCCTGTTGGCGCATCGTCAAGCCACAGGTGAATGGTTAAGTAATGGTAAGCTTGGTGATAGTGGCACTATAGGTGGCTATGTTCTTGAACATGGCCCATATGCAGGTGAGCTTACAGTAACTGCTATGGAATCAGCGTTGACTACTGGAGGTCGAGGTTTATCGGGCGGTTCTTCGATAGCAAAGTTAAATGCTGAAATCTCTGAAGAACACGGGCTGGATTACAAAAATAATCTAGCACAGGAACTTCTAGACATAGATCTAATTAAGGAGAGTTTGTTGGCACACCGCCAAGCTACAGGAGAATGGCTTTCTAGCTATAAAAAGGATGGTGAAGGAAGAATAGGTGGTTATATTTTAGAGCATGGTCCTTATGCTGGTACGCTTAAGGTGGGAACGCTTAACGCTGCATTGCAGAGCGGTATTCGTGGTCTTATGGCAGAACAATCCATTGCTAGTGTGAATTCTGAGGTATCTGAGGCACACGACCTTGATTATAAAAATAAGCTAACTCAAGAGTTTTTAGATATAGATCTAATTAAGGAGAGTTTATTGGCGCACCGTCAAAATACTGGGAAATGGCTTTCCAGTCGTGCGAAGGGTGCTGATAATAAACCAGCAAGCTATATACTTGAACATGGCCCATATGCAGGTGAAATTAATGTCAGAACACTGGATGGAGCTTTGAGGACTGGTCAAAGAGGTCTCACTGGCGGTTCTTCGATAGCAAAGCTTCATGCTGAAATTTCTGAGGCACATGATCTTGATTATAGGAATATTCATCCCGCTGCTTCCCAGAATAACATTCATGACAATGATTTAGATCTATCTTTATGAATTAAATAGGTAAAGGTTAGCCTAGAAAAATTGTATTATCTGTTTGATAACATCGATTATAGAAATAACGCTTTGCCACTATCACGATAGCACCTTTGGTGATATCCGTATCGAATTACAATGATAATGATGGCTACTTATGACCAAAGGTGGACATTCTCTGGAGAAAAGAGTACAGATTAATAAATATCAATATAAAGATTATTGTGATGTCACAGCTAGATTTATCGAATAAATTTAATAATGAAGACCTATTTTTTAGGGCTGATGCCTATGGTGCTGGTAAAATTTATGCTCGATCTATGTATGGGGAAGAAATTGACCTAACATACGGAGGAAAAAATATGGCTATTAGCATGGTTGATATAGAGGGCACCAAATATAGCGAAAATCACTGCAAAACGATGCTATATATGTATTTAAGCGTCGGTGATCCGGAAGAAATAGGATTTGTACCGATTAAGCCCAGTGTCAATGATATCCAAGATATGTTTAAAGCGCACTCTATGCGGTCACCCGAGAAAAAATTTAAATGGTTATGGGAAGCAAAGCAAAAAATTGCGCCTGACGTTAAAGACGCACCAGAAGAGCCATAGAAAAAATACCCTATGTACATGAATGATTAGCGATAACTTATCATTTAGCAAAATTTGCGGCAGAATTATAAATTTCCCATAAGTAATATTATCACACAAATATTCCGTTAGATATCAATGGTTTAGTCCACCCCCTTGGGTTTGAAACCGTCAGGCCATATTGTTGTCGAATCGTATTTTAATTCTTCGATATTTGGTAAATAACGTTTGTTTCCGTTTTTGTCTGTAGACTTTAGCCTGAACTCTAAGCTCGATAAATCTACGCCTCTAACATCTGCGTTACTTAAATATGTACCATCTGGTAAAATTTTAGCTCCTTCAAAAGTAGCACCTCGCAGATCACTACTATCTGCTCTGAGCGCTAAAGTAACTCCATTAAAATTGGCATTTTTTAGATCACAGCCAGTGCATTTAAACATTGGAATGTCAGCGCCCCTTAAATCTATACCTTGCAAATTTATATTTTTCAGCCAAGGAACTTCTCCCCACGTTATACGCTCTCCTATGGGGATTCTACTGTAATTTTCATCTAGAGGTAATTTAAGCCCTCTAAATGAAACTGTTGGTTTTTCAGACTTGCAACCATCCCATATAGGCATCATATAATGATCTTCAGGTTTAAAGCCTTCAGGAAACTTTGTATGACAGTCATAGTAAGCAAAAAACAAAAGTGCACCCTCAAGCTTTGCACCTGTTAAATCTGCTCCTTGTAAATTCACTTGCTTGTCGTGGCTCCAAGTTAAATTTGCGCCGGACAAATCGGTGTTTACGAATTTTACTGCTTTTAGATTAACGCCTCTTAAATCACTTCCAGAAAGATCAAATCCAGAAAGATCAATACTTTCATAACTAGGGTCTTCTCCAAATTCAGCCCTTTGGATTTTGTTTAGTTTAGTGCCTTCAAGTTTCATTCCATCTAGTCTGTGAGGCATGGCGTTTGTAAAGTCTGCTTTGCTTAAGTCAATATTATCGAATTCTTTAAAGAAGAACTTAGCACCCTTAAAAATAGAACTTTTGAAATCAACGTTTCTACCGATACTGTAAGCAAAAAAGGCACCTGTAAAATCGGCATTAGAAAAAGTAGTATCTTCAATATTAGCATGGGTTATCTTTGCATTCTGAAAATTAGATTTAATAAAAGAAGCCTTTTTCATTATTGGTTGGCGCATTTCAACACCTGAGAAATTAGCATTCTCAAATGTGGAGTTTTCCATTTTAACTTTATAAAATTTAGCGTTGGAAAAATTAGAGCCAGACAGGTCTAGGCCAGATAAGTCTAATTCTCTGAACTCTAATCCAGAGAAATTTACTTGTTGGCCATCTAATTTCTTTAAATCTCCTAGTTTTAAAATAGATGCTTGATAATATTTACGTGCCTCATCGCCACTTATACCTTCCAGATGTTTTATAACTTCCTCATACTTTCCCATTTTGTATAAGTTTCGTCCATAAGCGGTTCTATAATTTTTGTTGGCTCTGTCTGCTACATAACCGTATTCTTCTAGCTGTTTTTTTAATTTCTCTTTTACTGTTGGATTTGCCACAGTGTCGAGGTTTCTGCCTGATTGCTCAAAGGTTAAATTTATGGCTCTTTTGTACAAATCGGCGGCCACCTGGAAGTCGTTGTGCTCTTCATGGAACTTAGCTTTTTGTATGAGCAAGTAGGTTTCTTGAGGATATTCGGAAACAAGAATGCTTAATGCATCTGCTTTTGCTTTGTATTCTTCAGCATTGAGCCAAGGAACTCTGGACTGATAATTTACTTGGCCTTCTTCAACAAATTGGTATCGAGAACTGCAAATTCCTGTGTTAAATCGTCCGTTTTTATCGGTACTTGTATAAATTACATATGTTGTATCATCTTTATATTTCGTTCCGAACATTCCATCTGTTGAGTGATAAATTTTGAGATGTTTGGGCAACTTACCCTTATATTCTTTAGTCACTTCAAAGGTTGTAAAAGTTTTTTCAATTTGCTTGCCATTTTCTAGAACGCTTTCTTCTGATAATCCTAGAGCTTTCCCCTTGAAAGCGACTTCATATATTTTGATAGGTTCTTCAGGAAATGAACAAGACGTGGCAAATGCTTGCGTAGGTTTTACAACCAATATGGTAGCTAATACGATTATTAATGTTCTTATCATTTTAGTACCCTTTAGTCCCATGGTAGTGATTTATAAAATGCATTCACCTTTTTAAAGCATTCGTCAAAATCGGGCAATTCTCCAAGTTCTAATCCTAGAGTTTCCCATTCACTCTTTGCGCGATTGACGATTTCATCTTGTTCAAGTGAATGTATTTTAGGATGAATATCGCGAGCATGGCTCTTTTCAAGAAGAAGGTCTTTAATCTCTTTCAGTTCTTCTTCATCAAATTTGAACTGGTCTGTTAATATATCCAAATCATAAACATCTTGTCTGCGATAACGTCCCCGCTTTTCTTGCTGTAAAAGCGAACGATACTTCTCTGCTATAATATCTTTGAGAGAATATGCTGATATTTTTGATCCCTTTTCACCCAATCGAAGAATTTGTATACCGCCTATTGGTTCTTTAAAACTAACATCGACAGACAGCACTTTTGATGCTTTTCCCTCATTTAATCGTGTTTCTTGATTGCTTCCTTTTTTTGCATATCCTGCTTTAATTTGAAAAGCAGGTGTTTTTAATTTCCCAAAGTCTTTTTCTCTCGGAAAAAATTTTATTGTCTGTATTCTACATGTGATTTCTGGATAACCGAGGCGAGCTGCAACACTGGGAAATGCTTGATTTAAAGATTCGCGTATTTCTTCGGCCACATCTGTACTTGGCTCTAGTATTGTAGAATAGTCTATGTCGGCTGTTTGGCGGGGGCTATCATACGCTATGCCCATTAATAGCCCACCTTTTAAAAAGAACTTATTGCAACATGGGGGCGTAGTGCCCAATGTGGTCAAAAAAATTTCGGTGGCTTGCCTTTCTAAATAGGCTTCCGGGTCACTTTTTGCTTTGTCTATCCATTCATCAATATTGACAATTATTGTTTCATCTTCATTAGACATTTATCGAAATCATCCATTTCTCTGAGTATTTATTTATAAATGGCTTGGTTGGATCAAGAATACGGCTCCCACCACGTTGAGCGTACTGTTCCCACTTTGCTATCTCTGATCTTTCTATGCCCATTACTTCATCAAGAATGTACCCTGCCCTAACTTTATAAATCGGCTTTTGTGCATTGTTTACTGAGGATATTATATCTTCTATGTAATCGCGAGCGTTCTCTTTCCAAACATCTATTATGTGTGATATGCCTCCGCATAATTCTGGTTTTTCAAGCATATCCAAAAAGGTTTGTCCTATTGTCGATATTCTTGCGTAAGTTCCTTTGACGTTAATATGCTCACCCCAATTCTTTGTTGAGTAGTTTTCAACTTTTCTTTTTCTGACGATGTGAGGATGGTGTGTGATTGTAAGGCGCAAAAATTCGTCATTCTTTATATTTGCAATCGAACATCCGTAATCGTTGTTCATTTTCTCTTCGATCAAGTTTTTGATTAAAGGGTTGGCCGGTGTGGTTATGTGGAGCGCTTCAGGTCTTCGATCTGTAAGGCCGTATCGTTGCATAGCAGATAGATGTGATATGTAGCAAAAAGGATCAGCTAAGCATGTTATATCGTCAGCGGGTAAATCTGGGATAGAAAGCACACGGTATGTGTTCGGATAATCTTGATCTCGATTTATGATTTGCGCTTTAATAAGAAGGTTTCTTGCTCTTCTGTATGCGGCGACAGATAAATCTTTATTTCTTAAATATAATCCTTCTGGATTCTTGTAGATGTTTTTAAGAACAAAAAATAATTCGTAATCACGGAATACAGGTTTTTCACCCTCTTCCAGTTTCGTTGCAAGAGCGTGTGCCACGCGTGTTAGCTTAACTGTATAGCTTATGTGTCTTTCCATTATACCACCATGCATTATATATACGTC
>JBOEGH010000024.1:21493-24732 GCA_050633325.1 Alphaproteobacteria bacterium
GGACGTATATAATCGCTTATTGCTCTATTGTATCAAAGAATAGAAATCTGTCAAGTGTTTAGTTATCTAGCTTTATTACTCTTTGATTTCAAAGATTTTACCATATGGATCAAAATCTAAACATTCATATCGTCCTAACCCATTTGGATATCCAAGTTGATTGGAAATGATTTTTGTACTGCCAATAACTTGTTCGTCACATTCATGAGTATGACCATAAATCCAGTAATCGGGTCTATATTGCTCAATGATACTTATCATGTCCAAAGAATTAAAAGCAGGTATTAACGGGCTAGACTTATGTAATGAATCAATTTTCTCAACAGGTGCATGATGACTAATAACAACATGCTTGCCTGTAGGTGTTTGCTCAAACCAGTTTTGAAGTTCTTGAACATAATGCTTGTGCAAATTAACACTGTGTTCTGGCGATAGTCGGTTCCCTGTTTCGTCATAAATCAAATTAAAGTCATTCATTTTCTCTTTAGCGTTCATCATAGCAAGTGGATCATTATTAAAATCAGTCCACATTGTGCCGCCAAAAAAATGTACCCCATCAATGCAAAGAGATTCATCATTGAGAAATGTAACCTGAGGCAGCTTATCGGAAAGCCACTGTTTAAATTTTTCATTTTCAGTGTTGATGGGGTTTTGAGTGTAATACTCGTGATTTCCTGCAACATAGATAACAGGCTTTTTCCAGTCAGACAAAAGTCGTCGTAAGGGACTAAAATTACTGAAGCTAATTATATCACCCGCTAAAATTAAAATATCACCGTCAATATCTTCTGGAATGAACCAATCATGTTCAAATTCGAGATGCAGATCACTGTAAGTAATAATTTTCATGGTACGTCTTAATTTAGATAATGTTATAGTTGCGCGATATAGATGTTATAACGCATTAATTGACCATAAGCATTGTAAAAGAGGACATATGACATTTGAAGAGGCATTAGGGCTTTTTGGTTTGAGCAGGATACCGTCTGAGGCCGTTTTGAAGGTCTTGAGAAATGACGCGGTAAAAGACGCAATCGAAGCCAAAGACGAAGACCGCCAGAAAGAAATTCATCGAGCTTTTGCAGTTCTTACGGGCAAAGAAGATGCCGAGCTGAAAGTTGGTCAAGGCTCTGAGAGCGCCGGACCAACAGGTTTCGTGAAAGCTGTATGCAGCGAGCATAAAGATAAGCCCTTTGTCTTGGAATGGAATAAGGCCAAGAAATTCCCCTTTGATAGTGCTGATGTGATTGTCATGGGCAATCCGCAAACGCTTGAATGGGATCATGACGTGGACGGCTATGTAAGAGTGGATTACGCAGGCAAGCGATTTAATTACGATGATAAAGATTATAGCAAGGCAGACGGAAGTCCGTTTGATGTGCATGGTGATAACTGGAAATCCAGTTTTGAGGCAGAAGTAGATTTTGAAATCGGGGCATCCTGCCCGTGTTGTAACTCCCCTGTTCTGCAATGGTGTGAATCTTGTGACACAATTTTTTGTCACAAGCTCAAAGATGATTACCCTTCGCAGTCTTATAATTGCCCGAGCTGTAATGCATCTTACGGATGGGGCGAAGGTTTCGGTACACCGATCAGGCGCGTGTTTGATGGTAAGCACCTTAGATCACTCACGGCTGAAGAGCGCAAGAGCCTGACCAATACCAAGCTGCTAAAAAAGTAAGGGCGCACCATATGCCCGGAGCGATTGTTCTCGTTATTCTTGGTTATATCCTCTACGGCATCTATTGGGTGATTGTAAATTACTGGCCGTTCGTTTTGGCAGGCGCGGCGGCAATTTGGGCAGTGCCCAAAATCGCCCGCTTTGTATCAAAGACATGGAAAAGCTATCAGGAACGACTGGCCGAGCATAAAAGACTAGAGAGCGAGCAGAATGATTTGTTCTTACGGTTTTCTGATAAGCCTATAACAATGCGTTCCTTTCATCCCATATATTTCCTGTTTGTGATGATCGGGTTTTTCGTGGCCGCACATGCGGTAAGCGAAGCCCATGACTTTGCACGGCACGAGGGATGGATTAGAGAAATCCCAAGAGATTACCGTGACGTTCAATATGTGATTTGGGCTGCCCTTTTCTGTCTTGTCACGATCAGTGTCTTTAGCATCATTACGAAGATTATAAGCAGGCTTGTGCCTGCCTTAAATTTCTACCCCTCATACGGCCAGTTGTTAAAACAGGCGCATAAAATAAACTCGCCGCGTGAGGCTTTGGAGATTGCACCGTCATTACGCGCCGCTTCAAAATATCATGTCAGATCACCCTATGATCTTTTTGTGTTTGCACATGCCCTCCTCTCGAAATCCGATGATACAGCTTTCTATAAAAATGCCCGCCTTCACGATGCGCTGAATTTTTTAGAAAGACATTTTCCTCAATCCTATGCAGATGAAAATTTCAGACGCAAATACTGGAATTATGCTCGCCATATTTTTAAGCTTTTGCATTTTCGTGAAGTCCCGAATATTGAAAATTCATTCTTCGCCCTGCCCTACGCGCAAGATGAAAAAGTCAAAGAAGAAGAGCTGAAAGAACGCCTCAAAACAGAGCGTGAAAAATTCCAAAATGAACCCGTTACCGTCTGGTCAAAATTACCCGATCAAATCACTTTGGATGATGCCCTTGAGATTGTCGGCCTTAACGAAGTGCCCCCCTTAAAGATACTCCATAAACTTCATTTGGCAGTAGAACAAGATCACAAAGGCGATCCCAAAAAACAGAAACTCACAGCCAAGGCCTTCGAGATTTTAGGCTGCGTAGCCGTCCAAAAAGAAATGGCATAGCCCAAAAGTTAGGGCGACGCTTTTCGTGTTTTTGTCCCTCGTGTAAAACCTGAAATGCATTGTATATCAATGGATAGACAAGAGTTTAATCAAATAAAGAAGCGCCACAAACGAAACAGTGAGTCTCTTAAGTAAAAAGCGTATGTTTATGTAGCTGAAGTGGTTTTTGAAGTGTAGGGAATTACGATTCTAAGTGTTTTGAAAAGAGGTCTGCGCCCTCTTCCACTGCCGTTTTATGAATCAACATTTCCAGCTTACATCGACGCCCCCGCCTATCTCAATAGCCTTGCTCGCCCCTGCCCGCATAAACGTGTTGGGGCAAGTAAATTCCGTTTTACGGAACAAGTCTGTGAAGTCGGTTTCTAACGATTGATCGTCATACCGCAGACGCGGGTTTTAGATATGACGCTCGCCGCTAGGCAAGGTTTCATGAACGGGGC
>JBOEGH010000025.1:0-34140 GCA_050633325.1 Alphaproteobacteria bacterium
TTTTCACGGAAAATAATGCGACCTTTAGATAAATCGTAAGGAGTCATCTCAACAACAACAGAATCTCCCTGGAGTACACGAATACGGTTTTTACGCATTTTACCAGCGGTATGTGCCAAGATTATGTGATCATTTTCCAGTGTCACGCGGAACATTGCGTTTGGTAATACTTCTGATACCACACCTTTAAATTCTAGTAGTTCTTCTTTTGCCATGGGGTTTTAAATCTTTTCTAAATTAATAAATAAACTAAGGTGTTCTATACTGTTTATGGCTTTACGTCAATTACTCCGTGGACTAGCGCAATATATGTGCTTTACCGGTGTGTAAAACACATATTAATGTGAATAATCTGCGTGCTGTAATTAGATTAAGGTCTATTTTTCCTGCAAGCCTATCCATCAATAGTTCAGACCCCTCGTTATGTAGTCCTCTACGTCCCATATCTATGGCCTCTATCTGTGACGGCTTTCCGTTTCTTAATGCTTCATCATAGCTGTTTACGATGATGAAATAGTCTTTAATTAAGCGCCTGTAAGGGGTTAGGGATAAAACCAGATAAGGTAGGGCTTGTTGCTTATTATTCTGGGTATGGAAAATGAGCTTATTGTCTTCTATATACAGCTCTAAAATATAGGGGCCGTTATTATCATCAGCTGGTTGGAAATAGCTGTCTTGTTTTAAATCTCTAAGAGCTGTTTCACAGTCTCTTTGTATTAGATGGGCGATTGAAGGTGAGTCTTTTTTTATCAGGTGAACGGATTTTATTTTGCTTTTGCTGCCGTCATCCATGTCTCTATGGCCTGTTTTTTACTGCTGCTCTGAATTTTTCTACCCAAGATGTTATTTCTTCAACGCGTGTTTTTTGAATGCTACGGTTGATTATAAGGCGAGACGATACGTCAAGTATCTTTTCTACTTCAACCATATTGTTTGCCTTAAGCGTACTTCCTGTTGAAACTAAATCAACAATACGTTTTGCTAAGCCAAGTGAGGGGGCAATTTCCATTGCGCCGTTTAGTTTTATGCATTCTGTTTGTACGCCACGTTTTGCAAAATGACGTGAGGTAAGTGAAGGGTATTTTGTTGCTACGCGAATATGACTCCATTTTGTGGGGTCATCGGTTTTTGCATCTTCGTTTAGCATGGCAACAGACAGGTGGCATGCACCAATTCCTAAATCCAAAGGGGCATAAATTTCAGAGTAATTGAATTCCTCAATTGCATCACTGCCGACGACTCCCAGATGTGCTCCTCCATAGGCAACGAATGTTGCAACATCAAAGGCGCGCACACGAATAATATCTAACCCGTCATGGTTGGTTGTGAATTGCAGTTTCCTGCTTTTGCTGTTTGTGAAATCATCTTCAGGGATTATGTCACAAGCACTCAATAGAGGCATTAGCTCTTCTAAGATGCGTCCTTTGGGTACTGCTAATATTAATTTTTGTTCTTTGCTCATATCACTTGTTTAACGTGGATATACGCGCGGGGCAAGGATAATTATATTATCTGTCATTAGAGGATAAATTACCGGATATATCTATAACATTCTCGCGGTTACAAACCGGTGTTTTGTCTAATATATATTGAAGAATACTGGCTTTTCTTAACAACAGATCTTCAAGTGATGAGTTGTCTTTATCTAATGTAAGTAGGTCTATATGATCCAACGCCTCTGATATTGCTGCGTGGGTTACCGGTGATAATGTTTGATCTTTATCTATCTCGTGGTCTGTAATTGTCATTGATGAATTCATGGTTCGGATGACAAGTGATAAGTGCAGTGCCTTTGCCTCAGCAGGGATATGGTCTTTGTCCATTAGTTCCGGATCATTGTTTATTTCGTTACTTATATAGGCAAGGTTGAATGCTTTGCTGCCGATTAATCCGATATATTTGTCATTATCTACGTCATATTCTAAAATTGGCGCTGCAATGCTTGCTGCTGTTAGGTCGTTTGATATTTTTCCGTCTTTGCCTTGTGATTTTAAGAATTCTTCGGCATGGCCGTGCAATATTATGGCGGTTCGTAAATTCATCCTTTCCATAGATCTCTGTAGTATGTCGGGTGCGATAGATGTTCCGTGCGTTTCTAGAGAGTTTGCAAAATTAAGCAGGAAAGCATTTCTTGTGATGTGTGATCTTTGTAACCCAGAACTTTTGGTGAATTCTTCATATGCTTTTTGAGCAAAGTTTTCTAATCCTAGTCTGCTAATGGGGAGGAACATTTCATGTTCCAATTTTTCGCTGAATTTACGTGATAGCCCCATGCATACCTTCTTCTATAATTATTGTGTAATTACTGATTGTATAAAGGTGTCGGCGTTATGTCAATGATTTGGCGGTTTTGTGCTAATTACCGCTAATGCGTTCTATATTTGCACCAACATTGCCAAGTTTGCCAACTATATCTTCGTAACCGCGTTCTAGGTGGTATATGCGATTAACTGTGGTTTCACCATCAGCCACAAGTCCGGCAAGGACAAGCGCAACACTGGCTCGTAAATCAGTTGCCATTACCTCTGCACCTTTTAGGGATTCTACTCCACGAACTATGGCAGAGTTTCCTTGGACAGATATGTCTGCACCCATACGGTTTAATTCGGGAACATGCATAAATCTGTTTTCGAAAATAGTTTCCGTTACCATTCCTGCACCATCAGCAATTGTAAGCATGGCCATGAATTGGGCTTGTAAATCTGTTGGAAACCCGGGATAGGGCTCTGTCATTACGTCTACGCCTTGTAATCTTTCTACTTCGCGACTTACTATAATGTCATTATTGTCTTGTTCTACTTCTATGCCTGCTTGTGACAATAGTCCTAGGGCGGAGCTTAGATGTTCTATGCGAGCATTTTGAAGGCGTAGTGTACCGCCCGCCATTCCTGCGGCTATTATGTAAGTTCCCGTTTCGATACGATCGGGAACGATAGAGTGGCGGATACCTCTTAATGATTTAACGCCTTCGATTTTTATTGTTTCTGTTCCAAGGCCGGTTATTTTTGCACCCATTTTAATAAGGCATTCACCTAAGTCTATGATTTCAGGCTCTTTTGCGGCGTTGGATAGCGTGGTCTCACCATTGGCAAGTGTTGCGGCCATAAGTAAATTTTCTGTCGCCCCAACTGACACTTTAGGGAATAATATTTTTGCACCGTTCAAACCGCCAGCAGGGGCGGTTGCATTTATATATCCTTCTTCCAGAGTGATGGTTGCACCCATTTCTTCCAGGCCTTTGATGTGCAGGTCAACGGGACGAGATCCAATTGCACATCCACCCGGAAGGGATACTTTCGCCTGACCAAATCTGGATAATAGGGGGCCTAGAACCAGAATAGATCCGCGCATTTTACGAACGATATCGTAAGGCGCGGTATAGGTTTCGATTGCGCTTGCGTTAATTGCCATCAAAGAACCTTCGCATTTAATTGCGCATCCCAAATATTCCAACAGCTCTATTTGTGAATTCATATCACGTAATGTGTTTGGGCTGTTCTCAAAATATATAGATTCCTCGGTTAAAAGGGCAGCACACATAAGTTTTAGGGCGCAGTTTTTTGCTCCGCTAATTGGTATTGTGCCATTAAGGGCGTTACCGCCGATAATCTTTATTTTATCTAATGATGATGGTTTTACTTGTGGCGCAATTGTTGTTTCACTGTTTCCTAACTTAAAGTCGGGGAAGAGTGACTCCACGTTGTCCCATGTATTTTCCGCTTCTGTCGGCGTAACTTGTTTCACAAGGCTCACTCCCTTTAAAAAATAAAAATTGTGCTACGCCTTCATTGGCGTAAACACGCGCCGGAAGGGGGGTTGTATTGGATATTTCCAATGTAACGTGACCTTCCCAACCAGGCTCTAGCGGTGTGACATTAACAATTAATCCACAACGTGCATAGGTGCTTTTCCCCAGACATATAACCAACACATCTTTAGGTATGCGGAAATATTCAACGGTGTGGGTCAAAACAAAGCTGTTTGGTGGTATTACACAAATATCACTCTTTCTGTCAACAAAGCTCTGATCCGAGAAGTTTTTAGGATCAACCAGCGCGTTATCTACATTAGTAAAAATTTTGAAATCTTCAGAGCAGCGTGCATCATAGCCATATGAAGATAAACCATAAGAAATAATGCCATCATTCTTTTGTTTTTCGACGAATGGCTCAATCATACCTTCATTTTTGGCGAGGTCACGTATTTGGTGATCTGCTAAAATTCCTGGTGATGATATATGGTCTTGTTGTTGGTTTAATAGAGCCATTTACTAAGCGTCCTTGTCTTTATCTGCTTCTTGTTTTTTTTCGGCCTTGGCCGTTTTAACCTTGAGTTTTCGGCGCTTTAAATTATCACGCAAAGCCGCAGCACGTTTGTCTATTTTCTCTGTTTTACTCATAACAGGTTATTCCAATTCTGATTGATAATTCACACTATACAAAAATAAAGGTTAAGGGTAAGGGAAAACTTTACAGGCGTATAATTTCTTTGGGGAAATCTGTTATTCGTTAAGGGTCGAGTATGGTTTTTTGGCAGATTTTTCAGATACGTAATTAGGGTTACTAACTTTTTTGACGGTGTATGTGTCGATTAATAAGCACATAGTTTTACGTATTTCCTCTGCTAAATCTTCTGAAATGTTAGAAATAGTTAGTGTAACGGTGTTATCAAGTAAGTTAATGGCGCGCTTAACATCTGTCGTTGGTACGCGAACGGGTGGGCATTTTGCAAAGTTAACGTCGGTATTGTTTTTGTATATTAGTGTTATGTCTGATCCAAAATACCCTTGTATTTCATGCGATTTTTGAAATGCATCGGACATTTTTATTGTGGCAATATTCTTGTCTTTACTAAACGTCGCCTCATCAATAGAGATGATTAATTGTTCGATAGGTGGCGGAGGGGTATAATCCATGATGCTTTTTACGCTAAATACATATTAATGTCCATATTACTGCGTGACATCGAAAATGTTTTGTTGTAATTTGCCGTTCTTATTTTGAAGTTGCTGCTGTAGCTCAGTGGTAGAGCGCGTCATTGGTAATGACGAGGTCGGGAGTTCAATTCTCCCCAGCAGCACCATGATATGTTCAAATATATCAAGTAGTTATTTGTTTTCAATATCTTGAAATTGCAATTAGTACACGTAAGTGGTACACACGAGATATGGAAAAAGTGACTGGACACACCAATTTATTTCGCCGTGGGGCAACCTATTATTTCCGCTCAAGAGTACCTAAAGATATTTTAGATACCTATGGCAAAGACGAAGAAAAGTTCTCATTAAAGACTAAAGATTATAAAGAGGCCATCAAACGTGCTCGAGTAGAATCGGCTAAAGTCGAAGGTAAGTTTGCTACTCATAGAAGGGAGATCGAACGTGACACCCGTCAAGCTTTAACATCACTCACTAGGAATCAGCTAGAGCATATCCATGATGTTTACTATGCGTACCTTATGGAAGAGGATGAGGCAACGCGTCTGGTTGGATTTTATAATGGCCAAATGACGAATGAGCCGGTTCTTACCTTTGATGAACATGTAGAAAACACTTAGGACTTCGAAGGCATTACCCGTTTTGGGCTAGCTATGTCCGTCGTCAAATGATTTGAGACACTTTGTGTGTGATCTTGGGTGTATCATATGAGCTAGGGTGTGTGGGGATGATTACGTTTAAGTACTGGCCGCTAGTCTTGGGTGTTTAGAATGAATTCTGTGATTTTGAGTGAAAGGTAGGGTGCGGGGGAGTTTTGATTTTGCGCTGTTATGTAATACTTATTCAGGTTTTTGTAATGATTTTGGTTTGAATATCCTTATAAAAATGTTGGATCTACGTTTGGTTGTGTAGATTTGTGGAGTATTGTTTCGGAAGTGAAAAAATATATGCACCATCTGTTCCCTTCATTTTTTTATATTAGATTATTCGTCAGTGCCTTCTGTATCAGTTATAATACTTACTATACTGTTTTTTTTATCTTCTGGCAGTTCTATAAATTCAGATAAAAATGATATGATGTTAACCGCATCCTTATTTATAGGATAATTAAGTGATTCATAATTTTTCTTTATTGTATAATCCTTGATACTACTTATAGCCTGTAGAATTATAGTTGAAATATCACCTAGGTCAGCTTCCTGTGCCTCTTTAGATAAATAAAATAATGAAGTGATAATTACACTTAAATCATCATTATAATTACTCAAACCATATTTGTTTTTTTTAACTTCATTATTATGCGGCAATTCTCTTACTCCCTTTATTGTTACCGTAATTTAGAACTTTATAGTGGATGTCAGTAATCTTACGAACACGTGACAACGTATCAACCGATACTTTAAGGTCACCTGCTATAATTTTATGGCCTTCATCGCTTTTATGAACTTTACCTATCCATTCGACATCCCACCCTGATCTAATGAATATGCTTCTCCAATAGGCTGGGTACATAACTCCAATAATGCTTTTAATATCTTTGTCTAAGCAAAACTCTAGATATCCAATGACTATTTCTTGAATAATGCGTAAACGTTTTTCAGGGGATAGGTTCTTGTCTATACAAAAACGGCTTCCTTCCCAAATATCTGGGCTATTAGGCAATTCTGCTTCTGTCACTAAATGAGAGAAAGATTCTTGTAGCATGTAGGGTCTGTCGGTAGGGCATAGCCTTGATACACCTAGTGCTCGACCTGAATTGTCTCTTTTAATAAGGTAGTATGAGGCTGGGTTATCATAACTATCGTATTCAATGTCTCCTATAGTGGGGACATCCCAATCTTGACGCTTAATTATGCTTTCATATCTAAGTTGATGTTGACTATATAAAGGGTTACCATCAAAATGATGATTATTGCTTAAACACACACATTCAATCATTATTATCTCCTTGTCATTCACAAGAAGATAAAAGCAAAAAATGTATTCAAGGATTACCTAGCAAGTTCAACAGGGTGTTTATTGAACATAATTTGGTAATATTAATCCTAAACGTATAGCCTTTGTTACTGCAAAAACTCTTTCGTTTGTTTCAAGTTTTGTGTAGGCGTTATTTAGATGAAACCTGACTGTGGAATATGAAATCCCTAGTATGTCAGATATTACTGCATCACTTTTTCCTTCGGCAGCCCAGTGTAATATTTCACGTTCTCTGTTTGTCAGATTGATCTTTGTATCGTTATTGTCAGCTTGTAACAATTCAAGATATGCTAAGTGAAATTGGCGGCAAATAGCGTTTATTTTCGTTAACACATCAACATCATGAGTAATGCCAGGTATGCTGCTAGCTAAGCCAACGCCAGATAATTCTCCATTTATACCATGCATGGGCACAGCTATTCCATCATGTAGTTTTTCTTCCTTAGCCTCATGCATTAACTGTTTTTGGGGAGTGGAAATGTTCATATGGTCTGTAACAAATTCCCAAGTAAAAGGGCGATTGGATATAAAGCAAAACTTTGGAACTGGATCTAACTTGTCGTAGCCATTCTCTATGTAATACGTCATCCAGCTTTCTGGATAGTTTCTCATTACGGCATGACCTGCATCCATACTTACGGAGGGGTGATCAGTAATTAAACTGTAGCATATTCTGTCATAACCGTAATGTTTTAGAATTCTTTCGAAGTGAGAAAACACGCCATCTGCAGTCGTTTCTGCATTTGTGTTTTCTATGAAAGATTCGAGAGTGTACATTCTATTTTTTTACCATTGATTTAATAAATTTAATTATATCTTTTTTTAATTCTTCATTTTCGATATCTTTGAACATTGAGAGCATTTTCATAGTCGACTTATCTAAGTTTTCTTTCTTTGTTCCTGTTTTTTTACTATCCATATTATCATATAACTGATCTATGCTTATTCCCAAGGCTAAAGAATACCTGTACATATTAGATGCGCTAATGTGGCTAAGACCTTTTTCATGTTTTTGTATTTGTTGAAAGGTTGTATTTAGTTTTTCTGCTAAATCAGATTGTGAAAGTTTACGTGCTTTACGGTAGTACTTTAACTTTTTACTGACGTGGGCATCTATGTAATCAACTTTAAGATTCACAAATAATATCCTTTATTTTTTAAATTAGTGTGCTTATACATGCACTACGTAATTAATAGGAATGTATAATGTACTTATCCCTCAATAGTCATTTTGTAGATGTGACTACTATATCATTTAGTTTATCAAACGATAATGGGGCACAAACAATAAACGATATCCCTTCTGGACTCATCTCATTGTATTAGGATTTTAATATAAAAACCTTTTATTAGCAAAATTAAATGTCATCTGGTTGTTATTTTATATATTTAACTATCAATAATAGGGTGATCTGCTCTTGTTGATAATGTTTAAATTAAAGGTGTGATAATTGAAAATAGGCAGGGATTGTAGCTTAAGGGCTGTTTCTGAGGTTATTCCTTGAAAAGTGGTACACAAAGGTGCTACACACGAAGACAATTATAACCGATTAAGTTATTGTTATATAATAATTATATGCTCTGGAGACGATATTTCAATTCTCCCCAGCAGCACCATTTTATACTCACCATCCTGACACTGCTCTATAAGCGAGAATGGAAGAGCTTTTGCGGGAGTTAGAAAACCTTCATTTCGCACGTATGGCAATATATAATTACAGGTTAATATGACGGGTAACTCCAACAGCCATCTGCTAATATGATATAATTATACAATGTGAACATTTTTGAATTTAAAGGAAAAATGTTGGGTGTCGTTAAAGGACTGATTCTAAGCAGCTCCGCGCGTATATATTATAATGGAATTAAAGCTTTTCTAATCAACCTCATGAGCAGTCAGAAACATGGATTTCTGTAATGCTGTGAAGAACTGTTGATAGGGGTGAGGGGCTTCAACTGGGGTTACGTTATATGTAGCATTAGCACGAACAAGTGTTTGCTTTTCTCCGCGCGGGCGAACTGTGACCGTCATTCGCAAAGAATAACCATCTAGCTTGGTGCCGCTTACCGTACCTAATTCATTATCAGCTTTATCTATAACAAACCCTAAATCTTGTAATGTGGCAATCACTGTGCGCAATGTTTTTGTGCGATCAACCGTATCAAACGCTCTTGTTTGAATTTGCCTTATAGCTACTTGAGATTCTGATGTCTCCATTACTTGATCCATTGATGTCGTTTGGCAGCTGGCCAAAGAAAAACAAGCAATTGCTAGGGGTAATACTGCATATTTATTCATGAAATAATCTTTCTAAATTTCATTTGCCTCAAGGAAAACAGACTTGGATAGCTTGTTAAAAAATTCCTGATATATATTAGGATCCTCAATGCTTTGTGTTTTAGAGACTTGGCCTTGAGTATTCCATACTATCCTTTGGAAGGTCACACGTAATTTTGTTGTTTTTTTACCAGCTGGGTGGGTTATTAAAGAAGCTCGTATTTTCTGGTTTTTATCTATTGGCATAACGCCGCCACCTAATGCAGCAACAAATATAGCTGCCGCTACTTGCCCAGCTTCTGTTGCATCACGATCTTTAGATCCAACGATGACTCCAAGGCTGGTTTCAGAAGCGTCAATATTATAGCCCAAGTCCTGTAACACACCTGCTCCTGAAACTAGAAGTTTTTTTTCGTTTGGTGTATCAAATGAACGCGTTTGCAATTGTCTTAATTCAAGGCTCTCACTTGTTAACTGCAAAGCCTCTTTTGGGATCGTTTGATTACATGCTGACAATGGTATTGCCAAAATAAATACTAAACTTATTTTTAATAAGTGCCTCATTACTACATATACCTTATTATATTTAGAAACTTGATTTGTGGTATGCGAAATCGCGAACTCTTTTATCAGTATTGAATTTAATTATGACTGTAATTGTTGATTGCGATGTCCGAGACGCTCCGCCACCAACATTGCTTAAAGTAAATGTCAGTCCATTACTAGCTGATACAACGCCTTCGGTGTAAAATTTATCGTAAATCCAAACTTCGTTACCGTTCTCATCTGTTGAAACTACATTTGGGGAGCCTAGTGTTTCAGCTACTGCGGCACCAGACATTCCTTTTTTTATGTTTCTCTGTACCTCACCTACGGTAAAAGTTGGTTTTTCTGATTGTGCTACTTCATTGGCGTGCCAAGAGGCTTTCTGAGCACAAGCTGTTAATAATAGGCAAGTTGAGGTTGTTAGAATAAAAGTCTGGAAGCGCATGGTGTAACTCCAATTTTAATAAGTTGTGACATGAGTATTAAACAATACCTGTGCTTGTGTAAAGCTTGTTTAAGGAAATTACTCATGGAATTCTTCTTTCTCAGGTATGCGCGTAAAGGCGATTTTCGTACCTACATGATCGGCTGCGGTTTTTTGGTGCATACCTATTGTCACCGCTTGTTTTCCAAATCGCTTGTTTATGGCATCTATAGTAGATGATAGTGCGGAATTATTATGTTCCTCTATGCTGTTATTTCCAAATAAATCCATGGTTATCTGTTCTCTCTCATGTAGGTCATGGATAGTAATTGATACTTTCTTGAGATTGGTGTCGCCTATATCGATCACCATATCATGCCACATGCGTTCCAGAGAGTTTATGAAAGTGAAGTTATCTTGTGCTGGTGAAAAACTGGTATAGCGTTCCCAATGCGTTTTATTCATAGAGCGAACACTTAAAGAAAACTTGCGAGCATATAGGTTACACCGTCTTAATCTTGTTGCTGCCTTAATTGTTAGTTGCTTTGTGATGTTAAAGGCAAGGGTAGGGTGTCTGTGTTCAGGGTCAAGAACGCGACTGTGCCCGACAACACTTTTTTGCGTCGTCGCCTCAGGTATTTCATAACCATGCAGCTTATACCAAAACTTTTCACCAGCAACATTTCCCCATATTTTCCGCGCATGTTTGGGTTCTATATTCCAGAGCTGTTCAATTGTATAGATGCCAGCATGGTTTAGTCGTTTCTCTGTTTGTGCTCCGATACCAGTTAAACTTCTTAGGCTCTGTTTAAAGAGTATGTCTTTGTAATCATTAGGTGCAAGAATGGTTAAACCATCAGGCTTTTGCATGTCACTTGCCAGTTTTGCCAAAAATACATTCTGCGCAGCACCAATGGAGCATTTTATGTATTCACCTACATTGTCACGTAAACCTTGTTTTATATTTCGTGCTATTTGGTTGATTTTCTCTGGTGTATTTTCGTTGGAATATAGTTCACATGCTGCCTCATCGATGGAGTATGTTTTGGTAATGTGGGTATGGTTCTCAACTTCATCCATAATCCAGTCATGGTATTTCACATATATGTCGTGTTTAGCCAATACGCAGACTAGGTCAGGGCACATTTTCTTTGCTTCATAAATCTTTGTACCAGTCTTTATGCCATAGGCTTTAGCTTCATAACTTGCAGCAATAGCGCATGTGCCATCGGTCATCATAGGGACAACAGCCACAGGCTTTCCACGTAGATCTTTATTCTCTTGTTGTTCGACGCTTGCAAAGAAACTGTTGAGGTCGAAGAATAGCCACTTAATCGTGCCCACGGGTGTGAATTTGGTTTTTTCTTTTGTGTTTGTCATGTGTCTATTGTTGTCACTAAGACGTATTAGAGTCAAGAACAAATAGAGAACAAAGGTTGGGGGGACAACGGTGCTGAGTGGAGAATTTAACCCTATACTTCAGAATCTCAAATTATTTGACGACAGACAGTGAATTTATGTCCATAAACGTTGACATATGATAATCTGTCCATTATTGTCGACATATATTCTGTTGAGGTGTTCTAACGTTTATTGCGGTGTTATGGCATCACTATATAACGAAAGGTATTATTATGAAGCGTATCCATATTCACATTGGCGTAGAAAATATTGATGATAGTGTCAGGTTTTATAGCGCATTATTTAATGCAGAGCCTTCTAAGGTTAAGTTGGATTATGCGAAATGGATGTTAGAAGATCCATGTGTTAATTTTGCCATATCTACCCGTGTAGGGGTGAAGGGGCTAGACCATTTGGGTATTCAAGTTGATGATATGGCAGATTTAGACGGAATAAGAAGCCAAATGTCTGCGGCTAATATATCTACACATGATGATGGAGAGACTACGTGCTGCTACGCGAAGTCAGAGAAATCATGGGTTAAAGACCCTGATGGTGTCGCGTGGGAGGCATATCAAACTATGGAAGATGTTCAGGTATTTTCTGAGAAAGAGATTAACAATTCATCATCTTGTTGTGTGATAGAAGATGATGAAAAGTCAGGATGCTGCTAGCCATGAAAGATGTTTTAATTCTTTGTACCGGTAATTCGTGCAGGTCTATAATGGCGGAGGCTCTGATCAATTATTTAGCGCCAAAATGCTATAATGCGGTTAGTGCAGGTAGTAACCCCACAGGTGAAGTTCATCCAAAATCTATTGAAACATTGATACGTAATGATGTTGTTGCCGGTAATCCCAGAAGTAAGTCATGGGACGAATTTGATGGGCGCACCTTTGATATTGTTATTACTGTTTGTGATGCTGCGGCAACTGAATCTTGTCCTATATTCTTGGGGGCTGATAAAAGAATACATTGGAGCATTCCTGACCCGGCGCATGTTAAAGGAAATGAGGTTGAAATAAATAACTCCTTTGATGGAGCATTTAATATGTTGAAAAACAAAATAGAGGAAGAGCTGTTATGAGTGTTAGCACACCATCGCCAATGGGGTCGTTTGAGAGGTATTTATCTGTTTGGGTTGGAATATCAATACTGATAGGCGTTGCTTTAGGTGTCGCTTTTCCCGTCATCTTCCAATCTATAGCGGCGATAGAATATGCGAGTGTTAATCTTGTCGTGGCGGTATTTATATGGGTGATGATTTACCCGATGATGGTAAATGTAGATTTTTCAAGCTTGAAGGATGTTGGGAAAAAACCTAAAGGGATTTGCATTACTGTTATTGTTAACTGGTTGATAAAACCCTTCACTATGGCTGCGCTGGGTATATTATTTTTCAAATATTTATTTGCAGGATTAGTAGAACCAGATGATGCAAAGCAATATATAGCGGGCATGATTTTGCTTGGGGTTGCGCCGTGTACGGCGATGGTCTTTGTGTGGAGTCAATTGGTAAAAGGAGATGCAAATTATACGCTTGTTCAGGTATCTATAAATGATGTGATTATGGTTTTTGCCTTTGCGCCGTTAACGGCTTTGTTGTTGGGGATTACAGACATAATTGTGCCGTGGGAAACTTTGGCTTTGTCCGTTGCTCTTTATGTTATTATTCCATTGGTTACCGGATATATGACGCGAAAAGTTCTTGATCGTAGAGGCGAGGGTAAAGAAATTGATCGCTTCACAAGTAAGATAAAACCGTTTTCGATTATGGGCTTGCTTGCAACAATTGTGTTGTTATTTGGGTTTCAGGCGCAAACCATTATAGACAAGCCCCTTGTTATTGCACTTATCGCGATACCTCTTTTAATACAAAGTTACGGTGTTTTTGCCATTGCATATGGTTGGGCATATTTGTGGCGCGTACCATTTAGCACGGCTGCGCCTGCCGCTTTGATAGGTACGTCGAATTTCTTTGAACTGGCGGTGGCTGTTGCTATCAGTTTATTTGGTTTAAATTCAGGGGCTGCTTTGGCTACTGTTGTGGGTGTGTTGGTTGAAGTTCCGGTTATGTTGTCTTTGGTTGCCGTTGCCAACCGTACCAGGTTTAAATTTATTGATTAAAAGCGTTGATTTTTAACGGGGCGGTATTTCAGAATTATTTTGTTGATCAAGACGTAACCTGTTCCACAAATATGGTGGAGATCCACATTTTATTTCTTGTATGTTCGGGTTATCTGTTGTGCCGTATACGCGTTCTAAGTTTTTAACTTCGGTTAAAACCTGTTGTGTTTTTATATCGTTATATAAGGGGTTTAGCCAATCTATTTGATGGAAAAAGTTGGGTATTTCTCCGCTGGGTATTCGCGCAAGCAGCATAGGCAGCTCGAGTACTCTAAAGCTTTGCGTAACATAACTTTCGTTGAGGTTCTCTACGCCTTCTTTGAATCGGTTTAGATTTATTTTATGTATTTTAAGTGCGTGTTCTTCATAAAATTTACGATGTTTGCCTTCGTACCACTTCTGAAAAATGTTTGCTGCTGCTTTGGCTTCATCAACACCATTTTCAAGGTCATTATCGTAGGAAATAGCTAGATCTTTCCAATCTGGTGATGTTATTGCGCCATTCCATCCTTGTGGATGGCCATTTTCTTTTAATGCCCATGATGTTCTTATTGCTTCGACTTCTGCCCATGCTTCGCATAATAAAATTGATATTACATCGCTTTTCGCATCAAGAAGAGTTGGAAACACACCTTTCTCATGGATAGGAAGCAGGTACAAACCTTGCATATCTTGGTAAAAATGCATTAATTCGTGCAAAAAGTAATGTGCATTTATCTCATCGTCAGAAAATGCAGAGAACTTTAGTTGTGCTTTGCTTTGTCCTTTTTCGATAGTGTTTAGGAAGCTATGTGCGAATTGTTGTTGTTTTTCTTTTGTATCAATCTTTTCCGTGCTTACTGATAAAGCTTGATAAGCTCCAGTGCTTGAGAATAAGGAAAAACTAATATTATGTCCAAAGTCAAAAAGATCATATAATACGTTCTCAAAAAACTTATTATGCATGGCGTAATTAATCATGGCCGCGCTTTTATTGCCTGATGATATGAAAATGTTGGGTGGTGTCATTTTGCCGCGCATTTTTGTGTGCTATGTATCAGGATCTTTTCTTACATGCATCATCCAAATTATAGCCATAAATATACCTTTGGCGCAGGGTAGTATTATTGCGCTTAAAAATATTATGAACATAACGGAATATAGTATTTCTAAAAATGTATTTTCTAATCCAAGTTCTAATATCCAAAATACAAAAGGCATGGACAGGTGGCCACTTATTAATACTGTTGCCCATGCGGGGCCGTCATCTGATCTCAGTGGTGCAAACTCTAACTCACAGTTAGAGCATTTATCCAAAGGAATGATGTATTTACGAAGCATCTTGCCAGCACCGCATGACGGGCATTTACCACATAGTCCGCGATGAATTATTTGTGATGTCGTGGGTTCTTTTGTCATTACTTTGCTCAGGGCTTTGCAGGCTGTTCAAATGATTTTAAAGCGTTAGGTTGTGCAGGTTTTAGAGGGGTAGGTTCTGCAAAATCTTGTGGCTCTGTAGTATTGTAACATGTAACTGGTAGCTCCAGAAGGTCAGGCCATTTACTAACCCAGCCATCTTCATATCCAGCCTCTTGAACCAGCATTGTTTGCACACAGTTTGTGGGTGGCATAGCTTGTAGATAGCTGTGCAATACTGTTGGTGTTACGTAATTATCTTGCCCACCGATAAAGTGATATTGAGGGGTCTGTGTTAGTGAGGAAGCTTCTTTCACAGGATTTAGGGAGCCACTTAATCTTACTGTGTTTGTTGTTGTGCTGTGTGCCTCATGGTCAAGGATACCTGCCACTGTTCGTATTGATATAACGTCATTACGTTCTGCGGCCAGTAGTGTAGCAATCGCAGCACCACCAGAATAACCAATGAGGTTAAAGCCGCTTATGTTATATCTTGACGCAATATCATCCAAGGCTTTTCCGAATGATTTGATAACTGTAGGAGAGAATCTTTCGTCTTTCCAAACACTGCTGTCACAAACATCACCTTTAGACATCATACCAGTATACTGGCAAGGGCGCGCAATATAAATTACATTGTCTGATCTGTCCTTTGATGCAAGATGCAATGCCACAGGATTTTTTGGCGTTGGGTTTGTTTCCCATTCCTCGGGCGATGTTTTTATAGGTCCGTCACCTGCAATGTATAAATTTACATTACCACCACGATTATGAATACGTTCATAAGATCTAAGAAGATAGGGGGATGCAGCTATGTCTCTTTTTATCATCCATGCCGGTGCCGCGATTCTTTGTGCTGTTTCCGCTCTCATATATGGGAGGGTGGTTGCAATACATCCACCTAAGGCCAGTACTGACAGCAGTCCTGCTTTAATGGATAGGGAATCAAAAAACTTGTTATTTTTCATATGGATGAGCCGTGTAATAATTAAATATCTGCACAAACGTTACCACTTCTTATATTGTGGATCACCATCTCAGGTCGTGTTTTTCAGATCTTTCCACCGTTTTGTTTATTAAAATTGGTGTTTTTATTTGATTATAAGCTCAATAGGGGTGTGGTCAGATGGCCTTTCCCATCCGCGCGGTGTTTTGTTTATTGTACAAGATTGCAGTTTGTCAGAAATGGTGGGTGATAGTAGAAAATGGTCTATACGAATCCCGTTATCTTTTTGCCATGCTCCTGCTTGGTAATCCCAAAAGCTATATTGTCCTGATGCATCGTTTAGGGCACGAAAAGCATCTGTAAGCCCTAGATTTATATATGATCTATATATTTTATGAGTTTCAATTCGAAACGCAGCGTCACCTTCCCAATCTTTGGGTGCGTGGCAGTCTTTACCCTCTGGTATTACGTTAAAGTCACCACCAATAATAAATGGTGTGTCTGACTCGCAAAGGTCTTTCAGCCTTTGGTATAATCTTTCCATCCATTGTAGCTTGTAACCATATTTATCACCCGGAGCAGGGTTGCCGTTAGGTAGGTATATGTTGATGCATCGCAATCCATTTATGTCGGCTTCAATGTACCTTGCTTGATCGTCGCTATCGTCACCAGGAAGAGATTCTAACACTACTTTAATTGGGTGTTTTGAAATTAATGCAACGCCGTTATATGCTTTTTGACATATTGCGTGTGTTTCATATTCGGTATCCGCAAATGCATCTGTTGGAAATTCCAGTCCTTTCAGCTCCTGAATCATTAAAAGGTCAGGGGATTCGTCGTTAAGATAGCGCAAGACATGGTCTAGGCGCGCTTTAATCGAATTAACATTCCAGGATACTATCTTCATATCGCGAAGGATAACATTTTACTGCGCTAGTTCAAGTGTGATTTGGCTTGTGTTTTCATGGGGAGGTCTTACATGACTGAGAAAGATGTTCCGCACCCACATCCTGATGTTGCGTTGGGGTTGTTTATTTTAAATTCTGAACCTATCAGGCTGCTTTCAAATGATACGGTAGCACCGTCCAAGAATCCCATGGAAATTCCGTCTGTTAAAATGCTTCCTGCGAACTCTATGTCTTGTTCGTTGCGGTCTTGTGTTAGGGTCAAGTTGTATTGGAAACCCGAACATCCGCCACCATCCACACGAACACGTAGCATCAGGTCGTCTTTGCCTTGTGTTACGCGTAGTTCATCTATACGCTTTACTGCACTGTCATCTATATTTAAGCTCATATATTCATTATATATCCTCTATATCTGATTGAGCAAGCCAAAAGGGCAAAAGAAAATGGAACAAACATCTTATAATTACTGCGCATTGCCATTGGCATCATATGCATCAAAGCCTGAGCAAACATTAGGGCGTGTGCATAAAGAGCCGGAGAGCCGTCACAGAACACCATTTCAACGTGACCGTGATCGAATAATTCATTCTAGTGCTTTTCGTCGTTTGAAATATAAAACCCAAGTTTTTGTTTATCATGAAGGCGATCATTATAGGACACGACTAACACACACTTTGGAGGTTGCGCAGATCGCCAGAACATTGGCGCGTGCATTCATGGTTAATGAGGATTTAGCGGAAACTGTCGCTTTGGCGCACGATCTTGGACACACACCTTTTGCGCATATGGGGGAAGAACACCTTAAAATAGCGATGGAGCATTACGGACGTTTTGAGCATAACGATCAGTCTTTGCGCGTATTAACAACATTAGAGCGTAAATACCCTAATTGGAACGGGTTGAATTTAACGTGGGAAACGTTAGAGGGGGTGGTAAAGCATAATGGCCCGATGTTGGAAGAGCCATATATAGCTGTGCGTGAATTGCAGGATCAAGTTGATTTAAGGCTTGATACATATGCTTCTATGGAGGCCCAAGTCGCGGCACTGTCTGATGATATTGCTTATAATAACCATGATGTTGAAGATGGTATACGAGCCGGATTGTTTTCTATGGATGATTTGAACCAAATACCAATACTGAAAAGGGTTATAGAGCAGGTGCGTGAAGAATATCCTGATATTAGGGAGCGTTACCTAGTGCAAGAGCTTAAGCGAAATATGATAGGTGTTATGGTTGATGATGTTCTTAAGGAAACTCGTCATAGATTGAGTAAGGTTAAACCCGAATCTCCGGAAGATATTCGCATGGCAGGCCTGCAAGTGGTCTCATTTTCTTCTGAAATGTATGAAGACGTGCAAAAATTAAGGAGTTTCCTGTACGATCGTATGTATCGCCATTACACGATAAACCGCATTGAATTAAAGGTGGAGCGCATTGTTGGTGATTTGTTTAATGCTTTCCACAAGAATTATAAACTTTTTCCTGATAATTGGCAAAGGCGTGTTGAAGAGGCGCAAGCTGTTGATAATGAAAGGGAAAGGGCGCGTATTGTTGCTGATTATATTGCCGGTATGACTGACCGATATGCCATTAGAGAGCATGAAAGGCTCTTTGACCTTTATTGGGATTTGCGCTAGGTTTTTATTGCTTGAATGTCTTGTTCTTCATAGTGATTCGGATTTTTTCTTATTATAGATGTTTAAGTAATGCTCGGGTAAAATTAAGGGATTTAAGACGATGAGTCAGGATAATCAGTTTCACCAATATGGCTATGACCATTATTTAAAGGCACCATCAAGGCCACGTCCAAAGGAACGCCTTGTCGGCGGTGTTCGTGATAATGTGATGAGTAAAGTTCAAAGCCCTGCCATTGCTACAGTTGCTTTGGTCGCCGCGGCTGCTTTGTTTGTTGGGGTGATTGCGCTAACGTATCCATCGGGTGAAAATGCTCAGAAACATATTCCAATCGTAAAAGCAGATCTGAGACCTATAAAAACATTTCCTGATAACCGTGGCGGCATGGATATCCCACATAAAGACAGTACAATACTCGCACGTCCAAGTGCAGAGAGTTTGTCGAGCGAAAGACAAGAGATAGAAAACTTGTTTGCACGTACGAATGAGAGTTTTGTATCTAAAGAGCAGGCGATAGAGAAAGCTATGGCTGATCATCCTATGGCCTCTCTTGACACTACAAAATCGCCTGGGGCTGGCGGTGATGTTTTGTTTTCACAAGATAAAGAACCGCTAAGATCAGCAAAATCCCTGCAAGGTGAGGTTACCCCGATTAATGAAGCGCAAGAGGTTAAGGTTGCAGAAACCGTAATAGAGAAAGAGATGGTCGAAGTACCTCCTGCTTTTGAGCTGAAAAAGCCTACGGCGAAGAACATATTACAGAAAATAGGATCTTCTGATGGTGAAGATAGTATTGATGAAGGTGGGTTTAGTGAAAAGGTTGCATCTGCTGCTTTGTTAAGAAAGCCCGTTAAGGCGAAGATGCATGCTGCTGCTACTTCTCCCGAGACTTTGGAATTTGTGCGTGGAATATTGAATGACAAAGAGAAGCAATCATCGGTCAAGCCGCATCCATCGAAAGTTGAACCCGCAGTCGGAGCAAGCAGTGCCGCAAAAATTTCATCCGGTTCGTATTTTGTTCAATTGGCCAGTATAACTGACCCTGCGCGAGCAGGTAAGGAATGGTCAAAGATGCAATCTAAATATAATGCGCTGGCTAAATCTAAGTTTCGTGTGCAAGAAGCTGTTCTAAATCGTGGTACGTTTTACCGTATTCAAGCCGGTCCGATGAGTAAAAAAGAAGCAGATACTGTGTGTGAGAGCTTGAAGAAAAATAATAAACCAGGGGGATGTCTGGTTGTCAAATAACTCGCAGGCGCATGGCTATGCGATTGGCGCCAAAGATACTATTTCTTGTATTTTTTCACTTTCAGGTACAGAGTTGACTGACCGTGAAGCGTCGTTATTCAAGGAATCTAACCCGTTTGGATTTATTCTTTTTAAACGTAACTGTGAAAGCCCGTCACAGTTAAAATCCCTTATAGATAGCATAAAAAGCACAGTTGGGCGTGATTGCCCAATACTGATAGATCAAGAGGGCGGACGTGTTCAGCGCTTGCGATCACCGTATTGGCGTGAATATAAACCAATGAAGAATTTTGGTGATTTATATAATAATGATCCTGAAAAAGCATTGGAAGATCTGCGGTTCGAGACTCTGCGTTTAGCCGATGAGTTGGTTGATATAGGTGTTAATGTTAATTGCGCGCCTGTTTTGGATTTAATATTTGACGGCGCACATGACATAATAGGTGATCGGTCTTTTTCTTCCAACCCTGATGTGGTTGGGAGGCTGGGTCTTTCGGTATGTAGGCATTTCTTAAGTGCGGGGATTACCCCTATTATTAAGCACATCCCTGGACATGGTCGGGCAACAGGGGATAGTCATTTAGAGTTGCCTTATGTCGGTGCATCTTATGATGATTTGTCATCTCTTGATTTTTCTCCGTTTAGGGAGGTTTCGCAATCTGAAATAGGGCGGTCAGTTTGGGCAATGACAGCGCATATTGTTTATGAACATATAGATTCAAAACATCCCGTTTCGGTTTCTGATAGGGCTATTGCAGATGTTATTCGTAAGGATATTGGATTTGACGGAATATTAATTGGCGATGATCTGGATATGAAGGCGCTTGATTCTTATGGTGACGCCCCAACTAAAGCACTTAAAAGCTTAGATGCAGGTTGTGACCTTGCCCTTTATTGTGCGGGTGAATTTGATGATATGAATTTGTTGTCTGAGCATTTACCTAAAATCAGTGATGATACTGTTACTCGTTTAAATAATGCGCATGTTACAAGTGATGTGGCAGTGTAATGACTGAGAACTCTATTAAAACTCAAGAAAACTCAAAAAAAATGAGTGTTTTTGTAGATAATGAGGGCGAAATTGCAGAAGTAGACCGTCTTTTATTAAATATAGATGGTTTTGAGGGGCCGATTGATGTTCTTTTGGAGTTGTCGCGTAACCAGAAGGTTGACATTGCAAAGATATCTATTTTAGAGCTGGTAAGACAGTATCTTATCTTCATTGATCAAGCACAAAAAAGAAATCTGGAGTTAGCGGCAGAGTATCTGGTTATGGCAGCTTGGCTTGCCTATCTTAAGTCACGAATTTTTTTACCGAAAGAGGAAAATAGTGATGAGCCTAGTGCAGAGGATGTAGCACAAGCATTACAGTTTCAGTTGTTACGTTTGGAAGCGATGCAAAAGGCTGCGGATAAGCTGTTAGAATTGCCTCAGCTAGGGCAGGATGTTTTTCCACGCGGACAGCCAGAGGGACTGGATGTTAATACCGTTACTACTTGGAGTGTGTCCCTTTATGACATGCTTAAGGCTTATGGTGATATAGAGCGCAGAAAAGAGGCGAGCCTTTATGATCTGCCAACGTTCGAATTGATGTCTACGGATAATGCAATGGAACGTTTGTGCCGTATGCTTGGTAATCTTCCTAAAAAAAATGGTAGTAGCGTTTGGACAACACTTCATAGTTTTATGCCTGATGATATAGAGGATAGCCTTTACGGTAGGTCTACTTTGGCATCAACATTTACGGCAGGCCTTGAATTGGTAAAGCAGGGTGGGCTTGAGATAAAGCAAGACGGATTGTTTCGCCCTGTATATATGCGTAAAATGCATAAACAGCATTTAAAAGATGGTGATGCGGAAACCAATAATGAGAATGGAGCGCATTAACAGTGATTAATGATCATATTCAAGAGGTGTTGGTTATTATGGGAGTGCCAAAAGAGGTGTTCTACATGGCTGATCCCATTGCGATATTAATGGCCTATATTTTTAGTACCAGAATATTCATCATGATTTTATCAATAATTATATGGTTGGGGGTTTTTACTTTTAAATCTTCTTCAGGGATTAGGGTAAAAGACCAGTCTCAGATAAGCGGAGAGCAGGGTGTAGATAGTGATTATGATATAAAAGACCCGTTTAAAAACGTAAAAAATAATAAAAATACAAGCTTTCAGTCAAATAGGGGTAATGTTCATCAATATAATGCAGATAATCCGTTTGAGACGGAACAACCGAAAAAACAAAGTTTACTAGGTTTAGTTTTTCGTGGGATAATTTTTCCTGTTATAGTAATTTATATCGCCTTATCAGTTTCAGTGAGTATGTTTACCAATGCCTAAATCTAATCATAATTTACGCTTTTTAGAGGCTATTTTGTTTGCATCTAGTGAGCCTATGAGTACATCTTCACTGCACGATCATATGCCAGAGGGGGCAGATGTGGGGGGTCTGTTGATGGAGCTTCAAAACACTTATGAAACCCGTGGCGTTAACTTGGTTGAAAAGCAAGGGCAATGGGCATTTCGTACAGCATACGACCTTGCAGACTCCCTTAATATAGAGAAACGAGTAAGCAAGAAACTATCAAGGGCAGCGATGGAAACCTTGGCTATTATAGCATATCACCAGCCAGTTACTCGTGCCGAAATAGAGAATATTCGCGGTGTGGCAACGCACAAAGGGACACTTGATACATTAATGGAAATGGGATGGATTAAACCAGGGCGAAGAAGGGAAACATTGGGTAGGCCTCTGACATGGGTTAGTACCTCTGGTTTTCTGGATCATTTTTCATTGGAGAGCATTGTGGATCTGCCGGGAATGGATGAAATGAAGGTATCTGGATTATTAGATCGCAGGCCTGCTATTGATACAATTCATCAAGAAGACCTGTTTACTGGACAATCCACGCAAGAAGGCGTAGAAAGTGAAGATGATGTTGATGATGAAGACCATCAACCGTTTGAAAAGAAAATGGAAGGACTGTGATTATGGCTCCTGGTATGTTGCAGATTGCTGTTGTTATTTTACTGGTTATGGTTTTGTTTGGTGCAGGGCGTATTCCAACGATCATGGAAAATTTAGCCAAAGGAATAAATAGCTTCAAAAAAGGGTTGAAGGATGAAGGCGACGCATCCGATTCTTTAAAGAACGATACGAAAAACGATAAAGAAGCATGAGATGTTGAGCGATATTCTGTTGCCATGGTGGGGATGGGTATATTTGATATTTGTTTTGGTGATGTTTATTGCGGGGCTTTTTGTTAAAGATGCACCTGATATTAGTGAATTGAGTTCATCCATATTCTCTTTATTTTCTATTTGTACTTTTGTTGTCGGTTTTAGTAACGTTTATGTTACACAGTTTCTTGGTGTTCTTATCATTCCTATGACAGTTATTGGTATTTATTGGGAATTTACCCGGGCGGTTAGAGAAACCGGGCGGGCACAAAGTGACCTTTTAGATGAAAAGAGCCTTAGTGAAGAAGAAAGGGCAATGTTGCTTAATATTGCTATTGGACTAAATGCTTTGGTTGTTGTCCCCGGTTACGTTATGGGGATTGTACTGAGTTTCCGCGTTATTGGTGTTATTTAGAAAGGGTAAATATGCTTGATTTTGGTTGGGCAGAATTGCTTCTGGTTATTGCATTACTGGTTATTGTGGTAGGGCCTGAGGAAATACCATCTCTTATGGTGTATTTTGGGCGTGTATTCAGGCGCCTTCAGTATATTAAATTCGCTATTTCGCAACAGTTTGATGATGTAATGCAAGATGCTGATTTGGATGATATTCGTAAAAGCGTTAACTTTGAAGGACAAGACTTTGATGAAGCAGAGGCGGATGAACAATATGCCGTAGTTCCGGATGACGTTCATAACAGAGGGCAGAATATTGATGAGTGAAGATAGCCCAATCTCTAATGAAGAAGTTAATCAAACAGCAAAGCCGATTGTCGCACACTTGGTTGAGTTACGTGCGCGTTTGCTTTGGGTCATTGGCATGATGATTTTCGGAACTGCTATATGTTTTGTATTTGTTGATGAAATTTATGGTTTTTTGGTGCATCCTCTGGCTAATGCTATGGGGGATGGTGATACAAACAGGTTGATATATACCGGTTTAACAGAAGCATTCTTTACATATATGAAGGTGGCTTTTTTCTCTGGTGTGTTTTTAACATTTCCGGTTTTACTAATTCAAATATGGGTGTTTGTTGCCCCAGGACTTTATCAGAATGAACGGCGTGTGTTCTTGCCTTTTTTATTAGCCACACCAATTTTATTTTTCTTGGGTGGTGCGTGCGTTTATTATTTTGTTATACCAATGGCTTGGCCATTCTTTTTGAGCTTTCAAAATGCCGGGTCTGATATGGCTTTACCTATTCAATTAGAAGCCCGCGTAAGTGAGTATCTGGATCTTATTATGACGCTGATATTTGCTTTTGGATTGTGTTTTCAGTTGCCGGTTCTTTTAACATTATTAGGCAGAGTTGGTGTTGTAACGGTAGATTTTCTTAAGCGACAAAGAAAGTATGCTGTCGTTGTTACGTTTATCATGGCGGCTTTTTTAACCCCTCCGGATATTATAAGTCAGGTTATGTTGGCGATACCGATGTTGGCACTTTATGAGTTATCTATCATTCTTATTAAAATATCCGTACCGAAGGAGTAACGATTTAATATGACGGGAACTCCATTAGAAATTTATAATGAGCGGATTAACTCAGGTGAGATTAGGCCTGATCCAATACAGAAACAGGCTATTGATGAATTGCAACGCCTTTATGATGATATTGTTGAGTGTGAAAATGCTCCTAAAGTCAGTATTTTTAAGCGCTTTACCAAAAGCGGCAAAAACATAGTTTCGCCTAAGGGGGTGTATTTCTATGGTGGCGTTGGTCGTGGCAAATCAATGATTATGGACTTATTTTATAATTCTCTGCCTGAGGGTGTTAAAAAACGTAGGGTGCATTTTCATGAATTTATGATTGAAGTCCATGAATATATCCATTCGCGCAGTATGGATGGCAGCGTTATGGGGGTTGTGGATCAGGCATTACCGTCTTTGGCTGCTCTTATTGCAAGTAGATCTAAAATACTTTGTTTTGATGAATTTCATGTTGTTGATATTACTGATGCCATGATTTTGGGGCGTTTGTTTAAAATATTATTTGAACATGATGTTACGGTTGTAACAACAAGCAACTGGGCGCCGGATGACCTTTATAAAAATGGTCTACAAAGAGACAGGTTCTTGCCGTTTATTGAATTACTTAAGACTAAGGTTAATGTTTTTCATCTAGACAGTCCAAATGATTACAGAACTCAAAAAACTCAAGTGGAGGGTACGTACTTCACTCCATTAAACAGGGCAACCGTAAAAACCTTGAATGATATATTTAAGGAATTAACGAATGGTGCAAAACCGCAAAAAGACGTATTGAAGGTTAAGGGGCATGATTTAGAGGTATCTCAAACTGCATGTGGCGTAGCTCGCTTTACGTTCTCTCAGTTGTGTGAACGACCCTATGGTGCAGAAGACTATATTGAAATTGCGCGAAAATATAACACGGTTTTTCTAGAGGGAATACCAAAATTAGGTTATGATCGTCGTAATGAGGTAAAGAGATTGATGAATCTAATTGATGCCTTGTATGAGGGTCGAAATAAAGTTTTTGTTTCTGCAGCTGTAGAAGTAGAGCAGCTTTATACAGGACATGATCATGCATACGAATTTGAACGTAGCGTTTCTAGATTGTTGGAGATGCAAAGCGATGAGTGGGGTAATTAAAATTGAATAAATCTATTATTAATATTTATGCGGTGTTGCTTGTTTTATGTTTTGCTTTTGCGTCCGCAGAGATGGCTTTTGCAAAGGGTAAAGGTGTTAAAGAACTCGTGCTGACAAAAAATTATGATATGCAGCATGCCGATGCTGTGCGTCAATTATTTAAAGAATATCAGCAAAACCCCTATATGTTTGGTGTCGATGACTATTCTTCTGATAGTGCATTAAAGAGTAATTGCAAAAAATTAGAATTTCTAAAGCTGGTTCAAACGGTTAAGGATGAAACTCTTGATCAATACCCTGGTTGGGAAAATAAACGCGTTAGCTATACCTTGAAAGCAGGCGGCAGAACGATGAGAAGTAGCGTGGTAATTAGGGATGGTACGCAAAAAGTTCAAAAAGCCATTAAAGCATGTGAAAGCGTGAAGCTTAACGGTTATTTACCCATGATCCATGTTTCTAAATTTTCAGAAGTTCGTGATTTGGATATGATAAGTAAAATGAAAGATTCAATTGGTCAGGCATCCATGAGATGTATGATGAAAAACAGTTCAGGGTGTTCTGATATAGGTGGAGGGTCGCAAATGTGTTCTGCGTCCCAAATGTTAGATAGTCAGATTGAAATGGACGGTGAATGTGGGTGTAAGTCGTTTAACAGCAAGAATTATGAGCTGCGAAGTTTGGTTTCTGATGTTACTAAAAAATACCCTAAATGGAGGGGGGCGATTTTACATTACATACAAAGCCCACATGACTTTGAGGCAGCTAATGTGTTTGTGAATATTCCTATGGTTAACTATATGTCTCAAAAGGACAGATGCAAATAATATATGGCTTATTTTTTTAAGCATATATTTGCGTTCTATACATATACATACGGTATATCTTATCCTTGCTCTGGCGGGTAAAAAACGCTATTTCTAATGTGTAATAATTTTCCATTTACCAGAAGAAAGATTTCCCATGAAAGACCCAGTAAGAGTAGCCATTACAGGCGCAGCAGGACAAATTGGATATGCACTATTATTTCGCATTGCATCAGGATCAATGTTAGGACCTGACCAGCCGGTTATTCTGCACTTGTTGGAAATAACGCCAGCCCTAGGCGCATTAGAAGGCGTTATAATGGAACTTAATGATTGTGCGTTCCCACTATTGGCGGGAACTGTTGCTACTGACGATCCTAATATTGCGTTTAAAGATGTTGATTTTGCACTTCTTGTTGGTGCGATGCCACGTAAGGATGGTATGGAGCGCAAAGACTTGCTTGAGGCAAATGGTGGTATTTTTGGTCCGCAAGGTAAAGCGTTGAATGACCATGCCAAGCGTGATGTTAAGGTTCTTGTTGTTGGTAATCCCGCAAACACGAACGCATTGATTGCACAACAGAATGCGCCTGACCTTGATCCTAAGTGTTTTACTGCCATGGTTCGTCTTGACCATAATCGTGCAATGAGCCAGTTAGCAGAAAAGACAGGTGCTCATTCAACAGATGTGAAAAACATGATTATATGGGGAAATCACAGTTCCACCCAATATCCTGATATACATCATGCAACTGTAAAGGGGAGTGCTGCCAAAGACCAAGTTGATCAAGAGTGGTATGAATCGTCATTTATTCCTGATGTTCAGCAACGTGGTGCAGCAATAATTAAAGCTCGTGGAGCTAGCTCTGCGGCAAGTGCAGCTAGCTCTGCTGTTGATCATATGTGTGATTGGGCTTTGGGTACTGCCGAAGGTGAGTTTGTATCTATGGCTGTGCCGTCAGACGGGTCATACGGAATTGAAGAGGGGGTAATATTTGGTTTCCCGGTTACGTGTAAAGACGGTTCCTATGAAATTGTTCAAGGTCTTGAAATTAATGAGTTTTCGCAAGACAGGCTTGATCAAACTGACAAAGAACTACGTGAAGAGAGAGCAGCGGTAGAAGGGTTGTTTGCCGATAAATCTGCTGCGGCGTAATTGTTTTTGCTAGTTTTTATTATATAGCTGCGCCAGTGTAATATATTATTGGCGTAGTTATTTTAAGATTATCATATTTTATTGTTAATTATATTTGCACCAACGCTGGATATAGTTGTTATATTTGGTGTTTCCTCACAATTATAATTTTTATCACCTTTATTACCGTATTTATCACTGATCATACGAAGCTTCTTATATTGCTTTGATATCTTCTTGTGGAACTGTTTATATGCCTGTTCGGCATTAAGTGCGTTATTTTCTGCGTCGTAAAAGAATGTTGGGTTTAGTTTTATGGCTTCTTGCAAATTGGCACTTTTAATATTGGTTAATTTTTTGTCCGATTTGTTGTTTATCAATGAATAGAAAGTGCGCGCTTGGTACGAACCAAGCATATGCATTATATAGTGGTCAGTGGTGTTTATACGTTTACCGTTAGTATATTTGGCAAGTATTTTTGCTTCATCATTAAGCTGATAAGCCTTTATTAGTGCTGCAACCCTTGTATTATATCTTAGTTCAAGTATGTCTGAGTTATTGGTGTTTTTATTGTTTTCGTCTAAAAGTTTAGTTTTGCTGTATTGGCTAATTCTTTGCCTATAACGTTTGATTAGTGATACCCACGTTGGTTCAATGTACTGAAATATCCCTCTGGCAGAGCTGGTTTTAGATTCTGTAACGCGCCCAAGGTCGCTTTCCATCATTGCTGTAATTATTAGATGTTCGAAGTCGGTGTTGGTATCTATGCTTGCTTTATATATATCATCTATTATTGATTGGGATCTATTTTGTGATTTTATATAACTCTTTAAAGAATCGGATAAGTTTTTGTCTCGATTTAACAACTTATCAGGATGCTGGTTGCATATTTCTTTTTTTATAACCTTTGGCTCTGCCTTTGGTGTAGGGGGGACAATATTTTCGTTATCAGTTTGATTTGTGACAGTTTTTTTATATTCAGTTTTTTGCGGTACTTTCCCTAGCTTTATAGAAAACCCCTTCTTTGTATTATGTTTTTGGGAGACATCTATTTTTATATGTAGAGGGGCGGGGCGAGAGTTGTTATTTGCAATGCTATCTATGGGAAAAAAAATAACCATAGCCGTTATTAAGTACATATATAATTTACGGGGAATGTGGTTGTTTGTTCTTTGCATTTGAAGAATACCATAAATATTATTGTATCCCTGATGTCGATGGTGAGACAGGGGTTATATTTCTATGGTAGGTTTAATGAGTAAATAAATTGCTAATATATTTTTCTATATCTTTGCTATAGGGAATATTAGCGGTATTGAATTTTCATTTCCTGATACGTCGCATTGTTGAGAATTATCAGAGTCATTTTGTGCATAAAGAGAAACGAAATCTGTACCAAATCCATCAAATGGTAAGGGGAAAGGTTGTTGTAAGTCTTGTTCTATTACTCCGCCGTTATTAAATACCAGTTGATTTTGTGATGGTATTTGCTCAACAGCAGCGCTTAATCTTTCAAGCCTATCATCCCATCCACTTTCGTATTCGGCAAATTTGGCAGGGTTGCCTTCTATCAATTTATCATAATATTCGGAACGCATTTCCATTAGTTTTTCAAGATTGCCACCGCTTTCTTTAAGGAACTGGTTTGCTCTTCCTGGGCCACTGTTAACGGCTAAATCAAATGCGACTAAGGCAGTGCGTTGATCTAGTTCATCTATTCCGTCAATTTTATCCCAATACCTGTCTTTATATAGTTGAACAGCAGCATTCTGGGTTAGGTTTCTTACATCTATGTCGGGATTGGCCTTACTATTAATTCCAAAGTTTGCAACTGCGCCGTCCGGTTCATTAGGATTCCAGCCACCTTCAAGTTTTAGGACAACATCAACAGCTTTTAAGAAATTGGCATCGTCAGCAGGGGGAAGATTTCCAAGGTTGTGAAACTCTTTTACCGCGTCATTTGCGGCTTCAAAATCAGCAGTTTTCGGATCAATTGAGGCGTATATTGATTGTGTTGCTTTTAACGCACTAGTTTCGCCAGAGCGTACTTCATTTATTGTTTTATTTAATAAGCCGGCATCAAGGCCAAGTGCAGCAGATATAAGGTTGGTCGATGTCTCATTAAGTGATGAGTGACCGTTGCCTTGTTCTTTACCTTGCTCACCTAAAAGTAACATGAATATAAATGCGATTATATTCATATCGTTCATAGATTCGCTGCTTTGAAGTAGTGATCTACGGTTATTGTGCTCTTTTTCTCTCAGAACTTCTGGTGAAGGGGCGAGGTTAGTGTCTACACCAATATCTGGTGTATCCTTGCCCGCCGCAGCGACATCCTGATCTGCTTGAATGTTGTTTTCTGATAAGTCAGTCAACGTCACATTACCCCTTTTTTCTTTCGATAATCATTTTTGATTACCCTGAAATACCACCACTGCCACCAGCATTCTGTGCTGCGAGAGCCGCTAATGCCGCTTGTCTTTGGTGTTCTTCTTGTATTCTTAATTGTTCCGCTTGTAATGGTGTCATTCCATCTATCTTCGGTGTGCTTGTTTCCGGTTCATCCGGTTTTTCAATAAGCGCATCCATAAATCCTGATGTTGCAGTCGGTGCGTCACCTGATTGCTTGACGGCGACAGGATCATATGAATTGGTTGTTGATGACGGATCATTTGTTTTTGTAAAATCTAAGCTGTCTGCAAAGCTTTCATATTTTGCTGCCGGAGATATTCCATTTGGATTTGGGGCAGGGGCCTCAGGTACTTGAATAGGAGTTACCTCAAACTTAACACCAAATTGCTGTGCCACTATTTTATTAGATGGGTTTGCTGTCGCTGTTGCATCATTGCTGTTATCAGGTGTTGTTCCCGATTCTGCTAGCTCAACTTTATTTTCATTCATCATATCGGTAAGTTGTGTTTCCGACATTCCCGGTAAGGCTTTTAATTTATCGTAATCTTCTTGCGATATGGACGCGCCATTTAGTGCTGCAAGTTCAACTTCTTTTAATGCTGCATTTCTTGAGGCTTCAGCGTCCACTAGATCGTGATCAGGTATAGCCATGTTATGGGCTTCATTACCTTCCCACTGTGTTTTAGACTCATCTGATTCTTGGCTAGCAACTGCTTCGCCGCTTGAGTTTGCTGCTTGTTGGTCTTCAATCTGTGCTAGGGCTGCTTGGTGTTGTTTTAACTCTGCTTCAAGCTGGGCAATAGCAACATCTTTTTGGTTAACACCGTCTTTTAATGTGTCTACTTGACTTTGTGCTTCATTAATATTGTCCTGTGCTTGCTCCGCGGCTAGCTTAGCTTCTTGTGCTTCTTGTGCTTCTATTTTTGCAGCCTTATCGATCAGAGATTGTGTCTGTTCGGCAGTCATATTTCCAGGTAACAAAGATTTTGCCATAGTCATGCTAAAACTATCATGCTCACTGAACTCTTTGTGTGCACCACCTTCATCTTCAACGAAGTTTCGTGGCAATAACTTTTCATCATACATTTTTTGATACAACTTAATCGTATCTACTGGCGGTACTTCTACCTTTTCTCCGTCGGCGCCCAAGGTGTACATCTCTTGCGTTTCCGGACTGACGTAAACCAGCTTGTCATTGTATGTTAGTATTCTGTTGGGGTCGTTTGCAACATCAGCAATATTCTCTCCATCACCCACACTGACACCAAATATTGATGTGCTGTAGTTTGTTGACATGTAGTCATAAACAGAATCATATTTTAGTGTGGTTTCTGCTATTTCTTGGGCTCCGGTTGCTGCCTCTATGCTTTCAGATTGTTCTTTTTGTAGTGTATCCTCGGCTGTCTTAAGGTCGCCTGCTAAAGCGTCGCGTTGCTCTTTTAATGCCGCTATTTCGGCTATTAAGGCATCTCTACTTTCGGCGGTGTAGTCTATTTCAGCTTCTGTTTTATCAATTTCTTCTTTTATTGCATTCCATTCTGATTGCAAATGTGCCGTAACATCATCACCTTTAAGGACTTTGCTTTGTCCAGGGTTTGTCGGATCATCAACGGTTATTGTGCCGCCCAATGCGGTAAAGTTGTTGATAAGTTCGTTCCGGTCATCCTTTGAAATGCCTGTGGCGTTAAGTTGTTCTGATATATCGTTTAACTTATTCTGATCGATGTTACCATCTGCTCCCGCTGCTGCGGCTATTAGTGATACCAATTCACTGTTTTTTGTAAACGCATTGTCTTCCGACATTCCTTTTAGGAGTTCTACAGCATTAAAAGCATCTTGCTGAGCTTTTGTTGTTTCTTGTACTGATGCTTGCAGTGATTGCTTTCTTTCATTTAGAAGGTTCAGTTGTGCTTCTGGATCTTCCGCGGTTCTACCACTGGCCACGCTTGCGGCAAGAGCACCATGTGCGCTTTGTGTCTGTGCATGTTGTTCTTGCGCTATTTCAAGTTTTCTTTGTGCATCAGAGAGGGTGTCTCTCATTACTGTAAGCATTTTTTCAGTTTTTGTTATTTCAGCACGTAACTCCTGCTGTCTTGCTGCTAACTCGTCAGGGTGTAAGTTTCCTTCTTCCAGGCCTTGCAGGCTCTCATTAAGTGCTACAAGTTTATTCTCTCCGGCACTGATAAGGTCTTCTATTTCTTTGAACTGAGAGTCGTATTCGTTAACTAATGCCGTTAATTTATTGTTTTGTTCGTCTAGAGCTAGTCCCATGGCTTGAACATCTTGCCCTAATTGTGCATATGCCATATCTAACTGCGCGGCAGTCAGGGCAATAGCTCTTATATTGGCTAGAGAATCTTCTTTCTTACGCTGTTCTTCTGCTTCGGAAGTCTTTGCGGTAAATGTTGTGTTCGTTTTTCCTTCGCCTGCACCAGATAGGGCGTCGTTCATTTGTTTTGCTGCTGCATCTGCACCAAAACCATATTGAGTTTCATTCTTGTGTGCTTCATCAACTATATCTTGTGCATCGGGGCCAGATGATAATGCTTCGGCTGCATCTAGTGTCGCGTTGGATGTTGCATTGTCACCAAGGTTATTTGCATCACGTCCTGCCATAACCGCTCTTTCTGCGTCTTGAGTGGATGCAATCTCTTCCGGTGTGGGGCCTTCGGGTTCTATGTCCTGTGATGGTTCAGCTGATTCTACTGTTTCTACGGGCGGCTGTGGCTGTTGTTCTTGTGTCTGTTGTGCATTGGCTTCCGTGTCGCCAGCAACATTCAAAGCTTGCGCGGCTTCTTCGTTGCGCAGCGCTTCATCTTGTGCTTTTTTGTCGTTATCACCCGTTTGGTTCGGACCAGCCATTATTCAAATACCCTTCTAACATTATTAAAGTGGTTGTCCCTGTATGTTTATAGTCATCTTACTATATATATGTGTGACCTTTTAATTTTATCTTTTTAACATACTTATAAGTACCACTTATTTTATACTTAATCGCCATTGTACGGCAACACCCCCATGTTTGTCAAAAGAAGTGTGCAATAAAAAAATGATGTTTTGTGGTAAATATTATGAAATTTGCGGTTTTCAAATAGAATCAAGAGTGTTACACCTTTTATAGAAGTGCTGGACGACTGTTGATATGTCTGGCTGTTAATATCTGAACGGAGTTCCATTAGATGAACATTCATGAATACCAAGCAAAAGATTTATTAGAGAAATACGGTGTTACCGTACCAAAAGGCATTCCCGCGATGAGTGTGGATGAAGCTGTTAAGGCGGCGGAAGAGATGTCTGATTCGAAACTGTATGTGGTTAAAGCCCAAATCCACGCAGGTGGTCGCGGTGCTGGACACTTTACAAATGACCCAGAAGGAAAGGGCGGTGTTCGCCTTTGTAAAACTGTTGAAGATGTCCGTGAGGCAGCTGAGGCAATGATGGGCAAAACACTTGTGACCAAGCAAACAGGCCCTGAAGGTAAAGAAGTTCAGCGTTTGTATGTTACTGATGGTGTTGACATTGAAAAAGAATATTACTGTTCTGTTGTTCTTGATCGTGCATCAAAGCGTGTTGCGTTTATGGTCTCTACAGAAGGTGGTATGGACATTGAAGAGGTGGCTGAAAACTCACCTGAGAAAATTGTTAAGGTTTCTATCGATCCAGCATCTGGTATCTCCGGTTTCCATTGTCGTAAGCTTGCTTTTGGTTTGGGTCTTAAAGGTGCACAAGTTAAGAGCGCTGTTAAATTCTTCTCTAACCTTTATAAAATCTTCATGGATTTAGATGCAGAAGCTGTTGAGATTAACCCAATGATCCTTGTTGGTGATGAGGTTATGGCGCTTGATGCGAAAATGAACTTTGATCATAACGCGTTGTATCGCCACCCTGGAATTGTTGAACTTCGTGATGAAACAGAAGAAGACGCGAACGAGAAGATTGCTTCTGATAACGAACTTTCTTATGTACGTCTTGATGGTAACATTGGTTGTATGGTTAACGGTGCTGGTCTTGCGATGTCCACGATGGATATTATCAAACTTAAAGGCGGTGAGCCTGCTAACTTCTTGGATGTTGGGGGTGGCGCAACTGCTGAGCGTGTAACTATAGCGTTCAAAATCATTCTTTCCGATCCAAATGTTAAGGGTATCCTTGTTAATATCTTTGGTGGAATTA
>JBOEGH010000026.1:0-2668 GCA_050633325.1 Alphaproteobacteria bacterium
CAGCCACATAATTTCTATGCTGTTGGCGATATTCTCAGTGGCAACGCCGCTGTTTATTTGGTCGGAAGTATTTCGTAACAACATCCTTGATGATCCTCAAGAATGGTTTAGCCATCCGCAGAACCAAATCTGTGCTGGCTTGGCTGCTTTTATCTTGTGTTTAGTGATCGGATTAGAGGTGGTCAATTTATACACTTTAGTTGCCCGTGAAGCTCTGCAAGAAGACTTTATCGGCACTTCTAACAAAAGCGGCCTTATCGGCTATCTCGCACAAAACAAAGGCATGGCCATTGGGGTTAGCGCCGTTATTGCGGTGATTAACCTTGTCCTTGCGTTATTTACCACGCGCGCCATTCACAGCCTTAAATCAGATCAGGAGCAGTAAAGATGAAGATATTAACTTTTATGTTCATAGCATTATTTATAAGCGCATGTGGTGATGGATCAGCCCCTCCTCAAAAGCCGCCAGTGCAATCAGTATTTGTCTTATTTGAAAATGGCGGAACGATTGCGGCATCTGATCAGGATGATGCGCTTAATACGATGCTGCATTTATTGCAGCAGCTATCAGAGATGGATCGTCGTAAAGCAACACGTAATACGCAGATCAATATCATCTTAGGCGCACTGCCTAACCGTATTGCATGGTCTGGAACACCAAGGCAGTTAATGGAACAAGCAGGAGAGATCAAATCATTATTGAGTTTTAAGCAGTCTTTTAATGACCTCGTAATGGCCTTTGATCAAATCCAAACCACTATCAACCTGACACAGCCCGGTGATACTAGGCTGTACTGGATCGGACCTACGGTGCATGTACCGTTTCAAAATACGGGTGAACCTATAAGCATACAAGTACCACAAACCATTCCCGATAATCTGGCTCTATCTGGATTTGTGAAAGACTTGAGTGTTTTAAAAGTTTACCGCGTCCATGAAGATCAAGATCAAATCTTGCTCACCTACTTTGCTGCTCTTGGGGTTTTAAAGGCTTCACGGGAAGGATCACTGGATTTTTCTTTGCTGGGGGCTGCACAAACGCAATCCAGCCTTTCAGATTTACTTTAAGGGAGGCAGTGATGAATTATTCTAAAACAATGGCAGCCATATTATTTATGGCGGCTACTTATCCTGCTCAAGCGCAGGAAGCGACCATCAATATCATTGATCGCACTGTACAAGGTAATCCGGTTATTGTTATTCACTCCCTGTTTAATTTTGAGCAAGATATATCGCTTAAATTAAATACGGATACGAACTTCGATATCTCAGATATTCTGATTAAAACCATATCAAAATTTAATATGGTCGATGCCAACGGCATTATTATCAAATCAGGATTTGATGTTGATACGAAAAATAATTTGGTACTGGCCTTTAGCGGCGGAACATCAGAAATTATCCGCACCAATCCACTGCCTAATGGCTTTCAGGTCATTGGTAGTTTTAAGGATGCGAAGGGTAATTTTGTATCCCCTACTTTGAGCAGTATTGCGCTTTATAACACCCATGGAGAAAAGCTCTGCTTTGATTATGAAACTCTAACCCAATCACCACCAAAGATGGCTTTTACGATATTAATCGATAAAAGCTATTCCATGGTGGATGAGTTTGCCGATGTTAAGAAAACCGCATCCGAGTTTCTGAACATATTGCCATCAAGCGCGCTTTGCGCAGTGGCAAGCTTTGATGTTGATTGGGAGTACACTCACAAAGGCTATCAATATTGCGCGGCTGAGAACTTTGGAATTGATGCCATCAAGATCGGTACAGCAACAGATATATATGCGCCGCTAAAAGATGCTTACCTAAAACTATCTCAACCATATTTTACGGGTTATCAAAAGGCCGTAATCATCATAACGGATGGCCATATGGTTGCCGACCCAGTGCGTAAGCAAGAATTGCTTTCTTTAAAGGGTGATACCCATACTTTTGTGTATTTTATCGGTGGAACGCAGCGTGCTCACCTTGAAGGGATAACCAATCAGTTCTTAGAACAACGGGGTAATGTTAAGAACTCCCTATCACAGTATTTTGGGGCAATCGGCAAAGCCTATAAAACCCAAAAAGTTATCAATATTCGCAAATGTCAGGGGGTGAAGCATGCAAAACCATAATCAGCCCTCTCGCATCTATAGCCGTGATGCTAATTTACATGGGTCAGCTAATCTTGCAGATCGTGCGCATTTAGCAAAACGTCATTATGGTGAAGATGGAGCAATATTCTTAGGTTACGGTCTGGCCGAACATAATAAGGCTCGTAGCTTTGCCATTACCACCAACACACAAAAACACCTCCTAACCATTGCACCAACCAGAAGCGGTAAGTTACTGGCCGCATCCATGCCGCGCTGTTTAGAGCATCTTGGTTCATTGGTGGCACTGGATGTAAAAGATGGTGAGCTGGCATTAATTGCTGCACGTTACAGACGTGACGTTCTTGGCCACAAGGTTGTTCTTATTGATCCATGGGACTTAGCCTGCCCAAAACTAGATATGACAGCAGCGCGTTTAAACGTGCTTGACTGGCTTGACCCCAAAGATGATGCCTTTGTTGAAGATGCCATGATGATCGCACAAAGCTTGGTTACAGATCGCGGTGCTAAAGACCCGTTTTGGAGCGATGAAGCGCGAGCACTTGTAATGGGATTAATATTATATGTTG
>JBOEGH010000027.1:0-13542 GCA_050633325.1 Alphaproteobacteria bacterium
GGTGTAAAACGTCGCATTGGTACCGTACGGAATACGAACCAAGCATACAATCGCTTGATTTAAATATGTTTTTTATCTAATAAAAACACAGGCGCCCCCAACAAAGCCCCCATAAGTTTAATTTTCTAAGCACGTGTTGAGTCAACAACCTTCTTGCTCCATTCTATTTCGACGCTCTGAGAGGCTTACCTCTTCAAACTGCCAATAATCTGTCCCCGCCACTGTTTTCCAATTATAGCCCATATGATGAAGTATACTTAGCGCAGAGGACGATAAACTAGTATTCTCTCCATTAAAATCTACATTTTTCTTATCAAGAACCGTACAAGTAATACTGGGATCACGAGAAAAGGTTAAAATACTGCCTACAGGAATATCAACCATAGCAAAGTTAAAGGCCCCCCTTCGGTGTTTAGCTTTATCAATAGCAACCTGATCCTCCACATTCTCAACATAGCCCTGCTTTGGGGTAACATCCTCAATTGCAGCAAGCCTGAGAGCCGACACCACGCGTTCAGCCGCAATTTCAAAAAACTCCCTATTAGATCTCACCCTACTATCCGCAAAAGCATCGTGCAGCTGCTTTTCTACAAAACATGCATCTTTAACACGCGCAGCGTAAAAACATTCAAAAGGCAATGGTGTGGAAGTGTTGTCTAAAGAACGAATACGCTGCTCTAAGTTAACCGTACGGCCAATTTTTATATATCCCGACATTGATTCGTTCATCAAAATATAAACGATATCGTCTGCTTTACTATCATTATTCATATTAACCATCCTTTATATTAAATACTCTATCCAAAATTAACTGCTCCAACTCGCACTTAATGCCTCAGCTTGCTTCAAACAGAGATCAATAGCTTCATCAGCTTCATCTGGTGGATACCTCCATTTTCTCAACGCTCTACGCACAAGATTACGCAATTTTGCTCTAACGCTATCTCGTACTTGCCAGTCAACAGTTGTACTCTTCCTCAACTGTGCAGTAACATGTTTCGCAAGTTCTCGAAGATTATTATCTCCAAGCTCCTTCACAGCAGATTCATTTTGAATAAGGGCTCGATAAAAGGCTATCTCATCTGGGTTTAAACCAGAATTAGCCGCGAGCTCTTCATCCTCAGCCATATCTTTAGCCATCTGGATTAACTCTTCAATAACCTGAGCTGTTTCAATAGCGCGATTGTGGTACTTACGTAATGTCTCCAGAATACGATCTGAGTATTTTTTCTCTGAGATGATATCAGTTTTCATCCGTGCTTTTATTTCATCTCTCAATAACCGCTCAAGCAAATCAACTGCTAGGTTTTTCTCTTCAATATTGGCTACATCTTCCATAAACTCTGGAGAGAGCAATCCTATATTGGGCTTATCCAAACCTACTAAATTGAAAATGTCGTCAACGCCCTCGGCCACAATAGCATTATCGATAATCTGCTTTAAAGCGGAGTTCCTTTCTTCGTCTGTGCGCCGCTTGTCGATTGTGGTGAACTTGGTGATCGCGTTTTTTACAGCACCGAGAAAGGCTATTTCTTTCTTAAACGGTGCGACTTCATCCATAGTGCTACACAAGGTATATGCTTTGCTAATCGCAGCCATAACATCCAGAAAACGCTTCTTACCATCTAGTTCTTCATTTGCGCCTTGAGTGCCTAAAATATGGTTCATCGCTCCGGGTAATAGCTGCAATGCATTATCTTCAAAGCCGCTATAATCAAAACCATGCATCATACCGCGAACAACATCCATTTTCTCAAGTAAGACGGAATAAGCCTCATGGGTATCATGCGTTGGCTTGCCCTTACCATTGGATCCAGTGTATGTTTTGAGGGCCTGCTTAAGTTCATTAGCAATGCCAATATAATCAACAACGAGACCGCCAGGCTTATCCCTAAATACGCGATTAACGCGGGCAATCGCCTGCATCAAGTTATGCCCCTTCATAGGCTTATCTATATACATCGTGTGACAATTCGGCGCATCAAAACCTGTTAGCCACATATCTCGCACAATCACCAGCTGCAAGGGATCGTTTACGTCTTTGAAACGTTTTTCAAAAAGCTTCTTTGTTTCTTTATTGTAAATATGAGGTCGCAACTTCTCTTTGTCAGACGTAGAGCCAGTCATTACGATTTTTATTACCCCTTTGGTCGGATCTTCATCATGCCATTTGGGATTAATAGCAACTATAGCATCATACATTTCAACGCATATGTCGCGGCTCATACACACAACCATACCTTTGCCCGGCATGCTTGCGATACGTTCTTCAAAGTGATGAACTAAGTCTTTCCCAACTTCTGCAACGCGTGGCTCGCTTCCTACCAGTTTTTCTAATGCAGACCATTGAGATTTAGTTTTCTCACGCGTGACGACATCTTCCTCATCTTCAATGACTTCATCGACATCATCATTCAAGGATTCAATTTCTGCTTCATTGATATCTAACTTAGCCAAGCGTGATTCATAATAAATCGGCACCGTTGCCCCGTCATCCACGGCGTCTTGAATATCATAGACAGAAACATAATCACCAAAAACCGCGCGCGTGTCCTTATCGCCCGTATCAATCGGCGTGCCTGTAAAGCCAATAAACGAAGCCTCTGGCAGCGCATCGCGCATGTGTTTTGAATACCCGAATGTATATTTACCCGTTTTCTTACTAAGTTTAGCCTTATCACCATATTGGCTACGATGAGCCTCATCACTCACAACCACAATATTCTTGCGTTTGCTTAATACAGGATGAGCTTTCTCATCACCAAGCAAAGCGAACTTTTGCACCGTTGTAAAAATAATCCCCCCAGATTGACGTGAGGCCAGTACATCCCGTAGATCATCACGGTCATTCGCCTGCACCGGTGTTTGCTTTAATGTATCCGAGGCCATGCCGAAAGTATCATGTAGCTGCCCATCCAAATCATTACGATCTGTAACAACAACAATCGTTGGGTTGTTCATCTCTGGCTGCGCAAGAAGCTTGCCTGCATAGCACACCATAGATATCGATTTTCCCGATCCTTGCGTATGCCAAACAACGCCTGCTTTACCAGCATCTTCGCCTTGGGCCTTTGTTGCTGAAATAGTGGCTTCAACTGCTCCACGCACTGCATGAAATTGATGATATCCGGCGATCTTCTTAATTGTAACATCGCCGTCTTGTTCAAATAAAACAAAGTGGCGAATATAATCCAAAAGCAATTTCGGCTGGTAAAACCCCTTCACGAGCGTTTCTAAAGCATATTCAAACGCCGGGCGGTCTTTTTCATGCGCCACAGTGCGCCACGCCATAAAGCGTTCTTTATTTGCGGTTAGTGATCCAACGCGCGCTGTTAAGCCATCACTCACCACCAACGCTTCATTAAACGCAAATAGATCCGGGATTTCCTCCTTATAGGTCTGGAGCTGCTGATAGGCAGACCAAATATCGGCGTGGCTATCGGCGGGGTTTTTAAGCTCTAAAACAGATATCGGTAAGCCATTAATAAACACAATCACATCGGGACGGCGATTGCCCTTTGTGCTGAGGATCGTGAATTGATTTACCACGAGAAACTGATTATTCCCCGCAGTGTCAAAATCAATCAGGCGCACATAATCAGTTTTTTCTTTGCCGCTCTTATCCTTAAACGTGACCTTCACGCCCTCTAATAGATATTGATGAAATACCTTGTTGTTCTTAATCAGGATCGGCGTTTCAGGCGTGGCAACTTGCCGCGCCACTTGCTCCAGCGTTGCAGCAGGAATGTGCGGGTTAATCACCCCAAGGCGATAGATTAAACGATCATGCAAAACAATTTGGCGGTAATCCACGCGCTCCGGCGCAATCCCATCCGGAGCGATGTCATAGCCGCAGATATAGTCATAGCCAATGGATTTAAACCAATCGAGGCTGAGCTGTTCTAGTTGATCTTCTGTTATCATGCGGTATCCTCATTTTCATATGGCTCTAAGTTGTTCCAGCATCCATCACTTTTTGAATCAAAAAAAGACAATTCATCCAGGTTCAAAATTGCAAGTTTTCTTTCAATGTCCCCTGCTAAAACTTTATCATTACCATGTATCGATACAGCGACTTTCTTAATTGTTGATTTGGAGATTTGTTTAACAATATGCTGATCTTGATTACCGAATCCCCAACCATAAACCACTAGTTTATTTTCGAGCGAGGGCAATACTTCATAGAAAACACGTTCAAAGTAATTACAGCTTGAAATCGCATCGCGTTTGTTCTCCTCCGTTCCCTCACAAATAAAAGCAGGTGCGAGATTGTCGGTTTCCCATTTTTCTAATATTGCATCGAGTAAATTGTTATCTTCACCTGCTCGAATTTTCCGTTCACTTGAAAACCCCTCTCTATGTAAGACTAAATTGCCGTGCGGATAGAAATATAATGTTGCACCATCCGCGCCAAAAGGTTTGCGCAACTCTTCCCAATCGTCCCTAAATGTGAGTGGCTGGAAACAGTCCTTGAACCAGCGACCAAGTGTGCGATTTCCAAACTGAGCCGCCCAATAGACAACTAAGTCATAATTCAACGAAATGACGAAGTCGAATTTCTGCATGAACTTATAGATAGGTTCTAGATGATCACGTGCATCATCATAAGTAACATGTGTATCCCTTACTGTTGCAATCAAGGCTTCGCGAACTTCTTCATAGGCCCCTTCAACTTCTCCACGCGGTAATTCTAATGCTTCATTGACCAGCTTTGCTTGCCATAAACGTCTAAGAACCAGCTCAAAATCATTAACATCAAATTTATCAAACACAGCCTGAACTGACTGTGTTAAGTGCCCCAGTTCAATGGCCTTGTCGTATAAAGAAGTGTATGCAAAACAACCATCAACTGCGATGCTCGAACCATTCCCAAGCAAAAGGCTGCCTTTGTGGTAATCTTCTCTGATGTCACTCCACTGGACGATATCAACCATTCACAACAACCTTTTTATGCGCACTCACATCAATTTCACCAGACAGGAGTTTGGGGAGGAGTGTGTCGCGGAGGTTTTTTAGGGTTTGGTTTTGATAGTGGTTAGATAAAATATTGGCCATTGTTGGTGCAAATAAATCATGAAAATGCTGCAATACAGGGTCTTCTGGTTTTGCTATATCTATCTTAGAAAAGTTTCCAGTATTTAAATTTAATGTTGCACTTCCACCACTGGCTAAATCATGTAAATGATCGTATGAGCCGAGCATCGAAAAATACAAATAGGGCGTATAGATTTCATTATTTGGAACTATGCTGTTAATTTGTTGGTTAGTTGCACTGTTCTCGCAAGCAATTAAAACTTGTCCAACAGTGGCAATGCAACTAACGCATACGCTACCTTTGGGAATTATTTTTTTCTTTTGTGTGTTTGCTCCCTCCGTCGTCAAGCTATCAGTGGTTTTTATTGCGTACATATTACCATGCATGTCAGGTATTTTTATAAATGGGACATTGCCTCCATAATATTCTTTATTCTTTTTTGGCGGAGTCTTGCCGCAAACTATATCCCCCCATGATGATAAAGGCTTCACGTCCCACCCACTTGGAATATCACCGAGTTCGGAGTTGGTTAATGTATCGGGGAAGAGGGCGGCGGTGGATTTTAGGAGCTCTAGTTGTTCGGGGGGGAGGGTGTTTAGCTGCGCGATTGTTTTTCCGGCGATGGTGGCCATGGCGGCGCGCTCGGGGTCTTTACCGTTTTCCTTGGCGGCGATTTTTGCGCGGGTGGGTTCAAAATCCACAAACCAACTCTTAAACACCGCCTGCGCCATCTCCTCCAACGTTTGGTTTGTCTGACGGTTAAGTTCGATTTTATTGTCTAGGGTCAATAATATCGACGCAATTGATTTTTGTGTATTTAGTTTTTCAGGATAACGAACTAAAACTTTTTTAAAATCTTTCAAAACAATCCGAGGTACCCCGGCGCCCGAAACATAATTAGAAAGTATAAAATCTTTATTTACAGGGGTTTTTAAAAAATAAGACAGGAAGTCAGGATCAACCAAATCTAAATCCGGCTTAACTATAGCAATAGAAGAGAGGAGAACACCTGAAATATCCTTCTTAACCACGAATACATGCTTCATAACAGACCCGTCTTTTGCGATAAGAATATCATTTAAGTCTGGCTTACATCCCTGTTTAACAAGGCAATCGTAATCGTCCTGTGAGATAGTCTTGTATCCTCTAGTTTCAAAACCATATTCACGCATATCTTTTACCGAATACATAGGTAAACCAGCTTCAAACGCCTTAGGACTCTGATGGGAGCCGTCTGTAATTCTTGATGTAAGATTGTCTAATGTGTCTTCCTTCCAATCAGCACTCATAACCCAACCCCGCCAAGTTGTTTTTGATCTCGTTTTCCAGCCTATCGCTTTCTTCAAACTGCCCTTTCAATTGCGCGGTTAGCCTCGCCATTTTCTCAGCGAAGGGTTCGCTGTCCTCTTGTGCATCGGCGGCGCCGACATAGCGGCCGGGGGTGAGGACGTGGTCGTGTTTTTGGATGTCCTCAATCTTGGCTGACTTCACGAATCCTGCGACATCTTCATAGCCTTCGCCCATTTGCCAATTGTGGAAGGCACCCGTGACTTGGTTTAAATCATCAGGCGTGAAATCACGCAGGACGCGGTCTTTCATATATCCCAAATTCCGCGCATCAATGAACAGCATCTCGCCTTTTCGATCACGTAGCGCGCGGCCACTGGCGGCAGTGCGGGCGCCCTTATTCTTGGTTAGAAACCAAATACAGGCGGGGATTTGCGTATTGGTGAAGAGTTGCCCCGGCAGGGCGACCATGCATTCGACTAAATCTTCCTCAATCAATTTTTGGCGGATTGCGCCTTCATTATTGGTGTTTGAGCTCATCGAGCCATTGGCGAGCAACAAGCCCATTGATCCATTGGGCGCAAGGTGGTGCAGCATATGTTGCAGCCACGCAAAGTTCGCATTGCCCGATGGCGGTGTGCCGTATTTCCAGCGCGGGTCATTATCGCTCACCCCTGTGTCCCATTCCTTCATGTTAAAGGGCGGGTTGGCCATGACGTAATCGGCGCGTAGATCAGGGTGTTGGTCATTGGTATAGGTGCTGGCGGGTTCTTTTCCGAAGTTAAAGTCTATGCCACGGATCGCCATGTTCATGGCGGCAAGTTGCCATGTGGTGTGGTTGTATTCCTGCCCATAGATGGAGACATCGCCGATCTTACCCTGATGCGCGTTGATGAAATGCTCGGACTGTACAAAGAAACCACCAGAGCCCATGGCGGGGTCGTATACGCGGCCTTTAAAGGGTTCTAGCATTTGTACGATCAGGCTAACGATGGATTTGGGCGTGTAATACTGGCCACCCTTTTTCCCTTCCGCCAATGCGAATTGCCCCAGCATATATTCGTAAACATGGCCGAGGATGTCTTGGGAGTTTAAGGATGCGTGGGTGAAGGGGATGGTGGCGATAAGGTCAATAAGCTCGCCGAGTTTTGCTTGGTCGATTTGCAGGCGGGTATAGAGTTTGTTTAAGACGCCTTTTAGCTTGGGGTTGTCTGTCTCAATGGCTTCTAGCGCGTTATCGAGGAGGTGACCAATGGAGCTGAATTTCTTTGTGCTGCCGTCGGGTAGGGCGAGCTCTGCGCCGCCGATGACGGTTTTATTGTTATCTTGCAGGAATGTCCAACGCGCGGCAGCGGGCACCCAAAAGACGTTTACTTCGGCGTAGTAATCGCGCTGCTCAAGTTCTTCAGCTATTTCTGCGGTGTATTCATCTGACGCCTCGCCGCCGTAATCGGCTGGATCGAGGTAATAGTCGTGATCTGAGTCTTTGAATTGCTCGGTTAGTTCATCTTGACGAATTTTGAAGGAGTCGGAGACATATTTTAGGAACACAAGGCCAAGAACAGTATGTTTATATTGCGCTGCATCTAAGGTGGACCGTAGTTTATCCGCGGCATTCCATAGCTTTTTTTCTAGATCGGAAAGGAACTGCTTTTCTTCTTCGTTGGTCATATTTCCCCCTAAGCATCTGATATCCATATTTTGCTGTTATCGTATTGTTAATACAGAGCTTATTCAACCTCTAATATCTAGCTTTGAAAAATAACTATGCCGTAGAGTGCTGATTAATTACGCCCCCCCAAACCTTCACTTAAAGCTACGCCGCGCCATTTCCGCCAATATCTCATCCGTTGAAATATTACGCAAATCTGCATTCCATTGCCCAATATTCGCAATCGCTTCTAACTGCTCATCTTCTGAGATTTTTGCATATGAATTATAGGTCGTCATTGCATGCTCATGCCCAATATTTTGGCTAAGCGCCTTAAACTCAAACGAGGATAGGTTTTTCAGCCCCCACCTACAGACAGTCTTCCTGAATAAATGCGGATTGTAATAAGGCAACCTTACGGCCTTAAAGGCTGTTTTAAATATCTCACGCACAGGCTGTGCACTCGCCCAATGATCTTTGGATAACCCTTGCGCCTCAAAGGCCATGCTGTCCGGGTTAGTCACCACTAATGTTTTTGGAAAAAGCGGATCACTAGCCTTTAACTTCAATTCACCTTGGGCGTATTGCAGCCACTCCAATACAATCTCCTCGGCCAAAGGAATCACTTGCCCTACAAACTTAGTAATAATCCCTTTACGCCGCTTTGTGCGCACATGTTTAGGATTTTGCCACACTGTCCTTTTCTTGGCATCCACATCTCCCATTTTCAAAGACACCAGCGCGTCATCACGCACACAGGTGACAATCGTAAATGCAAACACTGCTCTATCACGCTTCTCAATATCTGTATTATGAGGCAGGGCCTTTAAAGCTTTTTCCATCTCCTCAAGTGTGGGCGGCGTTTTCTCTCTTGAAGCACGGGCGGCACGATTAGCATTATCCGACATACGCAAATATTGAACAGCCCGCCCATCTACCTTGCGAACATATTGAGGATGAATAGCCAGCCACTCAAAAAACTCCCTCACATTATTGAGCGTTGAGCGCACAGTAGAAATGCTGAGCAATTCACCCTTTTTATTTTTCTGTTTCTCAAGCCGCATTTTAAAAGACTTAGCCTGATCCGCACTAAAGGCTTTAAAGTCCATATAACCAGTAGACTCTTCAAACTGATTGATATGATTCCACACCGCCCTCACAGTCTTTGGGTCACGATATTTACCGTGCAATAAAGCCTCTTCATATTGCTTCTTCACTAGCTCATTTACGGGGTTATATTCAGGCATAATTGCTCTCCTTTTTTAATATCACATTCACAGAGCGATTTATGCTCTCCACTATGTGGTTTTGTGGATGCGTTCTTGTTTGGATAAAAAGAATGGTTTTCAGACCATTTTTTGCCGCTAACAAAGGTCTGCATGCGCGTATTACACACCTCACATTTACCAGCAACACGGATAGTTTTATTGGGCCTTTTGTTGAATTTTATAGACTGTGGTTTAGGTGATTTAGGTTTACGGCATTTACAACAAAACATCTCCCCATCTCCACAAGGTTGCTTGTTCTTGCCATTCTTCTTTTTTAGAAATTTAAGAAGGTAATTGCTATGCACAAAATACTTCCGAGAATTAGGAATACGTTTTAAGCCTTCATCCTTAATCCAACGAAAAACCGTAGCAGGGGCAATATCGTAAAGCTCTGCAACTTCATCAACAGAGTACGTATAGTTACGCCTAATCGGCTTCAATGAATAGCGGTACTTCTTGGACACGAATTAAGCCCCTTTAGAAGCGATCAGATCACGAATATCTTCCACACGCCATGCGGTAATGCGAGCGCCAAGATTAACAGGCTGCGGATAAATACCTTCTTTAACACCTGCCCACCATGTGGACTTACTCACGGGAAAGATTTTTAGGATAGCTGGCAGTCTTACAAAACCAGTTTCGGGTAAAGTTAAATCTGTCATAGTCGTTTTCCTTCATTTGATTAAAACCAAGGAAAGCTTATGTCGTATAAAATAATTTGAGGACGTATTCGGTTAAATGCAAACCGTATTCGGTTATTTAGGTAGTGGCTGATCTGCTGGAAAATCGTGAATGATTATGTGCGCTGAATTATTTGCTGCGTGCGTCCAAACTGAGGCTCTTTCAAGCTGCGAATGATCACTGCAGTCATACTGGTGGTGCTCTACATTCTGTACTTGAGGTTCATCTACTGTCCTCACGAATAAATAAATTTTGCGCCCCTGTTGTATATCAAAACTATCCAAAATTTGAAAAGGGCGCTCTAAACTTCCATACAAAGCCAAAAAATCATCAAAGTTATTATCAGCAATATGGACAAAAAATAATTCAATCCATTCACTTACCGTTTCTTCCCATTCCTGCTTACTTTCAATAGGTGTATTATTGTTTTTTGCTCTGGGGTGTAGGTTTATAGGAAGAGTTATATGGTTCTCATGGGTCAGAACAGAGCATATAGGAAAGTTCCCTTCACTTGGGAAATTAAACTCGTACTTTTTCTCATTATGTTTTTTTCTGTGCGCATTGCCATTTTTATGCAGACTTAAATGAAAAATAAATCCATGTTGATTTGAGTCTTCACCTAGATAACCTGTTTGAGAAAAGTATATATTATTTGCCCCCTCACCTTTTGGCGTCAACCATAGTGACCAAACAGAAGCTCTAGCATTTCCCTTTTTTAAGAAGTAATTTTTTTCAATACGGTCAGTATGAGGCATTGCTAATCTCTTGGTAGAAACTCAGAAGCTTCTTTTAACTTTGTACGTATAGTATCGTCACTAACTGATATCCCCAACCTATTTAAAACGCCTTCAAGTTCTTTAGGAAGCGGGCTACGAGACGCGTAAGGGTCATATCCATAACCGTCTTTTGCCATGCCTATTATGATTTTAAGAAACGTATCTCGTTCACGAGCCCCAAGTGGCTTAGCTTCTTTTACTTTAGGATAAGCAGTAACATCATCCACCTCAACATTATGAGCAATCGGTTTATCATTTAAAAAATTGGTAAATTTTTCTCTATCAACAAAAATGTATTTATTTGCAAATCTCGTAACACCGTATCTCATAACGCCCTCTCCCGGAATAAAGCTTGTTCCAAACAGTTCTATCGTACGCTGACTTCGCAACAGGCTAAAATCAAAAGGTTGCTTCTCTCCGCTAGAAGCGCAAACAGTAAAAATATCAATCTGAGGGTTAAGGTATAAAACCTCAACAAGATCCTTAATGAGAGATTTCCCATTTACATTATTATGATCACCGTGATTTTTTTGTCCTAACCATATAAAGGCTTGGGGCACCCATATACCCTCAGGGCAGCATATATCTTCTGGTGTTAATTCTTCATCTTCGCTCATATATTACAGATACTATTTTTTATAAATATATCCAAACATTACCGCCCGATCCTGTACATAGCTGTGTAAAAGGCAGCCTTGTTAGGTTCCTAAAGCAACAATAAAAGATAATAACATTTCAAAAAATATAAATGTGTGTCTTAGAATATTAAAATAATAGTCCGAATAAAAAACCAACAACACCGCCTGATATTGCCATGAATATATAAGCAATCACAAACACCCCCTTGTCATCATCATTTCGCATTTTCACTACTCCCTATTATTCAAATGAAAAAGCCACCAAGATCACTCTTGGTAGCCGGGAGTTAGTAACTGCCATCTAAAGAAAACAGCGCGATGCCTTTAGCTTACGCCTGAACATAACACCGCCTCCCGGCCATAAGACCGAGGGACGGCATCCATGATGCACATATCTTTTCAGAAAAACGCACCAATGACGGTCGATGCCAACCGCTTTAGATGTGAGGTTACTAAGCCCCGAGTTCACGCATAGCGAGAACCTAGATTTATATTGAGTAAAATAGAGATAAATGCAAGGGGAATTTTGAGAAGGCAAAGAACCGTAAGTGACAAGTGATTATTTTCGCAGATTATCAGAGATTGATTTTATAGACTCGATCAAAGCTAAAGCTATTGATTCTTCATAAACAAGAGTCCCATGTTCATAAGAATATCTCCACTTTTCAAATGCATCACTTATCTTACAAAGATGCTGCTCCAACACATCAGTTATAGGATTCTTTTTCTTATCCTGAGGGATATAAAGTGGTGTATGCATGGAGTAATAAACAGTTAGTTTCTGCATGGAAGGGTAATTTCTTATTTCTTGTTGAGTCTCCTCTGGCAACTTCCTAAAAAGTTCTAAAATATTATGCCTATAAGGTGCTTTACCCTTAATAACAAAATGAAGTTCTTTAATATAAAGCTCAACCGCAAACGCCAAGTTTACAACAGCAGGGTTGGCCAGTTCCGCGCCATACTTGGCTAGTACCTGATAAGATTTAAAAAAATCATCTGCTTGCACTCTTCTTTGCAAAGACATCTAAACCCTCTGTTTAAAATTTCCATGAATTACCTTACCATCTAGAGCGCAACTATCCAGATAGTCTGCCCATTCTTGCATCATAACAATACGTTCAGGCATAAATTTGGCGCGATCATATGCTTTTGCTACATCTCCACGTTTTGCATGCGCTAACTGAGCATCTGGCACTTCATGGCGATAATACAACTTTTCCATTATTGTGGACATAGCAAGCGCACGAAATCCATGCCCCGTCATCTTTCCTCTATAGCCCATACGATCAAGAGCCATTAGAATAGTATTATTGCTCATCGTATTATTATGGTTTGTACGACTTGGGAAAACATATGTAGGATGATTGTGTAACTCACGCAGCTCTTCTAAAATATCAATTGCTTGCGAAGACAAGGGCACATAATGCTCTCTCTTCATTTTCATGCGAGTATCAGGAACAAGCCACATCTTTTCATCGAAATCAAATTCACCCCACTGCGCACCAATCATCTNNCTCTGATTTAACTAAACCCTTTAAATCCGCAGCAATGTTCTTGTCTGCACGGCCTGTTACAATTGCATATTGATAAATATGTGAACTCATCTGAATAACACGCTTTGCAAGCTCATGAGCGCCCCGCTCTTTGATCTTTTGCGCAAGATCCAACAGCATTTTATGGGTTATATCTTTTATGGGGTATTTACCCAATGCAGGAAAAACATCCTTTTCTAAACGCTTTAACGTCGTTTGGGCATTCGCCTCCGACCATTCGGGAATTTTATGTTCATGCCATTCTCGCGCTATAACTTCGAACGTGTTACTAACCTCATTAATCAGGTCTTGCTTAGCCTTCTGTTTTGCAGATGATGGATCGATACCGTCCACAATCAATTTCTTAGCATTATCTCTATGACCTCTGGCTTCTGACAACGTAATTACTGGATAAGTACCAATACATAGCTTCTTTTCTTTATTAAGGAATCTATATTTAACGCGCCATAACTTGCTGCCCTTTGGTGTAACCTCAAGATAAAGCCCTCCCCCGTCAGAAAGCTTATAAGGTTTATCTTTGGGCTTGGCATTTCTACAGGTTTTATCGTTCAGCTTCATTTGGGGGCCTTTTAAATTACAACTCTTTCAAAAGCCCCCTTTAAAGCCCCCACATTTTTTAGACAGTATAGGACAGCAAAAAACAGCTTTAAGCA
>JBOEGH010000028.1:0-4679 GCA_050633325.1 Alphaproteobacteria bacterium
TTCAGTGGATAGAATCGCGCGAAGATATAAGGTGATTCTTTGTGCGTTTGCTCAAAGGCTCTTTTACGACTTTAATCTAACAAGGAATTTATAACCCAGACATAAGAAAACCCGCCGAAGCGGGTCTTATTAACCTTAGAACAATCCGATTAGCTCGATGCCCTGAATCTTGAACAATTCAAGCATCGCCCAAAATCGGAAGCGATGCAAGAATAAATTTCATTCTTGTAACAGGTTTTTGCGACTTTTTTTAGGGCGGGTTTCTTCATCAGGAGAACCCCAAAAAATGAAACATATTCACGCATCCTCTCTACTCCGCGTCTTATCCGCGCCACAATTTAGCGGTGTATATGCGCCCAAGCGCAAAGGCCTACCAATCCCATCATTGGCAATAAACGCCTTTGTGAGGCCTGTTAGACAATCATTCGTGACAAACCCTCGTATGATGCCACAAACGCGCTGTATGGTGCTTATGCTCATGGGGTGGGCTGGTCATGAACAGGCCTTAGAAACAACCATTGGCATTATCGCCAAGAAGATAGGCCGCAGCGCAAGACAGGTTCACCGCTATTTACAAGATGCAATTGAAGAAGGGTATCTTTTTTACAGCCGTACAAAAGATCGCATCGGTTATTACACAGGCATAAAGATTCACCTTAATTTTGCTGCTCTAAAACCCAAGGAAACCCGTAAGAAAAGGCCTGTACGTCAAGAAACACGGGATATGACAGAAGAGTCAGACACTAATAACAAAGATATATATAAAAGAAAGAATACAGGCCAAGAACAAGACTTTCAGGACAAAATTGACGCGATTTTAAAGCGTAATAATCTTGAGCCAGAGTAAAATATACTCAACTGCACCCTACTCTGATAAAAATTGACCTTCTGCACATGCGGAACACTTCGCAATGGCTTACCAATGAAGTGAGGGATGCAAACTATGAGCATTAAGCCGTAAAAGGGGATGACTAATACCGTTCATTAACGTGCGGTGGCGTCCGAATTCGGACTATATTGTTTGACATGTTGGGAGTTTCCAACTAGTATTATAGACATATACGGGACTTTTTAAGTCACCGCTTCCCCTCTTCGGAGGGTGAATTACTTACCAAGGGGGCATTTTTTGTCCCCTTTGGCTTATCTAGGCTTTGGCAGCCATTCTAAGGTCAGTTTTAATAACCCGTTAAATTCATCATCAGGTAGTTTCTTAATGCCCGTTCTTTCAGGGAATAAACGACTTACAGCGACTGTTGACGGCTTATCACAAATCGCCCACCCTTCAAGATTATTTAGCGTTGTTTTCAAGGGGTACGCCCACTTGTTTGTTCTGTTTCTTTCGTCCGTTGAACATGGGATAACAGTTACAGAGCCGTTTAATGTATTTTTGTAAGATAAAATTACCACAGGCCGCCGTTTCCAAAACTCAGGTAATTGCGCATCTTTAGGAAAGTCACACCAATAAACTTGCCCGATTTTTGGGGCTGATTTAAGGTGGGGCTTAACTTTTGGTGGTTTATTATCTTCTGTACTCATTAAATTACTTTCAAATGTACCCTACTCGCGCAAATTTGCGCCCCTGATAGCTTTTACAGCGTATCAACTAAACAGATACCCCAGAACCCCTTTTTCTTCTCTACGGGCTTTTCTTGGGATTAAAAGGTTACACCACCAGTAAAAGTCAGAGCAAGCCCCAGAGTTAAAAGGACTAGCAAGCCTCCTACTATCACGCCCAAAACAATGAACAATGGCTGTACGGGCTTTTGTGTTGTTTCTATGGTGGTTTTATATTCAAGCATTAAATTATTATTTTTTTGCCGTTCACTGGATAAGTGTTCTTTGGTTTCTGATAGCTGCCCTTTCAAGTCCTCGACCTGTTCTGACAGAAATTTAACCTTTACATTTAAGGTGCTGGTTTCTATGGCGTTTTCATTGTTCGCTTTTGGGGGTTGCCAATCGTTCTTTTTCTTCCGTTTCGTTTCGTTTTTTGGGTAAACCCTAAACAATTCAGCAGCCGTTATTTTATAGCTGCCATTTTCCATTTTTTCTGCGCTTAGTTTTCCTGATTTTATCGCTTTACTTATGGTGGCCTTTGATTTTCCTAAGTGTTCCGCAGCTCCTGAAAGTGTGAAGTCTGTATAGGTTTCTATGGCATTTTGCATGCGTTCGCTCTTTCGTTTTTCGGGGGTTGCCAATCGGTAACGGAAACGGCAGGGGAAACGGTTTGTTGCCGTTCTCGTAACTATAAATTTTTATAGCCTAAAACGATAGAGAAAAGCGATTTTAATCCACAATAACACTGTTCAAGTACCAAGATTTAGATATGTGGGGCAGGTTTAAATACCTGTTGCAGGGAGGGCTATTTATGGTGAATAAACCAACAACCTAAGGGAAGGCAAAAATTTATAAGCATCTGGGTGTCTGGAAGACGGCTATTGGTTTCCAAGGTTCGCCGTGAGAGCATCCCGAAATAAAAATGAAGGGCGCACTTATACAAACTATCGTTTGTGTGCTTTTTTGCTTAACAGCAAAGTGTAAGAATGTTCCGCCATTCTTAAAAATCTTTACGGCAAACGTAGGGACGTTTAAGCCCCTTTTTCTTCTCGTGGACATATGTTGTTGTAGTGAAGTATAATGGGAATGCAGGAGCTTGGAGAGCACTAGGGCACATTAGACAGTGCCAGAGCAGCAGTGGGGGCGTGAACGCTATACTGAGACTTCTGTAAGAAAAGAAAGCACTGGCCGTAGGGAACACTAACGAGTTGGTGTTTATGAATTATCAGGCAAAAGCGTGAGGCCGCACATGCTTAATTTGCCGATCCTGAAGTGGTGCGTGAAAAACGGCAAGATGTTGAGTGATGAAATAAACAGTTATCTATAATTAATCTTGGTTTACGAACTTTATAATTGAATATGACACGCAAACATTCTTTATACTCCGTTAAAGCCGGAACGTTCTTTTCCTTTGAGTTTTGGAGACCCTCAGTACTTATTAACCTGCGCGCGCACAAGCTAATCGTGCCACATTCAAATACAAGTATAGCGCATTTGTATGCTTTTGTCAAGTTTTTTGTAAAAATAAATGTTTATGCATTTGTCTGCCATAATAACATTCAAATGCCCCCCACGCAACGGAGTATTTATTAATATTAGTATTTATTCATTAGTATTAATAATAAGTATTTATTGACTGAGTATTAATAGTAAGACATTATGGTATGACAATATGTCGTAACAAGGGTGGTCATTTATGCAGGACATTTCGTCTAAATGGGGTAAGGAAATAGCGGGTAGAGGCTTCACTCAAATCCCTAATTACTTGCTGCAAATTAATATGTTTGTTCATGAGGATCACAGGGTTTCCCCTGCTGAAATGGTTGTGCTTTTGCAAATTATTTCTAGCTGGTGGAAAAAGAACGAAATGCCTTATCCCTCTATGCGAACGTTGGCTGATAAAGCAGGGATATCTGAGCGGCAAGTACAGCGGTCTATAAACTCGCTTGAAAAGAAGGGCTATTTCACAAAGGATAAGAGAAAGATTAAGGGGGTTATCGCTACCAATGTCTATGATCTTAGCCCTCTTGTTGAAATGCTTAATGTTGTTGCTGAACATTACGTTAATAAACACCCGCGCAACATCGTGCGGCCAAAAAACAAGGCAGGCCGTGCGCTTGATTTGGGTGCAGATACAGAGAAAAAAGAAACTTAATGCAGAGTGCTATCGATAAGAAGTCCATACACGCGTGCATTGATAACAGCGAGCGTTTGCTTGATGAAACCTATGACATAGAGTTTAGATCCCCCCTGTCTACAAGCTTTTTCTTGGCCGTGATTGCACAAGAAGAGCTGGCCAAAGCGTTCATTCTTTTTCTAGTCGAAAAGGATGTCATGCCGTGGAATTTATCGGTAAAGCGCGCAATTCAAGATCATGTGTGCAAGCAACTTATGTGTATGATTATGGATTGGGTGATCAGGGAATGGGAAACTCTCGATGATCTGAAGCGTGAGATTAAGAAAGACTTAGAATTGGGCAATCTTTTACCTAATGACGTTGGCAGTGCTTTAAATATTTTTGCATTAGAGAAGGTCGGTCGATGGACAAATAACAATTTGGTTTTGGCGGAAGACCGCATCTATGACCCCGTTGCCAAAAAAATAGCAAAAGGCAAAACAGATCAGAAAAAACAAAAGTCACTGTATGTTGGTATCGGAGCGGATGGTCGTGTTTCATCCACCCCGAACGATATTGATAAATCAGATGTAGCTCAAGAGTTGGAGCGTGCTCGACGCTTACTATTGTTTGTCAAAGCGATCATGAAAAGTGATACTAGCGGCTGTTTTGACCAGTGCAGATACAATAAAGTTGTGGTGGCTTTGACAAACATTTTCGAATCCGAATAAGGCATAAATTAACGAAAGTCGCACTTCATTTTAGATTCCACCCGTGATTGAAAATTGCAGTGATAATATCCAATATGAAAAATAAATCAGAGTAACCACGAAGATTAGAATCGTAGAAATCGTGCGTTTGCGGGACAACCCTCCACATTTATTCCAAATCACCAGTATTCATTTTGCGTTTTAGCTCAACGAATACTGGGCGTATTGAAAAATCAAAAGACAAATTAAAGGCGGTTTTGCTGTTCATAAGTGCAGTGCCCCTGTGGTTGATTCAGTGG
>JBOEGH010000029.1:0-1225 GCA_050633325.1 Alphaproteobacteria bacterium
GATTAAACTTTGCGACACTACCTAAAAAATAAGTATGTTGAAGTAATTTTTAATCCCACCTAGTATCTTTATGGTTAATCAAAATCTCTAAAGAAAAACCTATTATCATGAACATAGTTGTAACCAAAAATTTAGGCTTGTATCCAGATCAAAAAAAACGAATACAAGAACTTGGAAATGTTCTTTTTCATGAAACTGAAAGCGAAAATCCAGAAGAATGGTATGCCCGTTGCCAAGATGCTAATATAATATGTACTGGTCTTATGGGGCTAAACTCTGACTTCGTCTACGAACTTCATGATGTGTTTATCTCAATCCCATTTGTAGGACATGAGTTTCTTAACCTAGATAAATTAAAAAGCCAAAAAGTTACTGTAGCAAATGCGCCTGGATGTAATAAGGAAGCTGTTTCAGAATGGATAGTCTCTATGTTGCTTTTTCATTTTAAGAATCTTGAAACCCTTACAAATTCCAAAACACTAACTAAAAACAATGCTTTACAGCGTAGTTTAAGTATTTGGGATAAGAAAATTGCCATATTAGGGGCAGGCCACATTGGGCAGCATCTAAATAAAATTCTAACAGCGTTTGGTGCACAAACCTCTTTTTTTAAACGTGGTAATGATATATTGGAAATCACGCATAACGCAGACATTGTTATAAACTGCTTAGCCGCGAATGAAGATACACAAGGACTTTTAAATAAGGTTTTTTTTCAATCTTTAAAAAAGGGAGTGTTTTTTATTTCTGTGGCACGCCCTCAAGTTTACGATATAGAAGCACTAATTGATTGTCTTAACCAAGGACATATTGCAGCTGCAATAGATGATGTCGCCAATGCCAACGTTGGAGACGTAAATGATGTTCTATATAAAAGGCTCGCTAGTCATCCCCAAATTTTAGCAACACCGCACATTTCATGGAATAGTGAAAGTGAAGCGCGAAAAGCCAATGATATAATGATTAACAATATTGAATCTTGGATAAATGGTAAGCCACAAAACTTACTCAATTAGTGCAGCATTGTACCCCAAATAGTAATTAGAATAGCCTTATAGCTCTTCTAATCCAATCCGATATAACTCTCTGCATAATGACGAATATTTTCGACAACCTGTCTTTCAGCTTCTCTTTTTGATTCTGTCGTTCTTGCTGCATACACATTCTCAACTACAATATCTTGCAAATCAGAGAAATCACGCTCACCAGCCGCCACTTTGTCCAT